>DAPW01000011.1 GCA_002502245.1 Methanoregula sp. UBA154
CAATTTTCATGGGAAATCATTGTTAAATGATTAAATCGCCCCCTTGCCCCAGCCCTGCCCCCGTTGGGGGCTCAATCGCGCATATGATGCTGTGAAATTATCTGTATACTGACCTCATTCAAAATAGCCCAGCTCATACGGCGTTATTGCAATTCGGGGATGCCACAGCGGCGGGGGCAAGGCCCAAAAAGAGCATCAGAATTGTACGATAGATTTCCTGAGAAAATTGAATCCTATCAGACAGAATAATGGGGGTTGAGACCCCCATAACCCCGATTATGACATATGCCGCCGCCCACGACGGGGCGCCCCCGCGGCGGATCAATGACTGATATTTCTAAAAAACACACAAACTGCCCCGCCGTGCCCCGGAGGGGCCCTGAGGCGGGGAGCCTTCGTGAAAATTATGATGTCTTTTCCGATTTTCATCGTTCCGGCGTGAACTCCACCGGTTCGTACCCGTTTCTACAGAGCATTTTTTTCAATTCAGGTTTCCTGTTCAGCCACGAACGATCTGTTTCTCTCAGAGATCTCTAAAAATCAATCTTCAAGAAAAATTGTAAGAACCGCCTGGGGTCATTCCGCCCGCAGCGCCTCGATCGGGTCAAGGTTTGCCGCCCGCCAGGCCGGGTAGACTCCCGAGACAATGCAGATGGCGATCCCGATAGCCATCGATACCGGGACATAGATCAGGCTCTGGTAGGTGAAGAAATAATCCGTTGTGCCGACCATGGCGAGCACGACGAGCCAGCCTAAGATAAGGCTCATGACTGCCCCGATGATGGCGCCGACGAGGCCGAGAATCACCGCTTCATAGATGAACATCCGGAGCACCTCGCCTTTCTGGGTGCCGATGCTCCTGAGGATGCCGATCTCCCGGATCCGTTCGGTCACCGACATCATCATCACGTTGAAGATCGATGTCGCGGCAACCAGGAGCGAGATGCCGGCAATGGCCATGACAAACGTCGTCATCGTGCTGACTGTTGACGTGATGCTCTCCATCATACGGCTGCTATCCTGCACCCGGACCTCTTCCTCCTTGCGGTTCAGCTGGTCCTCAATGGCCTCGGTCGCCTCGTCTGCATCATCGATGTCGTCGAGAATGACGTTCACCTGCGCGTACTCGCCCTCCCCGCCATAGAGGCTGGTGAAGGCCTTCTCGGTCATGATGATGGCATTGTCGCTGTTGAGGTCCATGGACATCCCTTTCTCCTCAAGGATACCGACGACCCGGACCTTCTGGATGACTGCTGCTTCATCATCCTCGTCACCGATGGTGATGCGGCTCCCGATCGTGAGGTCGTTGTTCTCTGCAAAGCTCGGGCCGACAACGACCGAACCTGAGGTCTGGGGGAGTGTCCCGTTATCTACCGTCAGGATCGTTGCCATGTCCTCATCCCGCATTCCATAGATGGTTGCCCTGCGTTCCTGGTCCCGGATCCCGATCGTATCAGACTCCTGGTAGAGCGGGTAGACCGAACCGTATTTTCCGGCGGTCCGTTCAATATCCTCAAACTGCTCCCTGTCGATATAATTGTCATCGCTGGAACCGCTGCTGCCCGGCCCCATCATTCCGCCACCCCCGCCACTGCCAGAGTTTATGACCAGGACATTGGCCATTGCAGAGAGTTCTTCGGTAACCGACATGGTCATGTTTGCGCCCATCATTCCCATCGAGGATATGGCCACAACGCCAATGACAATGCCGATGGCCGCGAGCAGCGAACGGAGGAAGTTGAGCCGGATACTCCGGAGCGAGAGCTGGAGGATGATGTCCTTCTTCATGTTTCTTCCACCCTCCCGTCCTTGATCTGGATGATCCGTTCTGCCTGCTGTCCGATAGACGGGTCGTGGGTAACGATAATGACCGTCCTGCCCTGCCGGTGCAGGGTGGTGAGCATCTCCATGATCTGCCCGCCGGTCCGGGTATCCAGGTTGCCGGTCGGCTCATCGCAGAGGAGGATGTCCGGGTCGTTGATGAGCGCCCGCGCGATTGCAACCCGCTGCTGCTGCCCGCCTGAGAGCTCGGCCGGCTTGTGCTCTGCGAGGCGTTTATTGATGCCGACCTCGTTCAACAGCTGGCTGACCCGTCCCGTGGTATCGCTGCACCGGTGCTTGAGGATGTACGGGTATTCCACATTCTCATATGCCGAGAGGAGCGGGATGAGGTTGAACTTCTGGAAGATATAGCCGATGGCATTGAGCCGGAGGTCCGTGAGTTTCTCATCGGACATCTTCCGGATGTTCTTGCCGGTAATGCGCAGGATCCCGGAGGTCGGGATGTCCAGCCCCCCGATCTGGTTGAGGAGGGTGGACTTGCCGGAGCCCGAGGGCCCCATGATCGCGACAAACTCTCCCCGTTCGATCCGGATGGAGAGGTGGTCGAGCGCGACCACGTCGCCGGAGGCGAGCGGATAAATCTTGGTCACATCTGATAGTTCGATGACCGGTACTGCTGTCACAGAAAAACCCCGCCTTTAAAAATGGATTTACTGCTCCTGCCCGGGGTCATCATCTTTTTCTCGCTTCTTCCTGAACCGGTCTGTCAGGGGTTTTAAGAGACCTTTTCTCCATGCGATAAGGAGTGCAATGATGGCAACGAGGATGATAACAATCTGGGTGATCGGGAGCTGGTTCATGCCGGATCCGAACCCTCCTATCATACTTCGCGGCTGACCGCCGGGTCCTCCTGCCGTTGCGCCGCTTATCGCGGCGGAGCCGGTTGATACCGAATTGCTGTTGGCAGAGACGCTGAATTTTTCTGTAAAGACATTCCCGTCCACATCCTTATACTCGACAATGAGCGGGACTGCGCCCTTGTCCTGAGTGGTATAGGTCACTTCGAAGCTGGAGAAGTCGTCCGGTTCCAGGTTGCCGATCGCGTATACCGGGTTCGGGTTGACCGGCGTGGCCGGGCTCCCCACCGTGACTATGACTGACTTGGCATCGGAGAGGCCGTTGTTGGTCACATCCCCTTTCATGGTCATGGTCATGCCGGATGTGGAGCTCTCGATGTTGTTCACAACAATCTCCGCACCCTGCTTGTTCTTCCCGAGGGTGAGCGGGAGCACAACATCGGTGGTATGTTTGTTATCCCCGTTGTTGTAACTGATGTGGAACGTAACCCCGGTTGCTTTTTCCGGTGTGATGGCGAAGGGAACCTGGACAGAAGTTCCTGCCTTCAGGGTCCCGACATAGGATTCGTCAGGTGAGATGATGGCGCCATCTGCCTCAGGGACGATAAGGACATTTGTGATGTCAGCGGAACGGGGGTTGACAACGCTGACATTCACTCTGTCTTTTGTCGAGAGCGCGAACGTGTCAGGTTTTACCGCGATACTGGCCCTGACATCCGTAGAATCGATCTTAACCTTGATCTGCGAGTTGATCGCTTTTGCGCCATAGACCGTTGTCGATGTGGTAAAGAGCGGGAAATAGGTCCCGTCGCTGCCGTCCGCGGTGATGACAAAGTTGTAATCGATGGTCTCCCCGGGCCCGATTGAAGTTGCGGTAGCAAAGGCAGCGCTGTTGGTGACCTTTATATGGGGGTCCATCAGGTTCGGCTGGGAGACCGAGACGGATGTGTTGGCCGCGTTGGTGACATGGACGGTAACCGTTCCGGACTCACCGGGATAAAATACTGCAGGGGTAATCTCATAACCGGAGACATACACCAGCGCTGCAGCATCGCGGGAGTCGGTAACCGTTACGGTATTGCCGGACATTGAAGCAGCGCTCACGGCAGAGATGCCGGATACCAGGAGCAGGATGCTCACGATAATACATTGTACCTTCATACATTCTCCATGTGTTTTCACGATCCGGTCCGCCTGGACATTCTCCAAATCCCTGGACAGGGACCGTGTTACAAATTGTAATGTATACTTTACATTTTGTTATTTATAAAGTTTGTTTAATGTGTTAAACTTTACAATATGGAAAAAAGAGGGGATAAAAACTATCCTGGACCTGCACGGTGACCGGGACCGCAACCGGATGGGCAGGACCGTCCGTGAAGGAATATCCGGGTACGGGATCCGGTAAAAGGGAATGATCAATCAATATCAATACTCAGGTGCGCGTCATCGTACTGGAAGACCTCTTCGATGTTGACGCTGAAACGGCGGGATATGCGGAAGGCAAGGTCCAGGCTCGGGACATACTTACCCTTCTCGATGGCAAGGATCGTCTGGCGGGTGACCCCGATTGCCTGTGCCAGGTCTTCCTGAGTGAGATCGTGCATGGCACGGAAGACCTTGATCTTATTCCGCATCGGTCTCCCATTCCCCGTATTTGCGGGCATAATAGATCCTGAACCCGACGTACAGGAAGATCATCAGGCAGAGCAGTCCCAGCTGGAAGTACCCCATCATCCGCGGGCCAAGCAGTTCCGGGGGGCGGACCGGTACAGACGCACGAGGAAACGTGGGGACATAGAGGATTTGCATAACCGCCCCGATGGAGAGGGCGCAGAAGACCACCCAGAAGACCTGGAATGTCCTGAGGGATGCCTGCTCCGTGATCCTGGTGGTGCGTTCATCCTCAATAAAATCGGTAACCTTTTTCCGGATAAGGTAGATGATCAGGATCGCGACAATGAATGATGGTTCGATAATGAACGGGTGGTGAACCTCAACAGAATACCAGAAGATCGCGAGCAGGGCAAGCGCAATACACCCGACAACCAGATAGAAAGTATTTTTCTTCATGCAATCTCTTTGTTTGGTGTATAAGACATTTTGTTGTATAAAGTTGACTATTCCTATCCCTTTTTATCGTATCTTTCCCGGTGAAAAATGATGTCCGGCCCGGTTGTAATCTCCGTCACAGGCGAAAGAAACGGATTTTCACCCCCCGGGAATCCTTTCCCTCCGCTATCATCCGTTTTTCCCGGGGGTTCTTGATAGGGAAATGGGGAACAGGGGGATCTTCTCTTCACGCTTTCGTAAAACCAGGCATATCGTTTTCGGAAGGAAAAAGGAAAGGGTAAAGTATCAACTTGGCCCCTAACTTCCAGCTCTAACAGTAGTCCCCTTGCGCCAGCCCTGCCCCCATTGGGGGCTCATGGCGCATGCGATTCCTCTGTATTACCTAAAATCACGGTTCAGGTACTGCAGCACTATCGCAACCGGGGCGCCATAGTGGCGGGGCGAAGCACCTGGAGCGTCGGCGTTTTTCGATCATCGGCAGGTGCATTTTTTCGCCTTTTATTCCGGGCAGGCATTTTTCTTGTTTTTCCATCGTAAATCCTTTTTGAACTCAGGGGTTAAAATTACACTTTAACCAAAGGAAATATGTATCTTTTTGTCTTACCCCGACATTATTCCAGGGAATTTCCAGTCTCACGGTCCGGACTTTTTTATCCTTTCTTTCAGAGCAAAATTTGGGTATATCCCAAACATTCATCTCGATCGCCATGTAACAGAAACCTATGGAGATCCGTGACGGTCTTGGCCTTTCCCCCCGGAAAGTGACCTATCTCAAGTATTTTTTAGAACGGGGCAGCACGGTAAAAACAAATGATCTGGCAACGCGGTTTGATGTCGATCCGTCTACCATTACGAAAACCTTAAACGAACTTTCCGGTGCCGGTCTTCTGATCCTTGCCCCGTACCATGGGGCCAGCCTCTCGCCGGCAGGGCAGCTCTATGCGGCGTTCCTCGTGAAGCGGCACCGTATCCTTGCACTGGCCCTGACCCATTACGGCCTGAGCGATGAGGAGGCCTGTACGGAGGTCTCCCGTTTCGAGAGCCTTGTCTCAAAGCACACGATTGACCGGATGTGCCAGGCTATGGGGCACCCCAGCCGGGGGGTCTGCGGGGAGATCACCCACGATACCGGGTGTCTCGGGAACGGGCGGCGACCGTCATGATGGCCCGATCGTCTGGATCTCCGGAGTGCGGTTTGCGATGAGTTCCACGTCCCTCTCCCCACATATTCCGGACATTGACCTAATCACGTACTACGCGGAAAACAAGAACTCGATCTTCTCCCGCACGAGCCCGTGGACCAAGGCGCTGCTTCTGGTCTTTGTCGTCCTCCTCATCACCGTCAGCCGCAGCCTCTTCCTGCTGGCAGGACTGTATCTTATCATCCTATTCCTCTACCTGCTTGCCGGTCTCCCGGCACGAAAACTTGTTGCATGGTACGCGCTCCCGGTCCTGTTTGTCCTCTCGCTGGTGGGCCTGATGGCCTGGGGCGAACGCGGCATACCCCTCCTGTCATGGACCGTTGGCGGCTTTACGATTGCCCTGACCGACAATGGCATCCTCCTTGTGATCACCCTCCTGATAAAAGCGCTCATCACGGTCACGTATTCGCTCTTTTTCCTTATGACCACCCGCTACCAGCATGTTGCCGGCATCATCTCGCGTGTCTTTCCTGCTCCGCTCGACCAGATCTTCCTCATGGCGTACCGTTTTCTCTCCCTGACACTCGCTATGACCGCTTCTCTCTTCAAGGCTATACGCTCGCGGGGCGGTGGTCTCGTGCACAGCCTGCGGGTTCAGGGCCGGCTGTTTGCCGGCGTATTCGCGCTGGTCTTCATCCGCTCTTTCGAGCGGGGCGAACGGGTTCACAAGGCAATGCTCGCCCGGGGGTTCACCGGGTCGTACCCCCTCTCCGGAGAAGTCCCCCGGCCCGGGATTGCTGAATACGGCCTGCTGATCGTGACCGGGGCGCTGGTAACCGCAGCAGTGATCACCTCACCATACCGGGGGTGGTGATGCTGGCAATCATACGCCGGAACCCGGAAGCCCCCCATTGCCCGCCGGTCGACCGTGAACGGGAACTGATCCATGTCGACTGCGCGAGCCATACCTATCCCGACGGCAGCGTGGGCATCCATGACATGTGCTTTTTTGTGATGAAAAACGAGATCGTGGCCATCTGCGGTCCGAACGGGTCCGGCAAGTCCACGCTGATCGAGCACCTCAACGGCCTGCTCCTTCCTTCGCCCGGCACCATCTGGGTGAACGGCCGGACAATCTCCGGCGGTGAGCAGGCCGGACTCTGGAAAGAAGTGGGGGTCGTCTTCCAGCGCTCCGATGACCAGCTCTTTGCCCCGACCGTGCTCGATGATGTGATGTTCGGGCCGCTCAATCTCGGCCTTACACCGGACGAAGCCCGTGCCAGGGCAATGGAGGCTCTCAGGACAACCGGCGCAGCGGACCTGATCCACAAGCTCCCGAATTACCTGAGCGGCGGGCAGAAACGGCTGGTCTCGATTGCCGGTATTCTTGCCATGAAACCGATGGTCATTGCCCTGGATGAGCCGACCTCGGACCTCGATCCTGTCCATGCGGGGATGATCGAGCAGATCATCGTTGACCTTAAGCAGCGTCTCGGTATCAGCATTGTCATCGCCACCCACGATATGGATCTTGTCGCCCGGATTGCGGACCGGGTCTGCCTTGTACAGAACGGGTCCGTCTTTGCCGAAGGCCTGCCGGAGGAGATCTTCTACGCACCCTCTCTGATGGCGGAGGCCGGGCTGAGACTGCCGGTGCCCGTGCAGGTGTACCTCGATTACTGCAGCGCGATCGGCGCTGTCCCGTCCGGTCGCCCCCTGCGGCCTGCAGAACTTACCGCGGCACTGCTGGGAACCGGTCGCGACCACGGTTTGGAGTGATCCCAAATTTTACGGTATCCTGATAAACCCCGGAGGAGAAACAGTCATCCCTGCAGGTGAATTCCCATGGCACACATCCATCTTGAAGACGGTTCGTTCACCCTGTTCTGGGTCATCATCTGGTGGGTAGTTGCCCTGGCCGTGATCGGCGCTGCCCTGGTCGTTCTCCGCACCCGGAAACCGGACCCGCGGCGTATCACGGTTGCCGCGTTCTGCACGGCAGCAGCGTTTGCCCTGTTCCAGGTTGATATTCCTATAGCGGGAGGCGTCCATATCAGCCTCACCCCTCTCGTCGGCATCCTGACCGGCCCGGTTATCGGCTCGCTCATTGTCCTGATCACCAACATCCTCGCTGCGGCGATTGGTCATGGCGGCTGGGGGGTGATCGGTGCCAACGTACTGGTCAATTTTTCTGAAGTTGTTGTGGCGTACGGGACATACCGTGGCCTGCGGAACCTGGTACCCGACCTCTTTTCCCGGGCCGGTATCGCAACCTTCACCGGATTATTGTGCGGGAACCTTGCGATGATTGCAATCGTGCTTGTCTCGGGGATCCAGGGGGTGAACCAGGACCCGGAGCAGGTGCTGGCCGGCCTCACCCTTATCGCCGCGATCAACATGGTGGTCGCGATCATCGAAGCGCTGATGACGGGGCTCGTGGTCTCCTCTATCGGGAAGATGCGGCCGGACCTGCTGGAAAGCGAACGGAAATGACCGCTCTTTTGCGCAGTGACAGCTGACTGAAGGTTTGAAAACAGATCTGTTTCTGATCCGGTCAGCTCTTTTCGGAAAACCGTGAAAGCAGGCGACTGCATCGCTGCCGGCCGGTTGAAAACAACATTTCGTAAAAAAAGGAGAGTATTCCGTTCTCGGTTTTCATGCCCTGTTGAACGGGTCAGCGCATCTTTCGTTCCCCCGGATCCCGCGCTTAGATCGCCGTGCCTTCTCCAGTCCCTTCAGGCAGCAGGATTTGTGTGTCAGGATGCAGGTGTCCGTCATCGGGCAAGCGGGACTCCGGACAAAAAAAGGGCTTACATAACATCGCCTTGAAGTGCAGTGCTGTATGTTCTTGTATTTTCAGAAGACTGTACTTTTGATAACCATAAAATGATTCTTGCTCAACCCGGTGTTTTTCAGTACCCATTGCCGGTTTAACCTTCTGCGAAAATTCATACGGAGTATTACGTAAAGCGAATATTTTTCAAAACCTTAAAAAACAATCAGCTATGATATTCACATCACTGGAACATCTATGACGATGGATGATGACCTCTCACGGATTGGGATCTCGCTGCCCAAGAACCTGCTCGACCGCTTTGATGAAATCCTGAACTACCGTGGGTACTCCTCCCGCTCGGAAGGGATCCGGGACGCGATCCGGACCTATATTACGTACTATAAGTGGATGTCCGATGTCAAGGGGGAGCGCGAAGGGGTCATCACGATGGTGTACGACCACGATCAGCGCAACCTGCTCACCACGCTCACGGACATTGAGCACGAGAACCAGTCGATCATCAAGGCCTCGCTCCACTCGCATGTCACCCACGACCGGTGCCTCGAAGTGATCCTGGTCCATGGCGACGGGATCCAGCTCAAGGCCCTTGCCGAGCGGCTCATGTCCCAGAAAGGGGTTGAATCGGTCAAGCTCACCACGATATCGATTGAGGCTTAGGGCTTGAATTTTTTTGGATTGCATCCACTCCGGCAGAAGCACCACTTCCTGTATCCCGGATAAGGCACCGGTCCTCAAAGTAAACAGGGTCTGTTCGCGTAGTTTTGGCCTCCGGCGTAAAATCGCCAGAGAATGGGCATATTCCGTAGGAATCCCGCGGGGAGATCAGGTGAATCCCATAGTTTTTTTTAGTCTCCGAACGGATTCCAGCCCACTCAAATCGTATAAAATGGCCTTTGTTTGACAAAAAGATGTCATACTACAAAATCGGATGAGATCATTTGTCATCGGTATCACTGGCTGAAGCAAACTAAGCAAGTTTTATTTAGTTAAAGCAAGTTAATTTGTTCCTGTATTATCATGCACATCATGGAAGGATTCTTACCATGGCAGTGGTGTCTTGTGTGGTGGCTCATCGCACTCCCATGCCTCATGCTCGGAGTATGGCAACTGAAAAAACTACTGGGCGCGGATCGCGAAGCACTTCCCCTCCTCGGAGTAACAGGCGGATTTGTTTTCATCCTGTCCTCGCTGAAACTCCCGTCCGTCACGGGCAGTTGTTCGCACCCGACCGGGACCGGGCTCGCAACAGTCTCGTTCGGGCCGTGGGTCACCGCGCTCACCTGTGCGATCGTCCTCCTGTTCCAGAGCCTGTTCCTTGCCCATGGCGGACTATCTGTCCTCGGGGCCAACATCGTCTCCATGGGTATTGTCGGACCGCTGGTGGGATATGGTGTGTACCGGTTACTCCGGGATACATCGCTCAATGTCTACCTAACGGTGTTCCTGGTAACCGCCCTTGCGGATATGTTCACATATGTGACTACCTCGCTTGAACTGGCGCTCGCCTACCCGGCAGAGACCGGCGGTGTTGTCAGTTCGTTCATCCTGTTCATGGGCGTGTTTGCCGTGACACAGGTGCCCCTTGCGATTGTCGAGGGGATAGTCCTTGCACTGGTGTTCAAGTATATCCTGACGCTCAAGCCGGATATCCTGGCCCGGCTGAATATTTTCTCTGAAAAGCAGATCGAAGCCGCACGGAGTGAGTGCTGATGACATACCGGTATACGCTCGAACTCATTGCCGGGATGGCAGTCGTTGCATTCTGCGTCTTGTTCCTGTACACGAGCGCGACCATGAGCGGGGCGGAATTTGCCGGCTCCGATAATGTCGGTTCCGCGCTTATTGCAGAACTTTCCGGCACCACTGTTGAAAATTTCCAGCCAATAATCCCCCAGTGGGAGCCGCCAAGCGGGGAGATCGAGGCCTGCCTCTTTGCCCTGCAGGCAGCGGTGGGCGGGATACTTGTCGGGATGGTTTTTGGTTTCTGGTACGGCCAGGCACGCGGGAAGATTGCGGAATGAAACGGCAGACAACGGCCTGAACCCAGTGCTTTTTTTTGAGGAGTCGTGTTAAAATCAGCCTCGGCAATCAAATCTAACGATTTTTTTAAAAAAATTCGATTAAATACAAAACACTCTGCAATTATCCAAAATTTTCCAGTAAATGGTTCCGGGCCGGACGTTCGGATGATCCTTTGACCGGGCGTGCCAAATGAATGAATTTTTCCGGATTATAATAAATCATCCCTCGCGTTCGTATCCCGGGCGGTCCTGCGTCTTTTTGCAGGAACCGGCCAGGCCGGATGTTTCTGGACCAATTCTCCTCCAGATTAAATACATTTTACCGTGTACAGGAACGGATCACCGTTTTATACCAGAATCCTGCTATCTGTGAAGCAAAAAAATCCGGTACCGCCACAAAGTCTTCCATACTATCCTCCATGAGCGGGGTTTACCCAAAACCTTTGAAATATTCCTGTCCGTGTATCAACCATTGCTACAAAATTTTTTCCATGGCAATCAAAATCTTAAATGACAACATTTTATAACTACCAGATGCTACAATAATTAAAAAACGTAATACTTACACAGGTGACTTCATGCACATACCTGACGCATTCATTCCAATCTGGCAGGGCGCAATCTACTGGATTATCGCCCTCGTCTTCATAGCGCTTGCCCTCCGCTGGGCGCGGAACGAAATGAACGAAGAGAAACTCCCGCTCGTTGCGGTGCTGGCAGCCGGCATCTTTGCCCTCCAGTCCTTCAACCTTCCGGTCTCGATGGGGACCAGCGGGCATCTCGTTGGCGGTGCGCTTGCCGCGATACTCCTTGGCTCCCCGTTTGCCGCAGTATTCATTCTCTCGCTCGTCCTGATCGTGCAGGCAGTCTTGTTCGGGGACGGCGGGATAACCACTCTGGGCACCAACATCATCAACATGGGTGTAATCGGCGGGTTTGTCGGATTCTACACCTTCAGGGGCATGATGGGAATGACGAAGAACATGCCAATCTCCGGCTTTCTTGCAGCATGGCTCGCCTGCCTTATCCCGGCTCTCGCGTGCGCCGTTGAGATGTTCCTTGCCGGTACATTTCCGCTTGCGGAAGGACTTGTTGCCATGGGAATCTATCATGCCATTATCGGTGTGATCGAAGGGTTCGTTACGGTGGCAGCCATCTACCTGATCATCACGGCAAGACCAGATCTTGTGGATGCGAAAGTGAGTACACCAACCGGAGCGTGAGCATCATGATGGACAACAAGACATTCATTATCGCGGGCGTTGTCATTGCCCTCCTCATCGGTGCCGTTGCCGTTTTCATGGCATCCGGGGACCCGGACGGTCTTGAGAGCACGGCACTTGTCGTACAGGGACAGAAGGAACTGACCGGGGCGACACCGGAAGATGCCGAGATCGAAGAGGATCTTGACGGCAAGTTCTCCTATACGTCTCCGATGCCGGACTACTCGCTCGGCGAGGCCCTGGGCTCAACCGGGGGCCTGATTGCCATTATTGTCGGCACGTTCCTCGCGTTTATGGTCGTTTTCGGGATTGCCTATGGTCTTACGGCTGCCGGCAAACCGGCGAAATAAACCAATAGAACTTTACCCTTTTTCGGCCCATCTTCTGTACTTATGCACCTGATCGAAACCCGCGACCTCTGTTATGTCTATCCCGGGAAAGTCACTGCGCTGAGCAATATCAATTTCATTGCTCCGAGAAACGCCCGCATCGCAGTGATCGGATCGAATGGTGCAGGAAAAAGTACCCTGTTCAAGCATTTCAACGGGATCTTCAAACCTACTTCAGGGACTGTCCTTGTACGGGGCGAACCGATAACAAAACAGAATACCAAGGAGATCCGGAAATTTGTCGGTATTGTCTTCCAGAACCCGGATGACCAGATCTTCTCCCCAACTGTTGAGCAGGACATTGCCTTTGGCCCAACCAATCTCGGGCTTGATCCTGAGACTATCCACCACCGGGTCCATGAAGCGCTCAGGGTTGTGGGAATCGAGCACCTTGCATACCGGGTGCCTCACCACCTCAGCGGGGGCGAGAAGAAACGGGTTGCGATTGCCGGCGTCATAGCTATGGAACCGGAAGTGCTGGTACTTGATGAACCGAATGCCGGTCTGGATCCCCGCGGGGTTGCCGATCTCAACATGTTCATCAACTCGCTTTCAAAAAAATATGGTATGACTGTCATCTTCTCCACCCACGATGTCGGGCTCGTACCTGAGGTTGCGGATTACATTTATGTGATGGACAAGGGACGGGTTGTTGCCAGCGGAACGGTTGACGAGATCTTCGTTCAGCCTGATATGCTCAAGGCGGTGCGGCTCGATGTTCCGGTTATTCCAAAACTCTTAAAAACACTCAGGGAAAACGGCGTGGAAGTGTCAATGGCATACACCTACGCGGATGCGGAAGAATCCCTGCTCCGCGCGTTTGGCAAACGATTATGATTGAAGAGCTGTTCCAGATAGAACGGGATGCCTACAAGGACAGCCTGATCCACCGGCTCGATGCCCGGGTCAAGATAGCCATTGCGTTTGCCGCGATCATCGCTCTCGTGGCAGTGCCTTATTCAACGATGATATACACGGTAGGAGCAGTATTCTTCCTGTTTTTCTGCATCCTCTGGTGCTGTACCCGGTTATCCCCGGTTGTCTACGTAAAACGTGTCCTTGCAATTGTTCCGCTCTGGGGTGTCATCATCTTCTTCCAGATCTTTTTAAAGAACAAATATTACACCGATTACCATGTAGTCATGAGCCTGCCGTTCAGTATCAGCATCTACGCAGAGTCGATTGAGTTTGCCTTCATCCTTCTTGTCAAGTTCGTTATCTGCATCTCGTTCATCATTCTGCTCTCCTCCACGACGAAGATGCAGGATATGCTTGAGGGTGCTGCCCGGATGGGACTGCCGGCGGAGTTTGCGCTTGCCCTGGGAATGATGATCCGTTACCTCTTTGTATTCGGATACATGTATCGCAAGATCAACGAGACCCTCAAGACAAAATGCTTTGATGCTCTCGACAGTCATCTCCCGTACCGCTACCGCCTCCGGCAGCTGGGATACACAATCGGGACAATGTTTATCCGGTCGTATGAACAGGGCGAACGGGTATACACGAGTATGCTCTGCCGTGGCTACGGGCGGGACAGTTTTCTCTTTGTTGAGAAGAAACCTCTGAAGGGATGCGAATGGGCAGTACTGAGTATCTCGCTCCTCTTCATCGTTGCCGTTCCGCTGGCCGTCTGGCTGACCACAGTCCGGCTCTTCTAGGTTGTTTTGTCGGATTCTGATCCTCCCGATCCTCCCTGTTGTCCCCATCACCACCTTTTTTACCTTCCTGTCCCATAATTCCGCCATGGCAAACCAGTTCGGGCACGGATTTATCACGAACATCATGCTGATTGCAAAACATTTCGGGCTGCCGCCGGACCAGGCATGGTATGGTGCAGGGGACCACGTGGAAGGGCTCGTGCTCCCGGAGAGATTCCGGGGAACGGAAGTCGAGGAGCTCACGACCCTCCTGCGCAAGAAAGTGATCTGGCACCAGCCGGGCACGCTGGACAAGGAAGATGCCCGGGACGTTCTCTCCACCCTGAACCGGCTCGTGGTTGCAGTCGACCGCGAGCTCGGGATTGCAGATGCTGATATCGGTGAGTATAAGTGAGAATGTTCTTCTCGTAGGGTTGTGATTAAAAAAATCAACAACAGAAAAATTTTTGCCGGGAACCCTTTTTTACCGGAGGAGCCCCCTTGCACCACCAGTCCCGATTGGTGCCGTGGCGTCATGAGGTCCGTATTACGTTATCGAGTCACCATTGCAACCGGGGGCATGCCATGGTGGCGGGGGCGAAGGTACAATCTCCGTAACCGCGAGAAGCGTTATTTTTTTTCAAGAGATCTGCCGCAAGGATTTTGAAATGCATATCCCGGAAAATGTGCCTGGCAACCCTGGTCCGGTCTCTTTCACAGGATTTCCGAAGCAGGCAGCTTCCGATACATTCACGAAAAATATATTTTAAGATGAATCCTTAAGAAAACCGCATTTTCCGGGCCCCGGAAAATCCCTGTGTTTCTCGTCTGAAAATCGAACAGCACGTATATAAGCCCGGGACACTAATATTCTCTGTGAAAATTCTGCGAAATTGTATTCGTTTTTTCAAGGGAGGTTTTGCTTGACTGACACGTACGATGCATCACATATCACGGTCCTTGAAGGGCTCACCCCGGTCCGCGAGCGGCCGGCTATGTATATCGGCAGTACCGATACCCGCGGGTTGCACCATCTCGTTTACGAGGTCGTTGATAATTCGATAGATGAGGCCCTTGCCGGGTACTGCAGCCGCATCAATGTGGTCATCAACCGCGACGGTTCGCTCATGGTCGAGGACAATGGCCGGGGTATTCCGGTCGACCGGATGGAGAATAACGGCAAGAGCGCCCTTGAGGTCGTGCTCACGGTCCTGCATGCCGGGGGAAAATTCGATAAGGAGACCTACCAGGTCTCGGGGGGTCTCCACGGTGTCGGTGTCTCGGTTGTCAATGCCCTCTCCAACTGGCTCTCGGCCCGCGTGTACCGGGACGGCAAAATTTACGAGATGCGGTTTGCCCAGGGTAAAATGACCTCACCGCTCTCCCAGCGGGAGGAGTCTTTAAGCGAGCTGCTCGCCCGGTACCAGCAGTGGTACGGGGGAGCGGTGCCCTTCAACCGCACCGAAGTCCCGGTTGCATCGCAGGTTGCCGGCCAGCAGGATCTCCCTGCGGTACCGGGCATCGATCCCCTTGCTTCAGAGCAGGAGAACCGGCGCGCATTCCTCGCGCAGTCCGGCAAAAAGATGACCGGCACCCGGATCCATTTTGTTCCTGACGCCACCATCTTCGAAACAACGATCTTTGATTACGATGTACTCTCTCACCGGCTGCGGGAACTCGCGTTCTTAAACGCCGGCCTTACCATCGTCATCACCGATGAGCGGACCGGTGACACGGCGACCTACTGCTACGCCGGCGGGCTTGTCGAGTTTGTAAAGTACCTGAACGAGGGAGCCGAATGCCTCCACCCGCTCCCCATCGATATCTCCAAAAAGGACACCGAAAACAAGCTCGAGCTCGAGATCGCGATGCAATACACGACCGCGTATGACGAGAAGATCTACTCCTACGTCAACTCGGTTAATACAAAGGAAGGCGGGACACATCTCGAGGGATTCCGCAGTGCGATCACGCGGACGATCAATACCGTCGCAAAGAGGAACGGCCTCATCAAGGAGAATGCGACAATCACCCTCCGGGGCGAGGATGTGCGGGAAGGTCTCACCTCCGTGGTCTCTGTCAAGATGGCCAACCCCCAGTTTGACGGGCAGACCAAGATGCGCCTTGGTAACAGCAGTGTCAAAGGTGTTGTCGACTCGCTGGTCTACGCAGCGCTCACCGAGTATTTCGACGAGAACCCGAACGTGCTGAAGACTATCATCGACAAGGCGCTCTCTGCCGCAAAGGCCCGGGAGGCCGCCCGCAATGCCCGGGACCTTGCCCGGCGCAAGAGTTCCCTGGAGAGTTCCGGCCTTCCCGGCAAACTCTCCGACTGTTCCGAGCGTGACCCGGCAAAATCCGAGATCTATATTGTGGAAGGAGACTCTGCCGGCGGTTCGGCCAAGGGAGGCCGGGATCGGAAGTTCCAGGCTATCCTTCCACTCCGGGGCAAGATCCTCAACGTGGAAAAAGCCGGCGAGCACCAGATCCTGAAGAACGCCGAGATCCAGACGCTCATCTCTGCCATCGGGACCGGTGTCGGGGAGAGGTTCGATCCCGAACGGGCACGCTACCACCATATCGTGATCATGACCGATGCCGACGTGGACGGCGCCCATATCCGGACGCTCCTTCTGACCTTCTTCTACCGGTACATGCTGAAGCTGATCGAGCTGGGATATGTGTACATCGCCCAGCCGCCCCTCTTCCGCATCGCGAAGGGCAAGGAGGAGAAGTACGTGTATAAGGAAGAAGAGATGCAGAAAGTATCTGCTGCGATGGGAGAGAAGGGCGTTACGGTTCAGCGGTACAAGGGACTTGGTGAGATGAACGCCCAGCAGCTCTGGGACACGACCATGGACCCGGCCCACCGCATCTTCCGGCAGGTGAACATCGAGGACGCCATGGAGGCGAACGAGATCTTCAAGACCCTGATGGGAAAGGACGTGGAGATCCGGAAGAATTTCATCATGCGCCATGCAAAGGAGGTGACGAACCTTGACATCTGAGAAGAACGCACCGGTGGTCGAGCCGGTAACCCACCGGACCGAGCCGATCAGCATCGAGAACGAGATGAAGACCTCGTTCATCAACTACGCGATGTCGGTCATCATCAGCCGGGCTATCCCGGATGTCCGGGACGGTTTAAAACCGGTCCACCGCCGCTCGCTCTACGGCATGTGGGACATGGGCAACACGAGCGACAAGCCCACCAAGAAGAGCGCGAGGGTGGTCGGTGATGTCATGGGTAAGTACCACCCGCATGGCGACGCCTCCATCTACGACACCATTGTCAAGATGGCCCAGCCCTTCTCTTACCGCCACATGCTGGTGCAGGGGCAGGGTAACTTCGGGTCCATTGACGGCGATTCCGCGGCAGCGAGCAGGTACACCGAAGTCCGGCTCTTCCCGTATGCAGAAGCGCTCCTCGAGGATCTCGACAAGGAGACCGTGAAGTTCATCCCGAACTACGACGAGTCACTCCAGGAACCCACCGTGCTCCCGGCCAAGATCCCGAACCTGCTCGTGAACGGCACGGACGGTATTGCGGTTGGTATGGCAACAAAAATGCCCCCTCACAACCTGCGGGAAGTTTGCGATGCGGTCGGGCACTACCTTGACAATCCTGAAATAACAGTTGAGGACCTCGTCCGCATCATACCAGGCCCGGACTTCCCGACCGGCGGCGTCATGATGGGCGTTGAGGGTGTGAAGAATTACTATGCCACCGGCCAGGGACGCGTTGTCGTCCGCGGTGTTGCGACCATCGAGGAGTCCGATGGCGGGAACCGGGGTGACCGGATCATCGTGACCGAGCTCCCGTACCAGGTGAACAAGGCCCAGTGGATCACCGGCATCGCTGAGATGGTCAAGGACAAGAAGATCGACGGCATCTCGGATCTCCGTGACGAGTCCGACAAGGATGGGATACGGGTCGTCTTCGAGCTCCGCAAGGGCACTATGGCGCCGGTCATCCTGAACAACCTGTACAAAAACACGGCGCTTGAATCGAGCTTCTCGGTCTCGAACATTGTGATCATGGACAACCAGCCGAAGCTCCTCAACCTGCATGGGCTGCTTGAAAATTTTGTCCACCACCGGATCGAGATCATCCGGCGCAGGTCCGAGTTCGACCTCAGGAAAGCGCAGGAAAAAGTCCACATATTAAACGGGCTCCTCATCGCGCTCTCGAAGATCGACCAGATCATCAAAGCCATCCGTGCATCCGATACCGTCGATACTGCACGGAGTGCCCTCATTGCCCAGTTCGGTCTCGACGAACTGCAGGCAAACGCGATCCTCCAGATGCAGCTGCGCCGTCTCGCAGCGCTCGAACAGCAGAAGATCACGGACGAGAAGATGGCACTCGAAGCGGAGATCACCCGGCTTACGACCATCCTCTCGAGCGAGGCAAATATCAAGGACGTGATCCGGACCGAAACTAAGGAAGTTGCGGCGAAGTTCGGCGACAAGCGCCGGACCCAGATCGCGCTTGACACAAGCGACCTCTCCAATGAGGACCTCATCGAGGACAAGAACGTCCTTGTCTCCATTACCACGGCAAATTATATAAAAAGGATCGACCTCGATACCTACCGCCGGCAGCGCCGGGGCGGCCACGGTATCACCGGCATGACGACAAAAGAAGAAGACCTGGTCGAATCGGTCTTTGTTGCCGGGATAAAGGACTACCTCCTCTGCTTCACGAATCTCGGGAGGGTGTACTGGCTAAAAGTCTATCAGATCCCCGAGAGCTCCCGGGTAGCCAAGGGCAAACCGATTGTCAATCTCCTCAACTTAAAAGACGAGATCGTGACGACCGTCATCCCGATCCGCGAATTCCGCGAGGATAAAAATCTCCTGTTCGCCACAAAGTTCGGACAGGCCATCAAGATCAAGCTCAACGAATTCTCCAATCCCCGCTCGACCGGGACGAATGCGATCAGGCTGAAGGAGAACGACCAGCTCGTGGACGTGATCCTGACCGATGGCAGCAAAGAACTCATCCTGACCACCCGCTTCGGCCAGAGCCTCCGCTTCCATGAGGAGACCGTGCGGACGGTTGGCAGGAATGCTCAGGGGGTCCGGGGCATGAAACTCCGGGGCGACGATACGATTGTCGCCGTCACGCTTCTTGAGAAGGACCACCTCCTCACCATTTCCGATGTCGGCTTTGGCAAGCGGAGCGAGTTCGACGAGTTCCGTGGTCACGGGCGGGGGACGCTGGGTGTCCGCAACATGCAGCTCGAACGAGACGCTGTGATCATCGAGTCGCGGGCGGTCATGGATAATGATGAGATCATCGCAATGACCGCCTCTGGGGTTGTTATCCGGATCCCGGTCAGCGAGTTCCGGATCATAGGCCGGGGCACAAAAGGTGTCCGGGTCATGCGCCTTGACGAGAAGGACAAGGTCGTTGGTATCGCCTTTGTCTCAGCTGATATGATAAACGGTGACGAACCGGTGCCGGAAGAGAAGAATGGTGCGGAATAATCCCACCGGGGCAGTTTTTTTTAAAACGTTCACCAATTTTGGTGAGATATTTTCTCTTCTCATGTCTGACATCCGGGGTGAATTTTTGAGCACCGGATCAGGTGTCTCATTTTTCCGCTTCCCGTCTGTGTAATAGAAAAGATTACCAAAAGACTCCCAGGATCTGGTATCCCAATCTCACTTTTATTTGTAATGCAGGACATGGGAAAAATTGGATTTTTCTCTTCCTAACATGGATATTCCCTGCCACGCCTCTCAATCCGCGACATCCTCACGCAGTACGGGTATTCTGTCCGGTCCGCGCACATGCCACCTTTTTTACAGGGAAATGGTGGGAGACATACCATTTGATCCCCGGTATCTCTCTCGAAACACTGCAGGCTGATCTCGTTCTGGCATGGAGTATTGAACAGGGAATCGCGGCGGCAGGGTATGAATCTGTACGCCCTGGATATAATTATCATCTCCGGATATAACCATCTGGACATGCAGAAATCTTATCCCCTTTTTCTTATTCTGGTTCTTACCGCGGTGATACTAGCACCAGGATGCACCTCGTCCACGGGAACAAGGCCAACCACCACGGCTGCAATGACAACTCCCCCACCTCCAGAAAGTGCGACTCCTGCATCCATACAAACAACTGCAACGAACACCCCCGTGATTACACTCACCGCTCTACCCGACGGGATTACGACCTCCGCTCCGGTTGAGGTGATTACCTTATCCCCGGTAGCAAGCTCAGCAAATGACCCGTATCAGGAATACCTCCATGGAACGGTAAATTATCTTTATTATCCCATAAGCAACTGTGATATGAAGATTTACTTCCCTGATGTTGCCGGCGATTCTGCGTACGGTCTCTCAGTTTCGCCGGCGAAGGTCATAGGGCTTTCGTCAGATCAGATGGAAAAATTCCTCCGGGAAAATACAGAAATTCCCGTAAATGATTATTATAATTCTACCGGAGATCCTCAATATAACCCGGAAAACGTAAAATTAAAAGACAGAACAATTATACGTCACCATGGTTGTCTGAACCAGGTTGTGAACCCTGAGTGGAATTTTGTTGAAATCGCAATTCACATCATCCCAAGAAATGCCAGACCAACCAACTACACCATTGGCATAAATATTCTTTCATATGGGGAGAAAATCGTAGCGCAGATTACAACTGATAAAATCCTTACGCTTGACCAGCCTGAGGATTTAACTATCTACATCCCGTTAAAAACCATTGATATGAGCCGATTTACCGGTGCTTCACTCGTCTACCGGAAGAATAGTTAAGGAAAAACCTCTTTTCTTAAGAGTCAATCTTTTTAGGATAATTGCGTTCTGCTGGAATTTCTCTGTGCTGATAGAAAAGAGGATCCCAAAGTCCATCCGCACTGTCCGCAGGGTTCGGCAACACGTCATGTTCCAGCAGAACCGCACATATGTGCGTCTTTTTACCAGGTGATTTTTGTCGAAGCCCTGCGGGAAATCCCGCAACCGTTTTGTGCCGGTACGTCCAGATGGATGTACGGTAAATCATGTTCCGCAGAATTCTGACTGTTACCTCATCAAAGGAAGGGGATATCATCGATATCACACCACAGGTTGTGAAGGCCGTTGCAGAAAGCAGAGTGAAGACCGGTCTTGTCCACCTCTTCGTACAGCACTCAACGGCAGCCCTGACGACAATCGAGCATGAGCCCGGCGTGCTCGCGGATCTCACACGGGCGCTCTCGGTCCTGGCCCCTGACAACGAGAACTATGCGCATAACACCCGGTGGGGCGATGGCAACGGGCGTTCGCATGTCAAAGCAGCGCTGGTCGGTCCTTCGCTTATGGTCCCGCTCGAGGGCGGGCACCTCATGTGCGGTACCTGGCAGCAGCTCGTGCTGCTCGAACTTGATGTCAACGCGGGCCGGAGGCGCTCGGTTGTCTGTACGGTGATGGGATCCTGATCCGGTCACTGCTTTTTTTTTGCTCGGTAGAAATCCTCTTTTTATAAGATGAGATCACCCCCCTTGCGCCAACCCTGTCCCGTCGGGGGCGGTGGCGCATGCAATGCCTTACAATTATCTGGACTGTCCTCATTCAAAATTGACCAGGAAATACAGCGTTATCGCAATCCGGGGATGCCACAGCGGCGGGGGCGAAGCCCCGGCGAGCTTCAGAACTGTGTGAAGGTTTCCGATGAAAATCGAATTTTTTCAGACAAAATAATGGGTGTTGAGACCTCCAAACCCCCGATTATGATATGTGCCGCCGCCTCCGAAGGGACGCCCCCGCGGCGGATTAATGACGGATATTTCTAAAAAAAAACACCGAACTGCCCCGCCGTGCCCCGGAGGGGCCCTGATGCGGGGAGCCCTCGTTAAAATTATGATCTCTTTTTAAATTTTCATCGTTCCGGTGTGAACACCATTGGTTCATGCCCGTTTCTGCAGAGTAATAAAAACAGGTACTGCAGTATCGCAACCTGGGCGCACCAGTGGCGGGGCGAAGATCCATGAGCGTCAGGTATCCAAATGATTTCAACAGAGCAGTTTTTTTGTATCTGATATACGGGAATGCGGATGTTTCATCATCACCTGTTATTCGCTCAGTAAAAGCCAGAGTGCTGCGGCGACAAGGATATACCCGCATACCCTCAGCAGGATGAAGGTGAATTTTTGGAAAGGCAATTCCCGTGAGGATACTAAAAGTGCGAAGGACCGAACATGCCAAAGGCGATACCGATGAGCAGTGCACTGATCTTCTCCTGCTTCCGGTACACAAGGTACCCCAGCAGGAAGATAACGATGCATAAGAGAAGGTTGATCGCTGCGATGGGATCCGGTACCGCTGTCACCGACTGGAGCTCCGGATAGCAATATACTAAGACTCATATATAACAGCATTGTTTTTTTAAACATGTCATGCGAGGATTCACGGCCGGTGATACCTCTGCAACCAAATTCATTTATTGCTGCCCGGAGTATGCTCCTGCATGAGCGAAGCAATCCGCCGGCAGATCAAAAAAAAGTGCACGGGGCTTGATATTCCGCTCGTGGGATATGCTCCTGCCGGCCGCTGGGATGAACCATTGTTTGAACCCTGGGTACCAGAAGCCTTCCGCCCCCGGGCCATCTTTCCGGAAACGAACACGGTGATCGTGATCGGTCTTCCGGTCTCCCTGCCGGTCATCGAGTCCGCACCATCCATCTGGTACCACGACCTCTACCGGACGGTCAATACCCTGCTCGACCAGGCGGGTTTCCGAATCGCTTCTGCGCTTACCCTGGAGGGCTATCCTTCGGTCTGGATCCCCCGGGACGGCTATGGCTCCATCAGTGTGCTGAAAGATCGACCGGTTGCTTTCTTCTCGCACCGCCATGCCGCTTTCCTTGCCGGCCTTGGAAATTTCGGTACGAACAACATGCTCCTGACACCGGAGTTCGGCCCCCGTGTCCGTTTTGCGTCCATACTGACCACCGCAGAGATCCGGCCGGATCCGGTGCTTGAAAAACCGCTCTGTATCCGGTGCGGCCGGTGCGTGGAGGCCTGTCCCGTCCATGCGTTTGACGGGGAAGCATATCCCCGCGGACTGACCGACAAGAAAACCTGTGCAACCCGATCGGAAGCATTAGCCAACCGGTACATCTCACCCTGTGGTATCTGCATCAAAGTCTGCCCCGTTGGGGAAGATCGCAAACGGTACGGCCATGAAGAAACGGATATGTACGATGAGGATAACCCGGCATACAGCAGGTACCACCGGGCATGGAAGCATGTCCGCTCTTACGGCGGGCGATAGGGGATACCGGTTATCGTTTTTTTTAAGAACGGAAACCCTATATGAGATCCAGCTGAATTGACCGGGTTGTCAATAAGGTTCACCGTGTCTCCCATGCTCTATCGTAAAGTCCCAAAAACCGGTGATAAACTCTCGATCCTCGGGTTCGGTTACATGCGCCTGCCGGCAAATGCGAGCGGCGGCGGAATCGATGAGGAACGTGCGATCCGGCAGCTGCGCTCTGCCATTGACCATGGAGTCAATTATGTTGATACCGCGCCTGCGTATCATCTCGGCAGGAGTGAACAGGTTCTTGGCCGTGCGCTCGAAGACGGGTACCGGAAAAAGGTGAGGATTGCGACAAAACTTCCCCCGTGGTCGGTCCGTTCACGCGGGGATATGGACCTGATCCTTGATGGCCAGCTCGCCACGCTCAGGACGGACCATATCGACTATTACCTGCTCCACAGCCTTACCAGAGAGAGTTTTCCCCGGCTGAAGAGCCTTGGTGTGCTGGAGTTTCTTGATGCCGCCAGGAAAGACGGCAGGATCAGAAACGCCGGGTTCTCATTCCACGCGGACCTCGCGACGTTTAAGGAGATCGTTGATTCCTATGACTGGACATTCTGCCAGATCCAGTATAATTACCTCGATGAACAGGGTCAGGCAGGCACAGAAGGTCTGAAGTATGCACATGAGCGGAACCTGGCGGTCCTGATCATGGAACCCCTGCGCGGTGGGAACCTTGCCGGGGCAATCCCGGACGAGATACAGGAGATCTGGGACGCGTCGCTGGTCAAACGTTCACCGGCAGAATGGGCGCTCCGCTGGGTATGGGACCATCCCGAGGTCACGTGTGTACTCTCCGGCATGAACGATGAGCGGCATATTGACGAGAACCTCAAAGTGGCAGAAAACGCGTACCCCCGGTCGCTTTCCGAAGAGGAACTCCTGCGTGTAGCCAGTGTCCGTGATACGTACAGGCGGCTGATGAAAATCGGTTGTACGGGCTGCGGTTACTGTATGCCATGCCCGTACGGCATTGATATTCCCGGCTGTTTTTCCCTGTATAATGCCCGGTACCTCTTTCCTCACGACATTGCTGCACGGTTCCATTACTTCAGCCGCCATGGGGGACTGATGGGGGGCGTATCGTATGCCGGGCTCTGCCAGGCATGCGGTAAATGCGAGGAAGCATGTCCCCAGCACCTGCCAATACGGGATCAGCTCCGGGACGTCTCGAGAGAGATGGAAGGTGGCATGCGGGTCATCATACCGATCCTGAAAGGCGGACTCTGGTGCATGGACCTGGCCGGGAAAGTGAAACATATTCTTTTACGGGATGCATGAAGGCCGCGCTTCGGACACGCGGGATCGTGTCCGTTGAAAAACCGTTATTACCTCTTCACGGTCGGGCTCTCTACGAGAAAAAATTAACACACAGGGCCCTTCTCTGAGCCCGGTCCCCGGGGCATCTCCCGGATCGATTTGAGGAGGAAGAACCCGACAACCCCGAATGTGATGGCCGGGGAGACCCAGAAGGGGATATGGATGCCAAAACTGTCGAGGATCATGATGGTCCCGAGGAACAATATGGAGTACATGGCCCCGTTTTTCAGGTACCGGTATTTCTTGATCTCGTCCACGTTTCGAAGGGTGAGTTCCCGCACCACAAATGCGCCGATACCGTTCCCGAGAAGGATTAAGGGTACGGCCATTGTAAACGCGAACGCACCAATAACGCCGTCGATCGAGAACGTGGCGTCGATGACCTCAAGATAGAAGATCTTGCTGACATCCGACATATCGGACGTGTGGAGCATCTTATGTTCTGCCAGTTCGGCGTTCTGGCGGAAACCATGCACGATAAAGAACGCAGTCGATCCGACAACCGCGCCAAAGGCCATCATCGGGTTCCTGCCGAGAGCAAACCAGACGATGGCGGTGAGCAGGATGGAGACAATGGCAAAGAACCAGACCCCCTTCGTTGCGAAGTAGCGCTCACCCCTGAGTCCGAAGTTCTTGGTCTCCAGAAACAGCCAGTTGAAGAAGAGGAATACAAGGAACGTGCCGCCTCCGATGAGCAGTATCGGGGCTGACTGCTCGATTGCTGCTATCACCAGCGGGTCGCTTGAGAATGTTGCAGTCAGGGCGCCGACCGGCCCGAGCGCCGGTGTGGAGAGCCAGACGATCAGCCAGGGCAGCAGTCCCCGGATAGCAAAGACCGCAAACAGGAGTCCCCAGAGCAGGAACCATCTGCGTGCCCGCTCGCCCATAGTCGAGAGGACTTCTGCATTGATGATAGCGTTGTCAATACTGGTTATCGTCTCGAAGAGAACGAGGCCTGCAATGATGAGGGTGATGGTGAGGATATCCATGAATCAGGAAAGTATGGGAGCTGCAGGTCTATAAAGATATCAAAACCGGATTTTTGAGAGAACATCATAGGGAATAAACCGACAAAACCCGGAAACCGGCACTACGGGAAAAAGCAGGCGGGCGCCCCGGCACAGGGGCTCTCCGCGGCATGGCGGGGCAAGTCGGTTTTTTTTATAGGTCCGGAACATGAAGCCGCTGCGGGACGCCCTTCGGTGCGGTGGCATCCGTCATAGATGGGGGGAGGGGAGCATCAGATTTGCCGGTATCCCCGGCAGGAGCAGGTATCTGCCATCCACCCTTGATCCTGATACGAGTAGAACGATATTCGCGGGGAACGTCCCGACTATGGATCGGGACAACGCATACCTATTTTTTGTTTCAGCCGAGATATTTCTGCTACAGATGCGGGACATCAGGGAAGGCGGTACGGCAGGAACAGCCAGGAATGACACGTCTGATACGGGTACGGCGATCCGTGATACCGCTGCCCGGCTGCAGTCGGCACAGACCCGGGGCGAGCTCGGCTCCATCGTAGCACAGGAAATTTGTGCATATTCCCTGTTCGATCTCCAGATCATCGGCGGCCGGCTCAACAGCGATATCGAGAAACTTCCCTCGCCTTACCGCGAGGCGATCCGCCCGTATTTCCGCGAGCAGCTCTTCGGGAAACACCACATACTCATCACCATGGAGCGGAGCGGGGCGTTCGGCCGGATGAGCGACCCGATCCGTGACCGGGAGACATTCGAAAAGTTCTGCACCATGCTTCCCGAGGGGTGCTTTGTCTGGGAAGACACCGGCGAACGCAATCCATATTTCCAGAACCCGAAGAACCGCCTGTTCTATTACCTGATCGCGACCTTCACCATGTTTGTCCTCGAAGAACCGGGGCACCCGGTGGGGATGCCGTTCCCCGGGGGATTTACGGTTGAGCAGCGGGGCAGGGAGTATTACTGCCTGATCCGCGACAAGGAAAAGGATGTCTTCTGGTCCATCTGCAATTTCTGCCCGGCACTCCAGACCAAAGATGCGGAAAAATAATGTTGCCCGCACGTGCAAAAAGCCGGAATCCGGGAGTAAAACGTACGAAGGTTTCGAACTGCCTGTTGGCCATCCCGGCATTTGATAAAGACACGGTGCAGATGCGCCCGGCATCCCGCTTGACAAGAGGTCCGTGAGCGGCTTTGTACGGCAGAATGCAGGATCCCTTTTTTTCCGGTAGAAACCGGGGATCAAGAACTGTTTGAAAGAAAACCCGGCCCGGCACGTTTTTTTTTCGTGCCCCTCACCTTTTCGCTGTTGAACTACGTCCTGTAAAAAAAGTACATGCCTGAACTGTTTTTACAAAGGTCTGGAGATACGGCCGGAATACCGGCACGCAGGTGTTCGCCATCATCGAACAGGAGCCGGGGAACTGATCTGTGGTGAGAAAAGAACAGCAGGAGATGATCCAGTCCTGTCAGTCCAGCGGGATGGTCTCGAGTTGTGACACGAGCTCCCAGATCCGTGTCCGTGCATGGATGGGCATGTTCGGATCATTGGAAATTTCATCAATCTTGGAGATGGCTTCCGCGGCGCGCAGCCCCATCGCCTTGGCATTGTTCAAAAGCAGCGTCCGGGTCTCATCAGCCACGCGCCGGATATTTCTGGGTATCGAGTTGTCTTCCTGGATGTGCTGCAGCATCAGGATACAGTTTTCCATTGTTTTTTCAGGGTTTGGCATGGTATCACCTACCTGTGTACCTGTAGTTAATATGCGGAACCGACATATATAGGTTGAATATCCATTCGACGGTGATCAGATGCCGACACGAAAAGAAGATGAAATCATGGCTGAATACCTCCTGAAAGGGGGGAAGATGCTGGAAAAGGCCTGCAAGACCTGCGGATGCCCCCTGTTTGAAGTCAAGGGCAGGACATTCTGTGTCGTCTGTGCAGAGAACGAATCGTTAAAAGAGAACAGGAATGCAGAGGATATAAAAAAGGCGGCTGCCGCCCCGGCGCAGGCCCCGGCAGCGGTACACGTGCACCATGAAGGAAACGTCTGTACCTGCGGGGAGGATCATGATGAGGAATCCTGCAATGATGGCGGTCTTGCCGAGGAACTCGCCTTCACGATCCATTCCCTGTGCCTGCGCATCCAGAACGAAAAGGACCCGAACCACGTCCTCACCCTGATGACCGCGGTGAAGGAAGGGGCCGGCGCGCTTGAGACGCTGTGCCGGCTGTAAATCCCGGTTGATTTTTTTCTCATTTTTTTGCTCTGCAGAAACGGGCATGAACCAATGGTGTTCACACCGGAACGATGAAAATTTAAAAAGACATCATAATTTTTACGAGGGCTTCCCGCCTCAGGGCCCCTCCGGGGCACGGCGGGGCAGTTCGGTGTTTTTTTTAGAAATATCCGTCATTAATCCGCCGCGGGGGCGTCCCTTCGGGGGCGGCGGCACACATCATAATCGGGGGTTTGGAGGTCTCAACACCCATTATTTTGTTTGAAAAAATTCGATTTTCATCGGAAACCTTCATAAGTTCTGAAGCTCGCCGGCGCTTCGCCTCTGCCGCTGTGGCATCCCCGGATTGCGATAACACCGTATTACCTGGTCAATTTTGAATGAGAGCCGTACGGTTACTTGCCAGGCATCGCATGCACCATGAGCCCCCTACGGGGGCAGGGCTGGCGCAGGGGGGGCGATTTAATCACTGTACAATTATTTCTACAAAGCACATCTTTTTCTTCTCGTTACGATTGAACCGGAAGATAATCTGGAAAAATTCCGGGCTCCGCACCTAAGAGCTGCTCCGAAGCACGGCAGGGCAGATCACCGGGTTTGCCAAAATGACAGATAAATCGGTCCGCCGCGGAGGCGCTCTGCCGGGGACGGCCGGCACATATCCTCGCTGGGACTCCGGGGGTATCAGCCCCATCTTTGCATAATAATCAGAATGAAAAAAATTACCCGTATTGTGCCCGGCACAGATCGAACACACGCTGCCCGGTCTTCTCGCCGATTCCCTTCACCGCCACAAGTTCCTCCAAAGAAGCATTCGCGATCCCCTGGATCGAACCGAAATGCGATAGCAACAACCGGGCGTTCCTCATCCCGATCTCCGGGAAAGCCGATATGATGTACTCCTGGTCCTCGCGGATCGAGCGATGGGTCTTGTGGGGATGGACCTTACGTTCTCCGCGTTCGCCCTCCTCGCGTTTCGCGAGCACCATGAGCATCTGCGCCGTGTCCTGCTCGTCACGGGTAAAGAAGAGCGTGACACCCATGTCAACCGTGAGCGCTGCAAGCACGCCTTTGATGGCGTTCGGGTGGATGTCCCGCTGGGTATAGAGATCTCCGCCCTCGATTATCATGACCGGGCGCGTGACTGCCTCGGCCATTACCTTGACCTGGCCAAGCAGGTCGCGGTTGATGAGGGTATCGACAAAGTCCCGTGCTGTCTTGCGTTCCACGAGGATACGGTCGCCGATGGCATAGTCCCCGTGGGCGAGCCGTTCAAGACGGATCGCGGCGCCCATGACGGAGAGGATTTCCACGACCTTTGACGAGGTCTCGCGGTCGTCGATGATGATCCTCGGGCCCTGCGGGGTGAACTCCTCAATGCTCGCCTGCTCTGCCATAACCGGCCGGGGCACGGAGGATGTCATGTTCCCCATCGAACGCATGCTCTTGTGCATCATCTTCTCCTTTGCCGCGCTGACATGGCGGAATACCTCATCGGAAGTGCCTTTGGTGACGAGAACAACAACCTGTCCGGCGCCAGACCTGCCGGTCCGTCCCTTCCGCTGGATGGAACGGATCTCCGATGGCACTGCCTCGTAGAAGATGACCATATCAGTTGAGGGTACATCAAGGCCTTCCTCTCCGACAGAGGTTGCGATGAGGACTTTGAACTCCCCCTCGCGGAAGCGGCTCAGGGCTGCGATCTGCTTTTTCTGCGAAAGCCCCTTCTCTGAATCCTTTGTTGCCTGCCCCACGAACCGCTCACTGGCGATCCCGTTTGCGGTAAGGAAATCAACGAGCAGCTGCACGGTGTCGCGGTATGTGGCGAAGATGATGATCCGGCTGTCGGGATGCGATTCCAGCTGTTCGCGGACGAGCCCCAGGGCAATTTCCATCTTCGGGTGCAGTTCTTTTGTCCATTTTCCTGAACGTTCAAAAAGTTCGCGGAAGGACTGGTCGGCCGCGAGCCGCTGGCTTGCCTTGCTCCCGCCGGAACCAGTACCTTCTGCGATCAGTTTTGCGAGATACCCTTTGAGCACCTCGCTCCCCTGCGACTCTGCAAGCATGACCGCATGCTTCAGCTTCATACACTCGGCATAGACCGATGCTGCCGAGTAGCCGGCAGGATCACGGTTTGCAATCCGCTGCTGGATTTGCGCGTTGATCGTGTTGAGTTCCCTCATCGAGAGTTTTTCCCGCTTGGGGACCGTGAAGTGGAGTGATGCAAGCAGGGCAAGCCGCTCATCGATAAGCCCGTTTATGATCTGGATCGCGGACTTGAGATCAGGTGGAAGATCGATACTGATGTACTCAAGGTCCCGCTCGAATACGTACGGGCTGACATCCGGGTCGTTCTCGGTCCGGGTCTCGACGTGCTCGATCCCGAGGTTGGAACAGACCTCCTGCACTTTCTCCTGCACGCCACCGGGGGATGCTGTCATCGCAAGGAGGAGCGGCTTATCCGCAGAGGAGAGGTAGCGCTGGGCAAGGAACACGTATGCATAATTCCCCACAGCGCGGTGGCATTCATCAACCACCATGAGGGTCACATCCTTCAGGGTATACCTCCCCGCGAGGAGATCGTTCTTGATAACCTGCGGGGTGGCGAGGATCACGGTTGCCCGCTCCCATTCAGCGGTACGTTCTGCAGGCGGGGCATCACCGGTGAACATAACGAACGGTGGCGCAATGGATTCACCGGATGGTTTTAGAGCGAGATACCGCTCGAAATACCGGATGTGTTGCTCCACGAGCGGTTTTGTGGGAGCGAGCATCAGTACCTTTCCTTTCTCGTTATAGAGCCGGGATGCCGCGACGAGCAGCGCTACCGCGGTCTTGCCAAGGCCGGTTGGCAGGATGACCATGGTATTGGCATCCAGTGCCTTCATCGCAATCGAGAGCTGGTACTCACGCGAGTCGATGCTGTCTGGTTTTATGAGAGGGTGGCTGATGCAGCTCATATTCCTGAAGGGGATTTGTCTGCCCGGGTATTAAGGGGATTGTGGTGGAAGGTTAAGGTTACTTCCAATGAAGTGGTGGTTAGCGTGGCAGGGTAATTATGATTGCTCCCCGCCTCAGGGCCCCTCGCGGGGCACGGCGGGGCAGATTACCGTGTTTGGGAAAAGTATGTACGAAAATCATGGACGAAAAGTAAAAATGCGTTGGATTTTGCATACGGCAATGGAGAATTTTTGAAAACTTTATTGATGCCGCCGCGGGGCGTCCTTCGGGGCGGCGGCAAACATCGCAATGGGGTATGGGGGCATCAACTCCCATCATTTATTAAAAAATCCCTTTTGAAAATGCTTATTGAAATGATGCTAAATCAATGGCTTTTTTATCGATTTCTGAACAATAAAAGAGAGTGATCTAATAAAAAAGATTTTTATCGGATATTTCATTATCCCAGGTCCGCAAACGTAACGCTCCCCTCAACCAGCGCAGAAACAGTCTCCGGCAGTTTCGCAATCGCAATCCGCACCTGCTTCATGCTGTCGCGGTCGCGGAGGGTGACGGTATTGTTCTCCTTTGTATCATAATCGACCGTAACGGCAAAGGGCGTGCCGATCTCGTCCTGCCGGCGGTAACGGCGGCCGATGGCGCCGCTGTCATCGTATTCCGCCTGGATTCCCTTCTTGTGGAGCGTGCGGGTAATCTCTCCGGCAATCGTATCGAGACCGTCACGGGTCATCAGCGGGAAGACCGCGACCTGTAGCGGGGCGACTTTCGGGGAGAACCGCATCACGACCCGCTTCTCGCCGTCAGCAATGTCCTCATCATACGCCTGCTCAAGGACTGCATAGCACATCCGGTCGATGCCGTACGAGGGCTCGATGACATGAGGAACAATGTCCTCACCCCGCAGATCAACGACCTCGTCCCGCACTTCAAAGAGGTCCGCCGGTATATGGATCTTCTCGCCATCAACCTCAACATCAGCGCCATCTGCAGTCGGCGTTGAATTTTTCAGTGCCTCGAAGATCGCCTTTGCCTTGTTCCGGTACAGCTTGCCAAGCACCCCCATGTTCGGAATAATCCGGCGGCGGGCTGTTTTCTTCGGTTCATCATACTGGATAAAGACGGTCATGGGCGTACCGCTCTCCTTTGCATGGGCGTTCAGGTCGTAATCCGTGCGGTCTGCAAGCCCCACGGTCTCTACCCAGCCGAAGCGGTCGGAAAGGATCTCGGCATCCCAGCAGTCGGTTGCATAGTGCGCCCGCTCGTCGGGAAGGTGCTGGCGGAAGCGGAGGCGTTCCGGTTTTATCCCGATGGAGACCAGCATGTCGTGCGTAAGAGCGACATAGTACGCGAGATACTCGTTTGCAATAACACCCTTGTCCACGGCCTCCCGCATCGAGAGCGTGACTGCGTCATCGCATTTCTGCTGCTGAACCCAGGTGAGGAGCGGCATCGTATAGTCCGCGTATCGTCTGAACTGCGGGTGCCGGTTCTTCTCGGCCGGGTGAACAAAGATCTCGGCCTCGGCCTGCGTGAACTCGCGGAGCCGGATCATCCCCTGCCGGGGGGAGATCTCGTTCCGGTAGGACTTGCCGATCTGCACCGCACCGAACGGGAGCTTGTCGCGGTAGAACCGGAGGAGACGGCCGAAGTCCACAAACATCCCCTGCGCCGTCTCGGGGCGAAGGTAGCCGGTCCGCTGGGAGCCGGGGCCGATGCTGGTCTTGAACATCAGGTTGAACTGGAAGACTTCAACGGTCCACAGCACCTTGCCGCACGCAGGGCACGTGCAGGTGGCAAGCGCTGCGGCCAGTTCCTCGTTTTTCATCGTGGATGCGTTTTTGATGCCGCCCCCCTCTGCAACATGGTCTGCCCGGAGGTATTCGCTGCAGTGCGGGCACTGGAACATCTTGTCGGCAAATCCTGCCACATGCCCGGAAGCAATAAAAACAGCCTCCTGTGCAATCGTGGGGCACTCGATCTCATAGTATCCTTCCCGGATCACATAAAAATCACGCCAGATATTTTCGATCCGCCGCTTCATCATCGCGCCCAGCGGCCCGTAATCAATGAAACCTGCAACCGCCCCGTAGCATTCCGACGTGGGCCAGATAAACCCCCTGCGTTTGGCAAGTTCCATCACGTTTTCAAAGACGTCGCTCATGGTAATCACGAATTCGTTGTCGCTACTAGTGTTGAACGACTGGCGACAAAAATGCTCTCTTCCGGAAATCCGTCCTTTGTTCACGGCAATTGGAGAGCGGGGGACTTCATATCGACCAGAGCCGGAACCAGTCTGCACCGGCAATGGTATTTAAAAAAAACAGCATCAATTTATCAGTCTTTTGGTCAAATGACGCGTAAAGATAGCATTAAATAGTTGACGAAGTATTGTATATCCTAATCCCAATACGGGGTATGCAATGACCGAAGACAAACGCAAGGCACAGCTTCTGAAACTCTTCAGTTCCATGTCGGGAAAGACCCAGATTGTCGAACCGATGAAGAATATCCATGGTACCCTGAGAGACAGCGACGCGATCGAACGCGAAGTCGCGCTCGTCATGAGAGAGATCACGGAACAGGGGATTTTCAAGACCTCCTTAAAACCCATCCAGCTTGCAAAGCTCGTCACCTCATTCTATGCGGGAAAGAACGATACGGAGATCGCCCGCGAACTCGGGGATGAAAAACTGAGCAAAACGGTTGCCCGGGCCCGGGTGAGGCTCAAGCTCTTCCGCGAGCTTGACTTCAAGATGCCCTTTGACAAGGAGAAGATGGAGGATCTTATTGATTCCGGCAAGACCATGAAGGAAGTGTCCGAGGAACTTGGCGTCAGCCCATCGACGCTCCGGGAATACCGGCACGTGATCGAGGAACAGGAAGACCCGACCATCGATCCCTATATCAACCGGATCCGCGACGTCATGGAAGACCGCGATCTCACGGAACAGATGACCCGGAGCGCCACGGACAACAGCCTTGGCGACTCCATTGATATCACAGAAGCTGAACTGATCGATGTGACGTAAGGGAAGACCCCTTACCCCGAATCACCCCTCCTTTTTGAGCGATGGTGGGCGCTCTTCCCGACATGGGTTTTTCCATCATGCAATGAAAAATTTCATCCGATTGCAGCCCGATCTGCATATATGCAACTCACCTGGCTCGGGCATTCCTGCGTGCTCCTCTCCGGCTCAAAGAAAGTCCTCATCGATCCATTTGTTGAGGGCGGAAGTGTCCTGAACACGGATCCTGATCTTGTCGCGGTTACTCACGGGCACAGCGACCATATGGGGGAAACGGTTGCCCTCGGGAAAAAAACCATTGCCATCACCGAGATTGCGAAGTACCTGCGTGAAAAGGGCCTGCCCTCAGAAGGAATGAATATTGGCGGGACGATTACCGTTGACGGGGTTTCTTTCACCATGACACCGGCCCTCCATTCCACGGTCATCGAGGAGGCAGGGCCCGGGTTTGCCGGCGGGGCTGCAGCAGGATTTGTCATTGGCATGGATGGGGTGAATGTGTACCATGCCGGTGATACTGCCCTCTTCTCCGATATGCAGCTGATCGGGCAGCTCTACCACCCGGATATTGCGCTCCTCCCCATCGGGGGCCGGTTCACGATGGGCGTTGCGGAGGCAATGATGGCGGCAAATTTCATCGGAGCCAGGACGGTCATCCCTATCCACTATAATACCTGGGACAAGATCGCTGCTGATCCGCTCGTGCTGAAAAAGGCGGTCGAACGGACAACGGATCTCAGGGTCAGGATACTCCGCCCGGGGGAAAGCCTGGAGATCGCGGTTTCATCCCTTCTCTCTTCCGGAACCTGATAATTTCCTTTGGCAACCATTGGTTTTTTATAATTCCCTGTGTCACTTTGGGTACAGGGGTAATCATGGCACTTGAATGGGATCCGATTCTGTTTGTGAACTTACTCTTGTGTATCGGGATCGTAGTCCTCGGTTTTCTCTGCTTCCGGAAGAGTGGTGATATGCTGCCGGCCTTTATCGGGACAGCGTTTGGCCTGTTCGGCATCTCCCATGCAGCCACACTTGCGGGGTTGAAGGTGCCGCTTACCATCCCGCTGATTCTTATCCGGATGCTTGCGTACGTGCTCGTGCTCGTCGCGCTCTGGCAGCACCTGAAAAACACCCTGCTCCAGAAAGAGACGAGGCAGGCGTGGGTAGATTATTTTAAGAGCGAGACCGGATCGGCAGAAGAGAAGAAACAGCTGTAAAGCCGATCGTCCGGAAGGATTTTTTTTCTTTTTGGGTAATGTGTAATTCAGCACCTGTTTTTTTCGTTATGGGGAAAACTGATATCCTGCTCCTGATATTTCCGGGGACTTCGGCAATGCCTTCGCTCCCGTTGTAGTGGCGACTCCGGCATTGCGATAGACATGTAAATTCTTGTTTTGATCATCGATAACCTTAAACAAAAACAAGTCACTTTCTTTCGATTGATATAGGTTTTTTATAAAATAATTTTTTACATCCGACGATAAAATTATTCTTTTGGGTTCTATACACACTCCCACCTTCTGCTCTGCAGAAATCATTGGATAATCAACCACGACGCTCTTTTGGGCTCCGCCCCCGCCGCTGGGCATCCCCCGTACGCGATTATGCCGTATTACCTGTATACACTCGCCGGGAAATTTTCTGTACAGATATTTCCGAGGCATCGCATGCGCCATGAGCCCCCAACGGGGGCCGGGCTGGCCGCAAGGGGGGCGATAAATTTCCAAAAAAAAAAATAGGTTTTCTACCGAGCACAACACTCTTTTTTATCTGCTGTACATATTCACAAAAAGCGGGAAACGCTCTGGTCACGTCATTTTTTGTATCGCCTCTTCCTGAGAGGTGCAGATCGTAAAAATACTGGTAAACCCTGCGATAGCGAAGACCCTGAGAACAGCCGGCCTGAGTCCCGTAAGGGCGACCTGTCCTCCGGTTTTCATCAGGTCCCGTGTGATCAGCAGGAGGACTTTCAGACCTGCACTGGCAATATATTCCGTCTTTGAAAAATCTAAGATCATTTTTTGTGGCGAACCGGTGAGGATCGCTCTGAGATCCGATTCCAGACCGGGTGCAGTATTGGCATCAAACTGCTGCGGGATCATGACAATACTGATGTTATGAATACTTGTCATCTCCAGAGTCATGCCCGTCCTGCCGTATCGTATAGTGTATATCCGGCCTTGTCATTGATTAAATTTTAGACCCGGAATACTGTCGTACCAGGCAACCACATACGAGACGACGGGGGTGGGGTCAGACAGAGGATCCTGTGCTGTCAAATCCCATACCGGGTGCCCCGCAGTGCCCTGGAGGATCAGGGGAAAAAAAGCACAGATCGAGCCTGTTGATGTGCATGGATCTGGTATGTATGATAGCGGCTCATGCAGGTTTGTGCGGGAGGCGTCTCCTGCTTCAGGGCAGTCTCCCGCCAGTGCCGCCCCTCTCTCTTCCGTGGTACCTGACCAGCGAAAAGAAGATGCCGGCAATGCAGAGTGCAGCAAAGACCCCCATCGAGATCTGCATGCCCTCAAGGAACGCGGGATAGAGTTCCGGCGTGATCTGGACACTCCCGATAAAGATCGCAAGGAGCATCATCGCGATACCCATGGAGAGCATCTGCCCGGCAAGGCGCATCGTACCCAGTGTCCCGGAAGCCACCCCGTACGAGTTCCTTTCCACCGATCCCATGATCGCGTTGGTGTTCGGTGACGAGAAAAGCCCAAGACCGATACCGAGAACGACGAGGATGCCGATCAATGTCAGGAGCGGCGTGTCGCTTCCGGTGAACGTAAGGAGGACAAGGCTCAGCGCGGACAGGGCCATACCTGCGGAAGCAATCTTTCCCGGCTCGATCCGGTCCGAGAGTCGCCCTGCTGCCGGGGAGACCAGTGTCATGACCACCGGCTGGACCACGAGGATCATACCGGCATATTCCGGTGAGAATCCCTTGATGTACTGCAGGTACAGGCTCAGGAAGAATGTGACCGCGAACGTGGCGCCATAGTTGATCAGCGCTGCCAGGTTGGAGAAGAGAAAGACACGGTTTTTCGAGAACAGACGGATATTCCAGAGCGGATAGCTGATGCGGAACTCACGGGCCACGAATATCGCGAGCATCACCGCGCCGGCGATGACAAGGATGAACCCCCCGCGATCCGGCAGGAGGGAGAACCCGTACATCATGCAGGTAAGGGTCAGGCCATACTGGATCGCGCCACCGAGGTCGAACCGCTCCCCGCAGCAGTCTGCCCATTCCCCTTTGAGAAACAGGAGAATGAGCGCAACGGCAAAGAGCCCCACGGGGATATTGACGGCAAAAATGCTCCGCCAGCCGAAAAGGCCGGTCAGGATCCCGCCCAGGAACGGTCCCATCGAGAGCCCGAAATAAACGGCGGTTGTGTAGATCCCCAGTGCCTTTCCCCGGTTCTCCGGCGGGGTTACTGAGGTGAGGATGGCAACCGCGGTACCGAAGATCATCGCGCTCCCGAATCCCTGCAGGACCCGCAGAAGGATAACGACGAGGGCGGACGGCGCCAGGATCATGAGGAAGGACGCGAGAGTAAATATCGAGAGCCCGGTGGCAAATACCCTTTTGCGCCCGTATATGTCCGCGATCCGGCCGAAGGGGACGAGAAAGACCGCTGATGCAAGCAGGTAGGCGGTCGATACCCAGCCCATCTGGATGGCATCCATCGAGAACTCCTGTGCAAGGGTCGGGAGTGCGATGTTGACTGCCGAGAGGTCAAACGGTGTAAGGAACCCGGCCAGGATTGCGATAAACAGCGCTACGTTCCTGGCATCTGAGGGGGGCATGAAAATCCGTACGTGATGTTTGGTGGAAAAGGTATTAAGGGAGACTGGATGGGACTCTCGCAAAAAAGCGCTGAAAACCAGGAGGAATTCAAGTATTTCATGAACCTTCCTCATCTCCGAGATACAGGAAAAGGAAATGAGAAGACCCCGGGACAGGAAACCTGTCAGGAAAGCATGGAAAAAATCAGCGTATGTATTCCCGCAATTTCTGTACGCGGGCCAGCTGCTGTTTTGCCTGCTCTTTCTTGTCTCTCTCTATAATGTTCATGATCCGGTCAATCGGCTTGGAGAGGGAATAGATCTTTACCGGGCGTCCTTTCCCTTCAGCCTTGTTCTCCCGGATCTTGATCCAGTCCTGCGCGATCAGGTAATGCATCGCGAGACTGACCTCCGGCTGGCGCAGGTCAGTCCCCCGCTCGATATCCCGCGAAGTTGCCTCGGAAGCGTTTGCAAGGAATACCAGTACCTGCGCGACATTCTTTCTTGTGCCGATGTCGATGAGCAGGTTTACAAACTCTGTTTCCTTCTCAGTGAAATACATCACATGCTGGGGTTTCATATAACCTCCTCCACATACATATTATTATTACAAATATATTTTTATTGGTGCTCCCAATCGCGACCGGAACCTGGCAGCAGTTCGGGAGTCCGGGATCAGTCCAGGCAGTTTTTATCTCATTTTTTCCGTGCTACATCTGAAAATCCTGCAAAGTACAGTCAGCGGGAAGCAGAACACCGCCCTGGTTCTTTGCGGGAGGATCTCCTCTTGTTTTCCTGCAGGATTCGTGCATTCCTCACGATGCGGCGGTCTGCTGATCTTACGGATGATAGAAAACACCCCGCGATCGAAGATCCGCGGGCTGATCTTGAGCGGCATGCAGGGGCGTCCCAAACCCTGATCATGGTCCCGGAAACCCGTTGCCTCTTTTTGATGAGTGCCCACCCTGATCCTGCTGCAGACACGGATAACCGGTTGCACCAGGGTCATGAGTTTTTCGGACCTCCGAACGCCTCGTGGAGCTTGTATATTTTTTCCCGCGCTTTTTAAAATTCAAGCGTAAAATCAAAGAACCTCAACGATCAATACCTGCCTGAACCTATGGTCTCTCTGAAAAGAACTCTGCTGACAACCGTGTTCATTGTGGTTCTGCTGTGCATAACCGGCAGTGCGGTTGCATCCAACGGAATCCAGGCATCACTCGGAGAAGAGGTGTCGATAGCCGGGTATTCAACGTCCGGGCCATACGTGTACCTTTTCCTGACCGGTCCGAACCTGCCCGCCAATGGCGTGGCATTGCATGACATCACAAAGAGGGCAGACGAGGGTTTTTTTACCCGCGTCAGCGTTGACGGGGACGACCGCTGGAGTTACACGTGGCATACGGGATCCCCCGGCGGGCGGCTTGATGAAGGGACCTATACAGTCTGGGTCGTCAGCGGCCCGAATGATCGCTCCCGCCTGGCCCTGGCGGACTACCGGACAATTTCGGTTACGCTCAGAAAACCCTTCGTCACCGTTGACACGCCGGTACAGCCCGGCGGGATGGACCTCCATTCGGTCCCGGATGGGGCATCGGTGACGGTCAACGGGGAGTACCGCGGAAAAACCCCGCTTGCGATCAGCGGTCTTTCCCCGGGTAATTATGCCGTCAGCTTCTTACGGTCCGGGTTCATGGAACTGTCCACCCGGGTCCGGGTAGAACCGGGAGAAATTGCTGATGCAGCGGTGATTCTCCAGCCGGAGAGCGGCATGCTTGCGGTGAATTCCACCCCGCCCGGTGCCCGTGTCCTGCTTGACGGGGCTGATGTCGGGATCGCGCCGGTTGTCCTGGAGAACATTTCCGCCGGCAACCACACGGTCACGCTGGAAATGGATGGATATATCCCTGCTGCGCGGCAGGTACGGATCAATGCCGGCCAGGTCACTCCGGTCGGGGTTTCCCTTGACCCGCTCCCCGTTCCCACCACCCGGGCTCCCGGGCTCGTGCCGGCAACGGCAGGTGCCCTGCTGGTCACCCTCGCGGGTATTGCCCGCCGCCGTAACCGGTTATGGCCGCGATCAGGATGATCCTGCGGTCTGACTGGAACAACTTATAAGCGATTGCAGAAAAACCCTGAGTGGAGCACCTGCATGACTGTAACCCTGCTTGATTTCCTGATGATACTCTCCCTCGGCATACTTGCAGGTACAGGTTCCGGGTTGCTTATCGGGTTTGTTGCGGGAAAACAGACGCGCGACTGGGCAGCGATGCAGAAAAAAGATAAAATCACCACGATCCTGCTCGTCCTCACCTGTTCTGCCGTCATCTCTGCCGTGCTGGCATGGTATATCTTTCGGTATGCGGGCACGTGAATGCCTGGCAGAAACCTATCGGATTATCCAAAAGAACTCTCTCCTGTGGAAGAACCGGGCCTGTTCCCGGACTGCCTCTGCGAACCGCAGCAGTGCTCTATTAACGTGGTATCCCTGGAAACCCTGTTACCGGTCATCAGAAATAAATGGTGAGTATGATCCACCCGCCCGGGGTGCACGCGGGCGGGACCAGCCCCGTTGTTACCGGGGAACGGCAGTAAGGTACTGCATGATGCGGCTGATATCTGTAATTGATGAAAGGGTGGTATACGGGCCGGGGGGCAGCAGGCTGGTTACCCATCGTTTATGAAGCGGTACGCACCTTTGGGAACCCGGATCTCGAACCGGGCTCCTTTCCCGGGAGTACCTGTCTCGCGGATGCTGATCCCCGTGATGGAGAGGATCTCCCGTGAAACGAACATGCCAAGTCCCGAACCTGCGAAAAACTGGCGGTTGAAGATCTTCTCCTTTGCGTCCGCGGGTATCCCGACCCCGTCATCTTCACAGACCAGCACCAGTTCCTCGAACGACTCTTCGCACATGAACCGGACCTCCGTCAGCGTTCCTCCGTGCCGGATCGCATTATTGATGAGATGGAAAAACACCCTTCCCAGCAGCAGGTCTGCGTAGATCTCGACACCCGTAATCAGGACGCTCACCGTGACCTTCCCCATAGGTATGCCGGTACAGCTTTTCAGGATCTCGTCACGCACGTTCTGCCATTCCGGGGGCTGGATACCGATATTCTGGTAGTCCCGCGTGAACAGGATCTGGGACTGGATCGCTTCTGCTGCCGCAAGTCCTTTCTCAAGCGAGGTCAGGAGCCGGCTGTCAGCAGTACATTCCTTCGAGAGTTCCAGATGCCCCTTCAGCGCGGTAAGCTGGTTGAGGATTTCGTGGCGGGTAACCTGGCTGAAAAAATTCAGTTTTTTATTGGCCCGCTGTACTGCTTCCTCGGCCAGGACCCGGTCTGTGATGTCGATGAGGGAGATGATGGTCCTGGCGGTATCGGGTACCGGTGAGACCGAGAGAAGACCATGCCGGACCTGCCCGTCCCAGCGGATGAACCTGAATTCAAAGCGTGCGGATACCATGGCAGGCTCATGATGGCTTCCGCGCAGGGACTCATGCATGCGCTCCAGGTCTTCCGGCGCAATAAATTCTGTCCACCTCTTCTTTCCCTCCACTTCCTCGCGGACATACCCGATGATTCGCTCGAACTCCGGGTTGATATAGGAGATGGTGGCATCCTCTTCCAGGATCGCGACAGCCGATCCGATATAATCGAGAACAGCCCGGAAGCGGGACTCGGAATCCTGCAGCTCTGACTCCCGCTTCCGCACGTCAGTAATATCGGTGATCGATTCAATGGCCCCGGCGATCTCGCCGGTATCATCATAGATCGGTGCGGCAATCCCCCGGAGAACGAGCTCCCCCCCGCCCGGATTCATAAGGCAGGTTTCGGCAGTGATAGAATTGCCGCTCCGCCGGATATCATAATAACCCTGCTGTTCAATCTCCGTGTCAGTACTGAAAATAAGGTCTGCGAGCATCGGTCTGCGATCCCCGTAAAACGGGACGGCATAGGCATAATCGCCCTTCCCGAGAATATCGACTGCTCTGGTATTACTCATATCCTCGATTGCGCGGTTCCATGCGATGACCCTTCCCGTGCGATCGATGGCAAACGTGGGATCCGGCAAATTGTAGATAACACCCGACATCTGCAGGGTATCATACCGGAACGCTTCTTCCAGCCGTTTCCTGTCGGAAATTTCCTGCGCAACACCCAGGTACCCGGTGATAATCCTGTCTTCATTGTGCATAACGGTCAGGGTCAGGTCAACGGGGATCTGAACACCGTCTTTCCTGACACAGGTCCACTCCCGTTCATCGCACCCGTTGGCTTTCGCGCCGGATATGAATGCCGCAAAATTGTTCAGACGTGATTCCCCTTCCTGTTCCGGGGGGGAGCCGCGGGCTGCAGGTTCTGGCGTCTGGAGAAACAGGAGGGGCGTTTCCCTGCCGATCAGATCTTCTGCCCGGTATCCCAGCATCTGCTCGGAACCGGTGTTGAACATGGTCAGTATCCCCTCCGGGTCGGTAGCAAAGAGGCTGTATGTGGTTACGGCATTGAGCAACTCCCCGAGACGTGACTGTGTCCGCTTCAGTTCCTCCCCGGCCCGAACCCGCTCCGTGATATTTTCTACCGTCCCGTCAACCCAGGGGGATGTCCCGTCCTCCTTCCGTTTCACTTCCATGGTGATCGAAGCCCAGAATGGTGCCCCGTCGGCCTTCTCCAACCGGATTTTTTCAAGCCGGGCAAATCCGCTGGTATCGAGTTCCTCAAAAATACTCCGGAGGTCCTGGTGGTCGGCAATGATGTCGGCCGTGGTGATCTTCAGCAGGTCTTTTAAAGAACCGTACCCGAACATGGAAAGGAACGCCGGGTTTGCCCAGATAAACCTGCCCGGCAGCTCGTGTGTCGAGCGGAAGACCCCGGTTTTCAGGGTTTTCACCAGGGAGTGGTAGCGTTCTTCGTTGAGGCGGAGCAGGCGTTCGACCGTTTTCCGTGATGTTATGTCCACGAGTGATATGAGGATCTTCCGGGTACCGGTGATTAGTGTCATGCTGGCGGATATGTCCCGGATAATGCGGTTCCGATCAACAAAACCAAAACTATACTGTGCAGGGGCCCATCCTTTCGGTTTCAGGATCTCGGTAATATATGTTCCGGTCTTTTCGATATCCCCCGTATTGACAAATTCCGTCCACGGTTTCTTTCCCTCCATCTCCCCGCGGGGATAACCGCTCAGTTCCTCGAACCTGCGGTTGGCCAGAAGGATGACCGAGTCCTCGCCGATGACAACGGCCGGTATACCGGAATGCTCAAAAATTCCCCGGTAGGTCTTTTCCGATTTTGTGATTTTTTCCGTGGTTGATGCAGTTTTCCCGGGGCGGGAAGAAGCTTTCTTTTCGGCTTTCTTTGCAGTCATGAGGGGGTCACCACGGGTGTCCTGTACTGCAGAGAGCAGTCGTGCAGGATGCCGGTCCGGTTGTTGAGATGTATAATTAAAAAACCCACCAATAAATAGATTTTCACCAGCCGTTATGGCCACTTGGTAACCGGTGCGGGAAGATCGGACTGACGGATCCGGCATATCCGTTGTCCTCTCATCACGGAAGTACCATCATCACCTTTTTTTACCCGGCACCGCCTTTGCTAGTACAGGGACAGCTATGGCAATTGACTGGTACAAGGATTTTGTCAACCTGGATTATGAACCATCAAAAGACGACCTGGTCTGCCTTTTCTATTTTGAACCGGCAGCCGGTATCAGCGGCAGGGAAGCGGCAGGACGGGTGGCCTCGGAGAGTTCGACCGGTACCTGGACTACCCTTTTTACCATGCCGCCGCGGATGAAGGCGCTGCAGGCGACCGCGTTTGATATTGAAGGGAATGTCGTCAGGATCGCGTACCCGATTGAGCTCTGGGAGGAAGGAAATGCCGTCCAGCTGCTGAGCGGGATCGCGGGGAATATCTTTGGCATGAAAGCGGTGAAGAACCTCCGTCTGATCGATGCCTCCTTACCCCTGGCCTACCTGAAGCATTTCCGGGGCCCGCACTTTGGCAATGAGGGGATCCGGAAGATGATGAAGGTCCATGGCCGGCCGCTGACCGGTGCCGTGCCCAAGCCCAAGATCGGCTTTACCGCAAAGGAGCATGCAGAGGTCGGGTATGAGACCTGGATGGGGGGCTTCGATTTCGTTAAGGACGATGAGAACTTAACCTCCGTTTCGTTCAACCGCTTCGGCGATCGCGTGAAGTACATGACAAAGCTGCGGGACAAGGCGGAGAAGGAGACGGGCATGAAGAAGTCCGCGTTCCTCAACATTACTGCCGATGTCGAGACCATGAAAAAACGGGCGGACCTGCTTGCGGAGAACGGCTGGAACTATGCGATGATCGATGTGATCGTTGCGGGAACTGCCGGCGTCATGACCATGCGTGACTACTGCTCGGACCTCGGCCTCGCGATCCATGCCCACCGCGCCATGCACGCGACCTTTTCCCGGAACCGGAAGCACGGTATCACGATGCAGTTCCTTGCCAAGATCATGCGTCTGATCGGGGTCTCCCAGATCCATACCGGTACTGCGGTCGGGAAGCTGACCGGCTCCCGGCGGGAATCGGTTGCCCTCGCAGACATCCTGCGCGAGAAGAAGACCGGGGCCGTTGAGGGCATGCTGCTCGAGCAGGACTGGGGGAAGATAAAGAGTGCCTTCCCGGTCTCGTCCGGTGGCCTCCACCCCGGCCTCGTGCCGGAAGTGCTTGACATCTACGGGACTGAGATGGTTCTCCTTGTTTCGGGCGGCATCCACGGCCACCCGAAAGGCACCCGCGCAGGCGCACAGGCGACCATGCAGGCGATTGAAGCGTGGCAGGAAGGTGTCACGCTCGAGGAGAAAGCAAAGAAGGCGCCGGCACTTCGGGAAGCCCTCGGAAAGTGGGGGCACTATAAACCGGTGTGATGACGGGGATCGTTCTTTTTTTCGCAATTTTTTTAAAAACAGTGAGACAACCGTAGAAAAAATTTCCCGTAATGTTTTTCCGGACAGGACAATTCTGAGAATTTTTATAAGGGTGATGTGCAATTTCAGCGCTGCTTTTTTTCCATGGAATAACCTGATATCCTGTCCTCCAGACACTCCGTATGGCTTCGGCAATGCCTTTGCCCCGCTGCTGTAGGACCCCCCCTTTGCACCAGCCCTGCTCCCCCGTGGGCTCAATCGCGCATGCGAAGTCTTGAAATTATCTGTACTGTCCTCATTTAAAATTGAACAGGTAATACGGCGTTATCGCAATCCGGGGATGCCACAGCGGCGGGGGCAAAGCCCGAAAGAGCGTCAGAATTGTGAGAAGACTGCCTGAGATGCACCTTCGCCCGGGTCATCATGCGCTCATCCCTCAAGGGGGACGAATTGGTACAAAAGGGGGGAATCATACACGTTGAAAAACCACAGCCAGAGCCGAAAAAGCTGCTCTTGAGAAATCCTGTTGTTAAATGAGTGATCTCACCGAAGACCCGGCCAGATGTTATCGTCAGATGGAGCTGCTTTCACTGTTAAAAAAACCTCTGTGGAAATTCGGGTACATCGGAGCCAGCTACGAACCCGGTTGTACCTCATTTCTCCCGTCCTTCGGATTTTAGAGGTCATAATTTTGGAAAATGCGGAACCGGGCCGGAATTACTGAACGCTCATCGAAGGGAACGGATGAGGTCGTATATCGCAATATTACGAAGACCGAAAGCGAGAGTGGATGTGGTTTGGGACGCGGCGAGTACCCGCCCGGGGATATGTGTACCTCCACAACGGGAACGTGAGGAATAACGAGGAATTCTGCAGAGCTGAACAGTCTACATCTCGATTTTTGAAAGATAACCAAACCTTCATTACCTCCTGTTCCCGACTGGACTGCATGAACGACATAACCAGCAGCAAAAAGATGGAGAACGGGATTGTTGTTTTCTGGGATGAACAGGGGACGCGTAAATTCGAGTCGTTCAATTACGGGGAACTCATTGATATGAAGATCAATGCGCTTGACCTGCTTGAGCACCCGAAATACTACAAGGTTGACGGAAACGCACACAAAATCGTTGCACGCTATTGATTTCTGGCAGATTCCGGCTTCGCGAAAACCATATAAGCGTATAAGCAAACACTTATACAGAATTCCATGGAGCCGGACGACAAGGAGAATGAATGCCCCAGACTCAGCGAGATGGTTCCCGGTATGGCCGGGACATTCAAAGCGCTGGGAGACCATACCCGGCTCCAGATCATTTATCTCCTGTCAACGGATACGAGCGGGACGCTCGGGGTCAGTGATCTCGCGGCCCGGCTCGGAATCTCCCAGCCTGCAGTTTCCCAGCATCTGAAGACGCTGAAAAGCGAGGGGCTGGTTGAATCACGGCGCGAAGGTTTTTTTATCTGTTACACCGTCAACCGCGACCGGATCATGCAGTTCCGGGAGCAGTTCGATCTGATGTACGCGAGTGTCATGGAGCAGTGCAACCGCGAGATGGTCCGGAAGTCAACCCGTGACAGGAATCTCCGGGCCTGCGTGATCTTCTACTCGTACTCCGGCATAACCCGGCGTGTTGCTGAAGGCATACGGAACGCCAGCGGGTGCGACCTGATCGAAGTCCGGACGAAAACCCCCTACTCCTCCTTCACGGCCTACACGACGGGCGTCATCCGGTCCCGGAAGATGGCCTGCGACCAGATCGAACCTGCGGAGATCGATGTCTCGGCGTATGATTTTCTGATCATCGGCACACCGGTCTGGGCATGGAAACCTTCGCCTGCCATCAACGGAGCCGTGCAGGCGCTCAAAGGCTGCGAGGGCAAGATGGCGGTTGTCTTTACCACCTGTTCCAACCAGCCCGGCGAGGCCCTGCCACTCCTCAGCAAATCTCTGGCTGACCGCGGTGTCAGGGTTATGGCAGAGATCTCCCTGGATGCAGAAGATACGAAGAACCCGGACGCGGGGGGCGAACTGCTCCGTAAGATCATCGGGGCGGATCCCCTCAGGAGTCTGGAATCAGGAACACCAGGAACCGGGCAACAGACTATACGGGACGTGAAATCATGAAGGCCAGGATAATTTACCACTCGTTTTCCGGGAACACCCGCAGCGTGGCAGAGAAGGTTTGCGACGCCTGCGAGGGAAACCTCGTGGAAGTGAAGTTGACCAGCGACTATTCGAAGCTTACCATCTATACCCTCGGGTGTTACCGGGCATTGAAAGGCATGTGCGATCCTATCGAACCGGCAATCATCGATGTAGCAGCCGATGATGTCATCGTTATAGGCACCCCGGTCTGGGCCGGAAAGGCCACGCCGGCGGTCAACGCCGCGGTTGCAGCACTTGCCGGCTGCGAAGGCAAACCCGCGGTGATCTTTGCGACCTGCGGGAAAGACGGGGGGGAATCCCTTTCGTCCCTTAAAAACGCCCTTGAGGCAAAAGGCGTGAAGGTTCACGACGAATTCGTGTTCGATAAACACGGTACCGTGGATCCGGACCGGATCAACGCGATGGTCGCAGCGATAACAACAGCAGGACGTGCACCGTGAAGACCATCATCTATTATTTCACCGGCACCGGCAACTCGCTTGCTGCTGCAAGGAAGGTCGCCGCGGCAACCGGGGACTGCGAGCTTATCCCGATTGCGTTACTGCGGGAGACCCGCGGCGCTATTGTGCCGCAGGCAGAACGGGTCGGCATCGTCTGCCCGGTCTATTTTTTCGGCCTGCCCCTCATGGTGGCGGAATGGGCGGCGCGCCTGGATCCTGCGGCAGCACCGTATGTCTTTGCCATAATCACCCATGGCGGGGGCGGGGAGTCCGCCGCTCTTTGGCAGCTCGACACGATACTCCGGAAACGGCAGGGGAGAGGGCTCGATGCAGGATTCGGCGTCGTCATGCCCGGCAATTATATCCTGAAGTACGAATCCCCTCAAGGAAAAGAGCGGGAAGAGATCCTCGCAAAGGCAGACAAACAGATCGCGGCGATTGCGGGTAATGTTGTACGGTGCGAGAAACGCACGCTGCCCGCTTCGCTCGTTTCCCGTCTGCTGTACAACCTGGTATACCCGTGGTTCAGGTCTCATGTCCGTACTGACGACAAAAAATTCACCGTCTCTGACAAATGCACCTCCTGCGGAACATGCGTCGCGGTCTGCCCGTCGAAAAATATTGAACTGGCTGAAGGAAAACCCGTCTGGAAACACCGGTGCGAGCTCTGCTGCAGCTGCATCCACACCTGCCCGGTGCAGGCGATCCAGGCCGGGACTGAGACGGAAAAGCGGGAGCGGTACCGGAACCCGGATGTCACACTCGCCGATCTGAAGATCGGAACTGAGGACATGTCATGAAGACCACCATCTATTACTTCACGGGCACCGGCAACTCGCTTGCCGCCGCACGGAAGATCGCCGCAGCGTTAAAAGACTGCAGGCTGGTACCTATCGCATCGCTTGCGCAAACCCCGGGCAGGATCGTTACGGATGCGGACCGTGTCGGGATCATGTGCCCGGTATACGACGCCGGCCTCCCCGTCATCGTCCGGGAGTTTGCGGAACGGCTGGACATCGGTGCCGTGCCGTACTCGTTCGGGATCGTCACGATGGGCGGTATGGGAGTCTCGGCCCTCCACCAGCTCAATGGCATCTTCTTGCAGGGCTGCCGGAAGAAGCTCGACGCCGCATTCGCGGTCAGGATGCCCGGCAACTTCCCGCCGCTCGCGGTCCCGCCGTCGGGAGACAAAAAAGATGAGATCCTCAGAAAGGCAGATGCCGATCTTGCGGCCATTGCTGTCGCGATACAGAAAGGACAGACCGTGCCCCCCGGCTTCGCCCCTTTCTCGTCCCTGATGAGACTCATCGTCTACCCCCCGTTCGCGAAGAACGTCCATGGGTTGGGCGCCTCGTTTTCCGTGGAGAACACCTGCACCGGCTGCGGGACCTGCGCGAAGGTCTGCCCGGTCGCAAACATCGTCATGGAGAACGACCGGCCGGTCTGGCTGCAGAAGTGCGAGCTCTGCTGCTCCTGCCTCCACTTCTGCCCGGTCGAGGCAATCCAGCTCAACATGATGCAGGGCACGAAAGGCCGGGGGCGATACCGGCACCCCGACCTGACGGTTGAGGACATGGAAGCCCAGCGGGGGGAAAAAACGGATTCCCCTGTCTCATGAACCGGTGACAGCAACCATGACAGAATCTGAAGGTACACCAGTTTCATCACGGCAGCGTGCGCGTCTTGTGCTCATCACCCTCTCGTTTGTACTGTACCCGCTCACCTTCGCCTACATCTCCTGCCCCCTCATCACCGAGGCGGCGGGGCTTGGGATCGTATCGGGCGGGCTTGTGGTCTTTGCCCTGCTCTTCCTTGGTTCGCTCGTCCTCGGCAGGCTCTGGTGCGGGTACCTGTGCCCCGCGGGCGGCCTGCAGGAGATCTGTAACCTTGCCCTGAAGAGGCCCCTCGTAACAAAGAAGATTGACGGGCTGAAGTACCTTGTCTTCCTCTCGATCTTCGGGAGCCTCGCCCTTGCGATCTGGTCTGCCGGCGGCCTGAAGACGGTCGACCTGTTCTACCGTACAGAGAACGGCATCTCGATCCTGGCAGCGGGTGGAATTGCGATGTTTGTCGGGCCGGTCGCTATCATCCTGCTCTTCACGCTGATCTTCGGTAAACGCGGCTTCTGCCACACGTTCTGCCCGATCGCGGTGATGCTCATCAGCGGCAGGAAGATCCGCAACCTTGTCAGATGGCCGGCGCTTCACCTTGAAGCGGACTCAAACCGGTGTATTGATTGTAACATGTGCCCGAAGGAATGCCCGATGAGCCTCGATGTACACGGGATGGTTCGGGAGGGGAAGATGGAGCAGGCGGACTGCATCCTCTGCGGCAGTTGCGTGGATGTCTGCCCCGGGCAGGCTATCACGTACGCGTGCTCCGGGAAATGATGGCGGTGCAGACGGGAATTGAACCTGTGGAACGGTGAAAAATATGGAAAACGAGATGCAACAGAATAAGAAGATCCTCGTCATCATGGGGAGTCCCCGGAAGGGAAACACGTTCCGGGCGTGCGAGGAGCTCCGCGGATTCCTCGAAAAGGAACTTGCGGTAGAGTTCGAATACCTGTGGCTGAAGGACGCGAACCTGCAGCCCTGCAGGGGATGCCTGGCCTGTTTCGCTCAGGGTGAGGAACGGTGCCCGAACCGCGACGATGCCCCGCGTATCGAACAGAAGATACATGATGCCGATGCCGTGATCTTCGCCACCCCCGTCTATGGCATGAATGTTTCCGGCCAGATGAAGACCTTCATCGACCGTCTGAGTTATGTCTTCCACCGGCCGCGGTTCTTTGACAAGAAAGCCCTTCTTCTCACGACCGCCGGGATTCTTGGCAACGAAGATGTCCTGAAGTATCTCGACACGGTTGCGCGGGTATGGGGATTCGAGGTTGCCGGAACTGTCGGGATCGTGACGGCGGCGCCCGTACCGCAGTACCGGATCGACGAGAACCGGAATGCGATTGCGCGGGCAGCAGGGAAACTTGCCGCAGCCCTCCTGCGCGGGTCACGGAAGAGTCCGGGTTTGATGGACGTGGTGCTCTTCCACGGCCAGCGGGCAGCATTCTCACAGCTGGAGGAGGTGTCACCGGCCGATTACCGGTACTGGAAGGAGAAAGGCTGGCTAGACCGGGGTACCAAATACTTTGTGGATGTCCCGGTCAATCCCCTGTACAATATCATCGGCGTGATTGTCGAATGGTTCTCGGCGCGCGGCGTCAAAAAGGACCTGGCGTTGGGGCCCGGGGAGACTGCATGAAGACGGTTATCTATTATTTCACCGGTACCGGCAACACGCTTGCGGCTGCCCGGGACATTGCCGCAGGAATCCAAGGAGACCTCGTTCCGGTTGCTGCAGCGCTTCAGCAGCCGGTTGTCACGTCCGATGCAGACCGTGTCGGGATCGTTTTTCCGGTCTACTTCGCGACAAACGACAGCGGCATCCCCGGTATCATCCGGCGGTTTCTTGAGAAGCTGGAAACCGGCGAAAGGTGCTACCTGTTCGCGGTCTGCACGCACGGGGGCAACCCGGGAACCACGATTGGGAATGTACAGGAAATCCTTCGTTTTCGGGGCCGCGATCTTGCGGCAGGGTTTACGGTGAAGATGAGCAACCGGCCGCTTTTGGCCGCAGAACAGGCTGCCGAACCTGCCCGCCGGCAGGAAGCGACAAAGAGGATTTCCGGTTACGTGAACGCCCGGCTCCGCGGCAGGTACGAGACCCGTGGAATAATCCTCAAGGCAGCCTGGGCCCCCCTGCTCCCGTTCGTGCGGTTTGTTTTCCGGTCGCGGTATGAGGGGCTCAGTGGTGAACGGGGTCTGCCGTTCGCCGAACTTGTCCTGTCTGCCGATCGGAGCTTCCGGGTGAGCGGTGCCTGCAACGGCTGCGGGATCTGCGCACGGATCTGCCCGGTACGGAATATCGTGATGGAGGATCACCGGCCATCATGGCAGCACCGGTGCGAAAATTGCCTTGCATGCTATCAATGGTGCCCGCAGAAAGCTATCGGCGGGGAGATCGTCTCGCATAACCCGCGGTACCACCACCCGGACGTGACGCTTGAGGACATGATCCACCAGCGGGGCGATGCATGAAAGCTTCATGCCCCCGTAGTTCCTGCCCGGCCTGCCGCATTTCGTGTGCCATCCGCCGGGCGGCAACGACAAGGGCGTTCATCGGATCGTTCGTGATCTTCCTTGTCACTGCTGTCATCATCAACGGCAGCCCGTTCGGGCTTGCGCGACTGCAGGAGATCACGGGGGGCCCCACGATCCCCGACATGACCTTCACGACCGGGCCGGAGAGCGTCTACGCAGTCCTCGATGCCCTTGGTGAGGCGGGCCGGGCGTTTGACCTGACGCATATCGTGCCGCTCGACCTCGTGTTCCCGTTCACGTACGGCCTCTTCCTTGCACTCGGGATCTCGTGGGGTTTTTCCCGCCTGCTTCCGGAGGGCAGCCCGTGGTTACTGCTGAACCTTGCGCCTTTGCTTGCAGCAGCAGCGGATTACTGCGAGAACGCAGGTGTCATCACGCTTCTTCTCACGTACCCGGCGCGACTGGATCCCGTTGCCTGGTTCGTCAGTATCATGTATGCCGTCAAATTCACGTTCTCGGCCCTCAGTTTCATCGTTCTTTTCGCAGCGCTGGCAGGCTGTGCCGTCATGTCCCTCGCACGCCGCTTTGGCAGGAGCGCGACAGAATGACCGGATCGACAGAACCCCGGCAGGGGAACGAGCGCTGTCGTGACCTCTTCGATACCACCATCGCGGAAACCCTCATCCAGGCAGTCCGGCTCATTGCGGGCGAGCCGGCCCTCGTCATTCCCGGCACGGTCATCCTGCACCACCAGCGGAAGGCGGCTGCGGTGCGGAGACGACACGAGCGGGAAGGGCTTATCGTCCCGCCGGTCATGATCCTCAGCATAACCACGCGCTGCAACCTTGCATGCGCCGGCTGCTACATGCACGGGCGGGGCGGGAAGCCCGGAGCGGAGATGAGCCCGGATGTCCTGAGATCGGTTGTCGGCCAGGCAGCGGATCTCGGCGTTTCCGTGATGGTCATCGCGGGCGGCGAGCCGCTTGTCCGTCGTGAAGAGATCTTCGCACTCGCAAAGGCCCACCCCAGCGTCCTCTTTCCGGTCTTCACCAACGGGCTCTTGATCGATGATGCGGTTGCGGCGGACATCGCAGCCTGCCGGAACATCGTGCCGGTCATCAGTTTCGAAGGGTTCAGAAATGATACCGACCAGCGGCGGGGCAGCGGGATCTATGACCGACTCCTTACCGTTTGTGCGAGGCTGAAAGACCGCAATGTCTTCTTCGGCTGCTCCATGACCACAACCCGGAAGAACTTCGGGGATGTCACCGGTGAGATGTTCGTCCGGCAGATGGCCGGTGCCGGCGCCCGGGTCTTTACGTATGTCGAGTACGTGCCGATGGCGCATGGCACGGAGGACCTTGTCCTGACCCATGAGCAGAAGCAGACCCTCCAGGCCGTCCTTGCGGATCATAACCGGAAGTTCCCGGCGCTCTTCATCGGCTTCCCCGGCGACGAGGAGATCTATGGCGGGTGCCTTGCAGCCGGGCGGGGCTTTCTGCACGTGAGCCCGTCCGGCAACCTCGAGCCCTGCCCCGCAGCCCCGTACTCGGATGCGAACCTGACCCAGGTGCCGCTGGATGAGGCGCTGCAGTCACGGCTGCTCGCCCGGCTCCGCCAAACGCCGGAAGTTCTTGCGGAAACGGAAGGCGGCTGCGCCCTCCGGGCGAACCGGGCCTGGGTGGAGGGGCTCGTCGGGAGGGAGTGATGGAGATGGAAATCATTCGTGAGAGATGAGAAAACCTGACGCTCCGGGGGGCGTCGCCAGGCGGCTCCGCCCCCGCCGCTGCGGCGCCCCGGTTGCGATAACAACGGGTTACCTGCCCGCAACATCTTCCGATATCTCCAGACAGGTAATCCGGAGGAATCGCAAGCGCCCCCGCCCCCCGCATCGGGGGGCAGGGATGGCACAAGGGGGGCATCTCATTACCTGGAACAATATCTTTCGAGAAATGTGGTAAATCATGGATCAAACAGAAAATAATCTAAAAAATCCATACCCGGTAAAACCGCTCGTGATTGTGTTCTCGTACCATCACGGGAACACGGAGAAGATAGCAAAAGCCATTGCAGGCGTTCTTGGTGCAGACGTAAAAACGCCGGAGCAGGTCTGCCCGGAGGATCTCCGGGAGTATGACCTGATCGGTTTCGGTTCGGGGATCTACAGCGCGACCTTCGGTCCGCCCATCCTCAGCCTTTCTGACCGGCTGTCATATGCTGCAGGGAAGAAAGCCTTCCTCTTCTCGACCTACGGTGCGCCGGACTGTATCGCGAACCGCGAATTCATTGAAAAGAATCATTATGAGATGCGGGAAAAGCTGCACCTGAAAGGGTATGCCGTGATCGGCGAGTTCGGGTGTGCAGGATGGAACACGAACAGTTTCCTGAAGTATTTCGGGGGGCTCAACAAGGGCCGGCCCAACGCTGAAGACCTGAGGAATGCGGAAGCGTTTGCCCGGGAGATGATGGAAAAAGCCCGCGAATAACGGGAGGAACCGGCGGAAAGGGCAGCCGCCGCCCCGGGAACGGGCGGAAAGGATTCCCGACATGGAATTTTTCATTTCCCCGACCGTGATGTCAGTACTGCATCGGCATACGGAAGGTTATCCTCAACCGTATGCGGAGAAGGTTCTTCTTTGGATGGCAGTGACCGGACCTTCGGTCATAGTACGCGGGCCGGGACGGGAGGAGTTTTATTTCGGAAACCAACAGCGGGAGGAGTCCCGCCGGCAGAAGCATGACCTGCCCGTATGACCGGTCACCGCGGGGATCAGGAACTTCCCCGCTGCTGCAACGGCCCGGCGCACCCGGCAGGGCGGAGGGATGCCGTGCGCCATGTCAGGCAGCCCGGCTCTTTTCCCTCGCGGTATAAAGTTCATCTTGGGAACGCACCGGACGCATTCCCTGCGAGTGAATGCATTGGCTTATTCCTGGTGCCTGGCCCCTTTGGCAAACCGTTCGCACAGCCTGCGGAGCTGGGGCGAGATGTCATACGGATCGAGAATAACCTCGAGAAGGGAGAGTTCTTGCGAGGCCTGCGCTTCTTTCAACGCCTCTGCCAGATCTTTTTCGGTTTTTATCAGGAATCCCTTTCCACAACCGATGATTTCGGGGATACGGTGATACCGCCATGCGGAAACATCGTTGAACACACCGTCAATCATGGGCCGCTCCGTCCCGAAGCCGCTGTTATTGAGCACAATCACGACAGGATTCATCCGGTAGCGTCCCGCTGTTGAGATCTCCATACCGGTCATCTGGAAAGCCCCGTCACCGCACAGGACAAGGGGCCGGAGATCCGGGCGTGCAGCCTGGACCCCGAGACAGGCAGGTACTGAAAATCCAAGGGAGGAATAGTATACGGGACACAGGAAGCCACCGGGTGCTGGAATGGTGATATCGAGGGAGATCAGGGCAGCATCTCCTACATCAGCGATGAGCACCGTCTTCTCATCGACAAACGAATTGAGCGCAAGGAAAAGGCCGGCAGTTGTAAGCTTCGCATCTGACGGGGAGAAGGCAGGTGTCCTCTCCCGGACCGGGGCCGGTGCAGCACTCCTGTCATGTACAATAAATTCTTTTCCGGAAATCTCCGGCAGGAGCTGAAGACCCGGCACCGGATAGGATTTCTGACCAATGGAGCAGTGGTCGCCGGCTAAGACGATCATTTTATCCGGATCCAGCACTGCGGTATTCGCTCCCATGTTGACATCGGTCATCAGTACTCCCAGAAGGATGATGCAGTCACTGGATTCGACATACCGTCGTATGGCATCATCGCCCACAATCCCGGCATACACACCGAGAAAGTTCGGGCTCTTCTCATCGACTGCTGATTTACCGAGGAATGTGGAAACAACGGGGATATTGGCTTTGTCGGCAATGCTCTGAAGTGCACGTTCCAGATTATACCGGGCAATCTCCACTCCCGCCAGGATAACCGGCCGTTCTGATGCATTTATCGCATCGACAACCTTTCCGGCAACACCGTCCGGAAGGCGGTTCTCATGGCCGGGGATTTCCTGGGTGGGGTGAGGAGTTTCAATATCCGGGACAACATTCACCATATCGCGGGGAAGTTCGATATACCCCGGCCGTTTATGGGATACAATTGCCGATAATACACGATCAATATCCCGGTATGCTTCGGAGGGTTCCCTGATAACAGCTGAGGCCACGGTAACGTGTTCGAACATTCTGGCTTGGTCGTCATATTCTTTTGCCTTGTGGTGGAGGAGGGGGTACTTCTGCCGCTCCTGCCACCCCGGAGCACCGGCAATGACCAGCAGGGGGGATTCCTCTGCATAGGCTCCTGCAACCGGATTCAGTACTTTGAGCCCCCCTGCATTCCAGGTAACACATACCACCCCAAGGCCATGCAAACGTGCATACGCGTCTGCAGCAAATCCGGCACCCTGCTCATCGCACGTATTGATAACCTGGAGCGGGCTCTTCTCCAGCCGGGAATAAAAATTCAGGATATAATCCCCCGGAATCCCAAAGACATGCCTTGCACCCTGTCCGGCTATCTTCCTGATCAGATATTCACCAATATCGGGTCGATCCTTCTGCATGGGTGAGGAGAGGAACCGAAAGAATATTAACCTTAGGAAATGGTTTGAAAATCGGGAAATAAAATCACTAATTTTATATTTTCCGGTGCTCATAGTCCCGCTTATGTTGCTTTCGGGTCGCGGTACGGATCTTGTTCTTCTTGTGCTGTGTGTTGGTCTGCTTGTCATGGGTTCCGGATGCATCACGGAGAAGCCCGCACCGGGTCCCGCTGCACCCGGAGATCTGAGTTCCCTGACACTCTACACGGAAGAGAACTACCCGTATAACTACGAAATGAACGGATCGCTTGAGGGGATATCCGTGGACCTCTTCGGGAGGATCACGGAAAAGATGGGATACCCGATCCCGCGCGAAACCATCCGCCTGGCACCATGGTCGGAAGGGTACCAGGCTGCCCTCACCGGCAACCAGACCATGATCTTTGCGATCGCACGGATACCCTCACGGGAAACGTCCTTCAAGTGGGCAGGACCAATTTACCCGTACACCACGGCAGTCTTTGCACGGCCGGACAGCGGGATCGGCATTTCCGCCCCCGGAGATCTCCTGCAGTACCGGATCGGGGCGGTCACCGATGACGCCGCTGTCCAGCAGCTGCTGGATGCGGGCGTGAACCGGAGCAGGGTCGTCCTTGTTGCAGAGGAGGCGCAGTTGATCGAAGCGATCCAGAACGGGACCATCGATCTCTGGGCGGACTCGGAGATCTCCGGCAGGATCCTTTCCCGCACATTAACCGGCAATGCGTACAGCTTCCGGGTTGTCCACCGCTTCCCGCCCATGGAGATCTACTATGGTTTCAGCCGTGATGTACCGGATGCCACCGTGCAGTCGTTCCAGAATGCGCTGGATGCCCTGAAGCAGGAGAAGGATGCCCGGGGCATCACCAGCTACGATGCCGTGGTCGGGCGTTATATCCCGTCGGTGGGCCTCGGGCAGCTCTCCTACCTGACCGAGGAATGGGCCCCGTTCAACTATGCGGACAAGGGCGTCCCGTCCGGGATATCACCCGAGATCCTTGACGCAATCTTCCGTACCATGGGTGTCAACCGCACCCGGGCGGACGTGCAGATCGTCCCCCTGTCCGAGGGATTCCGCAGGACGCAGGGAAACGATACGGTCCTCTTCTCCATTGTCCGGTCAAAGGAACGCGATCCGCTGTACCAGTGGGCGGGACCATTCACCAGGGCACGGTTCGTTGTCTGGGCGCCTGCAGAAAAGAATATCACGATCGCGTCCCCCGCGGATATGAACCGGTACCGGATCGGCGCCGTGAAGGGAACCATCGAGAACACCCTGCTTGCCGATGAGGGCGTAAATTCCTCAAACATCGTCAACGGCCTCATCCCCACAGATCTCATAAGGATGCTGGAGGCAGACGAGATCGATCTCTGGGCAACCGGTGACGTGACCGGACGGTACGAGCTGCAGGCTGCCGGCGCAGATCCGGATAAATACGAGATTGTTCACACATTGAGCGAGAATGATTTCTACTTCATCTTCAGCAAAAATGTGCCGGCGGATCTCGTACGCGCCTTCTCGGACGGCATTGAAACCGTGAAGAACCAGGAGGATGCGCAGGGCTTGAGCGAGTACCAGCGGATCATCTACCGGAATATCGGCGTGGGATGCACACGGCAGCCGTTTTCCGACGAAGCCGTGGTTGCCCTCGTGAACCGCACGGCGGCGGATATCCGCAAGGATGCACCCGGCACGTTCCGGCTCATCAATGCCGGCCAGGCCCCTTACCGTGACGCAGAGAACCCGGAGCTGTACGTGTTTGTGTATGACACCGCCGGAACGTTTGTTGCGCACGGTTCCAATGTCCAGCTCGTTGGAGTCAGCTACAAAGGGAAGACCGACGTGACCGGCAAACCGCTCCATGACGAGATCGTGGCCGGCGCGCTGAAGAACGGAACCGGCTGGAATGAGTACGTGTACATCAGCCCGGTCCAGACCAACCTGTACTACAAGCATACCTATTATTCCCTCACAACCGGGAGCGACGGGAAGTCCTATATCGTGGCGGCCGGTAATTTCAGGAAATGCAGTTAGGGACCGGGCCTTCCTTTTTCCTGATTTCTTTCTGCAGATGGCCGTGGGGGGGGATGGGAGGTGGTCCTGCCCCGCCGCTTTTGAAGCCCCGGTTGCGATAGTGTTGCAGTACCTGAACCGTGATTCTGGGACTCCGAAGGAATCAATCCCTGTTCGGGAACACGAGCCCGTCTCCGCGCCGGGATCCTGTTGTTCCGGTTTTCCAGGGGCGGCTCCATGCGGAGCCGGTCCCGCGTTTTGTCAGCATCGCATCATTAAAGACAATGCTTTCCCGATACCACTGATGAGACCTCATGGAAGGTACGATGAACAACCGGCAGGTGGCGGCGATCCTGTACGAGGTCGCCGACCTCCTCGAGATCAAGGACGTGAAGTTCAAGCCGGTGGCCTACCGGCGGGCGGCCCACGGGATCGAGACGCTTGCGGAGGACATCAACCGGGTCGCCGAACGCGACGGGCTGGAGGAGGTTCCCGGTGTCGGGAGCCATATAGCCACCAAGATCCGGGAGATACTGAGTACGGGAAACCTCCAGTATCTTGAGCGGCTGAAAGGGGACGTGGGGCCCGGGGTGCGGGAGATCGCGGAGATCGGGGGCATCGGGCCGAAGAAGGCGGTATTCCTTCACCAGAAACTCGGGATTGAAAACATCGGCCAGCTCGAGACAGCGGCAAAGGAGGGCAGGATCCGCGGACTCTTCGGTTTTGGCGCAAAGAGCGAGGCAAACATCCTCCAGGGAATTGCCGCACGGAAAGGCACGACAGGCCGCTTCCTCCTCGGGGCTCTGCTGCCGGTTGCCCTCAGGATGAAGGAGGCACTCGCCCGGCTGCCTGCGGTCCGGCAGGTCAGTCCTGCCGGCTCGATCCGGCGGATGAAGGAGACGATCGGGGATATCGACCTCCTTGCGGCATCCGCCGAACCGGGGCCGGTGATGGATGCGTTCTGCACGCTTCCTGAAGTTACCCGCGTGCTCGGCAGGGGCACCACCAAGAGCTCGGTCGTCCTTGCCTCGGGTGTGCAGGTCGACCTGCGGGTGGTGGAGGAGGCGCAGTACTGGACAGCCCTCCAGTATTTTACCGGGTCCAAGGACCACAACATCGCCCTCCGGCGCCGTGCGCTCGAGCGGGGGTGGCGCCTCTCCGAGTACGGGGTGAAGGAGACCGCGACCGGAAAGAACCGCGCCGGTTCAACCGAGGAAGACCTGTACCGCATGCTCGATCTCCCCTATATCGAGCCGGAGCTCCGGGAAAACCGCGGCGAGATCGAGGCCGCGGAGAAGGGCATTCTCCCGCAGATTGTGCCGTACGGTTCCGTAAAGGGAGATCTCCATGTCCATTCGAGCTGGGGCGACGGGACGCACTCGATCAGGGAGCTTGCTGCTGCTGCCCGGGCGCGGGGATACGCGTACATCGCGATCTGCGACCACGTGCGGAGCCCCGGGATCGACCGGGGTCTTACGGAGGAGAAGATCGCACAGCAGAAAAAGGAGATCGAACAGCTCAACCGCAAGCTGGACGGGTTTTTCATCCTCCATGGGATCGAGTGCAATATCGGTGCGGACGGGTCGCTGGACCTTCCGCAAAACATCCTTGCAGACTTTGACCTTGTCACCGCGGGCATCCACTCGCAGACGCGGATGCACGGCGATGAGATGACGCACCGCATCCTTGCAGCCCTGCAGAACGACAGTGTTGACATACTTGGCCACCCGACCGGGCGGATCCTCCTCCAGCGCGAACCGTCCGATCTCGACCATCCTGTGATCTTCAAAACTGCAGCCGAACAGCACGTCGCGCTGGAGATCACCGGGGACCCGTCGAGACTCGATCTCCCCGACGTTCTCTGCAGGAAGGCAAAAGAGTACGGTATCACGTTCTCGGCCTGCTCGGATGCCCATGCGGCCGGCGAACTGCAGCAGATGGACCTCGCAATTGCCACCGCCCGGCGCGGGTGGATCGGGGCAGAAGAGATCCTGAACACCCGGCCGCTTCCCGGGCTCCGGAACCGGCTCCGTATCTGACGTGCTGGCAAAACAACGGCTCCGGGCAACAAAGGAAGTAAATACCGGTTATGGCCTGGAATTTTTTTTTTGGCGGTCTGGCCGGTAAAGCAGGTAATTCCGGAGAAAAACCAAAGGAGGCTGAAGGAGACATCCCGGAATGGAGGATCCGTCTCCCGGCAGATCGCACGCCTCCTGAGGGTCATAACTATTTCCGCAAACAACGACTCACCAGTACACATGGCAGTGACCGGACCAGATGTCGAAGTGCGCGAGCTGAATTACGAAGAGTTCCCGCTTGCCGAGAAGTTGTGGGAAGAGTACCGCGGCCAGAAGAACGATATGCCGGAAGAGCGGGTCTTTGGCGTTTTCGGGAACGCCACTCTTGCCGCAACCGCCCGGTGCACCCGGCACCCGGACGGGCTCGAGATGGACTGCGTCTTTTCAAGTGAGCGCTTCCGCGGCAGGGGCTATGCGCGGCGTGCGGTCCAGGCGCTCATTGATGCCTGCGGCTCCGAACAGATCTTCATCCACTCGACCATCGTCCTCATCTCGTTTTACAAGACCTTCGGGTTTGTTCCCATACCGGAGGACCAGCTCCCGCGGACCATCCGGGAGCGGTTCCTCTTCTGCTTTGGCGAGATGGAAGGCTGCAATGTCTGCCCGATGGTGAGAGGGGGGCGGTAGCGCGTCTGTTCCGGACTGGTGTCCGAACCAGGCACCACCGACCCTTAAGGATCCCGCTACCCTGTCGGCTGAAGGAATTTCCCTCCGGACAAAGAACCTGAGCCGGCTGCCCGCAGTTGGTTTTCCTCTCTCCCGCGGTCATAATGCAGGAAAGAGCTGTTCCGGCTCTGCGGCCAGTTCATTTCCGATCCGGATAATTTCCCGGACGAGAAGGTCAAAGTCGTCCCGCCGGCTCCGGTGATTGGTAATGGCGACGTGCAGGTACCTGCGGCCATGGATGGTGACCGTTGAAGGCACCGCGATTCCCCGCTCCTGGAGTTCGGTCTCGATCTGCTTGTTCAGATCGTCAAGCCTCTCATCGTTCAGGCCGGGCCGGGTATAGCGGAAGTTGACAATGTTCAGGGAAACCGGCAATGCCAGCTCCAGTTCCGGGGCTGCTTTTATGAGTCCGGCCAGATAGTGCGCCTGCCCGATATTCTGCCGGATGAGCCGGCCAAACTTTTCGGTACCCTGCTCCTTGAAGGTCATCCATGCCTTGAGGGCGTGAAAGCCCCGCGAGAGCTCAAAACCGTAGTCGGCAAGCCAGGGCACATCAACACCGGTCAGACCGCGATCTCCTTCACCGTGTGCGAGATAGGTCGGGGTCAGGGAGAACGCGTTGCGGTGGTGGCCGGCATCCCTGATGAGGATACAGCCGATGGGGTACTGCAGGTACATCCACTTGTGGAGATCGAATGCCAGCGAATCAGCCCGTTCCATGCCGGCAACAAGGTGGCGGTATCCCGGGGCTATGGCGGCCCAGGCACCAAACGCACCGTCGACATGGAACCAGCACTTCTCGTCAGCGCAGATATCAGCGAGGGCATTGAGATCATCAATTGCTGCCGTGTTGGTTGTCCCGGCTGCCCCCACAACGCAGACCGGAAGAAGACCGTTCGCACGGTCGTTTTGTATCATGGCTTTCAGGGCCCCGATGTCGATCTGCAGGGACCCGTTCACCGGTACCCGGCGTAATGAATCGTTCCCGAAGCCGAGCAGTTCAACCGCCTTCTGGATCGAGGAATGAGCCTCGTCGGAACAGTAGACCGTCATCTGCTGCGCTCCATTCTGCATTCCCCTGCCCCGCACGTCGAACCCGGCCATCGTGTTCCGCGCTACCGCGAGGCCGATCAGGTTCGAAGCCGAGCAGCCGCTGGTGAGAAGGCCGCTTGCTTCGGGAGGATACCCCAGGAGTTCCTTGCACCAGTCCAGGACCTGCATCTCGACATAGTTATTGCTGAGGTAGGAGAACGCACCACTCACGGAATCCGTTGAGGTCGCCAGCAGCTCTGCGAGCATCCCCATGACCGTTCCCGACCCGGCGACCCATCCCCAGAACCTCGGGTGGCTGTTGCCGATCTGGTACGGGAGCACATAGTCAACATACTCCCGGTATACCTCACCGGGCGGCTCAGGATAGGGCGGCAGCGGCCCTTCAAAATGGGCTTTCACTTCCTGTGGGGCATGCTGCCAGACGGGACGGTCGCGGAGGGTCTCGATATAATCCATTGCGTCATCCAGCATACGGTGGCCCAGGGCCCGCATGGACGCCCAGTCTTCCGGGTCCAGCGTTTCTTCTGAAAATGCGGTCTGATGGTTCATGACGATCCTCTTGAAAAACCTTCAACGGACTGGTATATGAGGTTTATTTTTTGTCCGGAATTCCCCGGCAACTGATTATCCGGGTGATCCCGCTGCATAGTTGAGGACGGGTACCGTCAGGATTTATCCCTCAGGAAATTGTCTGGAAATCAGGAAATAAAAATCACTATTTTTTTATAATCCGGCGCTCAGAGTCCCGGTTATGTCCCTGCCAAGACGCGGTATGGTTCTTGTCCTTCTCACGGTGTGTATTGGTTTCTTTGTCATGTTTTCCGGATGCATGACAGAGAAGCCTGCATCAGGTGCCCCTGTGGTCGGAGCCATGAGTTCCCTGAAACTCTACACAGAAGAGAACTATCCATACAATTACCAGGAAAACGGAACCCTGAAGGGGATCTCCATTGATCTTTTTGAAAAGATCACGGAGAAGATGGGTGACCGGGTATCGCGGGATAGGATACGCCTCGCGCCATGGTCGGAGGGCTACGAGGCAGCCCTGAACGGCAACAACACGATGATCTTTGCCATTGCACGGATATCCGTCCGTGAAACCTCCTTCAAATGGGCCGGGCCGATCTACCCGTACACCACCGCTGTTTTTTCCCAGCCGGACAGCGGGATCGTTATCGGAGCCACGGAGGACCTCGCGAATTACCGGATCGGAGCGGTCACCGATGATGCTGCGGTCCAGCAGCTGCTGGATGCCGGCGTAAACCGGAGCAGCATTGTCCTCGTGCCGGAAGAGTCCGTGCTGGTCGACCGGATCCAGAACGGGACGATCGATCTCTGGGCAGACTCCGAGGTCTCGGGCAGGGTGCTCGCCCGCGAGATGACCGGCAATGCGTACAGCTTCCGGGTTGTCCACCGCTTCCCGTCCATGCCAATCTACTTCGGGTTCAGCCGCGATGTTCCCGATACCACGGTGCAGTCGTTCCAGCAGGCGCTTGACGCGCTGAAGCAGGAGAAAGACAGCCGGGGGATCAGCACCTACGATGAAGTTACCGGCCGGTACATCCCGGCGGTCGGTCTTGCCCAGCTCAGCTACCTTACCGAGGAATGGGCGCCCTTCAACTATGCGGACAAGGGTAAGCCCTCCGGAATATCGGTCGAAATTCTCGAGGCAATCTTCCAGACCATGGATGTCAACCGGACAAGTGCTGACGTTCAGATCCTACCACTCTCCGAAGGATTCCGCAGGGCGCAGGGGAATGACACGGTCCTCTTCTCCATCGTCCGTTCCCCGGAGCGCGACCCGCTCTACCAGTGGGCTGGACCCTTCACCAAGGCCCGGTTCGTTGTCTGGGCCCCGGTGAGCAAAAACATCACCATCACCTCCCCTGCCGACATGAACCGCTACCGGATCGGGGCCGTGAAAGGAACCATTGAGAATACCCTCCTCGCAGATGAAGGCGTGAATGCCTCAGCCATTGTTCACGGCCTTGCTCCCGCGGATCTCATCAGAATGCTGCAGGCGGATCAGATCGATCTCTGGGCCACCGGGGACGTGACCGGGCGGTACGAGATGCAGGCTGCCGGGGCGGACCCCGATGCCTACGAGATCGTACACACGCTGAGCGAGAACGACTTCTACTTCCTCTTCAGCAAAAATGTCCCGGCGGATCTGGTCAGCGCCTTCTCAGACGGTATCGAGACGGTAAAGAACCAGGAGGATGCACAGGGGATCAGTGAATACGAGCGGATCATCTACCGGCACATTGGCGTAGGCTGCACCCGGCAGCCGTTTTCGGACGATGCCGTGGTTGCCCTCGTGAACCGCACCGAAGCGGATATCCGCGAGGATGCGGCCGGCACATTCCGGAAGATCAATGCCGGCCAGTCCCCGTACCGTGATGCGAAGAACGCGGAGCTGTATGTGTTCGTGTACGACAGCGCTGAAACGTTTGTTGCGCACGGTGCCAATGTCCAGCTCGTGGGATTCAGTTACCAGGGGAAGACCGACGTGACCGGTAAACCGCTCCATGACGAGATCGTTCTCGGTGCACAGAAAAATGGCACCGGCTGGGAGGAGTACGTGTACATCAGCCCGGTCCAGACAAACCTGTACTACAAGCATACCTACTATATGCTGACCAGGGGTAGTGACGGGAAGAATTACATCGTGGCCGCTGGGAATTTCAAAAAGTGCAGCTAGAAACCGGTGATCTTTTTTTCCGGTATTTTTTTGCGGATAACCGTTATGCGGGAACAGGATGGGGGTTACCCGGCGGAATGCACACGCATCATTCCCCGGGGAACTTTCAGACAGCCGGCAGCACGATGGCCGTGGGGCGATCTGTAGGCGTCCCCGGCAGGACCCATGAATACCGGGCCGGGCGGGATCCGGTTTTACCGGTACTACCGGTGCGATCACTCCCCGACAGGCTGCGGGAGCACCGGAGAAGAGTGTTCGATTTTGTCCCGACTGCAGATCGGACCGCGTTGCAAGAGACCTATGATGGATCGATCCCGGTGAACGCTTTCCAGATATCCCCGGAGGGATACAGTAATCCGGGCCCTTAACGGGCTCCGTTTACCCCGGATCGATCCCTTTCCGGCACGGTTTCTGTAAATACCGGCACGGTTTCCCGTCCCGGATGGGGTTTTTACGCCGGAAACGAGGTCACGGTATGGCACCATTCCAGCAGCGGTGATGGAATACCCCGGTCTGCAGATTTTCTCTTTCGGCCACTGCCGGAAAACTGCGGAAAATGCCCGGAATTCTTCTGGACCGGCAAGGTTTACGGAAAAACCAACATGGTTTTTGCATCTCCGGGAAGATTTTACGACAGGGAATGATGGCAGGGAATGGTACATTCTGGATAAAGGGGGGAATGGGGTTCCTGCACAGAATTTCTCTCAAGGGGCACATACTGGCCTGGTGGAGGTGCAGACAAAATTTTTCCACGGCACTTCTTCGCCAGCCGGAACAAATACGCCGGTCCGTTATCCCTGATTTCCTGGCGCCATCCCCGGATGTTCCGCCAGCGAACCGGCCTGTTGCCGGGTAGAATCCGGGGTCCTGAGGGTGTATAGAACCATTCTGCCCGCATAATCCGGCACAGAACTGCTGACCATGTACATTCCTTTTTGTCATCGCGAAGCAGGTGGTTTTTCCAAAGTAACCCTCAGATTGAAGAGTATCCGGTATTTGTCTGATACAGACAACCGGTGATAAATAATCTTCACTTTCCTGCCGCATTCCCATCCCTTTTAATACCTCAGCCCGAGATCCTAAGCACCGTGACAGAATTCCAGCTCGTCTCCAGCTTCGCCCCGGCAGGCTCCCAGCCGGAAGCGATCAAAGCGCTGAACAAAGGACTGGAAGAGGACCGGCAGTACCAGACCCTGCTCGGTGTTACCGGGTCCGGCAAGACCTTCACGATGGCCAACGTGATCGCGGCATCCGGTAAGCCAACCCTCGTGCTCGCCCATAACAAGACGCTTGCAGCCCAGCTCTACCAGGAGTTCTGCGACTTCTTCCCCAAAAACCGTGTCGAGTACTTCGTCTCCTATTACGACTACTACCAGCCGGAATCCTACATCCCGTCAAAGGACCAGTATATCGAGAAGGACTCGGCCATCAACCCCAGGATCGAGATGCTGAGGCTCTCCACCACCGCCTCGCTCTCGTTCCGGCGCGACGTGATCGTGGTCGCCTCAGTCTCCTGTATCTACGGCCTTGGCAACCCGGAGAACTTCCGGAACATGGGTTTTGAGCTTGCGGTCGGCCAGAAGATCTCCCGGAACGAGATCATGAGCCGGCTCCTCGACATCCTGTTCGAGCGGAACGATATCGAGCTGATGCCGGGCCGTTTCCGGGTCAAGGGCGACACCATCGATATCATCCCCGGCTACTTCAACGACATCATCCGGATCGAGCTGTTCGGGGATGAGATCGAGCGGATCAGCGAGGTGGACAAGAATACCGGGACCCGGAGGGAGCAGCTGAAGTATTTTTATGTCTACCCCGCCCGCCACTTCGTCACTCCCGAGAGTGCCCGGAAGACGGCCATCGAATCCATCCAGGAGGAACTCTCGGAAGTTTTGCCAACGCTCGGCATGATCGAGGCGTACCGCCTCGAGCAGCGGACGCGGTACGACATCGAGATGATCAGCGAGACCGGCTCGTGCAAGGGTATCGAGAACTACTCCCGGCATTTTGACGGGAGGAAAGCCGGCGAGAAACCCTACTGTCTCCTCGACTACTTCCCGGACGATTTTCTGATGATCATCGACGAGAGCCACCAGATGATCCCGCAGCTCCACGGCATGTATAACGGCGACCGCTCCCGCAAGAAGTCCCTGATCGATTACGGGTTCCGGCTCCCGAGCGCGTACGACAACCGGCCCCTGAGGTTTTCCGAGTTCGAGCAGTACATGGGAAACGTGGTCTTTGTCTCGGCAACGCCCGGCGAGTACGAGCTGAGGAAGTCCGGAACCGCGGTCGAGCAGATCATCCGCCCGACCGGGCTTGTCGATCCCGAAGTTGAAGTGCGTCCCATCGATGGTCAGACCGATGATGTGATCCGCGAGGTCCGGAAAACGATTGCCCGGGGCGACCGCGTCCTCATTACCACACTGACGAAGAGACTGGCCGAGGAACTCTCGGAGTTCCTGGCCGACCGGAAGATCCGTACCCGGTACCTCCACTCCGAGATCCAGACCCTGGAGCGCAGCGAGATCATCCGCGAGCTCCGGCTGGGAAAGTTCGATGTTCTTGTCGGCATCAACCTGCTCCGGGAGGGGCTCGATATCCCGGAGGTCGGGTTCATCGGCATTCTCGATGCGGACAAGGAAGGGTTCCTCCGCGATGCCCGGAGCCTGATCCAGATCATCGGCCGGGCTGCCCGGAACGTGAACTCGAAGGTCGTGCTCTACGCGGATACCATGACCGACTCCATGAAGCGGGCGATCGCCGAGACGAAACGGCGGCGCGAGCTGCAGGTAGCGTTCAACACAAAACACCACATCACCCCGCAGACGATCATAAAACCGGTCAAGGAAAAAGAGGTTGATATCAGGGATACGAAGCACGTGCCGAAGACCGAGATCCCCAATGTTGTCATCGAGCTTGAGAAACAGATGCAGGACGCAGCGGACAACCTTGACTTCGAGCGGGCGATTGCCCTGCGAGACCAGATCCGGAAGCTGAACGAGCGGTTGTCAGCAGGCGGGAAGCACCCGTGATGCATACGGGAGAACGATGGATATTTTTGTGCTCAGTAGAAATCATTGGATATCAACCATAACGCTCTCGGGGGCTCCGCCCCCGCCACTTGGGCATCCCCCGTATGCGATTCTGCCGTATTACCTGTATACAATCGCAGGGAAATTTTCTGTACAGATATATCCGAGGCATCGCATGCGCCCCCGCCCCCAACGGGGGTTGGGCTGGCGCAAGGGGGGCGATAAATTTCCAAAAAATAGGTTTTCCCATGAAAATCGTTTAATTCCGGAATCGATGATGGGGGTTGATACCCCCATACCCCCGATAATGATATGTGCCGCCGCCCCCGACGGGGCGCCCCCGCAGCGGATCAATACTGATATTTAAAAAAAAACACCGAACTGCCCCGCCGTGCCTCGGAGAGGCCCTGAGGCGGGGAACCCTCATTATATACGATTTTCATGGTTCGGGTGCGAACGCCCGTTCATGTGCGTTTCTACAGAGCATATTTCTGATGATTTTTTGTCTGGTACCGGAACGATCCAGGATGGGTGAACCGCGTCAGCCGCCACGAATTTTCCCGGTATGTTAAAATGCCCTCGCTGTCAGGACTTCCTGGTGCAGTGGATCAACTGCGCTTTGGGTAAAGTGTTATTTTAACCCCTGAGTTCAAGAAGGATTTACGAGGGAAAACAAGAAAAATTGCCTAACCTAAATGGAAGGCGAAATAGTGCACCTGCCGATGATCGAAAACGCCGACGCTCCAGGGGCTTTGCCCCGCCGCTTTTGAAGCCCCGGTTGCGATAGTGCTGTATTACCTATACCGTGATTTTGGATAATACAGAGGAATCTCTATGCGCCATGAGCCCCCAATGGGAGCAGGGCTGGCGCAAGGGGGGAGTACTGTTAGAGCTTGAAGTCAGGGTTTGATACTTTACCCGGCGTTTTCAGTACAACCGTCTTGTCCTTCTGTACCCCGGAGCGGTACTGAAGCGGGGTTTCCTCTTTTGTACCGGGCACAGGATCGTGCCGGCAACGGGTAAACCCGGTAGAACGGATATTACCCGAAACCCCACTGTGCCAGCGTTGTCCGGGACGGGTCGACGTCATTCCAGTCCCAGCCGAGCGCCTCGATGATCCGGGAGATGGGCTGTTTGATGGTCTTATCGAGCATGAGTTCCCAGTCAACAACGAACTCCGGGGGTACCTGGTCGGCGTACTCAAAGCAGAGGACATCCGTCTTCGGGAACTTTGAGGTCACGTTCCGGATATAGACCCTCTTTGGCTTGCTCCCCTTGCCAAATTCCGTGTGCAGGTGCAGGTTTGCGTATTTTGCACCCCGGACCTGTGCATCATCATTGTCGTAATCGTCAAGCGATTTGCCGATGCCGCCCGGGATCCCGACCTCGTCCAGCGTATACTTCCCGGCCCGGTACTTTTTTATCACGCCGGAGAGGAACGCCTTGATGCCTTCGTAGCCTTCACCATCGAGGATCATCTCCATGACCCGTTGCTGCACCTGCTTTGTTATCTGCGGGGTATCGCTCCGGCGGATCTCGAAGCCGACAATATCGGTCTCTTTCACATTCTTTCCTTCTTTCCAGACAAGCGATCCGGCATACCGCTTCTTTTTGCCGGCCTGGAAGAAGCGGGCATAGATCTTCTCGAACTTGATCGAGAAGAAATGTACCTCTGCATTGAGCTCGGTCCTGGCAAAATCCCGGTAGCTCTCGTTGAGATGCTTCTCAATTGTTTTTGCCGTCGCGATGGTCTGCTCCTTATCGAGATCTTTTGCAAGCTGGACCATGCAGGAGTCTGTGTCCCCGTAGATTACCTTGTAGCCCATCTGCTCGATGACGCGCCGGGTATGCTCGATGATCGCCCGCCCGACCGACGTTGCCGCAGACCCGATCTCCCGGTCGAAGAGCCGGAACCGCGGGTACCCGCTCACGCCGTAGTAGGTATTCATGATCACTTTCAGCACATTCTGCTGCATATCGTACAGCACGTACTGCGGTGAACCGAATTCAAACGTGTTCCGGAGTGCCTTCTTCTCATCCCGTTCCGTTAAGAGTTCTGCGATGATCGACCGCGTCAGCCCGTCCGGCTGCTTCCGGAAGCGGATCCCGTTCGGCGCCCAGAGCTCGCTTTTTGGATCCCGGGGGCCTTTGGACGCGTCCACCTTGGTCTCCATAGAGGCGTTTATCGTCATCATTGCCATCGGGTACAGGGATTTTAAGTCCAGCACCACGACGTTCTCCCGGACACCCCTGCTCGGTTCGAAGACCGTCGCCCCTTCGAACTCTTCAGCGTTCACAAACCCTTTCGAGGGCAGGACGTATGTGCCAAAAGCCTTCCGCAACACAAAGACATCCACAACACTGGACGAGTTGAGGGTCTTGTCGAGCGGGCAGCCAACGTAACGGGCAATCTCCCGGTAGAATTCGATGATGTTGTCTTTTTTATTGATCTTGACGCAGAGTTCAACATCTTTGAAGTTATATTCCACCAGGAGTTCCGGCCGGGTCTTCCAGAGGCCCGAGATCGTCCCGGTGTACCGGACCTTCTGCTCGCCGACCTCTTCGAGCGCCACCGCATCGAGCCGGTACGACTCTTTCTGGCTCAGGTGCATCTTCTTGTATGCCGTGAGGAGATCGAAGAGGGCCCTCCCCCGCAGGGCATTGCGCTCGGTCATGCCTGAGAGCCGGGCGAGCCCCGAAGGCTGGAGGCCGAGCCGCTCCATCCGCTGGCTGATGTAGGGCATGTCGAAGTCGGTGAAGTTCCACCCGGAGAGGACATCCGGGTCGCGCTCCGAGATGTACCGGGCAAATGCCTTCAGCATCTCGGTCTCGTCCCCGTACGTGCAGATCGTATGATTCTCTTTCCGGAAGCAGCCGTTTGCAAGACCGCCGGCCTCCTGCTTTTCTGCAATGGCCGGGGGTGTGCCCCCCCCTACCAGGAGGAAAGTCGTGTAATCGCCCGGGAACGAGTCGAACGCGGTGACCGCGATGATCGCGTCCCGCTGGGGGTCCGGGAAGCCCCGCTCGTCCTCGCATTCGATATCGATAATGCAGGACCGGGCCGGGGCTTCCACCTCAGCCGGCTCCAGTTCTTTATAATCTGCGGTTGTCGACGGTGCCAAAACGCCCCCGGTGAGCCCGGTATCGATCATGAAACGGGTGGCAAACGGGATGTCCGCCTCGTAATGCCTGAACCGCTCACGTTCCTCCCGCACATCACCCGGGTTCTGCGTGTACACCCTGCGGAGGGACTCGCCGCGGATCGAACGGTAGCTCGTCCCGGTCTCAAGGGATACACGTGATGATGCAGGAAGTGCTGCTGCCTGCTCAGCCGGCACGTAAAAATACGGCCGGAAGCCGTTCACGTCTATCCTGACCGCTTTTCCCTGTACATCCCGGCCGAAGATATGAATGACCGGACCCTCCGGTGTCCTGCTGTACTCGACCTGGTTGATCGCGATCCGTACGCCGGAGAGACTCCCGGGCGTGCAGGGGGCAGTCATGCAGGCAGCACCCGGCCGGATCGACGGCGATGACATGTCAGGACACCGCCTTCCTGCACAAATCCTGCGCGAACAGGGCGGCCTCGTCCATCTTTTCCTGCTCCCAGGAATCAAGCGGCCATTCCTCAATCTTCTGTATCCCCTGCTTCCCGATGATGACCGGGACCCCGAGCGAGCAGCGGGAGATCCCGTACTCCCCTTCAAGGACCGCCGAGCAGGTAACGAGTTCGCGGGTGTCTTTGAGGATCATCCGGACGAGCTCGGCAAGGTGGAGCGCCGGGCCAAAGACGGTGCCGCCCTTCCCCTTGATCACTTCCATGCTTGCACCGCGGAGTTCTGCAAGGATCGCCTCACGGTCGTCTGTCCCGACCGTCCTGCCCAGCCGGGAGAAGAGCGGCACCTGGTGCTCTCCGTGCTCGCCAAGGACAAAGGAGAACCCGCTGATGTTGCGGTTCCGGAGTGCGATGGCGAAGCGGGCACTGTCCACCTGGCCGCCAAAACCGATGCACCGCTCCCGCGGGAGGCCGGTCTTGTTCCAGAGATAATAATTATTGATGTCCATCGGGTTCGTGACGGTGATCAGGATACCGGAAAAACCCTCGAGCAGCGCAGCGCCCTCGCTCGCTGCGGGCAGGTTGGTTCCCAGAAGGTCTGCCCGCGTCTTCACGGAAGGGTTGCGGGGCAGGCCGGCGGAGAAGATGCAGACATCCGCGGACCGGATATCATTTCTATCCGTGCTGATCGCCGTGTTCAGCCCGGTATGCTGGAGGTCGAGCACCTGCGCCCGGAGCAGATCCTGTGCGCTGTCGAAGAGGACGAGGTCCTCTGCGATTCCAAGCGCCGACGACAGGTACGCAACTTCGCCGCCGATCCTTCCCACGCCAATGATTGCCAGACGAGCCATCTGGTACCATATGGGCATGCTGATACTAATTAATTGACTCCGGAGAACGCGGAGCGCCCGGTACCCGGCAGAAAGAACCGGGCATGTTTCCCCGGCAGCAGGGCCGATGATCCCGTCCTCCCGGTCCTGTCTTCACCACAAATCCAATTCTCTTTATATTTCCTGATGACCATTTTCTGATGGATGGTATCGATCAGGCCCGGCACGGTAACGGTGGGCGGCGTTGCGCTCGAAAACCACCTGATCCTCGCGGCGGGTATCCTCGGGACCACGGGTGCATCGCTCTTACGGATGCTCACCCTGGGAGCCGGGGGGGTTGTCACGAAATCGATCGGGCCGGTGCCAAAGGATGGTCATGCAGGCCCCTGTCTTGTAGTACTGGAGGACGGGCTCCTGAACGCGATGGGGCTCCCGAACCCGTCCCAGGATTTCGTGAACGAACTTGCACCCCTCACAAAAAAACCGGTGATTGCCAGCATCTTTGGCGGTTCACCGGACGAGTTTGCCACGGTTGCCGGGTGGTTTGCCGGCAAGGTGGCAGGCTTTGAACTGAACCTCTCCTGCCCGCATGCCGAAGGATATGGTGCCGCAATGGGCAGCGACCCGGCGCTCGTTGAAGCCTGCACGCGGGCTGTGAGCAGGAGCGGCGCCCCGACCTGGGTCAAGCTCACGCCGAATGTCACGGATATCACGGCGATCGGGAAGGCTGCGGAACGCGGCGGGGCGAGCGCGATTGTGGCGATCAACACCGTGAAAGCCATGCGGATCTCCACGGCCCTCAGGCGCCCGGTCCTTGGTAACCGCGTCGGCGGTTTGTCCGGGAGCGCCGTCTTCCCGGTGGCGGTCCGCTGCGTGTATGAACTCTACGAGGCCGTCAGGATCCCCATCATCGGGTGCGGGGGAATCGCAACAGCCGACAACGTGGTTGAGATGATGATGGCTGGTGCACGTGCCGTCGAGATTGGCAGTGCAGTCCAGCGTGATGCCACGGTTTTTGAGCTGATCAAAAACGAACTCTATGCAAAAGGCGGTGCTGGTGCAGAGGAGATCGTGGGGTGCGCCCATGCCTGACGGGCTCCCGGTGCCGGTGACGGTCGTACGGGTGAAGCACGAGACGCCCACCATACGGACATTCTTCTTTGACCGGACCTTTCCCTTCGCCCCCGGCCAGTTCGTGATGGTCTGGGTGCCGGGCACGGATGAGATCCCCATGGCGCTCTCATCGGAGAACAGTATTACGGTGCAGAATGTCGGTGACGCAACGGCCGCCCTGTTCGGGATTGCCGATGGCGGGATGCTGGGGATCCGCGGCCCGTTCGGCAACGGTTTTTCCCGAGCGGAGAAAGTCCTCGCTATCGCCGGAGGGGTTGGCGCCGCCCCGCTGCTCCCGCTCGCCCGGGCTGACTGCGTCATGACGCTCCTGATCGGGGCCCGGACCGAGACCGAGCTCCTCTTTGTCGACCTGCTGGACGAGTGTACCGATGTGCTGATCACAACGGACGACGGCTCGCTTGGCCTGAAGGGCTTTGTTACCCAGCTCATGGACGAGCTGAACCTCGGGGCGTATGACCGGATCGCGGTCTGCGGGCCGGAAGTGATGATGCGGGCCGTGCTTGCCAAGGTCGATGAAAAAGGTATTGCCCACAAGACGGAGTTCTCCCTCCACCGGTACATGAAATGCGGTGTCGGGGTCTGCGGTTCCTGCTGCATCGACCCGTCCGGTCTCCGCGTCTGCCGGGACGGCCCGGTCTTCTCCGGTGACAAGCTCCTCAAAAGCGAGTTCGGGCATTACATGCGGGACGCGAGCGGCCGGAAGAAGAATATCTGAGTTTTTCCGGTGCGTTTTTTAGATCATTTTCAGATATGGCTGATGGCGAATACGCTGGAGCGGTGATGGGAGTAAACCCTTTTGTAAAAGGGGTGTTCCGGCCCTGTGCACTACATGAGAATTACCTTATTGGGAAACTAAGTATTGTGTGTATGGGAGCAATGGGCATGAACCGTTTTCGATCCCCGGGGGGGACGAACCACATTTGCGAGGGTTCCCCGCCTCAGGGCCTTTCCGAGGCACGGCGGGGCAGATTGCCGTATTCTTTCTATTCCGTATCTGATCTGCCGCGGGGGAAGTCCTTTTCTCGGTACGCGGCATCCTTCGCAAATCATGAAGGGGGTGGGAATAATCAATTCATTACTTCTGCTTAATTCAAAGTTCAAAAGAAGTCCACGTGTCGTTTTCTTGAAGCCCGGAAAAAAGGTGGGATTCAATGGGGGGGATTCCGGCCAAGGCATACTCCTTTTCAAGACCAAAGCGTTGCTGATAAAATTATAGTTGGTATCCATCGCCTCCTGCTATTCAAAACATTGCATAATGGATTTATACAATTGAAAATCGCACAATGACTACCACGTTCAGTCAGCCAATCCGGTTTACGAACTGTATTATAGAGGATCAATCAATCGGATCGCAGGAAAAACGTCTTAAAAGAAAAAAAGTTTAGTGATTGTAGATTAGTGGCTTGCACATTCTGTACCGGGGATTTCGTAGAACCTGAGCTGGGCGTGCTTGAGCCCGTAATTGTCGTATTGCCACCAGTAGGAATCCTCTTCATCGGCAAAGATGAACGTGGTGCCAATGTCGGGAATTACAATCGTCGTTAATTCTCTTGTTACATCAACGAATTTACCAACACCTTTTCCAGTGCGCTGAAGCGTTATCGTTTGCGTTGTATCGCAATAGGTTCCAATTCCCCACGTAGCATCAACATCTTCTGTGCAGGTGGTCATGGTTGCATATCCCTTGGGTGAAAGCGCTCTTGCCCAGATCTCGTAGCAACCAACTTCGTCACCGTCTATGAGGCCATCGCCGTCAATTTCAGTGTAGGGGTATGGCAGCTGGAACGTTGCTTCTCCATCAGTTCCGTCCTTGTCAAGAACTGCAAAATCTCCCTCGTTCAGCATAATATCGGTAGTAACCTTTCCTCCGCTGCGGTCTAATTTGACAAAGATTGTGTGCCCGCCAAGACCATCAGGCATGCTGGTTTTTTCTTTTGCCCCAATAATGTTAAGCGTAAAGTGTTTTCCGCTTGGGGCACCGTTCCCTGCTGCAACCGGGGCGATAAATGCCGCCAGGATGAGCAGTAATCCAACCATTACAACGAGTTTCGTTTTCATTCATGTGCTCCTTGCCAAGGTATTCCGTAAGGAATAACCGATGGTAATGGGCATATTGTAACTTCATGTATTTAAAATGTTGCAATGCGGCGGTGCTTGTCATCAGCTCATTATACAGGTTTTCAATTGAAAAGGAGAACTTTAACACGGTGGAAATAATTTTTAACGGTCATTATGGTATTTATTTACATATAACCCGAATTTACAGGATGATCGCAAATACAAATGTTTATAAACTCAATACCTTTTGGATTAAAGACAAGGATTCAGCCTTCAGATGCGGTACAAACCCGTCCGGGCTTTTTCCTTCTTGATTCCATACTCCATCTGCTTCCGCCCTTCATCAGAAATCCGATAAGACCTTTTCATTTGCTCCTTTTCGTACAGGATTGGTACACTTTTTATTTTTTTTGCCCAGTGAAAACGGGCATGAACGGACGTTCACACCCAACCCTTGAAAATCGCAGATATGAGGGCTCCCCGCCTCAGGGCCCCTCGCGGGGCACGGCGGGGCAGTTTGTGTGTTTTTTAAAATGCTCCCGGTTATTGACCCGCCGCGGGGGCGTCCCTTTGGGGTCGTCGTCGTTCATCGCAAATCATTGAGAGAGTAAAAAATCCCAAAATCACATTTGTTTCATGCAATTTTCAGCAGGAAATCCTTCGTACAATTCTGACGCTCGTGGGGGCTTCGCCTCCCGCCGCTGTGGCATCCCCGAATTGCGATAACGCCGTATTACCGGGTTAATTTTGAATGAGGACAGTACACAGATAATTCCACGGCATCACATGCGCCATGAGCCCCCAACGGGGGCAGAGCTGGCGCAAGGGGGGGGCGATTTAATCACTTTACAATGATCTCTACAGAGCAGTTTTTTTAAACACGGTTGATCAGGTTCACGGCATTGACCAGCGCCTCGACGGAGGACAACACGATATCGTCCCCGCTTCCGCTGGCATCGAAGATCTTCCCGTGCTCGTCCTCGACCGCGATGGTCACGTGGCACATGGCATCCGAACCGCCCGAGATTGCCTCGATGTTGAACTCCTTGAGCTGGAGTTTTGAAGGGGTGATCCCGAGGATAGCCTTGAGGGCTGCATCCACGGGGCCGTTCCCTACGGCGGAGAAGACGTGCTCAATCCCGTTCACCTTCGCCCTGACGCTTGCCGTCGGGATGGCGTGGTTCCCGGTCATGATCGCGATATCTTCCAGATCAAGGACCTTGTTGTTCAGCTCGATGCCCATGACGGTCTCAGCGATCTCGTAGAGGTCAGCGTCCGTCACACGCTTCCCCTTGCTCGCCACCGCTTTTACCTTCTCGATGATCGCATCCAGCTGCGGATCCGTGGGTTCCAGATGGACATCAGTCAGCATCTGCCGGACTGCGTGCCGGCCCACGTGCTTCCCGAGGGTCAGCCGCCGGCGGTGTCCCACCATCTCCGGCGTCATGATGCCCGGCTCGAACGTGGCCGAGTTCTTGATAACCCCGTGCGAGTGGATGCCGCTCTCGTGCGAGAAGACATTCTCGCCGACAACCGGCTGGGTGGGCGGGATGCCGATACCGCTGAACCGGGAGACAAGGCGGGAGGTCTCTACAAGGCGCGTCTTCTCGATGCCGGTACTGATACCATACATAGACTCCATGATCATCACGGTCTGGGCAAGGTCAGCGTTACCGGCCCGTTCCCCGAGTCCGTTAATGGTGACCTGTACCTGCGAGGCGCCGGCCTCCACGGCGGCTATCGTGTTTGCCACCGCAAGCCCGAAGTCATTGTGGCAGTGGACATCGATCGGGCACCGCACCTCTTTGTTGATTCGGGTGATCAGCGTCTTCATCGCTGATGGTGAGATGACGCCGACCGTATCAGGCACGTTGATGATCGTTGCCCCCGCATCCGCGGCAGTCCGGAACACCTCAATAAGATAGTCCCAGTCCGTCCGCGTGGCATCCATCGCCGAGAACATGCAGAGATCAGAATGCTTCCGGATATGGCCGATGATATCGGCCGTGATCTCGAGCACTTCCTTCCGGCTCTTGTTGATGGTGTTCTCCCGCTGGATATCCGAGGTCGGGATAAAGACGTGCACCATATCGACCCTGCAGTCAAGGCAGGTGTCCACATCGGCCTTTACGGAGCGGGCAAGCCCGCAGATCTTCGACTCGAGGCCGAGATTTTTGATAGCCGTTACCGTCTCTTTCTCGGCTTTTGAAGACGCAGGGAACCCTGCTTCTATTGCGTAAACGCCGATTGCGGAGAGCTGGCGGGCAATCTCAAGTTTCTGTTCAAATGTGAATGCAATACCAGGGGTCTGTTCTCCGTCACGTAATGTGGTGTCAAAAACAGTCACTTCTTCAAGAGCATGGCTATCGGTGAAGAAGACGATCCCCCGCAAAATCCTTGCGAGCAGTCATACAAGAACATGTGCGTGCGGATTATATAAACAATCGCTGCACCACCGGGTCCTGTTTTGTTTTCTCCTGAAAAACTCGCTCTGTTACGATACGTTTAATACTGATTTACCCCTACATTATTAGGCAGTGCCCCGCCTTAACTCAGCCTGGTAGAGTGCGCGGCTGTAGATTGGTTTACCGTTCAAGGTAACTGCGCGGCTACCGCGATGTCCCCGGTTCGAATCTGGGAGGCGGGATTAACTGTACCAAAGTGCCCAGGTAGTGTAGTGGCCTATCATGATTGCCTGTCACGCAATCGACTCGGATTCGAATTCCGACCTGGGCGTACCCCTGTTCTGTTATTTTTCATAAACCCTGCCTTAGCTGCACTGCAGTAAAAAGGGAATTTCTTATCCCAGTTTCCATGCTGCCCGGTGCTCCGGATCGAGCGTTATCACAAGGGCAGCGTTCGAAAGGTCGATTGTGGCCGGGACTTCGTAGATCAGGAACCCGTCTGCGGCATTGCTCTGGCCCGGCGGGATGTATCCTGCTTCGCCGCCCCTCCCGATCTGGTAGTCGTACTGGCCGACCCTGACGATATCGACCGTGACATCCGATCCCCGGACTGATGTATACGGGTAGGTCTTCCCGTTGTAATCGACCATGAACTGGTTCGGGGAGGGCGCCACCATGCGCCCGGTACCGGTATTCTCGAGCCGGACATAGACAAAGAGGAACGTGTTCCCTTCACCAGGGCTCTCGGTTATGTAACCGTACTGGGTGGTATAGAGTGACTCGCCCGCCCGCTGCTGGTCGCGGGGGCTGTTGTAGGACGGCGAGGACCAGGAATAGGTTGAGCGGACCTCTGCCTTGTACACGGTTGCCGTGCCATTCGTTCCGGCTATCCCGAAAGGCGCGATCTGGTTCAGCGCAAGGGCGCCCGGATAGACGGTTGGTTCAGGTACCGGTGTGGCAGTTGTGGTCATGACTGTTGTGGGTGCCGGGGTTGCAGGCGCGGTACCGGTACAGCCGGCACATGCGATGAGCACGGCGACGATACAGAAGAGGCCGATTCCATGAAACGGTTTCATGGAATGCCGGATGATTTATAAGGGTAAAATTATTTTGGAACGGCCGTTTGTTCCCGCTCATTCCAATCGCATGGATTCTCTCGGATCACTCATAAAAAAAAGCGTGTAAAGTATCAACGTATACCCTGACTTCTCGCTCTAACAGTAGGCCCCTTTGCGCCAGCCCTGCCCCCATTGGGGGCTCATGGCGCATGCGATTCCTCTCTATTACCCAAAATCACGGTTCAGGTACTACAGCACAAGCAACCGGGGCTTCAAAAGCGGCGGGGCGAAGCCTATGGAGCGTCGGTGTTTTTCGATCATCGGCAGGTGCACTTTTTCTCCCTCCATTTTGGGTAGCCAATTTTCCTTTTCCCTCGTAAATCCTTCCTGAACTCAGGGTTAAAATAACACGTTACCCAAAAATGCTGCGATAATCCTGGGTAGCAGTCCGAGAAAAATTCCGGACCAGTAACCACTGCCCACGAAGATAACCTGAAGGATTTATCGTTCATCCACATCAACGAATTGATCATGACGCTGAATTTCCGTCTGCCTCTCATCCCGTTCTTCTTCCTTATGCTCCTCCTGTTGAGTGCCGGTTGCATGGAGGGACCCGGGCAGGTACCGGTACCGGCTCCCACCACGGCTCCCACGGCAGCAGTCACCACCACAGGAACCATATCACCTGCCGGTATTGCCGGTGAGCGGACCGCAGCGACACGGGAGGAGATGGTCGCATTCGTGCAGGAGGCGGTTGCCTACGCAAACCTGAACGGAAAGGATAAGGCCCTTGTCGAGTTCTCCAACCCGAATGGTTCGTTCTTCCGGGGTGTTCTTTATATCTATGCATATGACTACAACGGTACGACCATCGCGCATCCGGTGAACCCGGAAAAGATCGGGGTCAACCGCCTGTACGAGAAGGATGCGGAAGGCAATCTGTTCATCACGGACCTCATGCAGGCTGCGTATAATGGAACGGGTTTTACCACGTACACGTACATCAACCCCGTGCACAACAACGCGGTTGAGAAGAAACTCGGCTATGTCATGAAGGTCGATGACCGCTGGTGGCTGGGATCCGGTATCTATTTTGGCCCGGCCGATACTCCTGCTCCAACGCAGCTGGCACCATAATACCCTCTTTTTCCTGCTGGCGAATTCCGGTCCCTGTATCTCATCTCCTGCAGGAACGCGGCGGTCCATGGTTCGGCCAAGCCCCGATCCTTTGGCTGCATCCACACGACCTCCTCCCGCATTAGAATGGATATTGGGTGTCTCCTGCACGGTACTGATCAGATACTCCGTGCATCCACGAGCCGCTTCACGATGCAGCGGTAGAATACGGTGCGGGACGGTTACGGTGGATCGTGCACCAGAAGAGGTTACCGCCGGGCAGAGGAACCGGCTGGCCACCGGAGGGTATTCCGACAACGGGAAAACTAAAAAAAGACCATGTCTGTACCCCCGTCCGCTCTGAAGAGGTACTGGTAGATTCCTGTTTGCATCGACCATCACTACGGTGGTCTGGCGATCGATGACGATAGATTCATCCTGCTCTGCAGAAATCCTTCGTACAATTCTGAAGCTCTTGGGGGCTTTGCCCCCGCCGCTGTGGTATCCCCGAATTGCGATAACGCCGTATTACCCGGTCTATTGGATGAGGACAGTACAAAGATAATTCCATGGCATCACATGCGCCCCCGCCCCCACCGGGGGGCAGGGCTGGCGCCAGGGGGACGATTTAATCACTTTTTCAATGATAGAGCAAGTCATCCGGGTACATGCAGCTCGAACATTGCCGGGGGGTCAAATACCGCAGGTACCGTATACGGTCTGCCCCGGATCAAAAAAGGAGCAGGGATCCGGGTCTACTGCACGAGGGCTTCTGCCCGCTGTACCAGACGCTTCAGGGTCTCATAATCCGTATTGGTCCCGGACATGGTGATCTTTTCGTACACGTTCTTCTTGATGAAGATGACTGTGTACGTCACCGGACGTTCAGGATCCATCGGGTTCGTGTCACGGAACGCGATGCTCCTTTCACCCACAGCCGGGAACGGGATCTCATACCGGGTTCCCGGTGTCAGCTGCTGGTTTTTTAATTCTTCCTTCTCGAGCAGGAATACCCCGTCAATGCTGTCGGAAGAAAAGATATTGACGGACTGCCTTACCCAGGTGATATCATTGGTATTGCTGATCCTGCGGTAGTACGAGACATAATACCCCTGCCTCCAGCCAAGCTCGCGTGCAAGCTGGGACACTTCCGGTAATGCCAAAACAGAGCGGTCCTGAAGGATATAATCGGAAGGAAGATCGGCAGGCTGGAGTGCCATATCGGAAGACTGTTCCGGTAACCGGGGGGTTTCCGTTGCCGGGACCGTGGTGGGAGCCGGGATTTCTGTCGTATCCGGCGGTTTGCCAACCAGCGTATCCAGACAGCCCGCGGAACAAAGCAGGAAGATCACAAGGAAGGGAGCAGCCCATGAGCGTTCCATACCGTACCCATTGTACAAGGGGTTTAAATTGTTACCGGTACCAGCTGCCGGCCGGCATTCCGGTTCACGGCATTTTTTAAATCCCTCTCCCGATTTTCTGTTGCAGAGGAGGGCCGGGGCGGTTACCACGATCCTGATAAATATCTTTTTCATTCTTAAGGATCAACCACTACCGGATAGCAGGTATAACGTGGTACCATGGGCGATCCAGAACTCCGCAGCGATGAAAAAGTGCTTATAAGGACCCCGGGAGTCTATGTCAAGGCGATCCCCTTCGAGGGAATCCTTACGAACAGGCGGATTATCCTTATTGACCGGGCAAAAAACCTCCTGCCCCCCAAGGAGATCCCGCTTGTTACTATACGGGAGGTTGAACCCGGGGAAAATGCAATCCGGGACCAGATCATCACGCTCTCGGTCATGGCCCGGACCGGGGAAACGAGGCAGATGATCCTCACCTTCTCCCGCCAGGCAGGAGGGAACCGGATCAAGGAGCGTGACGCGTGGGCGCGGATGATAAAGGAAAACGCTTCGTCATCGTTTGACCAGGTTATACGGAACGTGATCCCGGGACCAGAGCCGGCTCCGCGGAGGACCGAACTGGCGGCAGGGCCGAAATACCAGGTTGTCCCCACCCCCGTCCAGCTGCCTGCAGCGCCGTATCATGATAATCCTCCCGCAGAAACCGCGATTGATGGTATGAACCCCGTGCGGAGACCCGGTACCACCGCTCCTGTCTCCACCCTTCCACATGCGCCTGCCCCTGTCCCGTCAGATGCGTCCTCCGCCCTGACGGGGATCTTCTGTTCGAAATGTGGTTTCAGGATCCCGGCCCAGTCTGTTTTCTGCAACCGCTGCGGCTCCCCGGTTACCCGGATCCCGGCAGTTTCATCGCCGGTGCAGCCACCGGCAGCACCTCCCGTTGTGAAAGCACACTCCTCCCGCCCCATTGACGAGGAGATCCACTCCATTGAACCGCTGATCGAGCCTTCCACGGTCAGGATACCCCCCGATCCCCTGAGGGCGGCTCCGATGGAACACTCCCAACGGCAGTCCCGTTCATGGGAAGTCGCGGAGAAACCTGCAACGCCGCCTTCCGTGACGGAGATACCGCTCCCTGCAGGGCAACCATCCGGGAAGGATTCCGTCCCCCGGATCTTCCCGGAACAATCCGGCACCGCTCCAGCACCAGCCCCCGCGCCTTCCCCCGGGAGTAGTGGTGACACGCCACCCCCGCCAAAACCCCCAAGGAGCAGCAGTATCATGCCGGGTTCAAAGACAATCCTCACCGCAGCCGTTGCACTTTTTGTTATCCTGCTCGTTGCAGCCGGTGCTTTTTTCGTCTTGCCGATGCTGACCAGTGAGACAGCACCCCCCAATACAGATGATATCACACCAACGCCCACATTGGCCTCTCAAACGCTGTTACCCTCGGGAACCATCGTCATCAGAGAGACGCCGGCTCCCGTGATCCCATCGACGGGTGTGTATGTCCATGTGAATTATCTCGGGGGCTTCAAAGGAAGTTACGGTTTAATGGAAGCGATAACAACCGTACCCGGTAATTCCGGGGATCGTGTCTGGGAAGTCGAGAATGCCAGCGGCACCGTACAGGCCACATTCGAGAAACTGGACGGGTCCTCCCACGAACTCCTTGTCGAGATCTACAAGGATGGCAGGGCTCTGACGAGCGGAACTACGACGGTGGGACACGGATCCGTAGCCCTGTCCGTGAACACGATCAGCGAAATAGCTGCTGCCCCCGTCACCAGTGGCGGTAGCAGCACGGCAAAAACAGCAACAGCAGCTCCGGCTCCCGCTGTAAACACGACTGTATAACAACAAACCGTGGTGGCAGATGCGGCCACGGCAGCTCTTTTTTCCTTTTTCTCCTTCCCGCTCTTCAGATCCACCCCCTCTCGTTCACCTGCCGGTGCTTACACTCCTCTGGTGTGCTATGGTCACCGGTAACCAATTTTCCCTGAACCAGCAGTCCAAGCCGGTGCCTGCCTTCGCGTCTTCCGGATCCGGGTGCGACGGAACTGGAGGGCGCCTGCCCGGGCTCCGGTAGTACCGGTGACAACAGACCGGAAGATCCGGGACGAACCGGTGAAAATCGGATGGTGCCGACCTGCAGCAAAAAATACAGGTAAAGTATCAACGCAAGCCCCTGACTTCCCGCTCTAACCGTAGTCCCCCCTTGCGCCAGCCCTGCCCCCATCGGGGGTACATGGCGCATGCGAATTCTCTGTATTACCCAAAATCACGGTTCAGGTAATACAGCACTATCGCAACCGGGCGCCAGAGCGGCGGGGCGATGCCCCGGGGGCGTCGGCGTTTTTTTAATCATCGGCAGGTGCACTGTTTCGCCTTTTCATTCCGGGCAGGCAATTTTTCTTGTTTTTCTCTCGTAAATCCTGCTTGAACTTTAGGATTAAAATAACACGTTACTTAAAAAAGATTATTTCTTTTCTGTGAGTTCAGCAGGCGCCCTGGCCGGCTGTTTTCCTTTCCTCCAGCGGTAGATGCCATAGCCGATAGCGCCGAGTATCATGAGCGGCAGCAGGGTGAAGAGGATGATGATGATGAGATCGATCATGCCGAAGAACCCCGAAATTCCTTCGTTGATGGTTGTCACAAAGCTATGTCCGGTTTCGCCGCCTACCGGCTCAGGCTCCTGGAGGTTAACGGTGATGGTCGACATATCGATGCGGCTGTTCAAGTACTTCAGCCTGCCCTCGAGCCGGTTCAGTTCTGTCTGGACGCGGTCTATCTGGCGCTGGACCTCAATAACGTCGCTCACGTTGACGGCTTTTTTCATGATCTCATTATACTGGACGAGCTGATTCTGGTACGAGGTTTTCTGCGCCTGGATATCGACATACTCTTCAGTTACATCCTCTCCATGCGTGGAGACTGACCTGACGGTCCCGATAGCCTTCACACCGGCAAGGACCGTGTCGAACTCAGCCTGCGGGATGCGGAGCACGACGGTTCCCGAGAGCCGGTTATTGTAACCTTCTGAAATACTCGAGGAGGAGAGGTACCCGCCTTTTGCCGTTACCAGGTTCCTGATTGCATCAACCGAACCGGCCACGTCCTTTACTTCAATCGTGACAAACGCGGTCTTGATGATCCTGGTCTCGATACCCGGCACGGAACCGGCAACGGGTGCAGCTGTCGGTACGGGAACCGGTGTCCCGTAGGACAATCCTTCATCCGAGGAGACCCGGACCGCGTTACTGCCTTGGTAGATATTTGCAGGTTCCGTTGATCCCGATGACTGCTCCAGGATCTTTGAGGGAACCCCGAGACAGCCGGCCGCGGCAACAACCGCCACGCACACGAGCATGAGTGCAATAACCCTGTAGTTCATACAAACACCATCGTTCCCGGATATATAATAATTACAGGTTGACTGCGAAGATTTTGGGAGTAATCCCGTTTTTTTCATCTTGTGCCGGCGATCTTTTCATAATCCTGATGTCCCATCACTGTTATTTTGAATTTTTAAAAGAGTACCTGCCCCCGTCTTGTTATCAGGAATATCCTGCAAGGCAAATCCATGGGTTTCAGATAGTGCCTGACAAAATATCCCTGCTCCTGTTTGCATCCTGCTGGCAGCTCCTTGCAATCCTGTCCCTCCCCTCCGCACGGTGATCGCTCTTAAATAAGTAAACAGGTGATAATTCAGTGAGTTGTATGGTTGACGTAACTATTCCTGAGAAGCCGCAGGGTGCAGAAGAACTCGAGAAACAGGGGCTCAGCGACCTGGTGAAAGCGCTCCATGAACACACGGATCCCCAGGTACGGCAGTATGCTGCGTACCTCCTGGGTCAGACAAAGAACCCCCGGGCTATCCAGCCCCTGATCGAGGCGCTTGCGGATTTTGATAAATCTGTCCGTGAACAGGCTACGATTGCCCTGTCGGCAATCGGCAAGGCAGCCATCGAACCGCTGGCCGAAGCCATGAAGGAGCCCAAGTGGGAGACACGGTACCGTGCTGCCGAAGCCCTCGGTAAGATCGCTGATGAAAAAGCTGTTCAGCCGCTCATCCAGGGCCTCAGGGACAGCCGTGACCATGTGCGGTACATGGCAGCAAAAGGGCTTCACAGCATCGGGAATTCAGGTGCTGCAGAGCCCCTTATCATTCTCTTGAAGGATGAGAACGTCTATGTCCGGCTGATGGCGGTCCACACCCTCGGGGCTCTGGGGGGAACGAACGTGAAAGCAGCGCTCAAGGAGGCGCTTGAATCTGAACAGGAAGAAAAAGTACGAGCTGCTATCACTGCCGCGTTGCAATAAGTACTGCTGGTAAACCAGGTATTTTTTTTTACTGGTCACCCTGTGCAGGACTTTTCTGTACCCCGCCGGGAATTTTTTTGATTTTACCAAATGCAAATGATCTCTTTTTTTAATCAAGCACATAATATCAGAAGTACCCCAACGGGTGTTCCCATGAGTTTTGACCAGATGCTCTCCTGCCCGGAAGATTTGCGGTTGATGAGGACAATCGGGAACCAAAATCCAGAATCCGTGCGGAGGCCTGTCTCACGCGCCACGATCAATGAAGGGGGCCGACAAGGTGAAACATTCCTGATAAAAGCCATGCCCGGTGAGGACTTGAGGATTTGCCGGGTCCTTTTCAACGCCGGCGCGGATGTCAACCGTGCCATGATCACCAGGTACAGCCCCCTCACTTCTCAGCTTTCCGCTCAGGCCGGAGCTGACTGATCCGTACGGAGTTTGTGTACAGGGTACCTATCATGGAACAAAAACCGCAGGACAAGAAAAAAAAACACTCATTCTCATTTTACCTGCTGTTTTCGATGATCGTCCTGATCCTGTGTATCGTGGGGTTCCTGACGATCAACGACTACCTTTACACCAAGGATAATTTTGAACGTGAGTCGCACCTTCTCCAGGTCCAGACCGAACAGAATATCCGGGGATCGCTGCATTTCAAGGATGCAGCTTCCAATTTCTTCGACGATTTCCTGAACGATGAAATGAATAAAGGTCTCAATGCTCTGCACCAGGAATATGAACGGGCCGGTCGCAATCCGGCGAGTATGAATCTCTCCCGTATCCGGGCAGAACTTGGAACAGATTATGATGTCTATATCATCGATGAGTCCGGGATCATCATCGAGACAACCTATGGCCCTGAACTGGGTATGGATTTTAAGACTATTCCGTATTTCTACGAGTATCTGACGAAAATCCGGAACCAGGACGGCTTTTTCCCCGATCGTATCGTCCGGGAGCTCAAAGGTGCGGGAAAGTTCAGGAAATTTGCGTATATGCCGACCGTGGATCATAACTATATCCTTGAGCTCGGTCTTACGGGTCAGAACATTATCCTGATGAGCCAGACTGAAGACGAGAAGGGTACGATTGCACAGATTGTTGCAGTCAATCCTTATATCGAGAGCTTCAGGGTGTTCAACTCGATGGGTAGGAAAACTGACGATAATACGATTCCCGGGGAGCCTGCCCTGACGTACATCTCCCAGGCTATCCGCACCCAGTCGGATGTCCAGATACCAGACCCGGAACATTCACGGATTTTCCGGTACCTTTTCGTTGATATGAAGAAAGACCAGTACGGGTCGGATCCAAGCCGTATCGTCGAGATCACATACAGTACAAAACTGATCGACGATGCGCTCACCCGGCTTCTCTTCTTCCATCTTCTTGTAGCTGTTTTTGCTATCCTGCTCGGCTGCTTGCTGGCTCTGGTTATCTCCCGGCGGGTAACGCGGCCCATCCAGGAAATCGTTTCTGATGCGGAAATTATCGCCAACGGGAACCTCGACCACAAAATACGGCCCATGGAAAACAAGGAATTTGCGGTCCTCGGGACGAGCATCAATACCATGGTTGACTCTCTCAATTCCGCATCCCGGAAGGTGAAGGACGATGCGATCTTCCAGAGAGAGATGATCACCCGCCTTCCGGTGGGCATCTTCATCAAAACAGCCGAAGATGGCAGGTATGTCTTCTGGAATGATGCGTGCGAGGAGATTTTCCATCTTCCGGCATCCACGGTGCTGGGAAAGACCGACCGGCAGTTGTTCCCCGCAGATAACGTGGCCGCCATTGAAAAAGAGGACCGGCACCTTTTCCTGAACCGGAATGAGGTACGGAACAAGATAATCTCGGGCAAATATCTCGGTGACCGCATCATCCACATGATTATCGTCCCGATTTTTGATTCCGGCGGGACGCCGCAGTTCATCATGGGTATTTCAAAAGACGTCAGCCATGAGAATATCAACCTCAAGATGGATCTTCTCTTCAGTATCACACGGCAGGATATCCTTGATAACCTGTCTGTTATTATGAGCCATCTTGAACGGGCGCAGCTCAAGAATACCCATGATGACATGCAGAAATTCTTCGACAAGACCATCGGGTCGATCGAATCCATCCGCAACCAGATCTCCTATATGCGGGCACTCCAGGAACTCGGGCTTGTTTCCCCGAAATGGCAGTCGGTCAGGGAAGCATTCCATGATGCGGTAAAACTGCTCCCGGACAACCGCCTTGATATCCGTACGGAGGTTGGAACCGTGGAGATATTCGCAGATCCGCTCCTGCCACGGGTCTTTTATACCCTTCTCGATAATTCTCTCCGGACCGGGGGCAGGACCATTTCGGCGATAAGCCTCACCGCACGGATCGAAAACAAGACCCTGCATATCGTTTATGAGGATAATGGTCCGGGGATTCCTGCAGCTGAAAAGGAGAAAATGTTCGAAACCGGGTACGATCAGGGAACATACCAGGGATTTTTCCTTATAAAAGAACTCCTCGGTTTCACCCACCTTCTGATCCGGGAGAATGGATTATATGGCGGGGGCGTGCGGTTTGAAATTGAGGTACCGGAAGACAAATTCAGGATCCTGCCCTAAGGTGGGTGGGTTTTTAACGCTTTTTGGGCGGGTATCCACTGTCCCGCACACAAGAAGATCCCCGCATTGCACGCTGGCAGGCAACTAAAGCACCGTCATAAATCGCAATATTCCGTAAGATAATTGGTCTGGTGTCTCCGGGATGAGACTCTACCTGAACAATACCTAAATATTTACAACACTAACATTATGTAAAGATGCATGACGCTGTTGAGGTTGCCCGCCTGCTCGATATCCTCGGGAACCGGAACCGCAGACGGATCATCGAACTGCTGCGGCAGAAACCCTGTTTTGTAACCGAGATATCCGACACGCTGACCCTTTCCCCCAAGGCAGTCATCGACCACCTGCAGATGATGGAGCGGGAAGCCATCCTTTCCAGCCAGACCGATGAACGGCGGCGGAAATATTACTACCTGGCACATGACATCCTCATCAATGTCAGCCTCAAGGAAATGCAGATCTTCACGGAGAGTAATCCTGAGGATGATCATGTTGATGAACGACTGAAAAAATCTGTTACCATGCTCGGGCGGATGATCCGCGCCCACGACCAGATCCTGGAAAATCTCGAACAGATCAATCATGATATTGAAATAAAAATCAACGATATTGCCCGCAACCATAAAGATTTATTCAGAAGCGAACGAGAGATTACTGTAATCATAGCACTCTCCCATGACTCCCTTACGGTTCCGGAACTGGAACAGGCCACGGGAATATCTGCCGGGGATCTGGTTCCGATCCTGACACTGTTTAAGCGCCACGGCCTTGTAAAACGGATACAGGATACCTATACACTCCGAGGTGTACATGCAGAATAATCCGAACGGTCCTTATGATGATGTGTTCAACAACCTGGCAAAGATAGTTGAAGATATCGTAAAGAACATGCCGGAAAACCAGCATGCCCGTATTGTCGGGTACACGATCATCACCCGGCAGCCTTCATCCGATGACCCCCGGGTATACCATTTTGAACCACCGGAAGACGATGATGACATACCCTATGAAGTGATCGAATCCGATGACAGGATCTTCATCACGGCTGCCATACCGGCTGAACCGAAGAATGCTCCGTATGCTGATATCGAAGCGGATAGTGTCAGGATAGTTGTCGATGATAAGTCCGTCACGGTTATGCTTGAGAGTCCGGTTGACCGCATCCACAGTTACTATCGCCTTCACCGGGGTGTGCTGGATATCACGCTGAAAAAAAGGAAAACACCTACACCCGGCAATTTTTTATAAACCCTGAAAAGGCGCAAATCCCATCAGGACTGACGCGTACGAAAGAACGGTCTTTCATCCCGTCTGTTACAACCAGGTACAATCCAGCAGAATATCCCGACGTTACGCGTTCCCGCTCCACACCTGCTGCAAAAGAGCACGATGAGCGTAAACCGGGCAGGGAATATTTTCAAACGGTCTCTGTCAACAGCCCCCTCCGGGTCTGAAAAGCACCCGGTCCCGGGGAAAAACGTGTCCCGTGTGTGGATTTCCCCTCAGAATATCACAGGTCTATGCCTTGACCGGGAAATCCGCAGGTGCCCACCGGGTTATGGATTTTTTCTCGTCTTTCCTCTCGTGGAACTGCCGGAGCGATACCGTAATGTCCCGGGTGAACGCGAAATACCCGATCTGGGTGTTCCGGCAGAGTTTCATGGCCATGTCCATGAGTCCACGGGGATCGGGACGGGCTTCCCCAAGCCAGATATGGAAAATGTTGCCACCATCGACAATAGGGAAAAAGACATGTTCGATCTCCATGCGTTTCGTGAGCGGGATATTCGCGCCCGGCGCAACATGGGTACCGTTCGTATAGTATATTGGCAGGTCGCGGCTCTTGCCCAGCCGTTCCAGTCCCTCTTCGAGATCACCCTTGATGACCGCCCGTGCAAAGTCATGGTAGCGCCGGTCGAGCAGATCTGCGACTGCAAACCGCTGTCCTGTTGTCTCTGCAGGTGTTCGTGCGAGAGCGATGGTCATATTATTCTTTCGTGAAAGTTCCCTGCCATAGAGTTCCATCTCGGTCATGGCCCGGATCGCGAGTTTGAATGCCTCCTTAGATTCGTGGAGTTGTTTGCCGGTATGGTGCTGGACCATCTCGTTTACCCCGACAACTCCTATGGTGTATACCAGCCCTTCGAGATCGACTGCGAGGGCGCCCCGTTCACCGGTGTTGGGATCCTTGGGACGCTGCATGGCAAACGGCATGCGGCTGTTGGCCCGGATCAGGTCCATCCATCGCCGCTTGATCTTGAAGATCTCGATAGCGACATCCATCAGTTTCTTGAGTTCTGCAAAAAGTCTCGCATCGTCGCCCTCGGCATTATAGGCCGCACGCGGGCAGTTCACGGAAACGACCTGCCATGATCCCATGGAGAAGTGACGGCCCTCTTCGAAAACAAGTTTTTTGTCAAAATCGGAGTCCTTGTCTGCTACTGCAGAGAACTGGTAGGCACAGCACTGGTAACAGGAGATGCCTTTGCCCGCCCCGCGGTATGCCGGGAGCTGGTTGTCGTAATAGGGCGTGCCGAACTTGGATGCGAGTTCGAACGTCATCAGGTAGAGTTCCTGGTAGGTGGGAAGGTCCGGATTCTTCCGGTTGAACTCCTCGCGTTCCTGCATGAAGTCCGGTTCGATAGAGATCTCGGGCTTCGGGAAGTTGAATGGTTTGCCCCAGTAGTCCCCTTCCAGCATCACCTCCATAAGGGCTTTGAAGAGGAGCCGGACTTCCCGCTCGAACTCGCTGTAGGTTCTTCTCGGTGCGGATCTCCCGTCCCAGATCTTGCCTTTGTAGACACAGGGCTTGTCCTGCCATAGGGTTGGGACGCCGGGGGAGAGCTGGATCGATGAGAAGACGAGCTGGCCGCCGCGCGCTACCATCATCTGGGTCATCTCGTACACGAACATCTGCACCATCTGCTTGATCTCATCATAGGGCATGCCCTCCATGAATGGTGCCAGGAACGTGAGGAAGTTGTAATAGCCCTGACCTCCGGCAAAGTTTGTCTGGGCGGAGCCGAGCGCCTTGACCGCGTGGAGGATTGCCACCTCAGCCCGTTTTGCCGGGCCTGCAACCGATGCCTTTGTACCGTTCCCGTCCGGCATCAGGCCGTAGTAGAAAAAGTAGCGCAGGTCCCAGTCCTGGCAGAACGGGCGGGTCCCGAAGTATTCGAGGTCATGGATGTGCATCTCTCCGGAGAGGTGGTGGTCGGCAAGGTCCGGCGGGAGCTGGAGCAGGTACTGCTCCTTTGAGATCTTGTCAGCTTTCTTCTTGTGGGATGTTTCGGCATTCTCCTGCAGGTTGGCATTGTCGTGAGCTTCAAACCCCCTGCCCACATCGATCTGGTGCGCATCATAGACCGGTGTACCTACCCGGGTGGAAACATTCCGGTACTGGATCATACCCTTTTCCAGCAGGGTGATGTTGACAATCTCTCGGATCAGCGGGCCCGAAAGGGACTTGAGCCCCATGTTTTTGATCCTGTTCTCGACATCCAGAGCGATCTCCTGCGCGGTCTCCTCGCTTGCTCCCACGTACCCGTAAAATGTCTCGACGAGTTTGGTCTCTTCAACGATCTGTCGGACGATGCGCTGGCGATCCCACTCGATGATATGGCCGTCTGTTGTGCGGACGTACGGGAGCGCCGGGATGGTGACTCCCTCAAAAGTCAGCTGCTTGGTTTCCCGGCGTGCCATTATCCACCTGATATCAATCGCGCCAGGTGTTCCGTGTCGAGTTTACCCGCAGGGAACAGGTCAGCAGACGTGTAAAAATCATCACTTTTCTGGAGTACGGGGGCTTCGTTCACAAACACTCCGTTTAACCGGAGTTCCGTAAGGGATTCCGCTGAAGACAGGTCGCGCTCGCTGTATCTGATACCACTTTTTTTTAAAAAACCTTTCAGCAGGTCGCAATTCGGGCAATGCTCAAGCGTATACACAATCAGTTGCGGACTTTCCGGCACAAAAAACACCCACTCTCTGTCAGATATCCCATTGGAAGTATGTGAATAAAAAAATCTTGGTTTGTACTCCGGATCTCATCGTCGCTCTAAGCGATTACCATTAGTAGGTGAATGAAATAATAGTACCGTAATGGTAAGGGCGTTTGTCGCACTTGAACTCCCGGATGAGATTAAGGACCGGCTGAAGGGAGCGCAGGAGCAGCTCCGCGGCTGTTCAGCGCGGCTGAACGTGGTTGAACCGGACCTGATCCACATCACTCTCAAGTTTCTGGGGGAGGTTGCTGAAAAAGACATTCCGCGGGTGATGGATGCACTCAGGATTGTACCCTTCAGGCCATTTCCCGTAACGGTCGGGACGGTGACCGTGAACAACCCGAAACGACCTTTCACGGTTTGGTGTACTGTCGGTGACCGGGGCCGGGGGAAAGAACTCTTCCGGATGGTAGAGGACTGTCTTGAGCCACTGGGGTTTGCACGGGAGACCCGCGGGTTTACCCCCCATGCAACGCTGGCGCGGGTGAAGGCCCCCGATCCATCGCTTTTTGCTGTTCTCCGCGCCCTTGAGGGAACAACCTTTGGTGACTGTATGATCCCCGGTATGAACCTGAAAAAAAGTACTCTCACGCCGCGGGGACCGGTGTATGAAGACCTGCTGGAAGTGGTATGGTGAAACGCCTCCCTCTTGAAGAGGACGTGCTTGCCATTATCCGTCCTCGTCAGGAGGAGCGCGACCATATCTGCAGCCTTGCAGAGCGCCTGCTTGCCTCCATTGCAGAGAGCGGGAAAGCACAGGGGATGGTCGTGGGTTCCATTGCCCGGCATACCTGGGTGCATGGCGACCGGGACCTCGACGTCTTTATGCTCTTCGATCCCTCGCTGTCCCGGGAGGAACTTGAACTGCAGGGCCTTGCCCTTGCCCGCTCGATCGCAGGCGCGTATACGGAAAAATTCCATGAAAAATATGCAGAACACCCGTATATCAATGCAAATATCGATGACGTGGATGTAGACCTTGTCCCCTGCTATAACGTAGACAGCGCATCCAGGATCCAGAGCGCTGTCGACCGCACGCCGTTCCATACCCGGTATATCACAGACAGGATCAATGGGCTGATTGACGATGTCCTCCTCTTGAAGCGGTTCACCAAGGCCGGGGGAATTTACGGGTCTGACCAGATGACCGAAGGATTTTCCGGGTACCTCTGCGAGCTGCTCGTTCTCCATTACGGCGGGTTCACCCCCCTTCTTGAGGCTGCTGCCACCTGGCGGCCGCATATCATTATTGATATCGAACACCATGCGGCAAAGGCCTTTGACGAACCACTGGTCGTGGTCGATCCTGTTGATCCGCGGCGCAATGTTGCTGCTGCAGTCTCTCTTGACAGGATGGCCGGATTCGTTGAGCTTGCGCGGGGCTATCTCGAATCTCCATCTGACAAGTTTTTTATGCACCCACTCGAGCGCTGCATATTACGACAGGAGCTTACCACCGTTATTGAGCAGAGGAAGACCTTCGTGTATGCGATACTCTTTGCCACGCCCCCGTACATCCCCGAGGTTGTCGTTCCCCAGCTGAAGCGGAGCCTCCTGTCGGTGCGCGAACTGCTTGAACGGAACGGTTTTGTCGTCCACCATGTGCACTACGACATGCAGCCGGAGCGTTGCATGTTCCTGCTTGAGCTGCTTGTTGGTGAACTGCCCTCCATTCGCAGCCATGCCGGCCCGCCCCTCTGGAACCGGGTCAATGCCGATAAGTTCCGTGAAAAACATCTCGCTGAACGGACAACCGGGCCCTACATAGAGAATGGAAGGTACGAGATGGAACTGCCCCGTGAATATATCACGGCAAAAAGCCTGCTCTCCTCTCAGGAGCTCCTCAAAGCCGCGAGCCTTGGCAAGCATGTCCGGCAATCCCTTGAGAGCGGTTGGACTCTCCTGGAGGGCGCAGACTGCTGGCAGGAGGAGTTCGCGCCGTTTATTGCCGGTTTCTTCGACCGGTGTTCCCCCCTTGTCAGGATACTCAGGAAACGGTAAACCGGTTCTGGTGATGAGCACCTGCAGAGATCTGTAAAAAAATAAGGGTAAAGTATCAACGTAGCCCCTAACTTTTAGCTCTAACAGTGGCCCCCCCTTGCGCCAGACCTGCCCCCAATGGGGGCGGGGGCGTATGCGATTCCTCTGTATTACCCAAAATCATGGTTTTGGTAATACAGCACTATCGCGACCGGGGCTTCAAAAGCGGCGGGGCGAAGCCCCTGGAGCGTCCGTGTTTTTAGGCAGGTGCACTTCGCCTTCCATTTTGGGTAGGCCTTTTTTCTTGTTCTTCTCTCGGAAATCCTTCTTGAACTTAAGGGTAAAAAATAACACTTTACCCAATAATAATAGCGTTCCTGGGGGCTTCGGCAATTACTACCTTTGCCCCCGATGGCATCCCCGAAATGCGATAGTCTTGCAGAATGTAATACTAAGGCACCAGGGGCTGTCCGGGAGGAAAGGTAGAGGTCCTCCCGCATAAGGTGTGTGTATTTGATCATTTTTTCAGAAAGCAGGTAAAAAAGATTAAGGGGATAGTCATTATGAAACCACAACAACAGAATTCAGATTCAGACAGTAAAACCTGATAAAAAAATTGAACGAAATCATTTGGAAAAAAGTGCGAAAATTACAGACGGATTTGATCCCTGGTCCAGACAAGCTGAATCGTCCTATCTCACTATGGGTGTCGCCACAACGGCGGGGGCGAGCCTGTGGCGGAGTACCCAAAGTGTCTTTAATGAGTTGCCTCTCCTGCGCATTCCCGGAAAAATGAGGCGTTAGAATGGCGCTTTACTCAAGATTTTATTTCCGGGTATTTTTTCGTATCTTGGCCATGGCCAGTTTCTCGATCGCTGCCTGATCAACACCCGTTCCGAGCGTAAGTTTGTGGTTCCTGACAGCACTGTCCACAAATCCCCTGCCCGTGGGTGTACGGATGAGCAGCGTGGTTGTCCCGGCCGGGCTTCCGACAGCCCCCGCGGAAATATCGGAATACAATGCGGTAAGATCTGTACAATAGTGACAGCCTTTCCGGACGCAGGTCTCCAGTTCAGCGAGCGGGACAATGGTCGTACTGCCATCATGTTTCAGGATTTCGAGTTTTCCTCTGACATCCAGTTTGCGGATCTCGTGCGGTTCGAGCTTGTACTGCGTACGGAGTTTTCCCTCGATGAGCGCAGCATAATCGAAGGTTTCGGTACAGAAGAGGCCGATCACGAGGCGTATGGATTTCGCATAGGGTTTGAGGAGATCGTTTTCGCTCATGCGGATCATCGCAAGGGCCTGTACTGCACAGGGAACGCCGACAACGGCAATCCGATGGAATTTTTGCTCCACAACCGCGTTCTTGAGCGCTGCCAGCAGTGGCACCCACCAGCTGTACCGGCTGCCTGCCTCATGGATAAGGACGTCTGATCGGGTGATGACAACCGATGATGGTTTTAACGTCCACGGATCCCCGCTGACGGTCACGACGGCATCGATGAGTCCTTCGTCCAGTGCATTCGAAAGAATTGCCGTGACCGCGCCGCCGCTCTGCCGGTGCGGGACGTCGAAGGCGGCTTTTGCAGATACCAGTTCAAGGTACGTTCCCAGCGTATCCGCCGGCTGGTCACCGGTGCGGGAGCAGGCGGCATAGCATGCGCCGCATGGAACCATATCCGTCACCTGTTTACAGTATCCGGTCGTTCCCGGGCTTGTGATCATCTCTCCCTCAGCAAAGGAGAGCGCATCGGCAGGGCAGACTGCCACACAGGCACCGCAGCCCGAGCATTTTCCGGTATCCCAGACCTCGCTTTTCAAATCGAGATAACTCTTTTGTGCCATTCCTCTCACTCCCAGGTATACTTGTTCGCAAACGGACGGGCGCTTGTGGCCGCGATACGGGTATATTCCGCTGCAAGCAAGGGGGATGCATCCATGCCGAACGTTTTTGCGAAGTCCTCGATAATAGGGCGGATCATTGCTTTCTGTTCTTCAGTGGCGGGTGCCTGCCGGGATCCGCTCCCGAGACAGAGATCGTCAACCGGACCACGGACAAAGATCTCCCCCCCATGGATGCCGCTCCCGACACCCTGCTCCGAGATCGGCCGAACACCTTTGAGCCCAAGAACAATGATGATCCCACCTGCCATGGATTCGCCAAGGAATGCACGGGCACCGCCACCGACTACGAGAATGGGGCGTTTCTCCAGGTAACGCTTCATATGGATGCCGCCCCGGTAGCCGATGTTGTCCCGGACATAGATCCGGCCACCCCGCATACTGTGGGCGACGGCATCACCCGCGCTCCCATGGATGACCACTTTGCCCTTGTCCATGGTGTTGCCCGGAGCATGATCAGCATTGCCATGAACGATTATTGTCGGCCCGCTCATGAACATGGCAAGGTCGCCGCCAGGAACTCCGTTTACCGTGATGGTCACACCCTCACTGCGAAGTCCGTCACCGATGAACCGCTGGCCGAGTACATTGTTGATGACAATCTCCTTCACACCCTTTGCGATCTCCTCGCGGATCCGCTGGTTCAGCGGTGTGTAATGGAGATTCCGGGCATCAATCGTCACTGTGTTCATTCTTATGTCCCTACCGTTTTCACATCGAGCACATTCAGGAGACCTTCGTCCAGCATATAGCCCCGGAGCCGGTCACGGTTTCCCCGCAGGCTCTCGATACTGTTGATACCAGCAGCCCCCATCAGTTCGGCGAGTTCCAGCGTCCAGCCGTGGATAAGGTTCTCGACCTGGACTGCGTTTGTCTCGGGATCCAGGCGTTTTGTCAGCTCGGGTTTCTGGGTCGCAATACCCCATGCACATACACCCCGGTTGCAGGTTCCGCACACCCGGCATCCCATGGCAACAAGGGCAGCAGTCCCAATATAGACGGCATCTGCACCAAGGCAGATGATCTTTGCCACGTCTGCGCTGTGGCGGATACCCCCGCTGGCTATGATGGAGACCTCGTTCCGGATTCCCTGGCTGCGGAGTTTGGCATCAACACTTGCTATGGCCGCTTCTATCGGAATACCGACATGGTCCCGGAAAACAATCGGCGCTGCACCCGTCCCGCCGCGGAACCCGTCAATGACCACAGCATCGGCAGATGACCGTGCAATCCCCGCAGCGATAGCTGCAACATTATGGACCGCTGCAATCTTCACAAAAACCGGCTTTTTCCATTCAGTTGCTTCTTTGAGGCTCCGGACAAGCTGTTTGAGGTCCTCAATACTGTAAATATCATGATGGGGGGCCGGGCTGATGGCATCGCTGCCCTCAGGGATCATACGGGTACAGGCCACATCAGCGCATATTTTTTCTCCGGGAAGATGTCCTCCGATACCCGGTTTTGCACCCTGCCCGATCTTGATCTCGATTGCTGCTCCCCGTTCGAGATAGTTGATGTCCACGCCAAAACGTCCGGATGCAACCTGGACGATGATATTTTTCTGGTACGGATACAGTGATTCGTGGAGACCTCCTTCGCCCGTGCCCATGAACGTACCAAGGCGGCTCACGGCCCTGGCCAGTGCCTGCTGGGCTGGCAGGCTGATGGCACCGTAACTCATATGCCCGACCATGATAGGGGTCTCGATCTGGAGGTTGGGAGTGAGTTTCGTCATCAGTTCCACATCTCCCTCGTTCGATTCCCGGAGCGTCAGCGATGCGGGTTTTTTCCCCAGGTAGGTGCGCAGCTCCATGGGTTCGCGAAGCGGGTCTATGCTGGGATTTGTGACCTGGCACGCATCGAGCACGAGCCTGTCGAAGATCATGGGATACGGGAGAGCATTCCCCATTCCTGCGAGGATGATCTTGCCGGTTTTTGCCTGGTTGAAGACATTTTCACGAATCTCCCGGGTCCAGACCGGGTGACTCCGGTAATCCGTAGGTTTCTCATGAATGCCGATGGCATCGCGGGGGCAGAATGCTGTACACCGGTGACAGGCGACACAGTTCCGGGAACTGATCCGGATTTTATCACCTTCCATACGGTATACGCCATAGGAACAGTTCTCGACACAGCGACCGCAAAGCATGCACTGGTCGGGATCTATGGTGACTTTATATCTGAGCGGGATGCTGCCAATGCTCATGGAATAACCCTCCCGATAACCGGTTCACCTGCTTTTGGCATGGTGACATTCTCAATATCCGGATCAATCCTGCGGATGGCTGCCTCTTCGCTGGAGATGAAGAGCCGGTCCCCGTGTTCAGCCGAAACGAGCGGACGGAGTTTGATGCGGTCAGTGAAACCAACAAGGGAATTTTCATTGGCGACACAGATCGCAAACGGGCCGTTCATCATTGCAGAACCATAGGCAAGCCGGATTGCCCGGTTCAGCTCCTGTTCCTTAGCCGGCATCCGGTCAATCTCATCCCAGAACGGAGGGGCAAGCGCCCGTACGGCCATCTTTTCCGAAAGACCGTGTTTCCTGACCAGCAGGTCAACGAGATATGCCACAACCTCCGTATCGGTATACATGGTGCACTTGTACCCGTAGCTTTCAATATAGCGCCGGTTTGTACCATAGGATGTGATCTCCCCGTTATGCACGACACTCCAGTTCAGGAGGTTGAACGGGTGGGCCCCTCCCCACCAGCCCGAAGTGTTTGTCGGGTACCGGTTGTGGGCAAGCCAGAGATACCCCTGGTAATCCTCAATCCGGTAAAAGTTCGCCACGTCTTCCGGCCAGCCGGCAGCTTTGAAAACGCCAAGGTTTTTTCCGGAAGAAAAGATCAGGGCCCCGTTCTTCTCTGAATTCACCTTCATTACAAGGTGCGTGATAATATCTTCATCAGGTGTGGTACTTTTCGGCATCAGGCTGCGGTCCGGCCGGAAGAAATACCTCCATGGTGTATGGACTTTACGAAGGTTCGGCTGGGGGTAGGTCCTGATCTGTTCGTCGTGAATAATCGTCCCCCACTTTTCCAGCAGGGTATCGATTGCACTTTTATGCTCGCGTATATTGTCAAAGAAGATGTGCAGGGCAAAGTAGTCCTTATAATCGGGATAAATCCCGTATGCGACATACCCTGCACCTTCTCCGCTGCCCCGCTCGTCCATCATGGCGAGCGAATCCCTGATCTTGCCGCCGTCCATGAGCTTGCGGCGCCGGTCGATTACACCAATAATACCACACATATTATCACAATGGAGATTGATCCTGTACTGTTGAACATATGTTCATGACTTTATGAACATTCGTTCGAGTACATTGGTTCAATAGGTATAAATATGATTGGGTGGAACATGTCTTCCAGTATGTCAGCAGACGTAACGAAAATTCTGAAGAAAATCGAGGCGGACAAAGTAAAATTTATCCGGCTTCAGTTCACTGACATCCAGGGTCAGCCAAAAAATGTGTCAATCCCTGCGATTCAGGCAGAAAAAGCACTGACTGAGGGTATCTGGTTCGATGGATCCTCTATTGAAGGATTTGCCCGGATTGAGGAGTCCGACATGCTGCTCAGGCCGGACCCGGCAACGTATTCAGTTCTTCCGTGGAGGCCGCAGGAAGGAAAGGTAGCCCGGTTTATCTGTGATATCCAGACATATGGGAACAAGCCTTTCGATGGCGATCCCCGTTACGTGCTCCGCAAGACAATCGCTGAAGCGGCGAAGATGGGATTCACGTTCAATACCGGCCCGGAACTTGAGTTCTTCCTGTTCAAGATGTTCGATGGCGTTCCGACAACCGAGTTTGAAGATCACGGTGCCTATTTCGATCTTGCACCCACGGATTCCGCAGAAGATGTACGCCGGGATGTCGTGCTTGCTCTCAGCGATATGGGATTTGAGATCGAAGCCTCCCACCATGAGGTTGCGGACAGCCAGCACGAGATCGATTTCAAGTACGGCGATGCGCTCATCACGGCCGACCGCGTTATCACCTTCAAGTTTGCTACAAAGTCCATTGCACTCCAGTACGGTCTCCATGCTTCCTTCATGGCAAAGCCGATAGGCGGGATCAACGGCAGTGGTATGCACACCCACGGCTCACTCTCCAAGGGCGGAAAGAACGCATTTTTTGATGCAAATGCCGAACTGCAACTCTCCGACACCGCGATGTACTACATTGGCGGTATCCTGAAGCATGCAAAGGCAATCACCCGTGTTGCCAACCCGACCATCAACTCGTACAAGCGGCTCGTTCCGGGCTATGAAGCACCCTGCTATATCTCCTGGAGTGCGGCCAACCGCTCTGCCCTTGTCCGTGTCCCAGCAGCCCGCGGCAACAGCACCCGTGCCGAGTTCCGCAGTCCCGACCCGATGTGCAACCCTTACCTGACGTTTGCCTGCATGCTTTCAGCGGGTCTTGATGGTATCAAGAACAAGATCATGCCGCCGGACATGACAAACAGCAACATCTACCACATGGATACCAAGACCCGCAAAAAACTCCGGATCGATATGCTCCCCGGCAGCCTCATGGAGTCCAATGCAGCGCTGGTCAAGGATGATGTGCTCTGCAAGACGCTCGGTGACCATATTGTCACGAACCTGTCCCGCATCGCCGAGATGGAAACCGATGCCTTCCGGCTCGCGGTTCACCCGTGGGAGCTGGACAGGTATCTGGCAACATATTAATTTTAATATTTTAGAATTATCGGCGGTTTTCGGACTTGTAATCCCGTAAGGATCGGCCGGTTGTTCTGCAGAACCTTCTTTGTGCGGACCGGGGAGAGAAACGGGTAGTGGATACGGATTCCCGGGGAACTCTCCTTTGTGAAAAACCGGGAAGGTTTGCAAAAACGGCGGCCGTAACAAGAAAAAACGGTGATTACAATGGCGTTGGATACCGGCGTTACATGCTGGCTTATGGTCTCGGCAGTGCTTGTCATGCTGATGACCCCGGGAGTCGGCCTTTTCTATGGCGGACTGGTACGGAAGAAGAATTTTATCTCGATGATTGCCCTGTCATTCGTGAGCCTTGCCCTTGCGAGTATCCACTGGATCCTGATCGGTTACTCGCTTGCGTTCGGGCCGGACGTGGGGGGATTTGTCGGAAACCTGGATTTTGCCGGCCTTGCCGGAGTGAGTGCTGATGCCGGCGCCGGCACCTATCCCCCGCTGGTATTCATGGTCTTCCAGCTCTTCTTTGCAGCCGTGACCATCACCATCGTCACTTCGGCAGTCGCGGAACGGATTAAACTCTCCTCGTTTATCGTGTTCTGTCTTGTCTGGCTCACCGTGGTGTACTGCCCGATCGCCCACTGGGCATGGGGGGGCGGCTGGGCACAACAGATGGGACTCATCGATTTTGCCGGGGGAACTGCAGTTGAGATCTGTTCCGGTTTTGCCGCTCTCGCGCTTGCACTGGTGATCGGGCGCCGGGCTGGCTTTGGTGAACACGCGCTTGAACCGCACAATATACCGATGGCGCTCCTCGGGGCTGCATTATTATGGTTTGGCTGGTTCGGGTTCAATGCCGGAAGTGCCCTTGCGCTCAACAGCAGTGCAGTAATGGCATTTGTAAATACCAATTCCGCGGCAGCAGCCGGTGCCCTTGCATGGATGTTTGCGAGCTGGTACAAGGGGAAGCCCAGTTCGCTGGGCATGGTGAGCGGTGCAATTGCCGGCATGGTTGCCATAACGCCGGCTGCCGGCTTTGTTGGTCCTCTGGTGGCAGTGCTCATTGGTGTGGTAGCCGGAATAGTCTGTTATTCCATGATGCTTGTCCGGATATCCCGGAAACTGGATGAAAGTCTGGATGCATGGGCGATACATGGCATGGGCGGTCTGTGGGGGACCGTGGCAACCGGGTTTTTTGCAGCAGCTGCAGTCGGCGGTTTTTCCGGGCTGATCGAAGGAAATTCTTCGCAGTTCATTATTAACGCCATTGCAGCGATCGCAGCGCTCCTCTACGCATTTATGGCAACATACGCAATCGGATTAATCATTGATGTGACGATCGGACTGCGTGTCACGGAAGATGAGGAATATGTTGGTCTGGATATCTGCCAGCACGGTGAACGGGCATGAAGGTACTATGGATAGTGTCCTGAATTTTTTTACTGCCCGGGAATTTTTACGTTACACGGGAAGATCTCTGCCGAGTCTGGTGAAAACCAGAATTTTTTGTTCAGTAAAAACCGTGTTTCCTGAATTGTTTCCCCCCCCCCTTGCGCCAGCCCTGCCCCGTTGGGGCGGGGGCGCTTGGGATGCCTCGGTATTACCTGTACTGAAATTTCCCCCATTTTTTAACAGGTAATACAGCACTATCCCAACCGGGGCGCCCCAGCGGCGGGGCGGAGCCCCTGGAGCGCCAAGTAATTTTCAATGATTTCAACAGAGCAGAATTTTTTTAAAATTCCTGTGCGTGCCGAAATTTTTTTTATGAGAAACCCTTTTTTTACGGTATGTATCGCGCTGGAAGACATAGGTATCGTAAGAAGCGCAGGATGTCACAAAGGCTGGGCGGGGTGGCAAGCGGAGTTCCTCAAGCCTTTTTTCTTCATAATAAAATTGCCTGATCTCTGCTTATTAGAAATATTTATAAACGTAGGAATACAACTTCCTTCCAACAACATACAACCCTACAATCTTTGTAATCTGACCAGAAGGTAAAAATGCTGAAGAAAACACTATCCGGACTTGTAATCCGGCAGCTGTGTTTTTCAGAATCATGGAAACCATCGCGGTCAGTTATGAGTCCAAAAAAGAAATGATTCAAAAATTCAATTCAGGTGAAGTGAATGGCAATAGATTCTGGAGCAACAGCATGGATCCTCGCCGCAACGGCGCTCGTGATGATCATGACGCCGGGCGTAGGATTCTTCTATGGGGGGCTCGTTCGCAGGAAAAACCTGATCTCCATGATCACCCTGTCGTTCGTCGCCTTTGCACTGGTCAGTATCCAGTGGGTAGTGATAGGGTACTCGCTTGCCTTTGGCAATAATCCGGCAGGTTCCCTGAACGGATTTATCGGGGATCTGCAGTATCTCGGGCTCACCAATGTGGGGCTGGATGCCGGACCATACAGTACAGCAATTCCCGGTCTGTTATTCATGGTATTCCAGCTGGTCTTTGCAACGGTAACCATGGCCATCGTAACATCCGGTATAGCCGAGCGTGTCAAGTTCAGCGCTTACCTGGTATTTGCCCTTATCTGGACAACCATTGTCTATGATCCGCTTGCCCACTGGGTGTGGGGTGGCGGCTGGGCAGCGCAGTTCGGTGCACTTGACTTTGCCGGCGGGACCGTGGTCCACATCAGTTCGGGATTTGCGGCGCTTGCTCTTGCGCTGGTGATCGGGAAACGTGTTGGTTTCGGCAAATATGTCATGGAACCAAACAACATTCCGTTAACCATCCTCGGCGCAGCGCTTCTCTGGTTCGGCTGGTTCGGGTTCAATGCCGGCAGCGCTGTAGCAGCCAACGGGCTTGCAGCAAATGCATTCGTCACCACAAACACGGCAGCAGCCGCCGGGGCGATGGCATGGCTCCTTGTCTCCTGGATTAACGGCAAGCCGAGTTCCCTCGGGTTTGTCAGCGGGGCAATTGCCGGGCTTGTCGCAATTACTCCGGGAGCAGGGTACGTCACGCCAATGGCGGCAATCCTTATCGGTGCAATCGGCGGTGTACTCTGCTACGGGATTATGCTCTGGCGCATCAGGAAAGGCCTTGATGAGAGTCTCGATGCCTGGGCGATCCACGGCATGGGCGGTCTCTGGGGGGCGCTTGCCACCGGTATCTTTGCGGTAGCCGCAGTCAACGGTGCCTCAGGTCTGATTGAAGGCAACGTGAACCAGTTCGTTGCAAATGCGGCGGGTGCGTTTGCGGCAGTGATCTACGCGTTCGTTGTGACCTATGTCCTTGCGGTTATTATCGACAAAACCATCGGCCTGCGTGTCACGGAAGAGGAGGAGTATGTCGGTCTTGATATCTCACAGCACGGAGAACGGTGCTGACCGGAGGAATCATCATGAAAATGGTTAAAGCAGTCATCAAACCGGAACGGTTCGAATTTGTCAAAAAAGCCCTGGAAGACAAGGGATTCAACGGCATGACCATAACCGAGGTAAAAGGACGCGGTGAACAGAAAGGGATCTCCCTGGAGTACCGCGGAGGCCTGATGACCGTTGATCTCCTGCCCAAGATCCAGCTCGAGATCGTGGTCAGGGATAGCGATGTCGATCTGCTCATCAGCACAATATCCGAATCCGCCCGGACCGGAAAAATCGGTGACGGAAAGATCTTTGTCATACCGGTTGAGAAGGCGATACGGATCCGTACCGGGGAGACCGACGAGTAAGGAAATCTGTTCCATTATCGTTCGTATCTGGATAAACAGTACCCTTTTTTTTTAAAATTGCGTCCGGTACGAGTGATAACCGGTAACCGGTGAACGCCGGTTGGATTTATTTTAGGGTAATGTATCAACGTAGCCCCTGACTTCCAGCTCTTACGGTAGTCCCCCCCTTGCGCCAGTCCTACCCCCCATTGGGGGCTCATGGCACATGCGATTCCTCTGTATTACCCAAAATCACGGTTCAGGTACTACATCACTATCGCAACCGTGGCTTCAAAAGCGGCATGGCGAAGCCCCGGGAGCGTCGGCGTTTTTCGATCATCAGCAGGTGCACTTTTTCGCCTTCCATTCCGGGTAGCATTAGGGATTCATACAATACTTTACCCTTTTTTATTTTCGAACCTGTTCCCTGATGGAGAACGCATCGATGACCTGGTGCGTGATCCGTACACCAAGCGTTGGCTGGATGGCTTCGAGCCAGAGGAAAAAACCCACCCTCGGGGGTGTAGGCCGCTCAAATTTGAAATGGCCGTCCTTCATCTGGATCAACTTGTGATACTCCTTCTTCTGTTTTGAACGCAGGTAGATGATCAGCTCATAGTTGGGAAGATCGGTTGCCAGTATAGCCCTGGAATAGAATTTTGGAAAATCTTCAGGTGTTATCTTCTTTCCTTTCACGGTAATCCCGTAGGTAGTACAGACTGCATTGATTGCAGGAGGGAACAGGCCGCCGTACAGGACCTTTTTAACCAGCTGGCCGGTCTGGTCCGTGATCACCGGGTTGATCCTGCCTTCTTTCCGGTTTATCTCGGTAAAGATCCTGTTCCGGACCTCGTCGTGATACCGTTTGTATTCAAAGGGATGTTTCAGCGGGATATCCGTACCCCTGATCAGTTTCGGGTGATTCTCGGGAAGATTATAGATAATCCGCGGGCGGTAGTGTTTGACCAGGGATTTGATCTGTTCGCAGGAGCTCGTATGGATGATCGCGTTCGTCCTGTCCTTTGCGAGGCGTTTTACTACCGAATAGTTTGAGAGATCGAACGATGAGACGAGCATGAACGGGGTGATCGTCTGGCCGTACAGATAGCCGAGCAGTCGTTTCTTGTACGCGATCTCAATTTCGAACTCTTTCAGATCGGACGGTGAAGTGACCACCTCGGCAAATGCGATATGATTCTCGGAATCCACGAGCAGCAAATCGAACTCGGCAAGGTCCTGCCCGTTACCCCGTACCGTGATGTCCCCGTATTTGGAATAGAAGAGCCCGTTCTGCCCAAGCCGGACATCCTCACGCCATCGCGGTGCGTCAGCGCCTTTCATGGCAAGATATTTTATCGTATCAGATTTTTTGGAGATATCTAGGAACATCTCGTACACGATCGCTTCGAACCACCGGCCTTCAGCAGTCCGCATGGGCTCGATATCCGGGGAAAAAAGTTTTTTCCGTTCAATTTTGTTCATATGCCGCGTGGCGTTGATTGCGATCGCCGCAGTCGGTTTGAAATGCTTGAAATTGGAGTTCAGCCACGGGATCATGATTACGGTAAAGAATTTCTGTGGTAATAGTAGATAACAACCTGCCTTTGTTTCCCGTTCCCGGTTTGATTCGATTCTATCGCATATCGGGAGAATGGTTCGGGTTCATCCCGAATAGTTCAGTAAAACGATAAACGGGGTTACAAAAGGAGAATTTAAAAAAAGTGCCTTGTCGACAGCCTACAGGCTGTCCATACTGATGCCGGTAAAGTCCTGCGCAACGGACCGGATGTCCTTTACGCCAAAGGCCGTCTGGACCTGTTCAAGGCCGAGCTGGTTTGCAGCATCGCACATATAGTCAAGGATGTCAACGGACAGTTCCTTCTGGATCTTGCTCTTCCGCAACTGGTCGACCAGTGCCGCCATCTTCTCCGGCTGTTCCATGCGGAGCTTGGCAAGACTCATCACGCACATATAGATACGGGTCAGATTCCTGTCCGTGCCGGTGATACAGTCAAAAAAATTCCGAATCACCTGTGCCTGATATATCTCTCCACCCATGACCTCACCTCCTCCCTACTATCTTCGGTAAATCCAGTGTTCACAATATCTGGTTATAAACTTTCCGGGTAAATCACATTTTTTCACGGAAAAAATCAATAAATTTTTGAGTTTTCAGAGAAGTGCGGCGTTATTGTCTGACAATCGGATGACAATCGTCATACGGTGTGGCAACCTGCCCGCGCCCGCTGTCACTTTGCCGTGCTGACTATCTTGATGATGTCGCCATCTTTCAGTTCGTGGGTCTCCTTGATCCGCATCTTGGTCCTGGCATCGATCGCGTACAGGAACCCTTTGCCGATATCGGTATGCACCTGGTATGCAAGGTCACGCGGCGTGGAGCCCTTCCGCATCAGGAATGCGTCCGGCAGCACGTCTCCCTGCTTGTTGCAGAAATGGTTCTCGTCCTCCACCGGGTAGACAACAATCATATCAAGGAGTTCAAAAACAGCGCGGTTTATCGCCTGCTGGACACCCGTACCTTTGCACTGCTTCATGACTTCTGCGATCTTCGCAAGGCCTGCCTTCTGGGCTGGTGAGAGCGTGCTTTCATTCGCAATCCTGAACTGCTCATCGCCCGGCAGGTACTGGATCACGTGGGCAGCCGCAGCATTGCGCAGCGCCAGCTCGGATGCTGCGCTCGCAAAAGCCACCTTCTGTGCAGCAAGTTTTGTGCGGAGGGCTTCCGGTGCCTCATCAAACTTGTTCCCCACCACGAGCATGGGCTTTGAAATCTTCACGATCTCCGCGCAGAGCGGGACGAGGTCTTCGATTGACGCGTGTACAAGGTCAAGTCTGAGCATTAATTCCACATCGCGCACATCTTCCACCGTGATGCCCAGACCGACGAATGTTTCGGCAATCCCCTGCTGAACCGCGGCACCCTTTCCCTGCGACTGGCGGCTGATATGGCTCCAGTGCTTGCTGAGGATCCCATGGACCCACATCGTCATCTCGAACAGGAGGAAAGAGACATCAACGTCCGGATCATGGTTGCCGACACCCACGGGATTCCCCTCGCTGTCCGTCCCGCCGCTGGCATCAATGATATGCAGGATTGCGTTTGCCTGACGGAGATGATCGAGAAACTGGTTGCCCAGTCCCTTGCCCTTGTGGGCGTCAGGTACGAGCCCGGCAACATCGATGAGGTTGACCGCAACAAAGCGGCTGCCGTCAACGCAGTGCGTACATCTGACTTTCAGGTCGGTGCAGGCACACGTTGTCCGCACATAGGCAACGCCAAAATTCGGGTTAATGGTGGTGAACGGGTAGTTGGCGATCTCGGCATTCGCCATTGTGGCAGCCTTGAAAAAGGTCGATTTCCCACAGTTGGGTTTTCCCGCAAGGGCAAGGGTAATCATGGCAGTTCCTCAAATAACTGGGATAGCGTGTCTCAGAAAAATCCGGACAGAATCTGACAAAGCTTTTCATCCCGGTTTATTAAAAGGTACTTATGACGTTCATTGAGAAAAAAACCTGGTACTTCGACCAGCCCGGGCCGGCCAATACCGCGGATGCTGCCAAGTTCGCCATCGAACGCGCAAAGGAATTACAAATCCGGACCATTATCATTGCAAGTTCATCCGGAAAAACGGCAGAGATTTTTCATGACGCCATGAAGGGTTCACTGCTCAATCTTGTGGTTGTAACTCATGCCGTGGGATTCGCAAAACCCGGGGAATGGGAGTTTTCCGGAGATGTTGCTTTGCAGCTGCAAAAAAACGGTGTCAGGATCGTGACCGGTACCCATGCACTCTCCGGTCTCGAACGGGCGCTCTCCCGCTCGCCCAAAATCGGGGGCGGTTCGCGTACGGACGCAATTGCCGAAGCACTCCGTCGTATCGTTGCAAACGGCATGAAAGTCGCCGTAGAGTGCGTACTCATCGCCGCAGACCAGGGAGCGGTTGGCATTGATCAGGAAGTCATCGCAGTCGGCGGGACCGCAAGCGGTGCAGATACGGTCTGCGTGATACGGCCGGCGCACACCGCGAATTTCTTTGACCTGCAGGTCCGCGAGATCGTTGCCATGCCCAGGGTACGGTAACAATGGCGATAGCTGAACTCAGAGAGGCGGTTTTCCTTCTCGTGCGTATGCCGCTGCTCTGGATACCGGGCATTATCGGGGGAGCGCTGGCCGCTGTTCTCTGGATGACCCTTTTTATCTCCGGAGCCTTTTTCACCAGCCGTCTTCTGGTGATTTTTTCCCTCCTCCTTCTTCTCTTTATTACGGGGATGTTATCGGTAATCCGGAACAAGGGGGGGACACTCAGATCCCTGATCATCGGGGGGATACACTATTACTTCCGGGTACTCCTGCCCCAGCTGGTGATCCTTTTTGCCATCATGCTTGTCTTTATCTTCTGCACAATCACCCTCGCCCTGCTCGGAGTGGTATCAGATATCAGTCTCCTGATTGTCCTCACGTTCGGGATCATGATTCCAACCCTGATGCTCACCTTCTTTTTTGACATGGCAGCAGTCTTCGAGGACCGGCGGGTCTTTGAGTCGATCCTGCGCAGTACCCAGATCGTATCAAACCACATGATGGAAGTGCTGTCCTTTTTTATCGTGTCCGCAGTGCTGTGTGCAGGTGTCCTCTTCAGCCTGATGATCGTCTGGGAAGTGATCCTGTTCGACAAGTTGAAACCTATCATGGACTTCACGGAGGCACAGTTTGAAGCATTCACACCTGACCAGCTTTTCGCGATGATCGGACAGGACGGCATCATGCTTACGGCAATAATGCTGTTCATCGGTGTCCTCATCCTCCTTCCCCTGCTGTTCAGTTTCAAAGCGTGCTTCTACAAAAAACTGGTCAGCACTACGATAACGATAGAACAGCAGACCTTCGGGGAATACGATAGCAAGGGCAGATGGTATAAATACTGATTTTTTTGCTTTTTTAGAAATCATTTCGATACCTGGCGCTCCCGGGGCTCCGTTCCGCAACTGGGGCGTCCCGGTTGCGATAGTGCTGTATTACCTGGTTCTACAAAAAACTGGACGTTTCCAATAAAACGTTCTATGGGCATCGCATGCGCCCCCGCCCCAAACGGGGGCAGGGCAGGCGTAAGGGTGGTGATCTCATCTTTGAAAAGAGGTTTTCCTATAAAAATCGAATTTTTTCAGACAGAATAATAGGGGTTGAGACCCCCAAACCCCCGATTATGATATATGCCTCCTCCCCCGACGGGGCGCCCCCGCGGCGGATCAATGACTGATATCTCTAAAAAAAAACACCGAACTGCCCCGCCGTGCCCCGTGAGGGGCCCTGAACCGGGGAGCATTCGTAAAAATTATGATCTTTTTTTTTAGATTTTCATCGTTCCGGTGTGAACTCTACCGGTTCATGCCCGTTTCTCCTGAGCAGGTTTTTTATTTTACTAACCGTCCCGGGGACTTCGATAAACCTGAACTATCGTGATACCAGCACCTGTTATCGAAACAATCGTGGTGGTAATGGGATGCCTTCCGGTCACCCACATGTCAGGCCAGCCCGCGAGATGCCAGGATCAGGTACAGGACAACAGCAAAAATACCGCCACCCAGGGTGGCGAGCAGGTTGGTACCGGCATTTCCTAAAAATCCCTTGTTCTCGAGCGTAGCTCCCACTAAACTGTCGATGTTCGTGCCAACGAACCCTGCAAGGGTACAGATCACCATCATCTGAGGGGTGATGACCTGAAGGAGCATCGCGACAACGGATACCACAAAACCGCCAAACAGTGCCACCGTTTCACCGGTAACAGTGATACCACCATTGGTACCGATGGGGACCTTTTTTAATGTCGTGATCAGGCGGGGGATACCCCCGGTCACGCCAATCTCGCTTGCCAGCGTATCAGCTGCCGCTGTGGCAACGCAGCCCACGTACATGACCACGAAGAGCGGTTGCTGGAAGACACCGAACAGCACGGCAGCTGCAGCGGCAATGATCCCGTTTGCAAAGACGTTACGGTATCCCCGCGCACCGCTCTGGCCCTGCTCAACGCCGATCCGCTTTTTGTACTCGAATTTATATTTTGTTGCGGATGAGCCGAGGATAAAAAATGTCAGCATGATCAAAAACCACTGCGGGCCCTGCGGCGCCGCAAAGACCAGCAGGATGATGCCAACAAGAGCAGCAGAAAACAGGCCGGAAAGATCGGCGGTTTTTGCCCGGAACGCAAAGTATCCGAACGTGAAACCGACAATTACTGCCGCGATGATCATCTGGAGATCCGCCTGGTAATTGAGTTCCTGGATCAGCCACATGGTCATCGCGATCCCGATTCCCTCAATAACAAGCGAGTCCTCGTACCGGAGCAGGATTACTTTGAGGAGCACGGCTGCAATGATACCGAAGATCACGGTGAGGATTGCCCGCTCCTGCAGATACGCCATGACGAGGACACCGGCCCATGCAGTCGATATAATATAATAGAGGTAAGTGTTCAGGTCATCGGCACCGGTCTGGAAGACAAGTTCTCCAAGGACCAGCATGGCAAGGGTGGTTGCAAACACAAAGAACGGCAGAAGACCCGTTCCGTAGAGTGCTGCGAGGGTACAGAACGTGTACGTCAGGTATTTCGTGTCGAAAAAATGCCAGAGAATAAGGGCAGAGAGTATAACGACAAGGCCCATCAGCCACTCGGGCATGAGATACGGACCGACAAGGGTGGCACCACCGACCAGTGCTGCCGCAAATCCCAGGCCCTGCTGTCGCTGCATTGGTCAGTACTTTCTTTTTGGAGTAAAAAGAGTTTCATCGTTACCGGAACTATACGAAAAGGCACCGGATGGGTGGGGACCGTCTGCCCCAATCCGGATACGATCACTATATTTTATTCCACAACCAACCTTGTCCCGAATGGTGCTATCTGATCAGCTGCCGAAAAACTATGATTTTGCCGAAGTGGAAGAGCGCTGGAGGAAGACCTGGCGCGATGAGGACAACTATTTTGACAAAACCTCCAAAAAACCCCAGTTCGTCATCGATACCCCCCCGCCGTACCCGACGGGGAACTTCCATATCGGGAATGCACTGAACTGGTGCTATATTGACTTCTTCGCCCGCTACAAGCGGATGAAGGGCTTCAACGTGATGTTCCCCCAGGGGTGGGATTGTCACGGGCTCCCGACCGAGGTGAAAGTCGAGGAGATCAACAAGATCACGAAGAACGATGTTTCCCGCGAGGTGTTCCGGAAGATGTGCCGGGACCTGACGGTAAAAAATATTGATGCAATGCGTCTTACCCTGCGGAAGATGGCGTTTTCCACCGACTGGAGCAACGAGTACATAACGATGATGCCGCAGTACTACCAGAAGACGCAGCTCTCGTTTTTGCGAATGCTCGCGTCCGGCTACATCTACCAGAGCGAGCACCCGGTCAACTATTGCACCCGCTGCGAGACGGCCATTGCATTTGCGGAAGTAGCCTACGAGGACCGCGAGACCACCCTCAACTACTTTGATTTCGATGGCGTGGAGATTGCAACCACTCGTCCCGAGCTCCTCGCAGCCTGTGTGGCAGTCGCCGTGCACCCCGGTGACGAACGCTACCACAAGCTGAAAGGCCGGACCATGAAAGTGCCGCTCTTCGGCCACGATGTGCCGGTCGTGCAGGACGAGGCAGTTGATCCCGCATTTGGTTCCGGCGCCGTGATGATCTGCACCTTTGGCGACAAACAGGATGTCCACTGGTGGAAGCAGCACAACCTCGCGCTCCGGAAGGCTATCGACCGTCAGGGAAAGATGACGGATATTGCCGGTAAGTACGAAGGCCTGAATACCACCGAGTGCCAGAAGGCAATCCTTGCTGATATGAAGGCGCAAAATATCCTGAACCGGCAGGAAAAGCTCGCCCAGCGTGTAGGCACCTGCTGGCGCTGCAAGACCCCCATCGAGATCCTCTCCGAGCGGCAGTGGTTCGTGAAGATCAAGGCGGACGAAATCCAGAAGGCAGCCCACGAGATCACCTGGTTCCCCGGGCATATGCTCCGGCGGATGGAGAACTGGGTCGAACAGATGGAATGGGACTGGTGCATCTCAAGGCAGCGGATCTTCGCTACGCCGATCCCGGTCTGGTTCTGTACAAAATGCGGTGAGATGGTGACTCCCGATGAGAAGGACCTCCCGGTCGACCCGACGCTTGTTCAGCCAAAACACCCGTGCAAAAAATGTGGCAGCACCTCGTTTACCGGCGAAGTGGACGTGCTCGATACCTGGATGGATTCCTCCATCTCGGTCCTGAACGTGACCGGCTGGGATGGCAACGGCAACCCGCCATTCTTCCCGGCCCAGATCCGGCCGCAGGGCCACGACATCATCCGCACCTGGGCCTTCTACACCATCCTCCGCTCGGTGGCACTCACGGGCCAGAAACCGTGGGACGAGATCCTGGTCAACGGCATGGTGCTTGGTGAGGATGGTTTCAAGATGAGTAAGAGCCGCGGCAACATCATCGTACCTGAAGAGATCCTCGGCAAGTACGGCGCCGACGCCCTCCGACAGTGGGGTGCCATGGGGGCGGCGACCGGCTCTGACATTATGTTCAACTGGAACGATGTGGTCGCAGCTTCAAGGTTCCAGACCAAGATGTGGAACATCACGAAGTTTGCCCTGATGCAGATCGGCAAGGGCGGATTTGATGAGAATGAACCCGTCACCGCGCTCGCCGACCGCTGGCTCCTTGTCCGGCTCTCGGACACCGTCGGGCAGGTCAGTGCCGCAATGGATGCATACCAGTTCGATGTCGCACTCAAGGCAATCCGTGAGTTCGCGTGGGACGTGCTCGCCGACAACTATATCGAGCTTGTCAAAGGGCGCCTCTACCAGCAGGATGCTTCGCGCAGGAGCGCCTGCCTCGTGCTCCGCACAGCATTCGATGCACTCTGCCGTATGCTTGCCCCGTTCACTCCGTACTTTGCCGAGGAGTGCTACTCCTACCTGAAAGGTGAGAGCGTTCATGCGCAGCCATGGGTCACGTTCACCTACGATGACGAGGCAGCACGGCAGGAAGGAAACCTCCTGGTACAGGTCGTTGCCGGGATCCGGAAATACAAGCACGATGCTGGTCTCGCACTAAACGCACCGCTCGGTAAAGTAACCATCTACTCGCCCCACACCGTCAATGACGAAGGCGATACCGGTCGTGCGCTCAATGCCGATGTCCACTGGCGCACGGACGTAGCAAAACTCGATCGTGTTATCACTGATATTGACTTCAACCGTTCGGTTGTTGGCAAGACATTCCGCAGGGATGCGCAGGCATTCATGGATGCGGTGAAAGCGCTCTCACCGGAGCAGCTCGAAAAACCGCCGAAGACGATCAATGTCAACGGCGTGGAAACTGAGATTCCTGCCGATGCGTTTACGCCAAAATTCTCGTACATGGAAGAGGGCGCGAAGGTCGATGTTCTCACGATTGGCGATATCATCGTGACGATTGCGAAAAAGTAAAAAGACCTCTCCCGAGATTACCTTTTTTTTCTCGTTCCGGAAAAATTTTCGGATTTTCTCGCAGATTTTTCAGAAAAACCCTGTTCGAAAAAAATCAGGAGAATGATTTTCAAAAATTTCTTTACAACATTTTTCCGGAAAATCTGATCGGTCCTAAAGTCCCGGAAATTTCGTAGTCGCGATACCATATGGTTGACCCTGGCATTTCCTTCCGTTCACCAAACTGTTCTATTCTCTGCTACCTTCTCTCGTCGGAAAACCGCCCGCAGAGCCTGATACCATGCTGGTTTTTTGAGAAACCGTGCCGGTCTGAGGGAATTCCGGGCATTTTGCGGGGTTTTCCGGCAATGGACCCGGGAAAAATCTGTGGATCGTTCCCAACCGGCCCTGCTGCTGGAATTGTACAGTACTCTGATCTCGTTTTCAGGCGGGAAAACGGTGGTGCCGGACGTGAAACCCTGCCGGTTTTATGGAAACCATGCCGGTCAGCCTCCCATCCGGAGCAAACGGAGCCCGTTACGGGCCCGGTTTAACGTATCTCTCTCACCTCCTGGTTGGGGTGGCGGGATCTGTTCAGTGAAAGGAGGGCATGACCGCAGAAAATCCGTTTGAACAACCAGAGACTTTCCAGCCACTCTGTTCCTGAATCGATAAAACCACAGGAAACCCGAGAGGCTAATTACCAACAATTTTCATACGTGAGAGATTCAGGAAAGGTCAGGAGAAAATTCCAGATAAAAAAATCAGACAGCAGAATTGATCACTTCTTTCGTCCCTTCCGCTTCTTCGTCCCCGCCATCCACTCCGCCCGGATCGCGTCCGCAACAAAACAGGCGACGGTCTCAGCTGGCAGCATCGCATCCACAATCACGAACCGCGACGGCTCATCACGGGCGTACGAAAGATAATTGTTCTGTACCTTCTCGAGCGTCTCGCGTTTCTCAAAATGCTCCCGCTGGCTGTCAGGCTTGAGACGCGTCAGGGCATCATCAACTGGCAGAACGCACAGAAAAGTCTTATCGGGGATGATCGTCCAGCCGTTATGCATCGCCCGCAGCCATCCCTCCGGATCCGGCACAATACCCTGCAGCGTGACCGACTGGTATGCATACCTGCTGTCGCTGTACCTGTCGGAGATGACGAGCCGGCCTTCCTCAAGCGCAGGGCGGACAATCTTTGCGAGGTGTGCTGCATGATCGGCAACAAAAAGGGTAGCTTCTGTAACGGGATCGATCTGCTCCTTGATTGCACGGCGGACCTGGTCGCCCACCCAGGTTGCACCCGGCTCCCGGGTAAAGACCGGATCAAGATCCGCAAGCTTCTCTATGAGCGCTTCGTGCAGCGTGCTCTTCCCGCTTCCATCGATACCTTCGAGCGTGATTAACATACCCGTCCCCTCCGTATCCAGTCAAGCGGGATCTTTTTATGGTGAAGTGCTGTTGCGATAACAGCACCGTCAAACCCGGCTTCACAGAGCGTCTCAAGATCGGAAGTATTGGCAACACCCCCGCCCCAGAATAATTTGCGATGATACGCCGATCGCATGGTTTCAAGGATTCCCGGATCCAGTCCCGATTCAGTGCCGACCGCCGTAATATTCAGGATGATACAGCCCTCAAATTTCCAGCCGTTGGCCTGCCGGAGTACATCCACCGGCTTTTTACCTGACGGGATGACCCGCCCGTTTTTGATATCGAGGCTTAAAAAACCGCCACCAAAGCGCGAGAGGTCTTCACCTCCCGTCTCGGTCCCGACGATGTTGATGATATGGTAACCGCTGAGAAAGTCATCGGGAGAACGGCAGCCCCGGTCTGCGTAACAGTCGGAAACCAGCCGGGCGCACTCTGCGATGATCCGGTCATGGGAACCGGTCCCTTCAATCCGGTTAAGATCCGCGATGTAGATATTTTTTGGCCTGATAGCCCTGACAAATCCGATTGGTTTGGCCGTCGGGGAACTCCCCCAGTCGAGCGGTTTGTAATCCGCCCGTTCCCCGGATTTCCCGTGAACGACCAGATCCCCCTTCAGATCCATCGCAAGTACCAGTTCCATAGGCGAACGCAACCACTATTAGGATAAAAGATCATTAAACCTTATGCAATTATTGGTCAGCCCCAGCTCCATCGACGAGGCAAGGCACTCGGGTGCCGCTGACATCATCGACGTCAAAAGACCCGCCGAAGGTTCGCTTGGAGCCAACNNNNATGGCCCCCATTGCTGCCGAATGCGGTGCCGATTTTGCCATGGTCGATACCGGCATCAAGGACCGCCAGAGCACGTTTGTGTTCATGAAGGAGAATGCACTCCGCTCATTTTCCGAGAAGAACAAAAAACTCGGGCTCGGTACTGCGCTTGCCGGTGCACTGAAGTTTGAGGATATCGATGCGCTGAAACGGATCAACCCGGATATCATTGGCGTCCGGGGAATGGTCTGTGGTGGCGACCGGAACGCAACAATCCGCGAGGATCTGATACGAACAGCACTCGCCATGATCAGGTGATTTATGTACATTGAGAAACTGGATGTGCCCCTCTCACTGACCTTTGATGATGTCCTGCTCCAACCCCAGGCATCATGGCTGGAACCTGCCGAAGCAGATACCCGCTCAATATTTTCGAAAAAGATTAAACTGAACATCCCGCTCGTCTCTGCCGCAATGGATACCGTTACGGAAGCGACCATGGCGATCGCTCTCGCACGGCAGGGCGGCATCGGGGTCATCCACCGCAACACGACGCCTGAGCGGGAGCTGCAGGAAGTCCAGTTCGTCAAGCATGCGGAGGAACTCATCGAGCGTGACGTGCTCTATGTTGAGGATACCGCAACAGTCTCTGATGCAGAGATGCTGATGCACCAGTACAGCATCGGTGGAGTGCCAGTCGTTGATAAGGGAAAGATCATCGGCATTGTCAGCCGCAGGGACGTCCGCGCCATTGTCTCCAAGCGCGGGGACGAGAAGATCACGGCAATTATGACGAAGAAACCGATCGTGACAGAGGAGGATATCACCGCAGACCGGGCGCTCGAGATCATGTATACGAACAAAGTTGAGCGCCTGCCGGTCGTCAATAAAAAAGGAAAACTCCTTGGCATCATAACGATGCAGGACATCCTCGAGAAGAAACAGTACCCGACTGCAACCCGTGATGCAAACGGAAATCTCCGGGTTGCCGCAGCGGTCGGACCATTCGATTTCGCGCGGGCTGAGCTGCTCGACCAGAATGGTGTTGATGCCCTCGTTGTCGACTGTGCCCATGGGCATAACATGAAGGTTGTCAGTGCGGTAAAAGATATCAAGGGTAGCGTCAAAGCCGACGTTATTGCCGGGAATATCGCTACAAGGGAAGCAGCTGAAGCCCTTGTGGGGGCCGGGGTGGATGGTATCAAGGTCGGCATCGGACCTGGCTCAATCTGTACGACCCGTATTGTTGCAGGCACCGGCGTTCCCCAGATCACCGCAGTAGCACAGGTGGCTGATATCGCCCACACTTCAGGTATTCCGGTTATTTCTGATGGCGGAGTCCGGTTCAGCGGAGATGTGGCAAAAGCGATTGCCGCAGGTGCTGATACGGTGATGATGGGCAGCATGTTTGCCGGCACGGACGAAGCACCAGGCAAGGTTATAACCATCAAGGGCCGGCTCTATAAGCAGTACCGCGGCATGGGGTCGCTCGGGGTTATGAGTACCGGTGAGTCCAGTGACCGGTACTTCCAGAAAAAGGGTATCGGCAGTACGAAATTTGTCCCGGAAGGAGTGGAAGGTGTCACTCCCTATGTCGGCCACGTGAGCGAGGTTATCTACCAGCTTGTTGGCGGCCTGAAGTCCGCCATGGGCTATACGGGCTCGAAAACGATCCCCGATATGCATACAAATGCACGGTTTGTCCGGATCACGAACGCCGGCATGACCGAGAGTCACCCGCACAATATCCTGATCACGGACGAGGCGCCGAATTACCGGCTCTTCGAATAATTTTTGCCACAATATTCTGCTCTGCAGAAAATATTCGCACGATTCTGACGCTCCCGGGGGCTTTCCCCCCGCCGCTGTGGCATCCCCGAATTGCGATAACGCCGTATGAGCTCGGCATTTCTGAACGAGGACGGGACAAATAATTCCCAGGCATCGCATGCGCGATTGAGCCCCCGACGGGGCGCCACCGCGGCGGATCAACGACTGATATTTCAAAAAAACACCGAACTGCCCCGCCGTGCCGTACCGAGGCCCTGAGGCGGGTAACCATCGTAATCTTCACATTCTTTTACCGATTTTCATGGTTCGGGTGCGAACGCCCGTTCATGTGCGTTTCCCATGAAAATCGCTTCCTACAGGAATTGATGATGGTGGGGTGATACCCCCGTAACCCCGGTTGCGATGAACGCCCGCCGCCCCGAAAGGCGCACGGCGGCGGGCTCCGGACTGTTAACGAAATCCGGGAGATTGAACCGACTTGCTCCGCCGTGCCTCGGAGAGCCATGATGCGGGTAACCATCGTAATCTCCACATTTTTAGCCGATTTTCATGGTTTATAGTGCAAACAGTCTTTGTTCATGCATGGTTCTGCAGAGCACAATTTTCATATTCCTGTACGTGCGAAAGTGTTCTCTTGTGGATGTGTACCTTTTACGACACGGGAAGGCCGAAAATGCCGGGCATGCTCTGGCTGATGCTGACCGCAGGCTGACCCGGAAAGGGCGGGAGAATATCGCTGCAGCCGGCCGCTGGATGGCGGTGCAGGAACTCCAATTTGACCTGATTGCGGCAAGTCCGCTTGTACGGGCACAGGAATCAGCGACCATCATTGCCGAATGCCTCGGGGAACCGGACCATCTCGTCACCTGGAAGGCACTGGCACCTGGTGGGAACCCCGGTTCCGTCTGCCACCTGATCGGGAAGCCGGCGGATCTGCGTGCCATCCTGCTGGTTGGCCACGAACCCCTGCTCTCCGCGCTCATCAGCCGGATTATTACCGGGAATGAGAATGCTGCCATTGCAATGTCCAAGGGAGCGCTTGCAAAGATCCGGGAGTTCTCTCCTGCGAGGAGTCCATCCGGCGAACTTCACTGGCTGGTGACAGCAACGCAGATGGCGGGCATGAGATAACCGGCCCTGAATACACGACCGGGTACAACCATCCGGCTCATCTGACCGGCCTGCGCTTCCTGCGTGAAATCGCGGGAACTCGAGGGTATTTCAATGCGTCCGGTCGTGTTGCCTGCCCGGATAATTCGATCGTACGGTACCAGAATGATATGAAAAAGCATGGATCATACCATATAGAACAATCCTGGCCGGTAACTACGGTTCATTCTTTATATCCCGTTTTTTCCCGTTAAAATCCCTGCATGTTTATTAAATCCAGATGATTCCCTGGGATCAAGACCCGAACCTGCGGGTTCTTGGGTAACACTGGTGCTGGTTTATGAATTTATGACCCTGCCGGTTGTTTTCTTTGTGTTGACTGGACACCCGGATATGGGGGTCCAGTCACGGCACGAGGAGCATCTATGGTACAGCACAGGTTCCGGATGCCCGCTTCCGGGTATCTCCTGCACACTTTCACTGCCTGTCTGTATCAGCCCTTCCTCTCCTCTGTTGGATAAAAAAAGTACGGAGGAACAAGGTGAATCGGACACAAAACACCGGATTTTTTCCCATCCTGGTAGTTGCGTTCAGCATGCGCATCCGGTATGCGACCTTGGCAGCGGCAGGGCCGGTCATCATCGCCCATACCTGCAGCCTTATTGACGATGTGCCGATGAGCGTGATCGAGAACACCAGGAAAAACGGCCGGGTCGACTATGCCGGCGGCATTTCCCTCCTTTCAGAGGTGTAAGTCATGCAGTTGTCATATTCCGGAAACATGACGGCGTCCTTGTGGTGCCCCCGCGAGGACCCTGTCACGAACCGGGGACAGTCTGCTCTCAGGCTATACGGGGGAGGATCTGCCATCACCGTTGGATCTTCAGGGCTTCTCCTCGACCAGATGGTATCGATGAACGAACACGAACCGTACCGGTTTTTTCCAATAGAACCGGAATGGCCGTATTGACGTTAGTAATATGTCCTGACGATATGTGGAGTTTTAACCATGAATACCCATAAGACTGGGAGCGGAACGATGAGAGGGCGCGTGTCGCTCATCGCAACGCTCTTCCTTCTGGCCGTACTCGTCCTTCCCGCATCAGCTCTTCAGCTGAACGGGCAGGATGTTTCGGCAGAAATAATCGGAGCAACGGTCGAATACCCTGTAATCCTTGATGAGGCGCCGGCCGGGCTCTCCAGTTATAATATAACCGTAACTCTCACAGACCCCGCGGTTGGTGAGATCACCAGCGCAGAGTTCCCCGCATGGGCAACGGAAAACGAAATGAGCACCATTCCTGCTGATTCCGTGACGATCCAGGGATTGGATTTCAACGAGCAGGTTCAGGAAGGTGCGACAAATATCAGCCTCGCAACACTGACCATCAGGGCCGATGCTGCCGGTACGACACCGGTTATCATCACCATCAACGGCATGTATGACGAGATCGGCGGTATCATGAGCCCCGCAATTCAGGACGGCTCATTCACGGTTACTGAGCCGCTCGTATCCCCCGTTGCAGACTTTATCGCAGACCCGGCAAGCGGCGTTGAACCGCTGACCGTTGCCTTCACCGATCTCTCGACCGGCGACATCACCGGCTATGCCTGGGACTTCGAGAACGACGGTGTTGTTGACAGCACCGAGCAGAACCCCGGCCACATATATCCTCTCGCAGGCACGTATACTGTAAACCTGACGGTGACCGGTCCCGGCGGATCGGATGACGAGGTCAAGGTTGACTATATCACCGTGACTGCAGCTCCAGTACCGGCCCCGGTCGCAGACTTTATCGCGGACCCGGCAAGCGGCGTTGAACCGCTGACCGTTGCCTTCACCGATCTCTCGACCGGCGACATCACCGGCTATGCCTGGGACTTCGAGAACGACGGTGTTGTTGACAGCACCGAGCAGAACCCGAGCTACATCTACCCCCTCGCCGGCACGTATACCGTGAACCTGACGGTGACCGGTCCTGGCGGATCGGATGACGAGGTCAAGGTTGAGTACATCTCCGTGACTGCAGCTCCAGTACCGGCCCCGGTCGCAGACTTTATCGCGGACCCGGCAAGCGGCGTTGAACCGCTGACCGTCGCCTTCACCGATCTCTCGACCGGCGACATCACCGGCTATGCCTGGGACTTCGAGAACGATGGTGTAGTTGACAGCACTGAGCAGAACCCCGGCCACATATATCCTCTCGCCGGCACGTATACCGTGAACCTGACGGTGACCGGTCCTGGCGGATCGGATGACGAGGTCAAGGTTGACTATATCACCGTGACTGCAGCTCCAGTACCGGCCCCGGTCGCAGACTTCATCGCAGACCCGGCAAGCGGCGTTGAACCGCTGACCGTTGCCTTCGCCGATCTCTCGACCGGCGACATCACCGGCTATGCCTGGGACTTCGAGAACGACGGTGTTGTTGACAGCACCGAGCAGAACCCGAGCTACATCTACCCCCTCGCCGGCACGTATACCGTGAACCTGACGGTGACCGGTCCTGGCGGATCGGATGATGAGGTCAAGGTTGAGTACATCTCCGTGACTGCAGCTCCAGTACCGGCCCCGGTCGCAGACTTTATCGCGGACCCGGCAAGCGGCGTTGAACCGCTGACCGTCGCCTTCACCGATCTCTCGACCGGCGACATCACCGGCTATGCCTGGGACTTCGAGAACGATGGTGTAGTTGACAGCACTGAGCAGAACCCCGGCCACACCTACCCGGCCGCAGGCATGTATACCGTGAACCTGACGGTGACCGGCCCCGGCGGATCAGATGACGAGGTTGAGTATATCACCGTGACTGCGGCTCCTGCCCCGGCACAAGTCCGGGCAGAAATCCGGATTGAACCGGAAACGCTCAACCTGAAGAGCTCAGGTGTTTTCACCGTCTTTATTACCCTGCCGGATGAATACAGCGTCACCGAAATAAGCGCAGATTCGCTTGTCAGCGAGGGTGCAAACGCAAAGAGCGGCAAGGTCATCAGCGGAATGGAGAACGAATACATGGCAAAGTTCCAGCGCCAGGATCTTGAAAACGTGATTCCCGGCGATGCTGTCACCTTCACTCTTTCCGGAACCCTGAATACCGATGCCGGCATGGTGGAATTTGTCGGAAACGAGATGATCCGGGTGATCGAATAATACGGGAACACCGCGGACCACAAGATACGGTTATACCGGAGGCCCTCATCCCTCCGATACTGACCCTTTAATTCCTGCTGTGAATAAACCACAGCCCATTTTTATTCGTGTGCTGAACGGGGACTGCAGCCATTGCAGCAGCGGTGGGCGAACCACCCTGCCATATATGCTTCCTGCTGGCATGACGACAACCCTGCCAGTGCCTGGAACCGGCCGGTTGCAGGTCCGGACCGTTCCTGAAATCCAGGGAGATGCAATGAAACACGGGGACGTACTCATCTCCTGTGTTCCCGGGTGGCGAAGCAGAGTGTTTCGGGTGTTCCTCGTATCCTGGTTTTTCTGCTGACTGTTCCACGCGATTCAAGTAGGTGCACGATTAACCACTAAGAAGATGGAGCAGGCTGGCCGGTGTGAGAGAGCAAGCTTTGCCGCAGGATGCTTCTGGGATGTTGAGGCGGCGTTCCGGAAGGTTGATGGCGTTCTTGAGACGGTTGCAGGCTATACCGGTGGTTTGCTTCAAGATCCCGGCTACGAGCAGGTTGAAACCGGTACCACCGGCCATGCGGAAGCGGTTGGCATTGTTTTTGATCCTGCACGTGTCTCCTACGACCACCTTCTCGACATTTTCTGGGACCTGCATGATCCGACACAGGCCGGCGGGCAGGGAGACTTTACCGGATCGCAGTACCGTTCCGTTATTTTCTTTCACAATGAGGAACAGAAAGATACCGCCATGAGGTCCCGCAACCGGCTCGCAGCGTCCCAGAAGCACGGGAACCGACCCATTCGTACGGAAATCCTCCCTGCGTCGGTATTCTGGCCGGCCGAGGAATGCCACCAGCAGTTCTATGAAAAGTGCCGGCAGGGATTCTGCACGAGCCGGCAGATCTACGAGTAATTATTTTGGCAGGCACAGAGAATCAGGTCTGAATTAATATCCTTCCTCTTCTGCCTGTTCTATCGTTGAACCGTACGGTACGAGCGCTGCACCCGGTATATTTTACGATTATATGTGCTGCATAAGCTGACTTCCTGATCAGAGTGTGGGTCCCGCGGCAATACGCGGGACAGCCATACACTCGTCCCCGGGTAAACAAACCCGGTGCTTTAGGGAGGTATCCCCGGACTGCTTTCCCCGGAGGATCCTCCTTTCCGACAGCACGGGAACCAGACCGGGGAGAACGGACCGTCCTTGCGCACCTGTCAGCCCACCGGGGCTGCTGTGACTGGAACGGTCCAGGAGAACATGCCATGACGACACACAACAACCCTATCACGGAAAAAACAACCTGCCACATGGTGCGCCCAGTATGGGACCGGATTCGAAATGCCGCCCGTTCAACACCGCACCGGCTGCCAGCAGGAGGGTGGTTTACGGAAGTCGCGACGAACGAGAACTGGCACATGACCACGATCGTCCAGCGCCACCGTGACCGGGCGGTGATGACGTCCCCGTCCTGATACCAGAGCTTCCTGCATCCCGCGAGACCATGCAACCCACAGCGCACCCCCCGCCGGCCCACCACCTGCCGGCAGTACAATTTTTTCGTGATATTCTCTTTCCTGACCGGCCAAATGCATTCTAATTCCCGCAACTGACTGGTGTAGAGGATTCCACAAGGATAATCTCACAGCCTTCCGGGTACAGGTCATTTCTCACGGTACTCGTGTTGAGGATATACCTCTTTTCGGGAGAGGTGCCAAGGATGTCGACAAGCCTGCCCGTGATGATGATACAGCTTCCTTCCGGTGCCTGTTTTACCTCTTCTTCCAGGGTGGAGTTCAGGAAGACGAGGTGGCTGTTACTGATATGTTCATCAATATACGCTTCCGTGAGTCCGAGGATGCCCGGGATATCATACCGGTAGGTGAGTGTGCGGTCCCCCATCTCAAAGGTGAAAAAGGAGAGGATGTCCTTCCGCACCAGTTCCCCGTTCACAACCGCAAGGTCGAGCGGGATGATGCCGTCCGGCAGGCTGGGCGGGTACTCATGCCTGCCAATGATCCTGCCGGCAAGGGTGTAGGTGTACGCTGATGTGAGGGTGAACTGCCATTTCCCGATAGTTTTTGTGTACTGCTGCGGCGGGGAGAACGGGGTCTGGTAGAAACCGCCGGTCGTATCCGGCAGGCCGGACGGCGGTACGGCGGGGCTGCTCCCGAAGATGTAGTAGCCAAGGAACCCCAGGACGAGGAACGGGACGAGGATTATGGACCATTCCAGCAGGGTCCGGAGGCGGAGCATGGTATCACGGGAGTTTGAAGAAGGTTTTTTCAATAACTATTTTTGCAGGATAATCACCGGATCTTCGTTCCCGGCTCTACTGCCTTCAGCGGCACAAGGAGCGATGCTGCATCACCGGCTGCGAGGATCATACCGTTGCTCTCGACACCGAAGATCTTTGCCGGAGCAAGATTTGTGACAACCACGACATCTTTTCCCACCATCTCTTCCGGCTTGTAGAACTGCTGCATGCCGGCAACGATCTGGCGGGTCTCGCTGCCGATATCCACCATCAGTTTCAGGAGCTTGTTCGACTTCGGTACCGGTTCTGCGGACAGGACTTTTCCGGTCCGGATGTCCAGTTTCTGGAATTCCTCGAAAGTTACCACGGGTATCTTCTCCGTTCTCTTGTCCGCTTCTGCAACGCGCCTTTGGAGCAGGGCCTCAAGCTCTGCAATCTGGGACTCTTCCATCTTGACAAAGAGGGGGGTAGGCGGTTTTATGCACGCCTCCGGGACCTCGCAGGTGGCATCGCTGACCGGGTGAGCTGCCACCATGTCAGAGTACCCGAGTTCCGCCCAGCACCGCTGGGCAGTATCCGGCATCACCGGCTCGATCAGGAGGGCGAGCGCTTTAGCAATCTGGACGCAGTTCTTTATCACCTGTGTGCCGGCAGCCCGGTCGGTCTTGATCAGTTTCCACGGGGCACTGGTCTGGATGTAGGTGTTCCCGAACGCGGCAAGCGCCATGATAGCATCGACCGCACCCTTGAACTCGTAGTCGCGCATCAGCTGGTCGACCGTTGCCAGGCTCTTTTCGATCTCGGCCATGATTGCGGGATCGACGGTGCCCGGTGGGATCCCCCCGAACTCTTTCTGGGCAAAGAAGAGCGTGCGGTACACAAAGTTGCCGAAGATGTTGACGACTTCGTTATTGATCCGCTCACCAAAGACCTTCCACGAGAAGTTGAGTTCCTTGGTGTGGCTCGTGTACGCGAGCAGGTAGTAACGGAGGTAGTCCGCAGGAAGTCCCTTGTCGAGATAGTCATCGTTGGTCCAGACGACGTAGCCCCGCGACTTGGAGAACTTGTGGTCATCGACTTTCACCATCCCGCTTGCGACAATAGCATGCGGTACACCATATCCTGCTCCTTTCAGGAGTGCCGGCCAGAAGATCGAATGGTGGTAGATGATATCGCCGCCGATGAAATGCGTGACCCGGTTCTCACCGCACCAGTAGCGTTTCCAGTCCTTCCCGTTTGCCTTAGCCCATTCCTCCGTGAAGGCGATATAGCCGGTCGGGGCATCGACCCAGACATAGACCACGAGATCATCACGGCCCGGGAACTTCACACCCCATTCCAGCGTCCGGGTGATGCACCAGTCATGGAGTTCGTCCCTGATCCAGCCGATGGCATAGTTCCGGGCATTGCTCGTTCCCCGCACCTGCTCAAGGTACTGCAGGAGGAAATCCCTGAACTCCGAGAGCCTGAAAAAATAATGCTCCTGGTCCCGGAACACCGCCTTCGTTCCGCAGACCTTGCAGACCGGGTCCCTGATCTCGCCGGGCTCAAGGTGCTTGCCGCAGCCCTGGTCGCACTCGTCGCCCCGGGCAGGTTTCCCGCAGTGGGGGCAGATGCCCTCCACGTACCGGTCGGGGAGGAACCGTCTGCACTTCGTACAGTAGGCCTGGTGAACGACCTGCTTGTAGATGTAGCCGTTCTTCTCGAGTTCGGCAACAATGGCCTGCGCCCGGTGATGGGTGGCCGGGTCATCGGTCATGCCGAAGCGGTCGAACCTGACACCCATCCTCCTGAAGGTCTCGTCGAAATGCTTGTGATAGCGTTCCGAAAGCGCCCGGGGGGAGATGCCTGCCTCTTCGGCCGAGACCACGATGGGGGTCCCGTGGTTGTCCGAACCGCAGACGAAGACTACCTCTTCGCCTGCCCGCCGCATATAGCGGACGTACATGTCGGCAGGGACGTACGTTCGCAGATGACCGAGGTGGCAGGGGCCGTTCGTGTACGGCAGCCCGCAGGTAACGAGCAGCGGTGGCGGATTCATCATTACGTTTTAGATGCTTATGCGTAATAATATCTGTAGATGGCAAAACGGCACAACCTGGCAACGCGGGCATTCGGGGCAGAGCCCGGCCTGCCGGACGTGACATGCCTTGCTGCGTGGATCGCGGAGCACCGGGGCAGGGAAGCGGATATCATTACCTACCGGCTCGACCAGTCGCTCGCCCCGCAGCTCCCGGCAGAGATCGGGTCTCCCTGTGCCGGTGGAAAATTCTATGCCGGCCGGATCCGGCAGTGTATCGCTGGCATCCGCGACAACCGGGCGGTCGGGGAGCTCCATGTCGATACCCCCGCGATCATTGAGGATGCCGCCGGGATTGTCGTGCAGAAGAAAGGAGCCTGGTGCGCTCTCCCGGCGCCGCAGGTGCTCGGGATTCAGGACAGCCACTACGATGACGAAGCCGAGTGGAGTGCGGCGATCTGTGGTGCATACCGCACGATCATGCGGGTGATGCGGGATACGGGGGTTGCCGGGCACGTGCTTATCGCTGACCGGATGGACAATGCCGAGCTTGCATCTCTGGCCCGGCAGAATGTGTTCTTTTTTGCCCCGGCCCCCGGCCGCACGGACCTCGCAATACTGATGGAATACCAGCAACAGGTGGCAGTTACAAAAGACCAGTTGCCGGCGCTCTTCGACCTCATGAACGAATACTCAGTCCGGAAGATCTTCCTCATCGACCCGGACCCGGTTTCGATCGGGCAGGCGCTCTCCCATCTCGACCCGGACCAGGTTGTTGCAGGCGGTTATTGTATGGATGCATGCGGGGATTACTGGAAAAAGATTACAGATGATGCCATATACTGGAAATGATCCATTTTTTTCCTCTGTAGAGATCATTGTACAATGATTAAATCGCCCCCCTTGCGCCAACCCTGCCCCCGTTGGGGGCGGGGGCTCATGCGATGCCTTGGAATTATCTGTACCGACCTCATTCAAAATTATCAAGGTAATACGGCATTAGCGCAATTCGGGGATGCCACCGCGGCGGGGGCGAAGCCCTAAAAGAGCGTCAGTATTGTACGGAGGCTTTTCTAATTGAAAATCGAATTCTTTAGAGACAGAATAATGGGGGTTGAGACCCCTATACCCCCGATTATGATATATGCCGCCGCCCCCGACGGGGCGCCCCCGCGGCGGATCAACGACAGATATTTCTGAAAAAACACACAAACTGCCCCGCCGAGCCCCGGAGGGGGCCTGATGCGGGGAGCCCTTGTGAAAATTATGATGTCTTTTCGATTTTCATCGTTCCGGTATGAACTCCTCCGGTTCATACCCGTTTCTACAGAGCATTTTTTTATTCCTCTCAACCCCGGTGTGTCTGCTGCAGACCCCGGAAGAAGCACCTTGAGGTGCAGGAATACCTTATTGTTTCATCGCATGAGTGACTGAAGGCACGGCAAGAACATCGTAATAGACAACCCGGTAACCGTCCGGGAACCTCACCAGGGTAACGGCCGGCGAGAAGTCGGGGGAGATCAACGGCGCGAACCAGTATCCGTTCATGACCTGCTGGGCTTTCTCAAAGGAGACCGTAGGGGTGATCATCGTGGTTTTCGATCCCTCGTTTCTGACCGTGGCAAATTTGGGGACAAGAATAATTGCTGAGGTGGGGGTGGCTTCCAGCACCGTGACGGGTTCCGGGGAGTTTGAGTCAAACGCTTTCTTGAGTTCCCGGGAGGGATTCGCGATCTGGAAGAATACGGCTCCCTGCTCGAAAAATGAGAGCTCGTACTGCATATTCATCTCCGCGTCACCATTCGGTGCAAGGGTTATTGTCAGGGATTTTGCCGTGAATGCCTGGGCAGGCACTACCAGGAGGAAGAGAATGCAGAGGGATATCAGAACGGTTAAAACCTTGTTCATGGGATGGTCAATCGAAATAGGACCGGACCTGTTAAATAATGTCTGGATAGTCCGGGTTCAATCCATGAACAATGAGGACCGATTCCCTCAAATGCCGTGCAGAATCAGAGCTTTTTTTTATAGCATCTCTGCGATCTTCACGAGCTCGTCAAAATGCCGGCTCTTCTTGAAGAGCCACCACGTGAACCGCTCGATGACCGTGAAATTGAACGAGCCGCCGGCTGCGTTCGGGTGTCCGCCACCCCCGAACTCCCGAGCGATGAGGTGGCTGATGGGAGGGACCGACCGGATAGAGAACTTCCCGTCTTTTCCGATGATCACCTCGATCTCGGTGTACTTCCGGCTGCGGATAAAGTGGGCGGTCTCGCTCGGGTACCCGTAGAGCGGGGCAAAGACAACCCGGTACTTCGTGCCAGTGAAGGTCGCGTGCTTTAAACTCCGCTGCATCATTGCTTCCATCTCTGCCTTGATCCCGGCATACTCGCGCTCGATCTGCTCGTCAGTAAAGATCCCCCGTATGAGGCAGTCGCGGACATGGTCCCGGTTCTCCTTTCTCTGGAGTACCTGCCCGAGCACCGCGGAACGGGGGTCGGCGTGTTTCCAGAGATCGTAATCGCAGACTACCCGCGCCACTTCGGCAGCAATGGAATTTTCCGGTGCGATGTCGCGGGCAACGATCCCGGTGCCGCAGACCGTGGAATCGATATGCAGGAGGTCGACAACCTGCCCGATTTTCGTTACCTCCTCATCACGCCAGCGGTGGTGGTCGCGCCACTCCACCCTCCACCCGTTCTTCTTTGCTTTTGCCGCTGTGGATTCTGTCTCCCGGTGATAGCCGAGGTCTGAGATCGAGAGCAGGTCGCCTTTTCCCTCGCAGGATGCCACGAGGGCGAAGAGCTGGGCAAACTTTCCCACCGAGCTCCATATCGTGAACACGCCCTCCGTGTCAAATACCATCCGGTGGATGGCATCCGCTCCCACGGCATCAAGGTCATTGTGTGTCAGGTGGACCACGTGCGCAGTGCGGCTTTTCACTGCGCTGGCAAGCCCGGAATCGTTCTCACCGGCATTGAGGGGCGGCATTGGTTAATACTGTCATCGCGGCGTATAAAAAAGAACGGTCAGGACACGGACGGTCCTGCCGTGCAGGGAAAGAGAAACAGATCATTTATTAGTGACAAGGAACAACATTTGTACTCCTGCCCTAGTAGCTCAGCTTGGGAGAGCGCTAGACTGAAGATCTAGTTGTCGCCTGTTCAAATCAGGCCTGGGGCACTTCTGTTTCATGAATGCCGGTTTCCCTGAAAATCCACCCGCCTGTTTAAAGGACCATGTCTGGCACAGCCACCGGTAATAACCCCGATCTGCACCTGCCGGTATCAGGTACTGCACCATGATACGCAATAATGCGAGCCTGACTGCACCAAAATTACTCCCTTTTGGTGCAAAGAAAGGAAATAATTAAGACCTTCCCCTCCTATTTTCTAGTATATACGACGGAGGATTGTGGTGCATGCAGGGTGCATATGAGCGGGCATTCCGAGAAGCAGTTGAGGATCCGGAGGCGTTCTGGGGCAGGGCAGCGGAAAATGTCCCGTGGTACCGGCACTATGACCGGCTCCTGAACCGGGACCACCCGCCATTTTACCGCTGGTTTGAAGGTGGCTCGGTCAATTCATGTTATGCTGCCCTTGATATCCATTGCGAGAACGGGGGAGGGGACAACGTCGCCCTGATCTACGATAGTCCGGTCACCGATACCCGGAAAAAATATACCTACCGGGAACTACGGGACTGTGCAGCCCGGTGTGCCGGCGGACTACAGGCGCTCGGGGTTGTAAAGGGAGACCGCGTGGTGATCTACATGCCCATGATCCCGGAAGCGGTGATCGCGATGCTTGCCTGCGCCCGCATCGGTGCCATCCATTCCGTGGTCTTCGGCGGGTTCGCCGCACGGGAACTTGCCACCCGTATCGAGGACGCAAAACCCCGGGTGATCATGTCGGCCTCCTGCGGGATTGAAGTTGCCCGTATCATCCCCTACAAACCCCTCCTTGACGGTGCAATAGACTTATGCAGCCACAAACCCTCCGTATGCGTCATCGTCCAGCGCCCGCAGTGTCCTGTCCGCCTCGATCCTGTCCGTGATGTATCGTGGGATACGTTCATGACCGCAGCACCTGCCGCGTGCGTGCCGGTTGAGGCCACCGATCCGCTTTACCTGCTCTATACTTCCGGTACTACGGGAAAGCCCAAGGGGGTGATACGGGACAATGGCGGCCATCTCGTTGCCCTCAACTGGAGCATGAAGAATATCTACGGTATCCGGCCCGGCGAGGTTTTCTGGGCTGCGTCGGATATCGGGTGGGTGGTCGGGCATTCCTATATTGTCTACGGGCCGCTCTTTTACGGGTGCACCAGTATCCTGTACGAGGGAAAATCCGTGGGAACTCCCGATCCCGGCGCGTTCTGGCGGGTGATTGCAGAACATAAGGTGTCGGTCCTTTTCTGTGCACCCACGGCATTCCGGGCCATACGCAAGGAAGACCCGGGCGGGGACCATATCAGAAAGTACGATCTTTCAGGATTCCGGATGCTCTTTTTAGCCGGTGAGCGCTGTGATCCGGACACCCTGCACTGGGCAGAGGAGCAGCTGAACGTCCCGGTGATCGATCACTGGTGGCAGACCGAGACCGGCTGGTCGATCGGGGCCAACTGTGCCGGGCTGGAACTCCTCCCGGTCAGGCCGGGATCCTGTACCAAACCGGTCCCGGGCTATGATGTCCGGGTGCTGGATGCCCGGGGAGCGGATGTCCCTGCCGGCGAGACCGGTAATATGGTAGTAAAACTCCCGCTGCCACCCGGGTGCTTCACCACGCTCTACAACAATGATACCGATTATGTGAAGACGTATTTCTCTGCATATCCCGGGTATTATCTCACGTCGGATGCCGGTTTCATCGATGATGACGGATACCTCTGGATCATGGGCCGGACGGACGATATCATCAATATCGCCGGTCACCGCCTCTCCACTGGTGCCATGGAAGAGGTGCTTGCATCCCACCCGGATGTGGCCGAATGTGCAGTAGCCGGTGTTCACGACCCGATAAAAGGGGAGGTTCCGCTGGGGTTCGTGGTGCTGAAAGCCGGGGCCGGGAGAACACCGGGCCAGGTTGTTTCGGAACTTATTGCCATGGTCCGGCAGAAGATCGGCCCCATTGCTTCATTCAAGGCAGCGGCTGTCGTGAAACGTCTCCCGAAGACCCGGTCCGGCAAGATCCTCAGGGGCACGATCAAGAAGATCGCGGACGGGGTTGCGTACTCGGTCCCGGCAACCATTGATGATCCGGCCATCCTTGACGAGATTGCAGAGACCCTGCACGGCATGGGTTACCCGCGGCGCTAAAAGAGCGGTTCAGATAATGAAAAAAACCGTCATGACTCCCCGGGTTCCCCGTGCGCAGGGAGCCGTGCCCTTTTTTAACCTTATCCCGAAACCCCCCTACGAGTTCTCCCTGAGTGCGGCGATTTTTACCGGCGGGGAACCGGATATCCGCACGTTTGCAGACGGAACGTTCCGGCAGGTACTGGATACCGGCAGCGGTCCGGTGGTTGCAGAGGTCCGATCGTCCGGCACGACAGAAGACCCGGCGTTGTCTCTCACTCTCCGTACTGATCATGAGGTGAGCGGGATTGCTGCAGAGGATATCAGGGAACGGATCGCATCCATGCTCAGCATCGATGACGACCTTGTCCCGTTCTACCGGGCGGTTCATGCAGATCCGATCCTCGCGGATCTGAGCGTCCGGCTCCGCGGCCTCAGGGTTCCGGTCACGCCGACCGTGTTCGAAGCGCTTACCGACTCGATCATCGAGCAGCAGATCTCCTTAAAAGCAGCCCGCAGCATTGAGAACCGCCTGATCCGGGCTGTTGGAAAAGAACTGGCTCTTGACGGCACCTGGTATCACTGTTACCCGGACCCGGAGATCCTGGCCCGGACAACCGACAGTACCTTCCGCGCCTGCGGGCTGACGGTTCGCAAGGGGGAATATATCCGGGACAGTTCACGTCTCATTCTGGCCGGTGATCTTGACGTGGAAGGCTTCAGGAATTATCCGGATACGGCGATGGTCCAGGCGGAGCTTGAAAAAATCCGGGGCATCGGGAGGTGGACGGCAGAACTCACCCTCCTCCGCGGGCTGCACCGGCCCGATGCCTTTCCCGCGGACGATGTGGGGGTACGCCGCTTCATCTCGCAGTTCTACCTCGGCGGGGTGAAGATATCCCCCGGCGATGCCCGGGCCTTTGCAGAACGGTGGGGGGCATGGAAGGGATTTGCCGCCTATTATCTCGAGGTCGCGGACCTGCTCGGGATCCGTCCTGCCGTGTAGCTGAAGGCCGGTACCTGTACCCAATCTCCGGTTCCGCGTTCTTCATGGATCCGGATCGTACGCTGCCCTTAAAGAACGAGCAAAAATCCAAAAAAAAGGAGATCGTTCTCCTGAATTTCCTGACACAGGTATCAAGACCACCGCATCTCCTTCCGGCAAGGGGCTGTCCCTCACTCAGCCGGCCGGATCTCCCACAGGGAGATCCGGTACTGGTTCCGGTCCCGGGTATAGGTCGCAAAGACACGGAATGTCCCTTCGATCCGCTTTCCGTCGACGGCCAGCCATTCGTGACAGCGGTAACTCAGAACCGCGCTCTTCTCCCCGGTTATCCGGACACTGGGATCTTCAATGGTGAACTCGTACAGGGTGAGGGCCGGCAGGATACGGTCGAGCAGTTCTTCCCGGTTAAATTTTCCAAGGTGGTTAATTTCCACGAAGTCCGGCGCGAGCAGGGCCTCGAGTGCCCGCCGGTCTTTCCTCATCCATGCGTCCGCCCGGGCGTGCTCCCGTAAAACGAGGAGTTTTTTGAGCTGTTCAGGATCCCGTGATGCTGCATTCCGGTCAGCCATACATGATCGCTCCGTACATCTGCTCTTCTGCTTCCCCTATGCATGCTTCCCCTATTTACTATTGTCTCCCGTCCGGTACTCCCCGCAAAAAGGAGGATCACGGCGACGAAATTTCCGAAAGCACGGGAGGAGGACCATCTCCGCTACGGAAGAGAACAACGCCCGCTCCATCAGCCGGTATCATTCTGGTTTATCGCGGACTTTGTGTCCCTGAGCAAGGAAGGAGCCCGCGATGCAGGGCGATGGCATGGTCAGCCGGATCCACACAGTCCATGGAGGTGGGATGGAAGGACAAAAAGAGATTATCGTTTGAGGAATTTCTCGAGCCCGGCCTTGAGATCGGCAATGGAGACCGGTTTCTGGAGAACCCCAAGCAGGTTGTCATGCATGGTCGCGAGCCGTTCCTCGACAGATGGCTGGGCAGTGAACAGGATGACCGGAATATCCTTCATCCCGTATTCATACCGGAGTTTTTCCAGAAATTCCCAGCCGTCCATGGGCTCCATCATGACATCGAGCAGTATGAGTGCAGGGGGGTCATTTCTGGCAATCTCAAGGGCTTTCAGTACATCCGGTATGATGAGCGGTTCATAGCCGATCCTGGTTAACAGGATCTCCATCAGTTCGAGGATTGGCTGGTCATCCTCAACAACCATGATCTTACGCGACAAGGGTCATCTCCTCTGGTATCGTTACGGGAATCTGGATCGTGAATGTGCTGCCGACGTTCACCGTGCTCTCGACACTGATGTCACCGCCATGCATCTGGATAATCTTCTTGGCAATGGACAGGGACAGGCCCAGCCGGTTATACTTCCGGGAGAGCTTGGCTGCATCGGCGAGCTGGAACGGTTCGAAGATAGATGTGAACATGGGTTTCGGGATACCGATCCCGTTGTCCTGCACAGAGATCGTATGGACTGATCCGCCATTGCCGGGGCGGTACGAGATATGGATTTTTCGCGGGGGTTTGGAATAGTTGACCGCGTTGGAGAGGATGGAGTCGAGCACGTTATACAGCCGGTTCCTGTCCGCATCGATGACCAGGTCCGTTGGAATGTCCAGCGTCACATCAGCCTTTACGTTATACCCGCAGGTGTCGACCACGCTGTGGACGAGCGAGAACAGCGGGCAGTCCGAGAACGTGAGCTGGATTTTCCCGCTCTCCAGTACAGAGAGTTCCAGCATCTGGTTGATGATCTGGCGCTCGCGTTCGACGCTGGCAAGACAGCGCTCAAGCAGTTTTTTTGTATCATTCAGGATACCAAATCCTTCCGGGTCCTGGATCAGGAGGGTGAGATAACCGAGGATAGGCTGGAGCGGGGTTCGCAGTTCGTGGGCCACCGTGGTGATGATACCCCGCCGGCGTTCATTGTCCTGCTGGATCCTCTCCTCAAGCCGCTGCTGGACGGAGAGATCCACAAGGTTCACCATGGTGGCCGGCCGGTTCTCGTGCATGATCGGGTTTGCAAAGACCATGGCCTTCCGGAGCCCGCCGTTTTTTGTCACGAACAGGAACTCTGTACCGTTCGTGAGCGGCACCTCGTTTTTGAGGGACTCGCTGAACTCCGCGAACCGGTCCTGGTCCGGGGGATCCAGCAAGAAGAGTAAATCCTTTCCCTCAAGTTCCTGCGGCGGGTATCCGGAAAAAGCGGCAAAGGCCGGGTTGGCAAAGCGGATCTGCCCGTTCTGGATTACGAGGATACTTGTTGGTGAATTCTCCGTCAGCTGCCGGTACTTTGTCATGGTGTCGTTGTGGACCTTCTCGATCAGTTTCCGGGCATTGATATTCACGATGGTGACACTGACGGTATGTTCGTCAATGGCACTCCATGACAGGTTCACCCAGCAGCCGTCTCCTTCCTTTGTCCGGAACCGTATCTCGAAGTTCTCATAATTATCATGTTTTTCCATCCGTTCGAGAAAGCGGTTTTTCTCCTCCGGGGTAAAGGCAAGGAAGGGAAATGTCATCTCCGCGATCTCGTCGGGGCTGTAGTGGAGCATGCCAACGAATTTGTCATTGGTCTGTTTTATCCGGAAGTCCGACAGACCGAAGAGCACGATCCCCAGCTGGGAATGTTCAAAGACGCTGCGGTACCGGGCTTCGCCAGCGCGTATCCGCTCGATAAAATACGTCATAAGGCTTGCGATGATGATTAACAGGAATGCCGCCGACGTGACGCCCATCAGTGCCGCAGCGTCCGGGTAGTAGTAATAATACCCCACTGCCTGATAGGCAATCGCGGAGATCCCGGCAACGATAAGGCCCCGCCAGGCATAGAAAAACGTTGCATACAGGGCCGGGATGAAAAAGAGCTGGTAATTGATGAGCCCGAACGGGCCCGGGAACGAGACCGCGGTGATGAGCGTACAGGATACAACCAGCGATGTGATGACAATCACACGGACAACATCGGTTTGTGAGACCGCGTACCGGTACATCCTGATCTTTCTCCCGCCCATACTTATCTTCGCAATTAGCTGTTCTTTTTATTTTAAGATGAGGATCCGGCTGTCAGATCAATCCGGTCGGGGAACCGGGGATTTCCGGCCCACACGGTGCCCGGGCCGGAATACCGGGACCATCACCAAAACCCGTATGCAAAAACCAGTGGGTTGAAATAACAGGCAGGGCAACAAAATTTACGTTATGCGTCCGTACGTGGTGGTGAACGTGGCCATGAGTGCCGACGGCAAGCTCTCGACCCGGGAGCGCCGGCAGGTGAAAATATCCGGGGCGCAGGATTTTTTACGGGTGGACCGGCTCAAAGCCGGGAGCGATGCGGTCATGGTCGGGATCGGCACCGTTCTTGCCGATGATCCATCCCTGACGGTAAAGGGGGAAGAATGTCTCCAGCACCGCAGGAACCGGGGGGTCTGTGAACATCCCGCCCGGATCGTGGTGGACAGCAGGGCACGGATCCCGCCGGATGCCTCAATCCTGCACAAGGGCACGGGTCTTCGGATAATTGCGGTATCAGAAGAGGCAGATCCTCAGAAGATCGAGTCCCTGAAACCCTTCGCGACCGTGATCGTGGCAGGTAAAAACAAGGTCGACCTCAAAGCCCTGATGGACGAGCTCGGGACCATGGGCATCCGGCGGATCATGGTCGAGGGTGGCGGGGAACTTATCGCCGGCCTGATCCGCACCGCTCTCGTTGATGAGATCTACACTTTTATCGGGAACCTGATCATCGGCGGCAGGGATGCCCCGACGCCTGCCGACGGGGAGGGTTTCATAAAAGAAGCAGAGTTCCCCCGGCTTACCCTGATCGAGACCCGGAGGATCGAGAGCGGCATCCTCCTGCACTGGAAGGTCGAGAAGCCGGGTGAATAATTTTTAACGGGCCTTGAACGGCATCTGCTGGTCGAGGATCTTGTAGATCCCGCCGTTTGCCATCAGCATGATGACCTCGACGCGGTCCGTTCCTTCGCTGCCAAGGATCTCGACCGTGTCCCCCATCTTTGGTTTGGATATACCATCGGTCTTCACCGTTCCGTCCGGGAGCGTGACGCGGACTTCCATCCGCGATGCATACATGAGCCCTTTGCCGCCGTCAAATTTTGCGATGATGGTGCGCGAGTACATCCCCGACTTCTCAACGGTAACCGAGAGATCCCACCCGGCGGGCAGGGTCTCAGTCGGCCCGGGTTCTGTTGAGGCTTTCGTTGTCGGGACCGGCGTCGGGGGTATCGTTGGTTCCGGTGTCGGGACTGGTGTCGGTGCCGGGGTTGCGACCGGCTGGTCCGACGAAAGGCATCCGGCACCAGCGAGAAGCACAACAAGCACGAGCGCGGATAGAAGCACGATCCTGGAGTTCATGAAGGGAATTTTTCCCGTGAGTATATGAGAGTGCCGATCAGGGAAGAGAAGATCCAGACGGCCATCGGGATGTCTTACCCTCTTCCTTAATTTCCAGACCTATCCCAACACCTATCACCCGGCACACATAACCCAGATCTACGTACATAGCAGTCATTGTGCTCGCAGCCGTCTTCCTGCTGATCGCGGTGCGGCAGGTGGGCAGGTTCACCATCCGGATCTGGCAGATCATGCTCGGCGGAGCGCTTGCTGTCCTTTTGACCGGCCAGATCGCCCTGCCGGATGCACTCCGGGCCATTAATATCGACGTGATAATCTTCCTGGCCGGGATGTTCGTTGTCGGCGAGGCGATGGTGGACAGCGGGTACCTCGCCTGCATGGCAGACCGGTTCTTCTCGCGGGCGAAGAACCCGGACCAGGTCGTGCTCTTCATCCTGTTCGGGATGGGCTTCCTCTCCGCGATCCTGATGAACGATACGGTGGCCATCATCGGGACGCCGCTCGTGCTCGGGCTTGCCACGAAATGGAAGGTCTCAAAAAAACTCCTGCTGCTCTCGCTTGCGGTGGCAATCACGACCGGCAGCGTCATGAGCCCGATAGGGAACCCGCAGAACCTGCTGGTTGCAGTGAACTCCGGCATGGCATCGCCATTCCTGACATTTGCCGTCTGGCTCCTCGTCCCCACCCTGATCAGTCTTGCCGCAGCGTTCATCGTACTGCGGGTATCCTATGCCCGGGAATTTTCCGCCCGCACCGCTGAACCGGACGCGGATGTTGCCTGCGACGATTCCCTCTTCCTCCTGACAAAATGCTCGCTTCTCATCATCTTCATCCTTGCAGCGGTGAAGATCATCTCCTCGCTTGCCGGTACCATGATACCCGTGACGCTGCCCCTGATCGCGGTCCTTGCCGCTGCACCGCTCCTCATCTTTTCACCGCGCAGGTTCTCCCTCATCCGTGCCATCGACTGGCCAACGCTCGTCTTCTTTGCCGCTATGTTCGTCCTCATGGAGAGCGTCTGGCAGAGCGGGTTCTTCCAGGTGTTTGTCAGCAGCGATGCCGTCACACTGGTCCCGATGATCCTCGGAACGAGCATCGTCATCAGCCAGTTCATCTCGAATGTACCCTTCGTTGCCCTCTTCCAGCCCATGATCCAGCAGGCCGGCGGTACAACGGCACAGCTCATGGCGCTTGCCGCCGGGAGCACGCTTGCCGGTAACCTGACGATCCTTGGCGCGGCAAGCAATGTCATCATCATCCAGAACGCGGAGAAGAGCGGCGAGACCCTGACCTTTTTGGAGTTCGCCCGGGTCGGGGTTCCCCTGACGATTATCCAGGTTGCCATTTACTGGGTGTGGCTGACGGTGGTTTTTTAATAAATTGAGAAATGAAAACATCATTCCATCCGGGCTTGTTTTGATCTTTTCTCTTCAGGAACTAAAGAAGATTGATGGGGGCTGATGCCCCCAAAACCCCCTTGCGACTGGTGCCGCCGCCCCGAAGTGCGCCCGCGACGGCCTTTTTAAAAATTTTCTTGGTTGCATGCAGTAAATTGCCCCGCTGTCTGTTATCAGCCGGTGCTGCAACGAGTCTTTTTCAGCTGCGGAGAACCGAAGCCTGCATCGGGGTGCAGAACGTGTGAAAAGACCTGTCCCGTGGATGAAAGCAAAGAATGGGATGAAAAAGCGGAGTGTTATCTCTGCGGCCTATGTACGGATGCCTGTCCGGCAGAAGGTGTACTCAAATATTTAAGGATCCAGTAATCCAAGTATACCCAAGGGAGCAACCGGTGGATACCATGAAAGACACCCCAGAAACGCTGGAAAAAAATGAGAAGCAGGATAAAAAGCGTGAGGAACTCATTGGCAAAGTCCTCGTGACCAATGACCTCCTCCAGTACCAGGAGGGGACCGTAGCGAGCCGGATGATCGTCTTCAAAAAGGCCGGTACTATCACCCTTTTTTCCTTTGACAAGGGTGAAGGGCTCTCCGAACATTCTGCGCCCTACGATGCGATCCTGACGGTTACAGACGGCGTGGCCGAAGTGTCAATTGCGGGCAGGCCGTTCACGGTCAGGACCGGCGAGATGATCATCATGCCGGCGAATATCCCCCATGCATTGCAGGCAAAGCAGCGGTTTAAGATGACCCTGACCATGGTAAAGGAGTGAGGACGATGACAGAATTCAAGGTGGAGCATGGCGAAAAACCGGATAAGAAGCGCGAGGAACTGAAAGGGAAGGTCATCAGCCTCCGGGACCTTGTGGATTATGCCGAGGGGACGGTGGCAAGCCGGATGGTCATCAACCGGAAGGCAGGCAGTGTCACCATCTTCTCGTTCGACGAGAACGAAGAACTCTCCGAGCATACATCGCCCTTCGATGCGATGGTCACCATCCTTGACGGCGAGTGCGAGGTCTGGGTGGCGGGGAACACCTTCCAGATGAAGACGGGGGAGACGATCATATTCCCGGCGGGTGCACCGCACGCCCTCTCCGCGATCACGAGGTTCAAGATGAGCCTCGTGATGATCAAAGAATAAAAAATAGTATTACCTTTTTACCTTCTTATCCAGCTCGGCCTTTGTTTTATCGAGTTCTGCTTTTGCCCGGCTGATGATCGCATCAAGGGATTGCTGGATCTGGTTTTTTGTCTCTTTTAAGGTTGTTTCTATGTACTGTTTTCCCTCGTCCGTGGTGATGAGATCGTGGGTGACACTCATCACGTTATCAACAGATGAGATGACCGCCCTGGTCGCCTCGGAAAGTCTCTTGTCAATGGTATCATCGTTTTTCTGCGGGGCCGGAGGTTCACGGTCCTCAACCCACAGTCCTTTTTCAAAGTGTCCTGGTTTTTCGGTCATTGATATCACGTGGTCCTGATCACTGGCATCGGTTTTCTTTCTAATTATTTTTCATCCTAATTATACTACCCGTATGCCAGAATCCGCGGATTCCGGCTGAACGGTGAAGGAGTCAGGGCCATGCTCGTGCGACCTTATGAAAAGACAGCAGGTGCCGTGACCCTGTTCATCGGCTCTGCTTTTCAGCTCCGGTGCAGCAGAGGGGCTCTGGGGATTATTGAACCACCAGATATTTTTGCCGGAAGGACAAACCACGATTACCGGGAGCGCGACACCTACATGGGCGGCAACGAGAATGACGGGTATTATTGTACAATCTGTGGCGGTATCCCCCCGGACAAGATCACCACGAAACGGGTGCTGATCGATGGCAAGGAGACCGGCATCGACCATCTCGACTGGATCTTCGGGGAAGTTGCAAAACTTGCCGTGGAGAACGACACGGTACTTTCAGAAGAGATCCTGAAGCGGGTGAAGCAGTTCAACTACGTGCCGACCAAAAAGACCGCGGAATACGCCGCCGGGCTGCTTGCGGCGTATAAACAATTCCGGGCAGAGAACCCGTAAATTTTTTTTTCAGTACCGCATTCCCGACCAGAGAGTATTTGGGTGCCCGCAGGACAACCGGGTACTCATGAATACCAGCACCATCCTCCTTGTTTTTTTCCTGGGAGGGATCATCCTCGCCGCCGGTTGCACTGTCCCGCTCTCATCCGGTGTACCAATACCGGAAACCACGCTTCCTGCCGGTACGCCTGCCGCGGATGTGAAGAATACCCCCCTGTCACCGGCGCCTGCTTCAACCACGTTTTGGCCGGAACGCCCGGTTGTTGGAGAATTCACGACGGTTCCGACCACGCGGCCGGCATCCGATAATCCGCATCTCGATTACCTCAATATCCGGAAACGGACCTTTGAAAACCCGTTGCCCGACTGCCTGATGGAGCACGCCTTTCCTGCCATAGCAGCAGACCCGGATTATGGGATAGAGCAGCTCGTGCCAAAACTTGCAGCGATATCCGAGGACGAGTATGAGTCGTTCCGCCAAAAATATACCGAAGGAGATGCCAGGAACACGCAGCTGAAGGTGCCTGCCGTGTGCCAGAACACTGACAATGAACCCACCTGGAACTTCATTGAAGTCCGGATTGTCCTGACCCCCACCAATTTCTTCCCCTCGGATTATACGATAACGCAGAACGTGCGGTCCGGCGGGGAGGTTGTAGCGCGGTTCGCGACAACCAAACGGCTGGTGATTGACGAGCAGCTCGTGCTGGTATCCTATGTCCCCCTCCATGCGGATGAGGTGGACCTGTTCGACCGTGTAGAGCTCACCTATACCCGGCACTGATTGTTTTGATCTGCAGAAATCACTTCGGGAACTTTAAGACATGCTCATGGGTTTCCCGCCCGCTCGTGGCACAGCGATGACAGCCCGATGGCAATTTTCCTGAAATTGCCCCTGCCTTTGGCAGCGGCAGTCTCCACTCCTGCGGGATGACGACGTAAGACCGGCAACCAGACCCGGGTCATCGCAATGCACCCCGTCATCCAACAGGAGAACGCTGCCTTACAAAGAGCAGACCGGAGAAGAACACATCGGAGTGCTCCGGCTCTTCCCGCGTGAACGTGGGATATTATCCCCGTGAATTAATGTGTTTGGCCGGTAATTTTTTTCGGAATCGGGTTCCCGCACTCATTTTCTGATCTTTGCCCGTGAGGGCGAGATCTCGTTTTCCACGAGCAGGTTGATCACGGTCTCGGACACATCACCCGCATATTCTCCTGCCCGCCGGATACTCTCGGAGATGTACGCAATGTTGAGGGCAACCAGGGCATCCTGCTTCAGTACCATGTTGTTGATGTCGCCGCAGATATTCTCAAGTGCGGTGATTGATTCAATATTCCGGTGGGCCTCTTTCATGTCGGCATTGAAGAACGAGATGATGCTGCGGTCAAAAATCTCCAGCGACAGGGCACCCGCCTTCCGGATCGCGTTCATGAATTTCTTGTCAAAGTCAATGTCGATGATCGGGAGGCTGTACTCGGCGATCCGCACCGCATGGTCCCCCACCCGCTCGATGATCCGGCTGATCATAGTGTAATTCATCGCCATATTCGGGGAGACCCCCATCTTCCGGGAGAGGGAGGCATTCCGCAGGATCATGTTGGTCTGCCGGGCGATCAGCCAGTTGAGCCGGTCCGCGTCTGTATCCCGGTTGATCACGTCCATGGCGAGCGAGCGGTTGTGTGTCTCAAGGGCAGTTACCGCATCCTCATGCATGGTCTTGATGATAACAAACATCCGCTTGAGGGTATTGTCAAAGGGCATCTCAGACGGATTGAGGAGGTCCTTGATGGTGATGGTGGTCCCGGTCTCCTCCACCACTTCCTGACCGATGGTCATCCGGGTGAAGTCCCGGACAACGGTGCGGACAAACGGGGGGAAGCGATGCTTTGTCGTAATGTGGATCACCGTGAACCCGGTGATGTAGGCGCCGATCAGCATCCGGAAGAGGAACGCCGGGTCGGCAATGGGGCTGCTGTCGATCTCCTTGATCCGCTGGATCGGGTCTTCGGTGATCTTTTTTGTAATAAGAAGCGTCCCGTCCGGCTGGACGATGAGGCCGACCGGATCATTCTTGGCTATCTTCTGTGCTTCCGCCCAGTCCTTGGGGAGTGTCACCACAAAGGACGCTCCCCCGGTTACCTGTACCCTGCGTATCTCCATTGCCCTCACCACAAATTCATCGTTACCAGTATAATCATTGTTTCTCTATTTGTAACTATAGTTTACATAGAGGACTATAGTTTATGGCGAAAATCAGTATATATGCTCCCGTGGAATGGATGATAGAACACCATGAGTGGAAAGCAAAGCAGATTCCTGATGATTGCCGCAAGCCTTGTCGCAGTATTTATGCTGGCGCTGGCTGCAGGCTGTATAACGAACGAGACCAAAGCACCGGTTACCACGCAGGAGACGCAGACAATAAAGATCAGTGGCTCAACAACCGTCCTGCCTATCATCCAGAAAGCTGCCGACCAGTACATGGCCACCCACGCGGGCGCGGATATCCAGATCTCCGGCGGCGGGTCTGGTGCCGGCATCCAGGCAATTGGCGCAAAGACTGTTGACATCGGGTTGTCCTCGCGCGAAGTGACAGCAGCCGAGATGGCCAAGTACCCTTCGTTTGTTATTACTCCGGTTGCACAGGACGGCATTGCTCTTGTTGTCAATCCCGCAAACGGGATCAAGTACATCACCCTTGACCAGATCCGGGACATCTACCTTGGAAATAGTATCACATGGTCGGAAGTTACCGGTACGGATGTGCCTGGCACCGCCAACCGGATCGTAATCATCGGCCGTGACAGCGCCTCGGGCACCCGCTCGTATTTCGATGAGTCGATTCTTGAGAAGAAGACCCCGACAAAACAGATGCTTGAGAAGAACTCCAACGGCGCCGTCCTCCAGACGGTATCCCAGACCCCCGGTGCGATCGGGTACGTTTCCATAGGGTTTGTCAGCGATGAGGTAAAGGCAGTGCCCATCTGGTACAGTGCGGACAAAATTGTTGCGCCGGGCCTCGCCACCGTGAAGGATAAGAGCTACCCGGTCTCCCGTTCGCTGTATGTGATCACAAACGGCCAGCCATCAGGACCAGCGGGCGACTTCATCTCGTATATCCTGAGTGATGAAGGCCAGGAGATCGTTACTGAAGAAGGATACGTGACGGTCTGATACGGAGGAAACAAAATTTCCGGAGCGAATGATCGTGAAAACCACAGACCAGTATCGCGGTACCCTGGCCATTTCTGCCGGGCATGCACGATATTCCCTTGTGAAGGAAAAATCGATAAAAACAGTCCTCTTCTTCACCGCTTTCTTTGCCGTTATCGTTGTCACGTTCATCCTGCTCTTTCTGTTACGGGACGGCCTGCCGATCTTCGTGCAGGCCGGACCAATCAGTTTTATCTTTGGGCCTGACTGGGCGCCGACCTCGGTTGAGCCGCTGTACGGGATCTTCCCGCTCATTGCCGGGACCCTGCTCGTCACATTCGGGGCCATGGTCTTTGCCGTCCCGCTCTCTATCTGCTGTGCCATCTATATCGCGGAACTCGCGTCGCCCCGGATGAAAAATATTCTCAAGCCGGCCATCGAGCTGCTGGCCGGGATTCCCTCGGTCGTGTACGGATTCTTCGGCCTCATCGTGCTCACCGGTTTCATCCGTGTCACGTTTGACCTCCCGACCGGCGAGACCTGGCTTGCAGCCTCGGTGCTGCTCGGCATCATGGCGCTCCCCACGATTGTCAGCGTATCGGAGGATGCCATCAGTGCGGTGCCCCGTGAATACAAGGAAGGGTCGCTTGCGATCGGGGCTACCCGCTGGCAGACGATCAGCCGGGTCCTCGTCCCCGCCGCCCTCTCCGGCATCGCTGCCGCCATCATTCTCGGCATCGGGCGGGCGGTCGGCGAGACCATGGCGGTCATGATGGTGGCCGGGAACGCGGCAATCATCCCGGACCCGGTCTGGAACATCCTCTCACCGCTGCGGACGCTCACGGGAACGCTCGGCATCGAGATGGGCGAGGTCCCGATCGGGAGCGCTCACTATAACGCCCTGTTCGGCGTTGCCGTTGTCCTGCTGGTCATCACGCTCGTTATCAACCTCTCCGCGGTCGCGATCCTGCGCTGGCTCCGGGAGGGCCGAAAGGGAGGAACTGCCCGAAGACCATTCTCCTCCCCGCAGACCCGGGAAACGTTCGTCCGCGTTGCCGGGATGCTCCTCTTCGCACTGCTGCTCGTCATTTTCGTTGCTGCCGCTCCATGGTGGCTTCTCCCGATGCTCCTTCTGGCGGGAGGTACCTGGTACGCCGGCCGGCCGTATTTATCGGAGAACACGGTCCAGCGGATCGCGTTTTCGTTTATCACCGCTGCGACCCTTGCTGTCCTCGCCATCCTCGTCATCATACTCCAGGACATCATCATCAACGGACTCCCTGCCATCTCGTGGGAATTCCTGACCAGACCCCCGCTGGACTCCGGGCGGGCCGGCGGGATCTACCCGGCCATCATCGGCACCCTGTATCTTGTTGCGGGGGCGATCGCCATCGCCCTCCCGCTCGGGGTCGGGGCCGCGATCTACCTGGTCGAATACACGCGGGAAGGCCGTCTCACGCAGCTGATCCGGACCGGGATCGACCTCCTGAACGGGACGCCGTCCATTGTCTTCGGTCTCTTCGGGTTCGCGTTCATTGTGCTCTACCTGGGTGCAGGTGTCTCAATGCTCGCGGGGCAGATGACGCTTGCCCTGATGGTGCTGCCGACGATGATCCGGACCACCGAGGAGGCACTGAAAAGCATCCCCATGGCACTCCGCGAGGGCAGCCTTGCGCTCGGGGCAACGAAATGGCAGACGATCAGCCGGGTCGTGCTCCCGCCAGCCGTGCCGGGGATCGTGACCGGGGCGATCCTGTCGATTGGCCGGGCCGCGGGAGAGACCGCACCGATCATGTTCACCGCCGTGGTCTTCTCGTCCCGCTTCCTGCCGGACTCCGTGCTCGATCCGGTGATGGCGCTGCCTTACCACCTCTTCATCCTGGCAACGAATGTGCCGGGCGCGTCGGCAAACCAGTACGGCACCGCGCTCGTGCTGCTGATGCTCGTGGTCGGATTCTATGCGATCGCGATTGCGGCGCGTACCCATTTCCAGAAAAAGATGAGGGCATGATATGCCGGAAGACTGTATCATTTCCACAACCGATCTCAACCTCTGGTACCATGAGAAGCATGCGCTCCAGTCCGTATCGATACGTATCCCACGGAACAGGGTCACTGCCCTGATCGGCCCCTCGGGTTGCGGCAAGTCCACGCTCCTGCGCTGCTTCAACCGCTTAAACGACCTGATCGACCACGTGAAGATCACCGGGACGGTCACGCTGGACGGGAACGACATCCTTGCGCCGGGGACCGACGTGGTAACCCTCCGGAAGAAGATTGGGATGGTCTTCCAGAAGCCGAATCCGTTTCCCAAGTCCATCTGGGAGAACGTGGCCTACGGCCCGAAGGTCCACGGGGTAAAGGACAAAGGCGAGCTGGATCGGATCGTGGAGGAGAGCCTGCGGCACGCGGCCCTCTGGGACGAGGTGAAGGACCGGCTGAACGACTCCGCGCTCGGGCTCTCGGGCGGCCAGCAGCAGCGCCTCTGCATTGCCCGGACGCTCGCGGTGGAGCCGGAGGTGATCCTGATGGACGAGCCCTGCTCGGCGCTCGACCCGATCGCAACGGCCAAGATCGAGAACCTGATCGAAATGCTCAAGCAGGAGTACACGGTTATTATCGTCACCCACAACATGCAGCAGGCGGCACGGGTGAGCGACTACACGGGATTCATGTACCTGGGAAAACTGGTCGAGTGTGGGAAGACCGTCCAGATCTTCGAGCACCCGGCAGAGGAACTGACCGAGAACTATATCACCGGCCGGTTCGGGTAGGTGGGATATGTCGGAAAAATTTCACACGGAACTCGAAGGTGTAAAAAAGGACACGGTGGCGATGGCGCTCTTCGGGAGGTCAATGCTGAAGGATGCCGTTGATGCCCTCATTACGCAGGACCGGGACCTGGCGGCATCGGTGGTTGCCCGCAAGGGGGAGATCCATAACCGGGAAGTGAACCTCGAGGAGCAGTGCTACCGGCTGATCGCCCTTTACCAGCCTATGGCCCGGGACATGCGGGTGATTGCCTGTACGCTCAAGGTGATCACCGCCTCGATGCGCATCGGGAGGTACGGCAAGGTGATCGCGAAGATCGTGATGGAGACTGCCGACAAGCCCCACATCGCCCACATGATGAGCATCCCGCACATGGCGGACCTGGTCATGGGCGTGATAGACAACGCGATACAGCTCTACGACACCGAGTCCCCCGTCCCCGTTGGGGACTTCTCGGCCCGGGACGACACTATCGACGCCCTCCGCCACTCGATATTCCGCGAGGGAATCTCCCACATGATGGAGGATCCGCGGAGCATCACCCTCTCCACCCATTATATCATGGTAGCCCGGTACCTCGAACGGTGCGCCGACCATGCGTGCAAGATCGCAGAGAACGTGCACTATATGGAGACGGGAGAGCGGATTGAGATCCACTGAGGTTTTCGCATGAGTGAGGTTACCAGGTGTTCTTTATCGGAATGTCCGGCCGGGAAGGTGCCGATGCACCCGGAGGATTTTGTTGCGCTGCTGGCATGGGTTCGGGCAAAGGGGGAGCGGGAGAGCCGGGAGTGAGCGGGGGCAGCTGATCGGGCGAAGTCATGAGAAAGAAGATCCTGTTCATCTGTACCCACAACTCAGCGCGCTCCCAGATGGCGGAAGGGTACATGAATGCAAGGTATGGTGACCGCTATGAAGCGTTCAGTGGCGGGACTGAGGTCACCCGGGTCCACCCGATGGCGATCGCCGTTATGCAGGAGATCGGAATTGATATCTCCGGCAACCGGTCGAAACTCATTGATGAGTTTTTTAAGAAAGGAACCGGGACAGTGGTCACGGTCTGTGATTCTGCACAGAAAGCATGCCCGTTCTTCCCGGGCGCACCGGTTGTAATTCACCGGAGTTTTCCGGACCCCTCGGTATTCAGAGGAACGGATGAAGAGGTGCGGGCCGGATTCCGCCACGTGAGAGACGAGATCTTCCGGTGGATTGACGGGATGTTCGGCACGGTCCAGGTATAAAAAAGAGATCGGGAAACAGGTCTGCTGAATATTATCGTTCACTGGATCCGTTTATTCCCGGGTTCTTTTCCGGATCGTCCGGCTGAGAAGGTGCCGATGCACCCGGAGGATTTGCCGGGCTACCGGCGCGGATTCGGGCAAAGGAGAAGAGTGAGTGGATTTCGGGATACACTACGGTCGGAATTTTTCTGTAGATATCAATAGAGTATATAGAGGACTATAGTTTATGGCGAAAAAGAGTATATTTCCTGCCGGTAATTTTCCTCATGGGACGTTATGCAGCGACAAACCCTGAAGGGAGAGAAATAACACCATGGGCATCCGGGAGTTACTGATACCAAACGACACGATCTTTTTTGATCTCTTTGAACGTCAGGCAGGGCTTTTAACCGAGGCGGCATGGCTGCTTGTTGATCTGACCGGGGATTTCACCTCTGTCAAAGAGAAACGCCATGCGATCGAGAACCTTGAGCACAAGGGAGACCAGATCACCCATGATATCTACGAACAGCTCAACCGCACGTTCATCACCCCGCTCGATCCCGAAGAGATCTCACGACTTGGTTCAACACTTGACGAGGTGCTGGACTATATCGACGGGGCAGCAGAGAAGATGCTCTACTACAGCATCGAATCCACCGATTCCCACATGATCGAACTGGCAAAACTGATCCACATGTCTACCGGGGAGATCGAACGAGCAGTCAAAAGTATCCGTTCGTTCAAGGATCCCCGTTATATTGAGGAGCGCTGCATTGAAGTGAACCGGCTGGAAAACCTTGCCGATGATGTACTTGCTCATGCAATCACTGACCTTTTCAGGACGACCGATGCAATCACGATCATCAAGCTCAAGGATATCTATGAACAGCTGGAGACAGCAACTGACAACTGTGAGGATGTTGCAAACACGCTCTCCGATATCGCGATCAGGCACTCGTGATCATCATGGACCCGCTCATTCTTGCCGGTATTTTCCTTGCCCTTCTTTTCAATTTTGTCAACGGCATGAATGATGCCACCAATTCGATCGCCACGGTTGTTGCGACCCGGGTTCTCTCCCCGCTCAGGGCTGTGGCGATGGCGGCGTTTTTCAATATGATCGGTCCTCTCCTGTTCACGACCGCAGTGGCAAAGACAATCGGAAAAGGGATTGTTGATCCGGTTCACCTAACTCCCCTTGTGATAGTCATCGGCATGTTTGTTGCGGTTCTCTGGGTGTATCTCTCGTGCCGTACCGGCATCCCGATATCGGCAACGCATGCGCTCGTAGGGGGCCTTATCGGGTCCGCGGCCGCATACGCCGGTGTTGGCGTGATCATCCTGCCGGTTGCCGGCACAGCCTCCAGCCTGGTTCTTTACGCTGTAACCGGTGCGATTATCGGGATGGTGGTCTGCTACGGTATCGGAAGGATAACAAAAGAAGATCCAGTGCTCCCCTTCATCCTCCAGGGAGCGTTTTTCGGGGCCGTGCTCTCTGTCCCGGTTGTTATTATCACCGGCTTCCTGAAGATCTCCGGCCTGTTTGCCATTCTCCTTTTCATCGTTATCTCACCGCTCCTCGGGTTTATCGTCACCTACATCTTTTCCTTAATTTTCATCCGCTGGTTCAGGAATGCAGATTCAGGGAAGATGAACTTCCTGTCAAAAAAGCTGCAGGTTTTTTCAGCCGCGTTTTACAGCCTCGGGCACGGGAGCAACGATGCCCAGAACGGCATGGGGGTCATCACCGCAATCCTGGTTGCCGGGGGGCTTCTTTCCGAATTTATCGTGCCGGTCTGGGTGATCCTGATATCCTGTTCAGCCATTGCGCTTGGTACGTTACTGGGAGGATGGAATGTGGTAAAGACCATGGCAAAGAAGATCACGAACCTCCGTCCCTGGCAGGGGTTCTGCGCCGAGACATCCGGGGGTGTTGTCCTTTCCTTCATCACCGCATTCGGTGTCCCGGTCTCGACAACCCATGCAATCACCGGTGCCATCATGGGTGTGGGGGCGACCCGGGGAACTTCTGCTGTCCACTGGGAGACCGTGCGGAGGATCGTCACCGCATGGATCATCACGATACCCGTTACGGCTGTCTGTGCCTATGCCTGCTATATGCTGTATATGGCAATTTTTCCCTGAAAAATTGTAAGGGGTATTCTTTTGGGAAACCGATAATCGTTTCCATGACCCGGGGAATGCCCGGGACGACACCACCCCTGCCCTCCGCCACCTGGTCTTCTGATATGGAATTTCCACCAGGATGGAACATTCGCGGAGCATCAGTCTCTCCAACCCCTCGATCATCGTGACCCGGTATCCCTGACGCTGCGGGGATCATGCCTGCAAGATCCTGGAGAATGTGCATTCCCGGGTGATTGGTATTCTGTTGTGGCAAGGAATATATTGTAATAACCAACGGCATCTGGTGTATTTCTGTCGCAATTTCATGACCTCACCCCCCCCTGGCTTGTGCAGTTCTACAAGCTGCCGTCATACAAGATTCATGGTGTCGTGATGCGTGTGGAGATGTGAAATTTTTTTCCTCCCGATCACCCTCTGCCAGCCGATGACTATCGCAACGGAGGGTATTGTTATTCCGAAGCGGGGATGCCGGTATCGGGTGCAGACATATCTCCGTGTACCGTCTGGAAGACGTTATCAGGATCCCGAACCTGATCCGCAGGAGAAATGATGATTTTTCCGACATACCCCATTTTTACATGGTGCGGGGTTAACCGTATTACCAGCAGGATGCACGGGATTCCTGCTGTACTGAATGGGATACGTCCTGGGGGGAATCACCCATCCTTTCAAGGATTCCCTGGATCCAGATAATACCGTTATCAGTTCCGCGAATTGCCCGGGCGCTGATGACCGCCTTAAAAGAAGACCCGTCCTTCCTCTGCATCACCACACCTTCGATTCTCACCGTTCCCTGTTCCTGGAGCAGGGTGAGGATCCGATCCCGCTCTTTGGCGTTCGCGTACACGTCATAGACCGATCGTTTCAGGAGTTCCTCGCTCGCGGTATAGCCAAGAAGGCGGGCCATCGGGCGGTTGACAAATACAAACCGGTTCACCGGTCCGGGCGTGGTACGGAAAACACCGACCGGTATATCGTCAAGTACGCTTCGGGAGATCTCTTCGAGTGCCAGTTCCTGCAGATCAACAGTTTTTCTGTCAGTAATATCAACAAACGTTGCCAGCACTGCGGGATTGCCGTAATAGCCGATGCTGCCGGGAACCATCACCAGCCATCTCCAGGATCCGTTCCTGTGCCGGATACGGATTTCATAGTTGAATGACCGCGTCTCCCCGAGCATCCGGTCGTGGTATCGTTTCAGGATGAGATCGCGGTCATCGGGATGAATAACGGACGCGATCTCTTCTGATGATAAGGAATACAGTTCTTCGGGGGTATATCCCGTCATTGCTGCAAAGACGCTGCTCGCAAAAACGATACGGACAGGCATATCCTGAAAGATAACCATACCGAGGGGGGCCTCCTCCACCATGGCGCGATAGTCCGCCTGAACCATGCGCCGGGTACAATCCCGCAGGACACCGGTGACGCCGGAGAAGGAGCCGGCAGTATCGGTGCGGATTGTTTCTTTCAGTTCAAACATCCCGAGTCTGCCATCAATCTCCATCTGGACGGTATGTTCGACCGTATCTCCCCCGCGGGCGCAACACGACTCGATCGCCCGGATCCGCGGTGAGTTGTTCAGGATTCCTATCAGGCACAGGATGTTTTTTCCCATGAATTCCTCTGCCGGGATTCCGAGCAGACGCCCGACGGCACCGGTGATAAAGGTAATCCGGTCGTACCTGTCGGTCGTGTAGACAATATCCGGGAGGCTCTCGTGTATCCGGCGGAAGTTCCCGTTCTGGTCATTCATTCGGATCTCGGTCATCTTCCGCTCGGTGATATTCCGGATCGACCAGAGGATCCGGGACGGTTTCCCGCCAGGAAGCACTTTCACCGTCATCGCAGCAGTGAACGGACGCTGCCCGGGCGAACTGAAGGTCACTTCCCAGTCCTCAATGGCCTGGTAGTTCATCAGCCGTTTCAGCCTCTGGCGAAACGATGTGCGCTCTCCCCTCCTGACAAAGGATGTGAGGGGTTTGTGGAGCAATGCCGTACCGGGGCTGCTGAAGAGTAGTTCGGCCGCAGCATTTGCTGCCCGGATCCGGGTTCCGGTGTCGCTGACGATGAACGCATCCGGTGAATGGGTGAAGAGCGTCCGGTAATCCGGAACATAAGGCCCTGCACGCTCCCCGGGAAGGATTGTATGTGGCATGCTGATCCTGCTGACGTAAACGGATTTTTCCGGCGCGCGAGACATTCGTCGTTCCCGTGGAGATGCCGGATGAGTTCCTGCATGTGGATATGCTATGTGTTAACATATAACAATATGCAAATTGTTTTCCGGCCCGGCAAAAAGGAGGAGAAAAGACGAAAAGCCGCATCGTGATCCCGAGGTTTCGGCAGGAGATGCCGGCGTACGCAATCGAACGGACACGGGGAGCCTGGTAAGATCATGATTGAAGCGAGGCTCTCCACATTCTCTTCGGATATCCCCGGGGTCTTAGAAGAAAAAGCAAATTTTGTCTCTGTAGAAAACATCTGAAGGCACTGAGTGGAAGTTGCGAGGGTGACCCCCTCTCTCCCCCAGAGGGGGAAGCAGGCCCAAGGGGGCATGCCCCCTTGACCCCCAATTTTGTATCATTTTTCTCAAAGGATCCTGCACCCGGTCCTGCTCCACGGGGCGAGCCCCGACGAGGCGGCGAGCGCCCGTGGCTCATCGTAATTCAATCCTCAAATTTTTGACAGCTTTTCTACAGAGCACAAATTTTTAAATTACCTGCACTATCCCCTCAGTATGATGAAGGAAGAACGCACCCCGGCTGTCATCTCACCGGTGAATCTATTCGGTATCGCGCTCGCGGTGTACCTCATCTGGACACTCGCGACGTATCTGCTGGAAGGGCGGCTGAACCTGTTAGTCACGGGAGACCCCATCGCTCGTCTGATATACGCACTCGTTGCAAACATTTTGATCGGGACTGTCCTGGTCATCGTTGTTGTAAAACAATTCCGGACACGAAACGGGATCCCGCAGGAATACTTTGGATTCCAGCCGCTCAAAAGGACCATGGTCTCTGTTCTTGCGGCATTCATCCTTGGTCTCGTCATCTTTGTTGTCTCGGCGCCCCGGACGCTCGATCCCGTCATCGTCCTCAATGTCTTTGCGCAGGTGTTCACGACATCCACTGCCGAGATCCTTGTCGTTTATGTCCTTGCAGGTGTTGCAGGAGCATGGATGGTTCGATCATACGGCAGGGCCCTGTCCATTCTTGCCGGGATTGTGCTGGCATCAGTCCTCTTCGGGGCCTACCACCTTGCCCACAGCCCGCCGTTCAACACGGTCTCCATGATCCTGCTGCTCACCTTCATCGGAGCCATCACCGGCGTATTTTTCTTCCTCGTCCGGGAGATTTATTCCACTATTATCTTTCACAATTTTTTTGCCCTTATCGGCGTCATGGGAAATATCGATACCGCAAACATCCAGGCACCGAATGTTTTCCTCCTGGTGATGATGCTCGTCACAACCGGTGTCATCGCAGGGATGGATCTCTGGCTTATCCGGCCAGGTAATGAGAAAAAAATATGACAAAATCCCTTTTCCGGCAAATCGGAGCAGGGAATTAATATGTATTGTGCCAGAAAAACCGTGCTGCACACGAGACCAGCTGCCGTTTCCCTCCGGGAACGGGGATCCGGGAACGGATTTCCCGGTTATTTCTGCCCACTCATGATGCAAAATCCACGGGTCCGTTCAATAACCGAGACCCGGGTAAATCCGGCATCATTAAAAAACCCGGCCACTTCTCCGGCCGACCTGAATTTCGCATGGCGCAGGAACCTCCCTTTTGTTGATTCGTGCAGATATTCCCGGTGGATTTCCCCGTCCTTTTCAATGAACCCGGTGATGAGCATTCCTCCCGGCCTGAGCACCCGCTCTCCTTCTTTAAGAACCGCAGCAACATCATCGAGAAAACAGATGACCGTCATCAGGAGCACGTAATCAAAGGATCCTGTACGATACGGCAGGTGCTCACCCTCGCCGACTACCGCCTCAATGCCCCGTTCCCTTGCCAGCTGGATGAGTCCGCAGGAAGGATCGATACCACAGGCGATACCGAACGGCACGGCAAACCGTCCCGAGCCGACACCCACCTCAAGCCCGCACCCGTGATACGGCAGTGCGGCACGGAGCATCCTGCGCTGTGCTGTATAGACGTCGCCATGCTCATCGAACCACGGGTCATAAGCAATAGCGTAATCCCTGAAAACCCGGCGTGAAGGTATCATGAGTTGTCCCCTTGCGAAGGGCCGAGCCTGACCTTCATCTTCTTGCGGATTGACTCGTCAATCCCTTTCAGTTGTGCAATCCCCGGCTCGCCCTGGCGCTCATAGTAGAGCAGGAGATGAAAATAATCTGCTACCAGATCCTGGAATTCCTTCCGGTACCGCACCTCCACAGTGCAGTCCCCCGCAAACCCCTTGATGGATATGAACTGCTCTTTCTCAAAGGAGAAGTACGGTTTTTTAAGGTTTTCAAGGGTTCGGACCGTACCGAAATGTTCCAGGAATTTCAGGAACCCTTCTGTCAGCGGCTCGTCCAGCACGAACTCTTTCATGAGCGAGCCGTCAACGCAGACTTTCGTCTGGATGGACTTAACGATCCGCACTTGCCGCCACCTCACGGATCGCATCTGCCGCTGCCCTGCATTCATCGCAGGTATTGAAATACGAGAAACTTGCCCGGACGCAACCGTTCCCGCCATCGATGCGCTCATGGACGAGCGGGGCGCAGTGGAGCCCGGTCCGCGTGATAATGTTGTAGGCCCGGGCCATGATGAATCCCGCCTCATGGTTCTCAATGCCGGCGATATCGAACGACACGACGGGAAGGTCCGGCTGTTCGTTATAGATAGTGACGCCCCGGATCGTTCTGAGTTCCCGGATGAACGTGCGGGTGAGATCCTGATTCTTCTTCCCGATTGCGTCAAGGCCGGTCGATGTGATGAAGCGTATCCCGGCACAGAGGGATGCCATGCCGGGGTAGTTGTGCGTCCCGGTCTCGAACCGCATTGGCATCCCGAAGGGGTGGGCAAGTGTGTGCGAATCCGTTCCCGTGCCGCCTTGGCGGGTGATCGCGACTGCGTCGGGGTCGGCGATGAAGAATCCGCCGATGCCGGGAATGCCGAAGAGCGCCTTGTGCCCGGTGAAGACGAAGGCACCGAGGGGGATGTCCGAGAGATCGACCGGCAGGTGGCCGGCCGTCTGGGCACCGTCAACGATAAAGAAAATGTCGTTCGCATGGAGATATTCAGCAATGGGTCTGATATCCTGCACGGACCCGAGTACATTGCTCCCGTGCGTCATCACCACGAGCCGGGTCTCCGGACAGATCGCCTGCTTTAGTGCCGCGAGGCTGACCGTGATATCCTGAAACGGTACGACCGAGAGACTGATTGCCCCCTCCTGTTCCAGCGCGGTCAGCGGGCGGAGGACCGAGTTGTGTTCGAGCCCGGTGGTGATCGCGTGGAACGGCATACCGATCCTTTTCCGGAATCCGTGGATCAGGATGTTGAGGGCGTCGGTGGCGTTCTGCGTGAAGATGAAGTGTTCCGGAGGACCTGCATGAAAAAATGCTGCCAGGGCCTCGCGTGCGGCTGACGGATAATCCCGGGATCCGCTGCCCGTTGTCCTCCCCGGCTCGTGCAGCGGGAGGCGAAGGCAGCCTGCCACTTCCTCAAGCACCTCATCCGGCTTCGGCCACGTGGTTGCGGCGTTGTTGAGGTAGATGAGCGGGGGTTGTGCATCGTGCGGTGGGTGCTGCATCGGAAAACCTGTGCCTGATTAGGTTCAATCTCCGTTTCAAACGCAATAAGATCATCGGAGAACCAAAAGAACAAGAATTCAGGCATGCAGGTTACCAGGAACCAGATGGAGTTTCTCCGTCGTAAACCCCAACGCCCCCTCTAAACGCTCACTGCACCCCCCGGGCCCAGATCAACCCCCGCCTCAACCCAAATCCCGTTTCCAACCCGATCAACCCACCATTAGCGGCTAATAGCGACGCCACTTCCGGTCATTGGATTCATGACGTAAAACAGGTGAATTCTGAACGAATTTCTGCAGCTATTCCGACCGTTTTCCGGGGAATTTGTGCAGTTCAGCCCTCCGGAAGGAGGAATCGGGGGCCGTAAAATGCCCGGATTCGTCCATCCCCAACATGAGGGATCCTTGCGTCGGTACCGACGGTGGGAGTATGCCTGGCACCAACAGACTCCATGTCGTCCGGTCGGGAGCATTCTGTAATCCGCCAGCTCCGGAAAATGACCGGAACTTTCCGGTTTTTTTCGGGGAAATTTTTTTGAGGAAAATGTACCGGTTTTCCAAAGTTTTTCCTGAAAAATTCCGGATCTTTTTTTTGAGAATTCTCCTAAGTTTTCCCGGAAATTTTCTGAAAATTTCCGGACACATCACCGGAATTTTACACGGAAAAATTCATACATCACCTCCTGCTCCTGTTTCCTTCCCGCTCTTCTCCACCTTCGGCTTCCCTTCCGGAACTGCACGCGGCAGCCCGTCCCTGCCGATCTCGAGCAGCCACGAGTCCTCCACGCGGAAGAAGCGGAGTGAACCGGCCCGGGAGTAGATCCAGAACTCCCGGACGATATCCGCGCTGCCGGGAAGCGATCGTACCATCGCGAGCACCTCACGGTTCCCGGACTCGATCTCTGCCGGGGTCATGCGGAACGGATCGGCCCTCCGCAGCGTAATGAAGATGACCAGGTTATCAACAACTACCACGAACCGGGCCGGGGTGGCCCCGTTCTGCACGATCTCTATCACGCGGCCCCGCGCCCGGGCGATTGGGAGGGCATCGCGGATACCGTTGGACGGCGGCCTTCCGCGACTCACGTGCCCCCTCCCGTTCCTGCGGGAACGGGCAGCGGGTCTGCCGCCGCGGCCCGGCCGGGTGTTCGTTCGATCATTGCAGTAACCGACTAAGCAAATCATGATTATATACTTTGTAGTTGAAAGAAAAAATAAGGATTTAATGGTACGATCCCAATCATTAACCCCCCGGTTCCGCATTGTTAATATCTATGACGGATGGGATAGAAGTCATAACGGTTATCGAGGGCATAATAATCATGCTGTTCGGTGCAGGCATCTATGTTGCATTACCTATGCTTATCACCGGATTACTCGGGGCTGTTTTTCTCATAGTGGGGGTGGTTGTGGTGATGAAAGGGTTTTTTAAAAAGTTCAGAAATCCTTAAACGAACTCTACTTCTTTCTCTGCCTTGGTCCGGCAAACGGGCAATGGTCCCTGCAATACTTTTATCCTGCTGCCCGCATAGTGTTCCGAATCAAACCGGTCTATCGGCAGGGGCTGGCACCCGATCCTGATCCAGGCGCAATCGCTTCCGCACTCAGGACCATCATCCTGAAAGCCATGGACAACTCTCGTGGCTCTCGAAAAGGTGAAACAGTCTTCCTCAAGCCCTGCGCTGAACTCCCCGGACCCCTGCCCATCTAGCACCAATCCGCTCGCGGTCAGCATAACGGCAGGGCTCCTTGCTGAGCGCGGTGCATAGGTTGCCATCGGGGACCACTCCGGGATATCGTACGTCCTCCATCATTACGGCGGCGTGCGGTCCGGGGTCTTGACCGGGCCGATGTCTGCCGGCACCCGTATATCCGCCACGGTATGAAGATCGGGCTTGGCGGGATGCCGGAAGAGCTGGTGTTAGAGCATGTGCCCGGACTGGTTCAGGAACGATTGCGCGGGTTGCTCTCGTGAATACATAACATCCCCGACGATTTTTTCCCCGGTTTTTTTTTGGAAAATCATCCGGTTTTTGCGCTCGGGCTACGCCAGCCCCCGATAAACAAAAGCAGCACCGCCGCGATCAGGAGGAGGACCAGCAGTGGCACCAGGATCGCCACGACAACGATGATGAGCGACAGCACATCTTCCAGTACACTCACCAGCCAGTTGCCCATCCCGCCGGTCGTGACGGTGACGGCAGGCCGGGCAATGGTCTTGGCGGCATGAACGCCCCCGGCAATCAGCAACCCGGCAATGAAGGCGGGCACCGGGTGGAGTTCCCCGGCAACACCGGAACCGGCGGCAAAGAGAATGGCGCCGGCGAGCGGGCGTCCCACCGTCTGGATGCCATCGTTGATGGTATCCACGGCCGGGATTTTATCCACGGTCATCTCGATCAGCAGCAGCACCGCGAGGACAGCAATCACCCAGCCGTTCGTCAGCACATCCCACGGCCCGTTCAGTCTGATGAGGTTGGTGTACCGGGCGGTCAGCCCCACCGCCAGCAGGGGCAGGTACGCGTTCAGCCCCGCTGACATGGATAATCCGATTGCACCCGCAATCCCGGAAAAAACATCGATCATTGTTCATCAACCCCCGGTCCTGACTGCATTGTTTTGGCACGCGGCCTGCATGGTGAGTGAATTTTTGTTCCTTCGTATCCGGCCGTCTGCTTTTCCTGTCATTTTATGAGTTGTTCGGTGTAACATATCGCGGAATTTCTTAAAAATGTTGTTGAGCATGATCATCTCGTCGTTTTCTCTGCAGGAGGATTGAACGGGCCCGGATTATCTGGATATCCTGGGAATCGTGCTGTCATGCACCGGACAATGCCGGATCTGGTTAACACCCCTTCCCATTTCCCGGCAGGGAGAGAACCCTTTAACGTATCACCCGCTAATGAAGCATCGTCATTATGCTCAGTACTGGACAAAAGATACGAATAATCCGTGACAAGGTAAGCAGGATCGGCATCGGGCAAAAGCGCCTGCACGATGAGGCCGTTTTTGCGTTATACAGCATCAACCCGTCCGGCAACCTGCGCCCTGTTCCCGGGATATCCGGTACACTTTTGGGATCTCAGGAGGGGCGGTGTTAGTATGCAAAAGGAAGAGTTGCTGCATCTCCACATGTTGATGTTCAATCTCAAGAGGTATATCGAAGGCTCCGGCAACAATGAAATCCCCACGGAGCGGTACAATTCCCTTGAGATCTCTCCTTTCCATATTCATAAAGATAAACACGCCCACAAAGAGGCGCTCCTCACCCTCGCGGATGAGATCATCTCACATATCCACAAGCCGGCACTGCCGGTGGTGAACTATTCTCCTGAGACCGTACCCCTGCTGGTAGCAGCGGTGCTGTAATTTTAATATTCTGCAGAGAACAGTTTCCCAGGAAATATTGCCCTCCTCCTAGACCACCTTTTCCCCGTTATCGACGGGGCGCATTGCGATGACCCGGGTCAGGTTGGAGGTAATGATTTTCATGGTTCCGGTGTGAACCCAACCGGATCATGTGCGTTTCTGCAGAGCAATTTTTTCAGATGAAACAATACTTTTTTCAGCCAGTTTTGTGTACTATCACAATGTTTTTCGCCCGGAGAGGCAGTATCATCAGTCTGACGCGGTTTACTGAAACTGGAGACCGGGACAAAGAGGAAGAATGACAGAAGAACTGCAGATACAAAAGGAGCTGATGGAGGACCTGCTTGGCCGTCTCTCGGGAAAAGGGAAGAAAGGTAAAGAGGCAGCAATCGAAGCGCTGGCAGTGAGCACGGAAGATGAAGACTGGCGTCCGGATGAGCTGATCCGGCAGGGAGGGGTTGAGATCATCAGGGACCTGCTTTTGGAGAAGAACCCGCATATCGTGCTCTCTGCCCTGGAGATTATCGTCGCCATTGCAGCTGCAGGCCATGAGGAAACGCTTGTCAGTGACGGCGTGGTTGCGTGCCTTGATGGCATGCAGGACACCAGGAATCCTGCGATCCGGGAGAAAGTAAAGGAGGCACTGGAACTTCTCCAGTCCGAACCGGAGGAGATGCAGGCTCACGATCCTCAGGATGACGACTACATTCCCTGATCGTGTCGTACCGATTACCTTTTTTTTAGGTGATTCCTGAAAATAAGCCACAAATATTAACAGGGATTTACGTTCATTGATGATTCCCCGAATGAAAATGTCTTAACGTTCTCGGGGGCTTCGCTTACGCTCTGCCCCCGCCACTGGGGCACCCCCCAAATGCGATGACGATGTATTACCTGTTTTCTTAAACGGAATAATCTGTCGCCGGTTCAAGAGATCCGGTGATTGAAGCCGCCGCGGGCGCCCTTCGGGGCGGCGGGCCCCATCGTACTGAAAGAGGAATTCAAAGGATCCATAATTTTTGCATTGCTCATCTATTTTAAAAAGGTGGCTCTAGTTAATCAGTCACTTTTTTTTATTCTTCATCCACATAACCCATGGAAAACCGGCACCTCTCCTGCCAGTTCCCAGATCGAACAATGCCAGACGGATTTTTCCCGATAGAGAACGTGGCTTCGTGCTGGCAATGATCGCTTCCCGTGATCCCCTCTCTGATGGGGGAACAAGTGCCGGAGGCATAGATAGCAATAGATGTTCAGCTATAAAATTTTTTGACCATTGCGCCAGGACCGTTTGGCTCGTTCCGCTATTTTATCCGTGCCGGGATCAATTGCATGCCTGAGGGAACCAGGGATGAGTGTTTTTCGGTTTGACAGGAACTCTGCCCCGACCCAGGACCAGAGCGAACGGTATATGATAGGCGAGATCGACGAGGAGCGCTTCGGTCCCGGGGGGGAAATCGTGCTGACAGAGTACCCCGAGGCCTTCTACCTCCAGGACAACCGGGAAGGTATCCGGATTCTCTACACCGGGTCCAAGGATAAACACAAGGCGTTCAAAGAGGTGACGCGCCGGATGCACCGGTACGATCAGGAACGTCGCCCTCAGGCGGCAGACGTGCACTAAAAAGGGTAGCGGTTCAGCTGGTCGGGAACACCAGTTTTTTTTTGCCTTCTCGTCCACCACGATCTCATTTTCCTTGCTGACATTCCCTTCAACGATCATCTTCGAGAGCTCGTTCGCCAGGTTCTGCTGGATCACCGGAAGCCCCCGCTGCCAGCGGTTGTTCAGGATCAGGTAATTCTTTAGGGTAATGTCCCATTTGAACTACCAAATTATTCTGTAATCACGACTGAAAAATTGTTGAAAAAAGTTCCCGGAACGGACTTTAAAAAAAGTCCAGATTTTCCCTGGCAGAATTTCTTTTTTTCCGGTAACCAGGTTACTATTCTTCGGTAACTATGAGGGTGACCCCCCTCTCTCACCCAAAGGGGGAGGCAGCATGCGGGGAGCCCCCCTTGACTCCCTTTTCTTCGAAGGTTCTCGATCAGCCGTCTAAAGTGACCATCTTAATGTGGGGGATGCCCGAGCGGCGGTGGCAAAAAGCACAACGTGCTGGAGCCCCCAAGAGCGATCATGATGGGAAAACCGGTTATGATAAATGAGGCGCCAGAATGGGACTATACCCTTCGTTAAAATACCCGCTCTCCATCGGCAATCCGGTCGTGCTTTTCTCACTCGGTTATATCCACCGGCGTACTTTCTTTTTGTATTCCCTGTACTCCATTCCGAAAATGTTTTCCAGCCTCTGTTCTTCATCCGGAATAAACAATGTATCGATTATCAGGATATACAGGACCGTGAAGATGAATGTGATCAGTGTTCCCATCACAACTGCACTGCCGAACAGCATTGCTGTCATGGCAAGATATACAGGGTTCCGGCTTATACGATAAGGACCAGTGGTTATAAGAAACGTCGGGGATTCGTATGGTGACAAGGTTGTTTTATTCTTTAAAAGCAGAGCGCGACTCCGGAAGCCCAGGATAAACCCAAAACCGATGATTAGTATCCCGGAAAATGTGAAAGGGGCGTGGAGAACAGTCCGCAGAGGAAATACGAAATGGAACAGAATGGACAGGATGAGCAGCATTATGAAATAGCCTTGTCCATCTGCCAGAGATCTGGCTCTTTGCCGTATTCCTCCGGCCATGTTGGTACAGATTGACCCTGAAGAGTGATTATCGTGACGCATGTGGATCTCATTTCCCTCCCGTCCCGGACTACATCGTTCGTATAAAATACGGGAAAACGAGGATGAGTGTCAGTTCCCGAACGTCAGTGTCCCGGCCTTCTCGTCTACCACGATCTCCTTCTCCTTGTTCACGGTTCCTTCAAGGATCATCTTTGACAGTTCGTTCACCAGGTTCTTCTGGAGCACCCGTTTGATCGGCCGTGCACCGAACTGCGGGTCAAAGCCCTGCGTGGCGATGAACTGGATCGCTTTCTTTGTTGCCCGGAGCCGGATATCGTTCTTCTCAAGCATTCTCTGGATTATTCCCAGCTGGAGCTCGACAACCTTCTGGATCTCGTCCTTTGTGAGCGGCCGGAACATGATGATCTCATCGATCCGGTTGAGGAACTCGGGACGGAGGGTCTTCTTGAGCAGCTCGAAAACCTGGTCGCGGGTACGGTCGTACACCTCGTCCCGGTTCTTCTCGGTCACGTGCTCCAGGTTCTCCTGGATAAGGTGCGACCCGATGTTTGAGGTCATGATGATGATGGTGTTCTTGAAGTCCACCGTGCGGCCCTTGTTATCGGTCAGCCGGCCGTCGTCCAGCACCTGCAGGAGGATGTTGAACACGTCCGGGTGGGCTTTCTCGATCTCGTCCAGCAGCACCACGGAATAGGGCTTTCGCCGGACCGCTTCGGTCAGCTGCCCGCTCTCCTCATAGCCCACGTAGCCCGGAGGCGCCCCGACCAGCCGCGAGACGGTATGCCGCTCCTGGTACTCCGACATATCGATCCGCACCATGCTGTTCTCGTTGTTGAACAGGAATTCCGCGAGCGCCTTCGCCAGCTCGGTCTTACCGACCCCGGTCGTCCCCAGAAAGATGAAGGAGCCGATCGGGCGTCTGGTGTCCTGCAGCCCGGCCCGGCTCCGGCGGATCGCATCGGCAACCGCCCCGATGGCCTCGTCCTGCCCCACGACCCGCTTGTGGAGTTCGGCCTCAAGGCTTAACAGTTTCTGTTTCTCGCTCTGCAGCATCCTGCTCACGGGGATACCGGTCCAGCGCGAAACCACTGCTGCAATCTCCTCGGCCCCGACTTCCTCGTTCACCAGCGCGGAGTCCTTCTGCAGCACGGTCAGTTTTCCTTTGAGCTCCTCCATGGACCTCTCGAGTCCTGGGATGCGACCATACCGGATCTCCGCCACCTTGCCGAGGTCGCCCTTGCGTTCGGCACCTTCGGCCTCGAATTTTATCTCCTCGATCTCGGTCTTCCGCGCCTGGATCTGGTCGACCAGGTCTTTTTCCGCCTGCCACTTTGCATTCAGCCGGTCCCGTTCCTCGGTCAGGTTCGCGATCTCCTGGTTCAGCCCTTTGAGTTTTCCCTGGTCTTTCTCCCGCTTGATGGCTTCCCGTTCGATCTCCAGCTGCCGGATCTTCCGCTCGATGATCTCCAGTTCTTCCGGTTTCGAGTTGATCTCGAGCCGGAGTTTTGATGCCGACTCGTCGATCAGGTCGATCGCCTTGTCGGGAAGGAAGCGGTCGGAGATGTAGCGCTGCGAGAGTTCGACAGCGGCGATGATCGCCTCGTCTTTGATCCGGACATGGTGGTGGGTCTCGTACTTCTCCTTGACCCCCCGGAGGATGGAGATGGCGTCCAGCGTATCCGGCTCATTCACCATCACCGGCTGGAACCGGCGTTCGAGCGCCTTGTCCTTCTCGAAATATTTCTGGAATTCCTTGAGGGTCGTTGCACCGATGACATGCAGCTCTCCCCGGGAGAGCGCGGGCTTGAGGATATTGGCCGCATCCATGGCGCCCTCGCTTGCGCCGGCCCCGACGAGGGTATGGATCTCGTCGATGAACAGGACGATCTCCCCTTCGGCGCCTATCACTTCCTTGATCACGCTCTTTAACCGTTCCTCGAACTCTCCCTTGAATTTGGCCCCGGCGATCAAGGCGCCCATGTCAAGGGAGAAGATCTGCTTGGTTTTCAGGTTCTCCGGCACGTCCCCGTCAATGATACGGTGGGCGAGCCCTTCGGCAATGGCGGTCTTTCCCACGCCGGGTTCCCCGATCAGGATCGGGTTATTCTTCGTTCGCCGGGAAAGGATCTGCAGCACCCTGCGGATCTCTTCGTCCCGGCCGATGACCGGGTCGAGTTTCCCGCTCCGGGCAAGATCATTCAGGTTCCGTGCATACTTTTCCAGGGCATTGTAGGTCTCTTCTGCATTCTGGTTCGTCACGGTCGCTCCTTTCCGCAGCTGGGCAATGGCGGTCTTTAAGTCTTTTTCCGAAACCCCGTGCTCCTTCAGCAGCCGCGAGGTCTTGTCGTTCACAAAAAGAATTCCGACGAGCAGGTGCTCCAGGGTAACAAATTCATCCCGGGATTCCTGGGAAAGTGCGGTGGCTTTCTGCAGGGCTTTCTGGGTATCGTTTGACAGGAACGGTTCCCCGCCACTGACCTTGGGATTCCCATCTATGATCCGGTCGAGCGCCGGCGTGAACGTATCGAGGTTCACGTTCACTTTTTTGAGGAGGGAAGGTATGACATGCTCGTCAACCGTCAGCATCCCTTTGAGGAGATGCGAAGTCTCGATGGCCTGGTTCTGTTTTGCCGCAGCAATCTCCGTTGCTTTCTGAACGGCTTCCTGCGATTTGATGGTGTAATTGTTGAAGTTCATGACCGGCTATCCTCCCGCGCTGTTGTCGGTAAATCCCTGTCTGTTAGTTCGTTATAGCGCTTCGTCCTTTCAAATAGTTTGCCAACCTGACAGCTGTTACAGACAGAATTTTTTTAAGAGTGTGGTCCCGTGCCGGAGGTTCCTGTATGCCGGATCAAAGGTGACCTGCATCTTTTCTCGTTCTCCCCCTCCGTACGTTTCAGGAAATTATCAGTATCTTTTGTCAATAGCCTGCCCGTATCCGCGAGCGGGCCTACTCCGGGCACGTCACCCTCGCGTTCCGCTTACCCGTTGAAACGCCGGAAAAATCCCGGCAACGAAACGGGTGAAGAGAAAGACTGTTTTCTGTGCCTCACATGAACATCTCAACATATTTCGTGCCGGAGATGCAAACCGGCATGTATTGCATTCATGCCAGAAGATTTCCTGAACTACCGGCATGAAGCCGCCGTGCCGGCCTTACCAAGGAGGGGGTGAGAAGATGACCCGCTACCTGATTGATATCCGCCTGATGGGTTCCGTGAAGCACCAGATCCGCACGTTAAGCGACCAGTTAGCGGAGCAATTTAACCTTGGAAACAGACTTGTTGTCCCGCATATCACGCTGGCCGGGCCGTTTTCAACCGAAAATGAAGAGAAGCTCGTGAAGGATTTCACCAGGGTATGCACGGGCCAGAAGGCGATCCCGAAGTACGAGGTCGGGGGTTACGGGTTTTTTGATGAATCCCGGGCTGTCTTTGTTACGATCACGCCGGATGAGGCCCTGAGGCAATTCCGGTACCAGCTCTTCCGAACAATCTGTCCGTACTGCACCCTGCGGGACTATGACCGGAGTTCTGCCAACGAATTCCGGTTCCACGCAACGCTTGCCATGAAACTTGACTGGCTCACCTTCCGGAGAATAAAATGGTATTTCCGCAGGCACGAACCGGTCATCTATCGGTACCACCCGATCCGGGCAACACTGCTCCGGAATTCAAAAATTCTCTGCGAATATGATTTTATCCAGCAGAGGATGCTAAGCCGGGCGCAGGCACGGAGCAGGGCGACGATGAAGCGCGATTTTGACATTCTGAAGCTTTGGGATGACGGGGGGCAGGAAGAGTGATTTCGTCCGCTCTGTCCCCGGCTCTCCGGAACAGAGATGCCGTCATATCTCCAGGTGGAGATTATCAGTCTGAGAATACCGCATCCCCATTCAACGGTCGTCAGAATTGTACGAAGGATTTCCCATGAAAATCGGTTCATTCCGGAATTGATGATGGGGGTTGATACCCCTATACCCCCGATCATGATAGGTGCCGCAGCCCCCGACGGGGCGCCCCCGCGGCGGATCAATTACTGATATTTAAAAAAACACCGAAATGCCCCGCCGTGCCTTGGAGAGGCCCTGAGGCGGGTAACCATCATAATCTCCACATTCTTTTGCCGGTTTTCATGGTTCTGGTGCGAACATATCAGTTCATGCCCGTTTCTACAGAGCAGTTTTATTTTTAAAAGGTTCCCTGAAAACGTCTGGTGGTTCCGGTGAATGGTCCTGGTTCACCAAAGGACGATCAGAAAACCGGACAGGGATCTTTCGTACAAGCAGGAGAACAAAAAGCCAGATCAGCAGGATAATCAGGAGACCGGCCCGGCTGTAGAGCGCAATTGGTGCAGGTTTGCCCGTGCCCGCTCCCGGTACTCGTCCAGTGCATCCCCCGGTATCCGGGGATCGTGTACGCGATACCGCTTGGTACGATGATCAGGTCATCAGGATAGCCGATGACCGGAATAAAATCCGGAATAAAATCGATGGGGGTGAATGCACAGGCTACGGTCAGGGCCATGACCGCTTTTGCATACCGGGGGCCTTCAACGCCGCTGCCCGCAGCCAGAGTGATAAACAGCGTTCCATCCCGACACTCCGTTCTGATGGTTGTGTGTGCCGGACCGGACCGCCCGGCATTTCTTCGCTGCCTTGTTCCGGGACCCGGATGAACGCAGTTCCCGGCCACCCTGTTGGAGCGAACCCTTCACGGCCGAAAAGGGCACCCGGCCTTTCCTCTTCAGGGCTGCGCGTGTCCGGGCGCCGGAATCACGCATCCTTCCCGGTCCGGAACTCATCCGGCTGCTGCCCCTTCTGCTCGTGTTCCTCGAGCAGCCGGCGAACCTCGTCGTGGATCTTCTGCTTGTCCTGCACGCCCGTGAACAGGATGCGGACGCCGTCGGTATCGTCCTTGAGGTATGCGGCCTCATCGTAGAGGACGAGGCAGATCTCCCCGTCTTTTCCGAAGGTATGCTCCTCCCGCTCACCCCGCATGTAGCGTTCCCGCTGCTCTTTTGTCGGTGCGGAATAGTTACTGTCGTACCGGAAGATGCCCATGGATTTCCTGTACGATCAGGATCTCCCGGGAGTATAAGGATACTGGCAGAGCGCCGCCTTTTTCTCAAATGCTACCTGCCTGACGACCCGTACCGGAATCCGGGGCCTGCCTGTTCCCGCAGGCTGCTGGTACGGTCACAACGGTTATTAATGAATGAAAGGAGATTGTTCAAACAAAGGACGGGAGTAATGGCGGAAGTGGAGAGGAAGAAGGCGGAACTGAAAATATCCGGCATGCACTGTGCGACATGTGCCGTGAATATCGAGGAGTCCCTCTCAAAGATCAAGGACGTTGAGAAGGCACAGGTAAACTTCGGGACCGATACTGCCCGTGTGGAGTTTGATCCCGGAAAAGTTACCCTGGGCGAGATCGAGCAGGCGGTGAAGGAGGCCGGGTACGGTGTCGTGAACCAGGATGCGACGATCAAGGTCGGTGGCATGGTCTGTGCCAGCTGCGTGGAGACGATCGAGGCCGCGCTCCGGGCGCTGCCTGGCGTTGTTGCGGCCACGGTCAACCTCGGAACCGAGAAGGCGTACGTGACCTACAACCCCTCCGTCTCCGCTCTACCGGACATGAAAAAGGCGATCGAGGAGGCCGGCTACCAGTACCTCGGGCTCTCGGGCGAGGTGAGCGAGGAGGCCGAGAAGAAGGCACGCGAGGCCGACCTGCACGACAAGTTCGTCCGCTTCACGGTCGGATTCGCGGTGAGCATCCCGCTGATGATCGCGATGTACGTGCCACTCCCCATCTCCATGCATACGCTGGCGTACGTGATGCTCGTCATCTCGACACCGGTCTTCGTTTTCGTTGCAGCCCCGATCTTCCGGGCTGCCCGGACCGCCCTCTCGCACCGTATGCTCTCGATGGACGTCATGTACGCGATGGGCACGGGTGTCTCGTTCGTTGCGAGTGTGATGGGCACGTTCTCGATCATCCTTACCCACGAGTTCATGTTTTACGACACGGCGATCATGCTCGCCGCGTTCCTGATGCTCGGGCGGTACCTCGAGGCACGGGCAAAGGGCCGCACGTCGGAGGCGATAAAAAAACTGGCCGGCCTGCGGGTGAAGGTTGCGACCGTTATCCGGGACGGGAGAGAGCAGGAGATGCCGGTCGAGGAGGTCGTGCCCGGGGATCTCGTGGTCGTCAAGCCCGGTGCAAAGGTCCCGATCGACGGGACGGTGGTGGAAGGGGAGAGCTATGTCAACGAGTCCATGATCACCGGTGAACCGGTGCCCCCGCTGAAGAAGAAGGGCAGCCACGTCGTGGGGGGTACCCTCAACACGAACAGCGTGATCACGGTAAAAGCGGAGAAGGTCGGGAAGGATACCGTCCTTGCCCAGATCATCCAGCTTGTCGAGGATGCGCAGGGCTCAAAACCTCCAGTCCAAAGGATTGCGGATGTTGCCGTCACGTATTTCATCCCGGCAGTCCTCCTCATTGCGGCCGTTTCGTTCGTGCTCTGGTACTTCGTATTCCATGAAACCGCCCTCTTTGCCCTGACTGCGCTCATCTCCATCCTTGTCGTGGCCTGTCCCTGCGCCCTGGGTCTGGCAACACCGACCGCGGTCACTGTGGGTGTCGGGCGGGGCGCCGAGCTCGGGATCCTAATCCGGAACGGCGAGGCGCTGGAAATTGCCGAGAAAGTGACCATCGTTATCTTCGACAAGACCGGCACGCTGACCCGTGGAAAGCCGGAAGTTACCGATCTCATCCCGGTCGGTATCACCCCCGAGACGCTCCTCGCTCTCGCAGCGGGTGTCGAGAAGAATTCGCAGCACCCGCTTGCCGTTGCGGTAGTAAAAGCAGCACAGGAGCGGGGCATCGTCATCGATCCGGCAACGGATTTCGATACGTTTGGCGGGAGGGGAGTTGCGGCAACCATCCTTTCCGAGACCGTGTTGGTCGGCAACCGGGCATTCCTGCTTGAAAAATCCGTGAAGATCCCCGCGGAGACTGAGAGTCGGATAACGGCCCTCGAACAGGAAGGAAAAACCGCGGTGCTGGTAGCGACCAGCGGAGAAATCTCTGGCATCATCGCCATCGCCGATACCCTCAAGCCTACGACAAAGGACGCCATCGCGCACCTACTCGGTATGGGTATCAACGTCGCCATGATCACCGGGGACAACCGTCGGACCGCAGATGCGATCGCCCGGCAGGTCGGGATAGAGACGGTGATCGCCGAAGTGCTGCCGCAGGACAAGGAAGCGCAGGTGAAGGCGCTCCAGGCGAACGGCGAGGTTGTTGCCTTTGTCGGCGACGGGATCAACGATGCCCCGGCCCTCGCGCAGGCCGATGTGGGCATTGCGGTCGGCAGCGGCACCGATGTTGCTATCGAGAGTGGGGATATTGTCCTGATCCGGGACGACCTGCTCGATGCGGTGGCAGCGATCCAGCTCTCAAAGAAAGTGATGGGCAGGATCAAGGGCAATATTTTCTGGGCATTTGCCTACAACGCGGCGCTGATCCCGGTCGCCGCCGGCATCCTCTGGCTCCCGTTCGGGATCCTGTTCCGGCCGGAGCTTGCAGCTCTTGCCATGGCGGCGAGCTCGGTGACTGTTGTCTCCCTCTCGCTCCTTCTCAAGAGATATATACCGGAAGCGAAGAAGGGAGGTACCTGAGGTGTTGTATGGCCATTGATCCGATCTGCAAGATGACTGTCGATGAGAAGACCGCAAAGTTCACGAGCGATTACAAGGGGAAGAAGTATTATTTCTGTGCACCGGGCTGCAAGAAGAAGTTTGATACCGACCCGGCGAAGTACGCCTGAAGATACAGGCCGGATCCTCAGGATGCGTCCTGGTTTTCTCCCGGGAAATGAGCATGACCCCGCCTTCTCCCGTATGGGGCAGCTGCATACGGCGAGCACTCATGGATCCTCCTCTCCTTTTTCTGCCCGCGGTTGGTAGATTGCCGTTGACCTTCCGGTTGACTATCAAAACCCGGGGGATACCGTGCTTCCCACACGAGTCCTGTTCAAGCCCGGTCGTGTCTCCGGGGCAGAAAAAATGCACACGGCAGCTGCTCACCGGTGTAACCGGAGAGCTGTCGCCTGCCGTATTCACAAGCATTATTAACGGGAACACCAATGAACAATTCAATGGAGGTTATCCTGTGATTACGAAGACCCTTGAAACAGCACTGAACAAGCAGGTGAACCGGGAACTCTACTCGGCATACCTGTACCTTTCCATGTCCGCATACTTCGAGACCTCAGCCCTGAAAGGATTTGCAAAATGGATGCGAGTGCAGGCAAAGGAAGAGCAGATGCATGCCATGAAAATTTATGACTATGTCATTGCCCGTGGGGGGAAAGTCACCCTCTTGGAGATTGAGGCACCGAAGAACAAGTGGGCATCTGCTGCAAAAGTATTCGAGGATACGTACACCCACGAGCAGAAGGTAACCGGCATGATCAACGGGCTTGTCGACCTTGCCATCCGGGAGAAGGACCACGCCACCTTCGAGATGCTCCAGTGGTTTGTTAAGGAGCAGGTCGAGGAGGAAGAGCAGTCTCTTGATATCCTGAACCAGATCACCTGTATCGGCGATGTCCCCGGGCACCTGTTCTGGCTGGATCACGAGCTCGGCAAGCGGGAATAGATCCATACTTTTTTTTTCTTTTTTGTTCTCAATCATGTATCAGGTTTTTCCTGATATGCCGCCTTCCCTTTCGGGACTGGTTGCGCAAAAGGTACCCCTCAGAATACCCGGTATTCTCGATGAATATTTTTCCCGTTCAATTTTCATTTTTACTGCGTTTTTCAGGAAATTATGGTGGAAACCTGCTTCCATCATCGATTCATATAGAAACCATTATAATGGGGTGGAAAGCAAGCGCTTATTAGCGAACACGTTTTAAATAAATTTACGTTTGAGCAGAACAAATCACTCAAACAATACCTTCGTTTTCCGAAGGCATTTCATTAGTTTCCATGGAGTGTATACATGAATCTTAGACAACCAAATGCTAACGAGGCAACCGGAACGGTCAACCGCTCACGGAGCGTTGTGCCGTGCTCCGGCATCTGTACCCGCTGCATTGACGGATGCAAAGGCAGCTGCGAGATCTGGTTATCAACGTTCCGCGGCAGGGAAGTCCTGTACCCCGGCCCGTTCGGTGAGATGACGGCCGGTGCCGACAAGAACTACCCGATCGACTACTCACACCTGAACATCCAGGGATATGCACAGGGTGCCAAGGGGCTTCCCGAAGGCACCGAGATCGGTCCGGACTCAGCGGTTTTCTATTCCGTGGATACCGAGACCGAGTATGGCTGGGACAAGAAAGTCCGGATGAAACTCCCGATCTTTACCGGTGCCCTTGGCTCAACCGAGATCGCCCGGGTAAACTGGGAGCACTTTGCCATTGGTGCGGCTATCTCGGGCATCACCATTGTCTGCGGTGAGAATGTCTGCGGTATTGACCCGGGCCTGAAGCTCGACTCCAACCACAAGGTCACCGCATCCCCCGAGATGGACCGCCGGATCAACATTTACCGGAAATTCTACGACGGGTACGGTGAAATGCTCATCCAGATGAACGTCGAGGACACCCGCCTTGGCGTTGCCGAGTACGTTGCCAGCAAGCACAACCTTGACACCATCGAGCTCAAGTGGGGACAGGGCGCCAAGTGCATCGGCGGCGAGATCAAAGTCAAGACCCTTGAGCGTGCCATCGAGCTCAAGAAGCGTGGCTATATCGTCCTCCCGGACCCGACCCTGCATGAGAACCAGGCAGCCTTCAAGGCCGGTGCCATCAAGGAGTTCGAACGCCACTCGCGCCTCGGCTTTGTCACCAAGGAAGGATTCCTCGAGGAGATCGACCGCCTCCGCGACATCGGTTACAAGCGGGTCACGTTAAAGACCGGTGCGTACTCCATGGTCGAGCTTGCAATGGCCCTCCGGTTCAGCTCGGAAGCCAAGATCGATCTCCTGACCATTGACGGTGCCCCCGGTGGTACCGGCATGAGCCCGTGGCCGATGATGAACGAATGGGGTATCCCGTCATTCTACCTGCATTCCCTGGCGTATGAATTTGCCGGCAAACTTGAAAAGAAAGGCATGCGGGTTCCGGATCTCGCCTTCGCCGGCGGGTTCTCCGATGAACCGAGTGTCTTCAAGGCACTCGCCATGGGCAGCCCGTACGTCAGGGCCGTTTGCATGGGACGCGGCCTCATGATCCCCGGCATGGTCGGGAAGAACATCGAGAAGTGGTTGAAGGAAGGCGACCTGCCCAAGTCTGTCTCCAAGTACGGCAGCTCTGCCGAGGAGATCTTTGTCTGCTACGAAGAACTCAAGGAGAAATTCGGCCCCCGCATGAAAGAGATCCCCATGGGTGCAATCGGTATCTACACCTATGCCTCCAAGTTCCGGACCGGCCTCCAGCAGATCATGGCAGGCAGCAGGAACTTCAACCTCTCCACCATCACCCGCGATGACCTGATGGCACTGACCGAGGAAGCAGCCGGTGTCTCCGGCATATCGTACGTCATGGAAGCACGCTATGACGAGGCAATGGGCCAGCTGCTCGACTGATCACTGACCGTGTAGTCCGTTGACATCTGCGCCGGGATTATCCCGGCATCTTTTTTTGGATCGGGTAAAATCCTGCTTTTAGAGCAATGATCTTCCAGCCTGCGCCGGCAGTCGCCCGGGGGACAGGCCGCTGCGGCGGCTCCGGCCGGTTTTTCCCTTCAGATTGCCCTGCCCCTGCTCTGGCCGGACCAGTACAGTGGCAGGGAGCGTCTCTTCCGGAACGTGTGCGGGAGCGTTCCAAAAGGACCGGGACTCTTCCTGCCGTACGCAGGCAGGTAACCGGATGAGAACGCTGGTATTGTCCGGGAGGAGCGTAAAGATAGTGCTTTGGACTGGATCGGCGTCAACAAAATGGTACCATGTCATTTCAGCCCCACATCTTTTATTTGAAACGGGCAAGAATCCACGTTCGCACATGGACGGTATTAATCAACAACCGCCGTTTGCGAGGGTTCCTTTGCCTCAAGGCCTATCCGAGGCCCGGCAGGGCAGATTGCTGTTCTCTTTCTATCATTACCTGATCCTCCGCGATAGCGTCCGTCGGGGGTGGTGGCATCCATCGCAGCAAGGGGGATCGAGACACTTTTTGATCCATGTTCGTCCCTGGTTATAAAATGGCTTTTACGTTGGAAGGTACCATTGATTTATGGGATTTTATCAGTACGTTATCCAAAAAAAGAGCCTGTTTATTCAAGACCGAGTGCCTTTTTATAACCGTTGAGCATCCTGACAATCAGCCTGCGGTGCTCTCCCATTGCCTCACCGTCCTCCGTTGACGTGAGGAGCGCAACAACCCAGGCGAGGATAAGCGCATTATCGAGGTTGAACGTTTTATTGTCTTCGATCTTCTCTGCCGGCAGGCTGACCGGGACAAACTGCAGGTCAGTACCGGAGAAGACAATCCCCGGATCCCCGGTCACGATAGAACTGTCAAGGTCCTGCGCATTCGCGCGTATGATCTCCAGCGCCTTTTTCAGGGTCGCGTTGGCCTCGCCGGCCGGTATCAGGGAGATGGCATGGGTACATTCCCGGACGGCATTTGCATACAGGCCGAACTTGAAGGCAAGGAATGCGGATGCAATTTCGTGGGCAGAAGCACCGGAAAACCCCGGGAAATAAGGTCGCATACGTTCAATATAAGCATCCAGAAACCGTTCCATAGCGCTATACCACCGTCATGTGTCTGTCCGGACGTTTCCCGACCGGCATATTTCATCACCGGAGCAGGACTCCGGTCTGTTGTGAATAGGTTGGAACCCGTGGTTCATGAACATATCTTTCCGGCGCCTGCCGGGATAGGGATAACCCGGGGCATCATTGGTTTATATGGGAATGAAGACCACTATTCTTGATACCGGTTATGGGTGCAGTAATTTTTTCTGACGTGCACGCGGATTCAGTTGCCATCGGAGCACTTGCAGCCTGCATTAAGTCCCCGCTCTTTCGTGAACGGTTCGGCCCGGTGGATGTCCTCATCAATCTTGGCGATCTTCTCCACCGCGGTGACCGGCCCCAGGAAACTCTTGAGAAAGTCCATACCCTGTCCCGGGAGTACCGCCTCATCTCCGTTCTCGGGAACCATGACCATGCATACCTCCATGGCCTCCTCGTCAGCGGGAGCGATGCTGCAAGCACGTACCGCCATGAGCAGCTGCGGGACTCCCCGCTCCTCTCCATCTTCGACACCATGCCCATGGAGTGGGTTGATGACGGGATGCTCTTTGTCCATGGCGGTCCGCTGGATCTGGGCACGCAGACGCTCCGCCTCAAGTGCTGGCAGCGCCTCTCGCACGAGTCCGGTGATTTTTTTACCGGCTACCATTATACTGCAGCCATGGCATTTGAAGCGCTTGAACAACGGGGTCTCGCCCACATGTGCTGCGGCCACCAGCATGAAAACGTCTGCTGCAGGAAAATGGCCGACGGGATCGTGCAGCAGGACCTTGAGTTCCGGCTGCTTGACAACCGGGAAGGGACTGAAGGTCCCGGACTCGAGGTGGCAACGGTCCCGCTGGATGTACCGACCATTCTCCGCCTTGACGGGTGCCATGGTATCAGGCCGGAGTTTGCGTACACGGATTACGAATCGTTCTCTTTTATCCGCATTGTATCCCGGTCGTAATATTCGCGGTTTTTGGATAGTACCCATTCTAACGACTCATTTTCCGGACAATCGGGAAAAGTAATTCATTCAGTCACTCACGGGGGCTTCCGGCTTACCTCTGCCGTTGTGTCGACTCCCATATTGCGATAGAAATGTAAAATCCTGTTTGGACCTGTTATCAACCTGATTAGACAGTATTGCCAGTGTTTCGTTCAATTTTTGCTATCATCCCTTACGTCTGAATCTTTATTCGAAAACCATACTTTTTTGGTGATTAATACCCAGAGCCTCCTTTTTAAAATATATTAGCACTGCAAAAATTATGGATCCTTTGAATTCCTTATTAAGTACGATGGGGGATTATGCTCGCATAATCCGATAACGAGGGACGCCGCCGCCCCGAAGTTCGCCCCGCGGCGGATTCAATCACCGGATATCCTGAAACGGCGACAGATCATTCCGTATAAGGAAAACAGCTCATACGTCGCCATCGCTTTGGGATGGAGCAGACAGCGCGGGTAGAGTGTCTGTAGCGAAGAACCCGGGAATGTTAAGGCATTTTTTCAGGGAATCATCAATGAACGTAAATCCCTGTTATTATTTGTGGCTTATTTTACGAAAATGACCTTTTTTTTCTCTGTAGAAACGCACATGAACGNNGGCACGGCGGGGCAAGACGGTTCAATCTCCCAGATTTCTTTAACCGTCCGGAACCCCGCCGCGGGGCGCCCTTTTTGGGCGGCGGGCGTTCATCGCAACAGGGAATATCGGGATCAATCCCCATAATCGATCCCTGAAAGGAAGCGATTTTCATGGGAAATCATTGGATCTCAACCATGACGCTCTCGGGGGCTCCACCCCCGCATCCCCCGTATGCGATTATGACGTATTACCGGTATACAATCGTAGAAAAATTTTCTGTACAGATATTTCCGAGGCATCGCATGCGCCCCCACCCCCGATGGGGGTTGGGCTGGCGCAAGGGTGGGCGATAAATTTTTAAAAAAATGGGTTTTCTTCAGAGCATTTTTTTTAATATTCTCCTGTACCCTAACCCGGTGTGAAGGATCCCGATCTCCCTCATTTGAGGTCGCCTGGACCATTCTATATAAAGTCAGACATCTTTTTTGCCGGAAAAAGCGATATGTTTATATGCCGTGACCACAAAGTGGTAATTATGCCTCGTGCAGGCGAGGGGCGATCCATCCGTATCGATCCTGAGGTGTATGAGGCTCTTCTCACGCTCAAACGTGGGAACATGACATTCTCAGATGTCATTGCGCAGATGCTCCATGATTCCTATGGCTGGTCGGATGATCTCACCGGCCACCAGAGTGACCTGGGCGATTTCAGCGGTCCGATGCCCGGTGAGTCCCCTCATGGAACCCAGCTGCCCGGAGAAGGATAGCAACGGTGTCAGGTTCGGTCAAACAACTGGTTTGGCGAAGATCTCACAAGAGAACAACTCAGCTGGCTCAACGAGTGTATTGATGAGATCTTCCCGGAACCGGATGAAAATGAGAATGATACGTACTGAGCAGGAAAATGGCATACCTACCCTCATGCCTTCTGCTGGTCGTCAGTCTGAAGATGCACGCCCTCCCCTATCATATCCTCAATCTTTTTCCTGAGTTCTTCTGTGAGAACCGGGATCTTCTCCGCTGTTTTCTCGCGCCACTCCTTCAGTCCGAGGCGCGCCTGGTCCTCTTTTTCCAGCATGGTTCCGAGCTGGGCTTTTTCCCGCTCAAGCGAGTGTATCCTGACAAGCAGCGGGTGTGATGCCAGTTTTTCCTGTGCAATCCTGCAGGCGTCTTCCTGCAGTCCCAGCTCGGTGCAACTGGCACAGATATCCATGCTGAACTGTTTTGTACCCGAAAAAATGGCGCGCTCCTCCTTGTTTTTCAGGGTGATCTCTTCGGCAGCAATCATCCGCTCTGCAACAGGGCATGCGGCGGCAAGCGCTGCAGCAAGATCCATTGTATCCGGGACCATATGATCGGACAGGAGTTCCATCGTGTGCCGGAGTATGGCAATTTCTGACGGGTGTTTCTGCCTGACCGCGATCTTTTCCGCTTTCCGGAACACGTGGGAGGCGGTCATGGAGAGGGCGGCATTGGTCCTGAGCGCACGGTCACGCCTGCCTTCCGTCTCCCTGAGTTCGTCTCTGAGCCTGGTGACTTCAGCCATACCTTCATCGGACGGGAATCTCTGCAGCTCGTTCTCGATCGCTGCAATCCTGTCCGTCATTTCCGTGATGCGGGCAGTGATCCGCTTGTCCTTCTCGTCCGCTTTTAGTGTATCCGCGTTGATGTCTAAGAGGGCGGTATGCAGGGCCATGGCAGCTTCGACGGATGTTTTTTCTTTGCGGTAGCGTGCGAGGGATGTCGTGATACTGTTGATCTCGTGGCCGATTCCATCAATACCGGACCGGACCGCCTTCATCTCCTCCGGGAAAACAGCCTGGAGATACCTGCCGGGCCCTTTGGTATTGTTGAGACAGTTTTTCAGGCATTCCGCAGCAGCGGGATAAAACTCCTCGATCTCGTCCGGCAGGCTCTTGGCCAGGGATGCGTTCATGGCTTTTACAAACTGGGGCAGGGAATTTTTGGCAATACTTTTCAGTTTCGGGTGGATGTTCTGGTCCTGTTCAGCGTCTGCAATGATCTTCATGACCTGCTGCAGCTTCAGGACTGCATCCCGGATCTTTTTCTGCGGTTCGGCAGTCTCGAGAAGGAGCGCTGACCGTGCCGTCTTATCGCGCCCGTTCAGATACGCGGGGATTGCCCCCATGCTGATGGTGATGATCTCCGGCTCTTTTTTCCCGAACAGTTTTTCAAGGAATTTGTGCATGCCCGTTCTCCATCCCTATTCTGGTCATGTGGTCTCCATACGTTTCAGTGCCCCGTCTAATCGTCACCGGTGATCTGGCGCAGGCGCCCGGGCCCGTCGATCTCTTTCAGTACCTGGATAACGGCGGGCGGGACCAGCAGTTCCCATGGCTCATTGTTCAGCATCCGCCTCCGTATCTCCGTGCCGCACAGGGTCTCGCGTTCGTACATGGGTGGCGACTGGACCCGGATCCCTGCCTCGGAAAAGAGCCGGACCACGAGCGGGTTGGATGAATAGCAGATATCAAAGGGCGGGGCCATGGACCGGACATGGGCAACCCAGAGGGCGTTCCGCTGGATATCCTCGATGGGGATCACGTAGAACGGGCAGCCGACCGATTCGAGCGAGCGGACGATCATCAGTACCCGCTCCCCCGCGGTAAACGGGTTGTCCCCCTGGTGGGAGAGCTGGGCACTGCCGACTCCGATGATGATCTCGTCCACGTTTGCGGCAATATGTTCCAGTACCGACTGGTGCCCGTTGTGATAGGGCTGGAACCGCCCGATATAAAATCCCCGTTTCATGGTTCTTTCCCCATCCGTGCGATCCGTGCGGCAAATGCCCCCGCCGTGAACCCGGCATCGATGTTGACAACGGAGAGGACCGAACAGGACTGGAGCATGCTCGCGAGCGCAGCCCGCCCCTCTCCCATGTACCCGTATCCCACGCTGACCGGGACGCCAATCACCGGCTTGTCGACAAGCCCCGCCACCACGGAGGGCAGCGTCCCCTCCCGTCCTGCGCAGACAATGAAAACACGGGCAGCAAGCAGCGGTTTTAAGGCCGGGAAGAGGCGGTGGATGCCGGCTGCCCCGACATCGTATGCGGTCCGGACCTCGCACCCCATCTCCTCTGCAATGATCTTTGCTTCTTCAGCTACCCGGATGTCCGAGGTGCCGGCCGTGATCACCGCTACGATCCCTCCGTTCTTCTCCGGCGCGGGGCCCGTTGCGAGGACAAGGATATGGCCGGCCTCATGGTACTCGGCGCTTATGCCCAGCCGCTCAGCAGCTTCATGGATCGGTCCGACCTGGTCACGGCTTATCCGGGTGACAACGCAGCGTCCGGCTGCCTGCGCGTGCCGGAGGGCGATCGCGGCAAGGTGAAGCGGGTCCTTGCCTTCCGCAAGCACCACCTCCGGCATACCGCACCGCACGTCCCGGCCAAGGTCCATGCAGGCAAAATCCCCGACCCGGTCGAGGCGCAGCCCTTCTATGGCTTCTGCTGCCGCTTCAGCACTCAGGTCGCCATTCTTATACTGGTCGAGCAGGTCCTGCAATGCCCGGTTCTTTGGCATGATCGTGATAATACAGATATGGAACAGCGTATAATAAGTTAGTTCATTCCATGACGTACCTTGTCTGGGTGGCCATGTTCGGTACTGCCGCTACCCTTTTTCTCTGGCTGCGGGATGCCCGTATCTTCTTCCGTACGGCTCTCCCCGGGTATCGGAAAGCCGCATACCACGGTGTCCTGTACGGCGCGCTGGCGAGCCTCGGGTCGCTGGTTGCGCTGCCCCCGGCCTCGTTTGAACTCCTCGGGCTCGGCCTGATCCTCGCCGCCCTGTACCTGCAGGGAAAGGTCGTGCGGGAGAAGGTGTGGACGGACGAGGGGACGCTGGAACGTTTTATCGGGAGCGTTCACGTGCACCGGACGAATAAGAAATAACCGACAACACCCAACACTGATCAGGGAATTTCACCATGCTCCAGAAACCACGGGGAACACGGGATTTTTTACCGGACGAGATGGAAGCGCGGCGCTCGGTTGAATGGCGCCTGCGGGAAGTCGGGAGGCGCTGGGGCTACCGGGAAGTGTGCACCCCGGAGTTCGAGGACCTCGAACTCTTCACCATGCGCTCGGGCGAGGGGATCGTCGAGGAGATGTACGTCTTCGAGGACAAGGGGGGGCGGAAGCTGGCGCTGCGCCCGGAGATCACGGCGGCGGTCATACGGATGTATGTCAACGAGGCAAAAGTCGCCCCGAAGCCGCTCCGCTGGTGTTATTTTGCCGACTGTTTCCGGTACGAGCGGCCGCAGAAGGGGCGGTACCGTCAGTTCTGGCAGTTCGGCGTGGAGCTGATCGGTGCGGATACCGCCATGGCGGATGCCGAGGTGATCATGCTCGCCGCTGACATGCTGGACGCAACCGGCGTCCGGTACGAGCTGAAGGTCGGCCACCTCGCGCTCATGAAGAACCTGCTCGACGGTCTCGACCCCGCCGCACAGCGGAAGGTCCGGGCGCATCTTGACAAGCGGGATTACGATGGCCTGAACGAGACCCTTGCGGCGATGGGGAAACCGGACCTCGCCCGTTCCCTGGTATCCCTGGTCGAATGTCGCACGCTTGCGGAGGCCTTTGCTATTGCCGGGGAAGTCCCCGGCCGGGCACGGATCGAGCAGACGCTTGCAGCCCTGGACGCCTACGGGGTAAAATACACGCTGAACTTCGGGATTGCCCGGGGGCTTGACTATTACACCGGTATGGTCTTCGAGGGCTTTGCCGACAACCTCGGGGCAGAGAACCAGATCCTTGGCGGCGGCACCTACCGGCTCGCGCACCTGTTCGGCGGGGACGATGTTGCCTCCTGCGGGTTTGCGATCGGGTTTGACCGGGTGATGGTCTCGCTTGGAGAGGCACAGCCCCGGAAGGACACCATCGTCGGGATCGTCTGCACGGAGGAGGGACGGGCCCGCGCGCTCGAGGTCTCGCGGGCCTTCCGTTCCGCGGGCATCCGGGCCGAGATGGACCTGATGGAGCGGGGGCTCGGGGCGCAGCTCGCCCATGCCTCGAAGTCCGCGGAATTTGCGGTTGTCATCGGGAAGCGGGAGGTGGAGGCCGGCACGGTGATGCTCAAAAACCTGAAGAGCGGTGAGCAGAAGCCGCTCGATCTTATGGCTGCCATCACCGAGGTGGGGGCACATGGTCCTCGCTGAGGAGCTGGCAAAGCAGCAGCGCAGCATCAGTGTCGCGGAATTCTTCGAGAAAAACAAGCACCTCCTCGGGTTTGATTCCCCCACCCGCGGCGTTATCACCACCATCAAGGAAGCGGTCGACAATTCCCTGGATGCCTGCGAGGAAGCACAGGTGCTCCCGGACATTTTTATCAGTATCAGAAAGGTCTCAAACGAGGTCTTCCGAATCATCGTCGAGGACAATGGCCCCGGGATCGTCCCGGCACAGGTGCCGTTTGTCTTCGGGAAACTCCTGTATGGATCCCGTTTCCATCAGATCCGGCAGACCCGCGGCCAGCAGGGGATCGGGATCTCTGCCGCCGTGCTCTATGCCCAGCTGACGAGCGGCGTCCCGACCATCGTCATCTCCCGGACCGGTGCAAAGGAGTCTGCCCACCGCTTCGAGATCCAGATCAGGATCGAGACCAATGAGCCGGATATCATCGCGGCAGGGCCGTTTGAGTGGGACCGGACCCATGGTACCCGGGTGCAGATCGAGTTCCGGAGCACGATGGCGGCAAAAAAGAAGCTGCTGGAGTACCTCCGGTACACGTCCGTGGTCAATCCCCATGCCCGCTTCCGCGTGGAGCTCGACGATGAATCTTTCACGTTCGAGCGGGTGAGCCAGGAGGCGATCGCCTGCCCGGTGGCAATCCAGCCGCACCCGCACGGGATCGAGTTCGGCCAGCTCAAGCGGATGGTTGCGGCAAGCGACCTGAATCTTGCGGAGTTCCTGGTCGAATCCTTCAGCCGGGTCGGGAAGAAGAGCGCGCAGGAGATCTGCGGGCGGGCGGGTCTGAACGGCAGCCGGAAGGTCCGGGGGCTCTCTACCGAGGATCTGAAAAAGCTCCTCGCTGCCATGCAGGAGGTTGCCGTGCCGGCCCCGCCCGCTACCCAGTGCCTCTCCCCCATCGGCGAGGAGCTGATCCGGCGCGGTCTTGAGAAGGAGTTCCAGATGGATTTTGTTGCCGCCCGAACCCGGCCCAGTTCGGTCTTCTCCGGCCACTCCTTCATGGTGGAGGCGGCGATCGGGTACGGGGGCCGGCTGCCAGCAGAGGGGAACGCGATCCTCCTCCGTTTCGCGAACCGCGTCCCCCTCATGTACCAGCAGGGCGCCTGTGCCATCACGGAATGCGTTACCGGCATTACCTGGAAGTTGTATAATATCCCCTCACAGGGTGGTTTCCCGGCCGGGCCGGTGCTGATCCTTGTCCACGTGGCCTCGACCAATGTCCCGTTCACGAGCGAGAGCAAGGACGCGATCGCCGGCATCCCGGAGATCGAAAAAGAGATCACCCTTGCCCTGCAGGACCTGGGCCGGGAGCTCAAGAATTTTGTCTCGCGCCGGGACAAGAGCAAACTTGCCGAGGACCGGGCGAGGGCTGTCTGCGCCATCATCCCCGAGATCGCGGAGAAGGTGAGCGAGATTGTGGAAAAACCGCTTGTGGATACCAGTCCCATCGAAGGAAAACTCATGCGCAAGATGATTGCCAAGAAGGCGACCCGGGAGGGGAACGTGACCATTGAGCTGAACAATTATACCACCCAGGACGCCGACGTCTCGGTGTACGAGATCTCCCCTGATAACGCTGCAGACGCGGTACCGAAGGCGGATTTTGTGAGCGAGATGGACGGGCAGTTCACCAAGGTCTGGAAGATAAAAATCCCGCCCCGGGAGGTCTGGCGGGTCTCGTACTCCGGGAAGGGTGGGGGCATTCTCGATATCCGCGGGATAGAGGACGCAAAGAAGATGGTGGTGGATCTCGATGTCTAAGGAAGAGCTGGAGAAGAAGTCGTATTCGGCCCTGCTCCGCATTGCCAGCGCCTGGTACGACCAGATGAAGGCGGGAGAAATTCCCTCCATCTCGCTCCCGACCCGGACGAAGTTCAATATCGAGTTCGATGACGCAAGCGAGGTCTGGAAGTACGGTGACAAGGAGAGCATGCGGACGGCAGCCTCGGCAAAGAGTGCCACGCACCTTTTGAAGATGGCCTATGTCATCGGGTTCATCAAGCAGCAGCTCAAAGAGAACCGCTCCTCAACACTGAGAGAGATGTATTACATCTCCGAGGGCTGGAAGCGGGCGAAGTTCGGGGCACAGGACGAGAGCAACTTCCTCATCGAGGACCTCGAGATCCTCTCCGATGTTCCCCGGGAAGGGTTTCATCTCCACCCCGAGGAGAACGGGGCATCGATCTACGGGCCGATGCGGATCCGGGAAGAAACCCGGCGCGGGATGAAGATGATCCACTGCCAGGACGATGTCGGGCAGGCCGGTTACACGATCCCGAACAATGTGGAGAACATCGAGCTCGTGGACCATGATGCAAAGTTCGTCATCGCGATCGAGACCGGTGGTATGTACGACCGTCTCATCGAGAACGGCTTTGACGAGGAGCAGCATGCAATCCTGGTTCACCTGAAAGGCCAGCCGGCGCGGTCAACGCGGCGGATGCTGAACAAGATCAGTGCTGCATGGGACCTGCCGGTGCTCGTCTTCACGGACGGGGACCCGTGGTCGTACCGGATCTATGCATCGGTTGCGTACGGGGCCATCAAGAGTGCGCATATGTCCGAGCTCCTGGCAACGCCGAAGTCCCAGTTCATCGGCCTGCAGCCCAGCGATATCCGGGACTACAACCTGCCCTCGGACAAGCTGACCGAGAAGGACCAGGAGGCGCTGAAATCAGAGCTCACGGATCCCCGCTTTGCCACGGACTACTGGAGAAAGCAGATCAACCTCCAGATCGAGATGAACCTGAAGTCAGAACAACAGGCGTTCGCTGCCCGTGGCCTTGATTTTGTCACGAAAAAGTACCTGCCGGCACGACTTTCTGAGATGGGGATTATCTGAACCGCCATGGAACCATATGCCCTCGGCCTGTTTGCCAATATGTATCCGGCATTTGACGGGGACTACCGCGGGATATTCATCCGGCAGATGGTCAGGGATCTGGAAGTACGGGGGATTCTCGTAAAAAAAGCGGTGAAGACATCATCGTCCATCACCGGGTATATCCCGTTTTACTGGCAGTCGCTCCTTCTCGCGCGGGAATCATCACTCGACATCCTCCAGGCAGAATATATCCCGCACAGCAGCCTGATCCCAGCGCTGGTACGACGAAGGAGTATACCGCTTGTCCTGAAATTCCATGGCGATGACGCCCGGATCTACCCGTTTAAAAACCGGTTCAATCGTTTCATAACCATCTCGATGTTGCACCGGGCAGACTATGTGATCACGGCAAGCAATGAGATCCGGGATATCCTGATCGGTCTCGGGGCCGGGCCGGACAAGATATCTGCCATCCATACCGGGGTGGATACTGGTTTTTTCCATCCCCTCAGAAAAGAAGAGTGCCGCAGTTTGCTGGGCCTTCCGGCGGAAGCGAGCATCTTTGTATTTGTCGGCCGGCTTCATGAATGGAAAGGTATCCGGGAACTTCTCACTGTTGCTATGAAATGTCCAATGATCATGTTTGCGTTTATTGGCCCCGGGGAAATACCGGAACATCCGGATAATTGCCTGTTTACCGGGGCAAAACCCCCGGATGCGGTGAGGACCTGGCTGAATGCAGCCGATTGTTTTATCCTGCCCACCTATACGGATGCGGTCCCCGCCGTTGTGATGGAGGCGTTTGCCTGTGGAATCCCGGCAATAACGACAGATATCGGGGGTTGCCCTGAGATTGTTGAAGGGGGGGTCAACGGCCTGATGGTCCCGGTTAAAAATGTCAATGCCCTGCAGGAAGCCGTGGAATGGATGCATTCCCACCCGGCTGAGCGGAATGAGATGGGACGAAGAGCGCGCACAACTGCAATTGATCGCTATGACCATAATGTCCTGACTGAAAAACTCATTACTGTCCACCGGAATGTAATTGACTCCTTTGCTTCTCGTTAAAATCCGGAGTATGACACCGGTAAATCGGGTAGGGCTGCTGAAACGAAGATTTTTTGGGGCTCATTAACCGCGTGTTTGATAAAAAATGGGATCTTATATCTTCTGATATCTCAAAAACAATTGAAAAATCCGGAAAAATCCATAAGGTATCAGTTGAGGTTCCAGCAGGATTGAACCCGTACTATGACACAGAAATTACCGCTCGTCTCAATTATCACCCCTTCTTTCAATAAAGGACCCTATATTGAAGAGACAATCCTGAGTATCCGAAATCAGACGTATGAAAATATTGAACATATTGTTATTGATGCCGGATCAACTGATGAAACCATTTCCATTCTTGAAAAATACCACAAAGATCTGAAATGGATCTCTGAACCAGACCGGGGACAGTCTGATGCCATCAACAAGGGCTGGAGGATGGCAAGGGGAGATGTTATCGCGTACCTGAATGCCGATGATACCTACCTGCCCGACGCTGTTGAGTCTGCCGTTGCGTTTTTTGAAAAAAATCCGGATATCCATATGGTGTATGGTGATGGTATCATCACGGACGAATCTGGGAAAAACCCGCGGACTATACGGAGCAACGAATTTAACCTGAAATCACTGGTCTTTTGCCAGGATACGATCTTCCAGCCGTCCGTTTTTCTACGAAAGGAGGTTTTCATTACTATCGGGGACGTGGATGTCGACCTGCACCTTGCCATGGACCTTGACTACTGGCTGCGTACTGCCCTGGTCTATAAAATTGGCTACATTCCAAAGCCCTTGTCCATTGCAAAGATTTACCAGGATGCAAAGAGTTCTGCCCTGATGTTTCGGTACGTAAGGGAATATGAACATATCCTGGAAAAATTGTTTGCCTCTGCCAGCATTCCCCGGGAGATCCTTACCTGTAAAAATGATGCGTATACTTTTGTATACACCAAGGGCGGCCTTGACTATCTCCATGCAAAGATGATCGGAGACGGGATGAGGTGTTTATGGAAGGCATTCCGCGTGAGTCCAGGAGGCTGTATGAAGTATACGGGAGCACTCCTACTCGGGTATGCAAAAAAAATTATTGATCCGGCTCGATAAGGAACTCCTGCCGGGCCCGCTCCATACTCGTGCTTTGTTCATACCGGTTTTCTCGGGAATCCTAGGCGAGTGATACCTGGTTATCGGTTCACCAGATTTTCATAGACTTTCCCGGTAGCCCTGGCAGTTTTTTCCCAGGAAAATTGTTTTTGGCGTTCGTATCCCCTGTGGGTTAACTGCCTCCGCAGGTTATCGTCTTTGAGCAGCCGCTCCAGAGCACTGGTGAAAGAATCCGGGTCCGAAGGATCAAAATACACTGCCGCATCTCCGCCAATTTCTGGTAAAGAACTGGAATTACACAAAAGGACCGGACAACCGCAGGAAAACGCTTCAAGAACCGGTAATCCAAAGCCCTCATAGTGCGATGGGAAAACAAATGCCCGGGCATGTGTATACAGTTTTTTCATCAGGAGGTCGTCCGGCTGGACATAATGAACCCTGTTGAGAATCTGCAGGTTTTTCATTAGTTCCTTTTCACGGGGGGTGAACGGCCCCCCTCCGGCACAGCATACCTGCAATTCAAGATCCTTGCGCAGGATTACAACGAGTGCATTGATGAAAAAATCAAAATTTTTATAGCCGGACCTGTTCCCTACGAATAAGATATAGGGTTTACCGGTAAAAGGAAGATCCGGCAGGGATCTGTCTTGTACTGCCTTCTTTGTCCCCTCAAAGGGATTTCCATGATAGATTACATCGATCCTGTCAGGATCGATATTGAAAAATCTGATGATATCTGCTTTCGTACTTGCTGAAACGGCAATAATCCCATCAGCCTTTTCCAGAACCTGTTTTTTCCAGGAACTTATTGGATCACCTGCAGGGAAACTCTTCGGGAAGATTTCATGAACCATATCATGAACGGTGATGATGTATGGTTTTTTCTGAAGGTATTTCAGGAAATACGGATCGTAATATGTCGGGTGAACAAGATCAAAATCCTGTTTTTTTAATAACCGTTCAGATTCTTGTTGATTGATATGCAACAACGCTTTCGTGAGAATAAAGCGAAAAGATTCGTATTGTGCCGCTGTTTTTACCATGGAACAGACGTGAGCGTATGAGTACAGACTGCTTCTGCGCGACCAGCGGGTATCCAGTTGAGGGAGCCCGAGCAGATGTTCATTGAATGAAAAGCGGAGGGCAACAGAATAGTCAATAGCGGGATCTTTTAATAACCAGGTCATCAGATCGCAAAAATAGCGGGAGATGCCCCCATATTTCTGCAGGGTAAAGATCTGGTGATCGTAGAGGATTTTCATAGTTAACCAGTACTTTTCAGAAAATGCAAAATTTTCATCAGTTTTGCTTTGCTTTTTATTTGAATGAACGGGAATATAAATCGAATACCACAGTACCCTACAACTTCCGGCATGTTTGCGGAGCAGAGGGTAAAAAAGATATCGTACAATTCCATCCAATGCTTCTTTGAAATTTTTGACGGGAAGAAATGACCAGACAATTCATAAGAAAAATGGTCCACTCGCTGTTGCATGGGACGTCACAGCAGCGGGAAAAACGGATCCTTGGCAAAGTCCCCGGATTTATCTGAATGAGAAAGCACCTTAAAACAAACACCGGATTTTCCGTTACCGGGATGGTGTTTATTCCTAAAAGGTAAAAGTCCACTCAGGATTTCCCTCTTGCGATATCCAGACAACAGGCATTACAGGTTTTCGATCTGATCCGTGTCAGTGTTATAAACAGGCATCCCCCTGATCAATGCTATGCGGTCGGTGCCGTTCAGATATGTCAGGTTACCCCTGGTATCCCTGCTCTCCCTGAACATACTCATCACATATCCGCTTTCCAGGGATGTTGCCCGAACGGTGTCGTTCAACCGGTCTTTTCTGACAAAATACGCATTGTTGCCGGCACTATTGCATCCAATGAACACATAGCCCTTGCTTGCAGATACCTGGGAAAGAGCCCGTAGGGATGCACCGTAGTACAGGTTGCTGTAATGTGCACATGTCCGGGAAAATTTTTTGTCATACGGTGTTGTTATTGATCGGTCGATTCCGAAAATGCTGTTATATTCCAGAATAACGACAACCGGGGAGATCACCGTGATCTCTTTCCATATCCAGTAATCATTTCCGTCCAGATCGATATGAAGGATCCCCACCTCTCTGTCAAGTTCGGATGATGAGAGAAGACTGTTTATGTTGTCGGTATCGATGAATGCAGCTTTTGCAGAGAGCGTGAACTTCCAGAAGTACTCAGAACCGGTTATGCGCTCCACGTTCGACTCAGATCCATCCATCACCAGCCCGGACCAGTTATTGTTCATCATAAGAAATCTGGTGTTGGATTCCCGGTAATCTGCCACCCCGAATTCAATAAAGGTCTTATGGGGAAATTCAAGATTATTCACCAGCCATTGAATGATGCCATCATCACCCCACTGAGAAAAAACCCTGAATTCTACTTCGCTTAAAGAAGCTATCGGTCGCTTGTTCTTCACGTTCTCTGACAGGAGTTTCCCGAGTAACAATAATTGCTGTTCTGATGCAATTGACTGGTTTGCCAAGGTGTTAATCGCAGTCTTTATCGTCGGTAAATAATGGATGAGTTTCATCAAAACCCCGATATGGATGTAAATGTTGTTACTATTATCTATAAAACACGCTTATGCGATAGTTCCGTATCTTTCACCTGCCTCGAGATGCATTTTCGGGAACTGATACAAACAGTCGAGACCAATTAAACTTTTCATTCAATAAGGTCATCAGTATCATGGCATACCAGGAATCCGCATGGTTTCCAGTAATGCTTTCAGGTCGTTCCTGATCGTCCGGTCGATGAGGAGCACGGAAGCAAAATAGATCACTGCTCCAAGCGCCAGGACCACCGCAAGTCCGATAAAATCCCGGACCGGCAGCACATACAGGTATACGGAGAGGAAGCCGGCCATGATGAACGCGGATACCACGAGATGGGTGACCGCGCCCCGCTCAATCCGGATATGGATGAATGACTTAAGCAGTGCATACGCAAGCACCGCATTCACCGACATGGTGACCAGCGTGGCCACTGCAGCCCCTGCAATGCCGAAGAGCGGGATCAGGAGAATGTTCAGGACGATATTCAGGGCCGCTGAAAAAACCGTGCAGTAAAAGGTTTTCCGTGGCATATCCATGGCGTTCAGGCACATGGTCAGCAGAAACATGAAGATGTTGCCGATCTGGGCAAACAACAGGATCACCAGGACCGGTGAGCCGGAAGTGAACGCAGCGCCATACAGGAAATAGAGCAGTTTCTCCGAGAGAAGGATCCCTCCCGCGATGACCGGGATTGCGAGGAATAATGAGTAGGTGAACGCTCTTCTCAGTGAATATTCGATCAGGGTCAACTGGTTCTCCGCATGCCATCTGCTGATATGGGGATACAGGACCGTGTGAAATGCGACCACGAGGAAGGATGCAACCGAGGTGAGCTGGAACGCAACACGGTAAATCCCGACATCGGTCTCTGTCATGAAAAGGCCGATGAGGATCGTGTCGGCATAGGTAAAAATGAGGAGACCGCCGCTTGAGAGAAATATCCAGACGGAGAACGAGAACAGTCCCGCAAAGTGAGAGCGATCGCATTGGGAAAGACCCAGCCGGATGAACCGGAGGTTTATGACGGTTGCTGCGATCATGCCGGCAATGAGACCGGCAACAAGGCCCCCGAGACCGAAACCAATGAACACGGCCAGGATCTGGACCAGGTTTTTGACAAGGGTATTGAACAGGTTACTGACCTGCATGATCCCGACCTGGGCAGTCCCATAGAGATTTATGCCGGTGATCCCGGCGAGCGACCCGGCAACAAGGGCGAGGATCAGCCAGTAGAGCAGTCCGTCCTTCTCCAGTCCTGCGAGGAAGGGGGAGATCAGGATGAACGTGACAACCGAGAGGCCGAGGAGAAGGAGCCGCAGGATAACGAACGCGGTAAAATATTCATTCTGTGCAGTGCCCTCGCTGATCCGTTTGACCGCGGCCCCCCCTAACCCCCCGTCTCCGATCAGGTCAAAAATGCCATAATAGGCAAGGAACAGGAAATAGGCACCAAGGACCGCAGGACCCAGGTAATGGGCGAAATAGAAGGTTGCAACATATCCAATGCCGGAGACGGCAAGGAGCGAACCGAAGGAGAGCAGCGATTGCCGCTGGACTGGATCGATGTCCATGAAATCCGATACCATTTTTTTAAAAAAAAGCACAACACACCCCTCCTGAAAACCGGGGGTGTCCCCGCGCTGAAGACCGGATGATGGAACATATGCTCACAATTTTTTTGTGTTCCGGTTCTGTTCCGTCATACATGGCACGAGGCATTTTTTGTACTTCCCCTGCCATTTCAGCAATGGGATGCATCATCGGTTGAGCGAGAGCGGTTTTTTTTCTGATCCCGGTACCATGCAACCGTCCGTTTCAGCCCTTCCCGGAACGGCATCGTTGCCTCAAACCCGAACTCTTCTTTTGCCCTGCTCACATCAAGGCACCGTCGGGGCTGGCCGTCCGGTTTTGTCGTGTCCCAGTGTATCTCACCGCCGTAACCGGTCAGGTCGCTGATGAGCGCGACCAGGTCCCGGATCGAGATCTCCATTCCCGACCCGAGGTTTACCGGGTCTGGTTTATTGTAGCGTTCCGCAGCAAGGATGAGCCCCCGGGCTGCATCGTCCACATAGAGGAACTCCCGGGAAGCGGCCCCGGTACCCCATACCTCCACGAACCGGTCGCCGTTCTGTTCCGCTTCGGTAAATTTTTTTATGAGTGCCGGAATCACATGCGAGCTTTCCGGGTTGAAATTGTCTCCCGGCCCATACAGGTTCACCGGGAGAAGATAGATCGAATTGAAGCCATACTGCGCCCGGTACGCCTGCGACTGCACGAGCAGCATCTTCTTGGCAAGACCGTACGGGGCATTGGTCTCTTCCGGGTATCCGTCCCAGAGCGTCTCCTCCCGGAACGGGACCTTTGTGAACTTGGGGTAGGCACAGATGGTACCGGCAATAACGCATTTTTCCACGTTCTCCTGCCGGGCGGCCTCCATCAGCTGGATGCCCATGATGGCATTATCGTAAAAAAGGTCTGCCGGATATGCCTGGTTGAACCCGATGCCTCCCACTTTTGCCGCGAGATGGATCACGATATCCTGGCCTTGTACTACCCTGACACAGTTCTCCCATCGCCGGAGGTCTATGTCCCTGCTCCGGGGGACCAGGATATTCTCCCGTAATACCCCTTTTTTCTGCAGCTGGCCGGCTACCTGTGACCCGAAGAAGCCGGCTCCCCCGGTGATGAGAATTTTTTTGTCCGACCAGAATGTCATGGGCACCACCATCCGGTATCTGTTATCAGTGTAGTGCAGATAATGGATTAATACTGATCATCTTTTCGGCTCATGGCGCCTGCCTGGTGTACCGTGGAGGGGATCAGTCGTGCTCCCACCATCGTGACGGGAATTTCCGTGCAATGATCTCTTCGCCTGCGCCGATCGGTTTCAGGCCGGCAGCTTTCATATCCGCATCCACCATGATCCGGACAAGGTCATGGAAGCGGAGCCAGTCCTGTTCCCGGCGGGGGCGCATGCGATGCCCCGGTATGACATTTATCAAACCGTCCTGTTTTTTTTGCAAAACAAGAAATACAGCACTATCTCAACCTTGGCGCCTCAGCAGCGGGGCGAAGCCCCGGGAGCGTCAGGTATTATGATTTCCCATGAAAATCGAATTTTTTCAGACAGAATAATGGAGGGTGAAACCCCCATACCCCCGATTATGATATATGCCGCCGTCCCCGGAGGGACGCCCCCCGCGGCGGGTCAATACCCGGGAGCGTTTTTAAAAAACAAACAAACTGCCCAGCCGTGCCCCGCGAGGGGCCCTGAATCGGGGGAGCCCTCATAGCTGCGATTTTCATGGTTCCGGTGTGAACTGACAATGTTCATGTCCGTTTCAACAGAGCAAAAAAAAAATCATTATTTTTTTTGATCCCTCAGGTTACTTCACGTACCTGCTCCCGGTGAGCATCCTGTCAAGGGGCTCAGGTCTCATGGTATATTCAGCATTTTCAAAAGCAAAAAAGAGACCGGTATCTTACCGGCCGCAATACAGGTCCATTGACTTCTCAATGCACTGCGCTGCTTCCTGGTTCATGCCTCTCTTTTTTAAAAGCATCCCCTTGTTGAACCAGGCATCGGCATGGCCGGGATCCAGCTGAAGGGCTTTGTCGTATGCGGCAACGGCATCGTCAAGCCTGTTGATGCACTCCTGGCAGTTGCCCAGCAGGGCATAGGCCTCGGTATATGCGGGATACGTATCGATGGCCTTTTCAAGAGACTGTACCGCGGCAGTATGATCTCCTGCCATTGCCTGTTCCCGTGCCTGCCTGACAAAGTATTCTGCTTCCCTGAACGTGTTGACAATCATTGCGGGTTCCATGTTTTTCCTCCAGGTCACGTGCCGTGACTAAAACCAACCTGACCCCGGTATAATAATAATCATTTGCACTCACGATCTGCAATCCGTATCTGCCATGCAAAAGGACTGGCAGTCCCTGAATTGGATTGGAAACTAAAAAAAAGGACCGTAAAACTAGTTCCCTGCTGTTCGGTTGATGACCATGACACCAGAACGCAGCCAAGGGAATTCTGTTATGACAGAACTTGAAATCAGCACAGCTCCGGTACCCCTCCGGTCCAGCCCTGCTTCCCGTTGGACAACATTTTTCTCCTTCTCTGCCCAATCTGCGTGTTGTTCCCATGGACGCCGGTATCCTTCTCGCTGGAATCGTACTTGCCGGAACCATCATTCTCTTTGTGAGCTCCCGGGTACGGGTCGATCTCGTTGCGATCCTCGCAAGCCTGGCTCTCGCCTGGCTGGGCCTCATCACCCCCGTGGAAGCGGTTTCCGGGTTTGCCTCAAACGCGGTCATTGCAATGGCATCCGTGATGATCATCGCCTACGGGCTCGAGAGAACCGGGATAACCTCGCGTCTCGCCGGCGCCATCGTGAGATATGCCGGAACCGGTGAGAGGAGGGTCAATGCCACCATAGCAGTAACGGTCGGTTTTCTCTCATCGGTGATGCAGACGGTCGGGGTTGCCGCCCTCTTCCTCCCTGCCGTGAGGCGGATCGGACGGCAGACCCGCATTCCCGTCTCACGGCTGATGATGCCGATGGGATTTGCCGCCATCCTGGGCGGGAGTATGACGATGATCGCCTCCGGCCCGCTGATCGTACTGAATGACCTCCTCCGCCAGGCAGGGGCAGAGCCCTTCTCCCTCTTTGCGGTCACTCCTATTGGACTTCCCCTCCTGATCGCCGGGATTGCGCTCTTTGCCCTGGCCGGGGACCGCATCCTCCCGAAAAAAGAGGAGACGCCCTCCGGACCATCCATCGCCGAGATCTGGGGGATCGATCACCCGGTCAGGACCTGCATAATCCCTCTGTCATCCCCGGTTGCCGGAAAGACCCGGGAGGAGGCAGCCTTCAAGACCCGCTACGGCCTCGATCTCCTTGCCGTGAGCACCCGGAAGGATATCAGTGTTGCACCCTCACGGTTTATCAGTCTCGAAGCCGGTACGGAGCTCGCATTCCTCGGATCTGAGGAACGATTCATCCGGTTTATCCGGGAATCCGGCTGTATCCCCTCCGGAGACCGGAGCAGGTTACAGGAGATCCTGGGTGGCGAAGAGTACGGATTTGCCGAGCTGGTTGTCCGGCCGAAGGCATCTATCATCGGAAAAACACCGCGGGAGATCATGTTCCGGCAGACGTATGCGATCGAACCGATCGTCCACCAGCACGGGGAGACGGAAACCCGGGCCGGCATCTCCGACCAACCCCTTGCAGCCGGTGACACCATCGTCGCCTTTGGATCCTGGGACACTTTGAGGCACTTTGCCGGGCATCAGGACCTGGTCCTGATGACTCCTCCCGGGGGGGACGGTCTGCGACACGGAAAGGGACCCCTGGCGATCCTGGTCTTCGCTGCAGCCCTCCTTCTCACGGTCACGGGCGTCCCGCTCTCCCTTGCCCTGCTCACCGGTGCCGCCGGGGCTGTCCTCTTCGGCGTCCTCACTCCCGATGAGGCGTACCAGGCTGTCGACTGGAAGACGATCATCCTCATAGCCGGCCTGATCCCGCTGGGCATCGCACTGGAAAAGAGCGGGGCGGCCGCAGCGCTCGCCGGTTCCCTGGTCAATGTCCTGGCCGGGTCCCACCCGATCCTCATCATGGGTGCCGTTGCCCTTCTTGCAACCGCCCTCTCCCTCATCATCTCCAACGTGGCGGCAACGGTCCTCCTCGTCCCGCTTGTGCTGCTCCTCGGTACCGGGACCGGTACCGACCCGCGGGCGCTCGCCCTCCTCGTTGCGGTCTGCGCTTCGAACTCCTTCATCCTTCCGACCCACCAGGTCAATGCCCTCCTGATGGGGCCCGGCGGGTATACCCCGAAAGACTACCTGAAAGCCGGGAGCATCATGACCATCATCTTCATCGGAATAGCCGTAATACTCATCTACCTCCTCATCAGATAGGAGGATGATATGATCATCCACCAGTATTTCATACCCGGTCTTGCGCACAGCTCCTACATCGTTGCCGGCAACAGGACCTGTGCGGTCATTGATCCGGAACGCGATGCCGGGCGATACATTGCTGCCGCACGGGAGATGGGACTCCGGATCACCCACGTCCTCGAGACGCACCTGCACGCGGATTTCATCTCCGGGCACCTTGACCTGGCCGATGCAACCGGTGCGGAAATCTATGCGTCCCGGTCCGCGGACTGCACCTTCCCCCATACCCCCCTCGCTGAAGGGGATATGGTGCAGCTTGAAGCAATCCGGTTTTCCGTTATCGAAACTGCCGGACACACCCCCGAGCATATCTGTTTTATTGCAACCGATACCACCCGGGGTGAGACACCGGGCGCTCTCTTCTCCGGTGACACCCTCTTTGTTGGCGATGTCGGGCGCCCGGACCTCTTTCCGGGGAGGGCAGAAGAGCTGGCATCCTCCCTCTTTGACAACCTGCAGAGCAAGATCATGACCCTCCCGGATGAGTGCGAGGTCTATCCCGCCCACGGGATGGGGTCGCTCTGCGGGCGGGCGATGGCGGCAAAGAGAACCAGCACCATCGGGTACGAGAAGAAGTACAACTACGCCCTCCGTATCCGGAGCCGGGAAGAGTTTATCCGGGCTCTCACCTCCGATATGCCTGCCGCTCCGGATCACTTTACCCGCTGTTCTGCTATCAACCGGGCTGGCCCTGCCCTGATGCGGGATCTCATCCGTCCCGTTCCGATCGAGCCGCGATCCGTTGCCGGCCGGATCCGGGCAGATGATGCAATCTTCCTCGATGTCAGGAGTTACCCGGCGTTCTCCGGCATGCACATACCCGGTTCCTGGCATATCGATCTCGGGGGAAACTTTGCCACGCAGGCCGGCTGGATCCTTCCCCCCGATAAGGATATCCTCCTGGTTGTCGAGGGCCGGCAGCAGTCGGAAGAGGCGGCTCTCCAGCTCCACCGGGTCGGATTTGACCGTGTCACAGGATACATCGAAGGAGGGATGCTCGTCTGGGGTACCGCTGCGCTCCCGTTCGGCCGTGTCCCGGTCATCTCTCCGGAAGAGGCGCATGCACTGATCCGGTCGAACGAGGCGATCCTTATCGATGTCCGGTCACAGGAAGAGTGGCAGGACGGCCATGTCGGGGGATCGATCCATATTCCCTGGCATGACCTCAGGACCCGGCATACGGAACTTGATCCGGCACAGCGGTATATAGTCATGTGCCGGGGAGGCCAGCGGGCGAGTATCGCGGCAAGCATCCTGAAACGGCACGGTTTTGGCCGCGTCTGTAATCTCGGTGGCGGGTATACAGCATACCAGCGGGCAGGGTCCGTATCATGATACCGGCGTTTTTACCGGACGAATGTTTTTCCAGTTGTTCCGGAGGACTGTGATGACAGCATGGTTCATGATGGCGACATGGTCACCCTATATTGTCGGCGCCGGGATCGGGATCCTCATCTGGACCACCTTTCTCCTCTCCGATCGCCCGCTGGGATGTTCGACCGCCTATGCCAAGACGGCCGGTATGGCTGAGTCCGTCATCTCCCGCAGGAAGAGCGAAGCAATGCCGTACTACCAGAAGTTCACGCCAACGGTTGACTGGCAGTGGATGATCGTCATCGGGGTGCTGATGGGAGCGTTTCTCTCGGCATACCTCTCCGGCACCTTCACGCTCCTGACCGTACCCCCGCTCTTTGCGGCGGAGTTCGGGACGGATTCGCTCTTCCGTTCCCTTGTCGCACTCCTCGGGGGTATCCTGATGGGGATGGGAGCCCGCTGGGCTGGCGGGTGTACCTCCGGGCACGGGATTTCGGGGACCCTCCAGCTCTCGCTGGCGAGCTGGGTTGCGGCGATCTGCTTTTTTGCTGCAGGAATTCTGGTCGCGGGCCTGATTTACGGGTTCACGTTTTTATGAGGTGGGGAACATGGAATTTGAACAGCTCAGGTCAGACAAACGGGCCCAGATTGTTCTCGGGCTCCTTACCGGTATCGTCTTCGGGTTCCTGCTCCAGAAAGGCGGGGTGACCGCGTACGGGGTGATCATCGGCCAGCTCCTCCTCACCGATTTTACGGTCGTCCAGGTGATGCTCACGGCGATACTCGTTGGTATGCCGGGTGTCTATGCGATGAAAGCGGCCGGGCTTGTCCGGCTCCACTACCAGACGGGATCGGTTGGCGCAACTGTAATCGGGGGACTGATCTTCGGCGCCGGGTTTGCCATCCTCGGCTACTGCCCCGGCACCGCCCCGGGTGCGCTCGGATCGGGATCGCTGGATGCGGCGATCGGCATGATCGGGATCGCCCTGGGAGCAGGGATCTTCGCGCGCCTGTACCCGCGCCTCAACCGGATAGTCCTCACCCGCGGGACCTTTCCGGCCGGGACCCTCCCGGAACTGCTCGGGGTCCGGCCGGGGATTGTCGTGATCGCTGTGGGGATTCTGATCATTGGATTCCTCTGCCTGCTTGCGATCCTCGGGTTCTGACCGGGGCATCTCACGTGCCCGGCTGTGGCAGATCCATCCCCCTTCTCCCGGCCCGGGGCGGAGACATTTTTCCGCTACAGGAGCATACGGATTATAAATCGGGTCCGCCTATACCGGTATCCTTAGAACAGAAGTTAAAAAGAAATTACTCACCGCCATGATGAGTCTGTTGACAAGGTGAAATGACCATGAAAATCACGGAAGTTGCAAAGGAAGTGTCGGGCTCCAATCCGCATCACGTGGATGCCCGGAAGATCTATGATACGACAAACGCCATTGCCGTTGTGATCACGCTCCAGCCCGGCGAATCCCTGAAAAAACACATGACGCCGGTCGATGTCTTCTTCTACGTGCTGGAAGGGACCGGTATTGTCGAGATCGGAGACGAACGGGCATGCTGCACGAAAGATATGCTCATCGAGAGCCCTGCACGGATCCCGCACCGCTGGTTCAACGAGAGCACGGCGGTCTTCCGGGTGCTCGTGGTCAAGGTGCCGAAGCCGACAGAAGAGACGAAACTTCTCTGAAGCGGCAAAACCTTTTTTCGAGCCGGTCGCAGAGCGGTGCGGGAACGGCGAGTTGTGCGAAGCATGCAACGCGGGCGGCGACGGACCGATTGTACTGCCGGCCGTATTGCTCATCATGGAGCACGGTGCCGTATCGAATTCACTGGGTGTCGGATCTGCAATGGCAGATTCGGTTATGAAAGATCTCCGTAGGAATATTTGAGAAAACCCTGACGCTCCCGGGGACTCCGCCCCCGTTGCGATGACACGGTGCCGTATCGAATTCACTGGGTGTCGGATCCGCAATGGCAGATTCGGTTATGAAAGATCTCCGTAGGCATATTTGAGAAAACCCTGACGCTCCCGGGGACTCCGCCCCCGTTGCGATGACACGGTGTGATCTACAATCTGACCCGGGGTATCCTCATACATCCTGTCCTTAAAACGGGGCCCGGGAGGAGGGCTTTATATTTACCTGAAAAAATATTTTCTCCCGTGCCGAAAAACCAAAAAGAAGTGCCGGTTCCGTTACCGGCCCAGCTGGCGGAGGAATGCGCTCTTATGGTTCTCGGATCCTCTTCGCAGATTTGAATAGACCTGGATGATGTCAGCCCGGGTCGTGTTTGCAAGCGCATGGTCCAGGTCGGCGATATCCCGTTCCTCAACAGCGAGCGAGGCTTCGAGTGCACCGGTTAACGATGCATCGCCCTGTGCGGCAAGCGCTGGGTACAGAGATCGAAATACCGGGTCAGTATAACCGCTCGATGCATTACCGACCCTGTGATCCCGAAGCCCGTACCGCTCGATAAGCAGTTGCATTTCAGCAACGTGTGCGGTCTCCGATGCTGCGATGTTTGAGAAGACTGGTATTGCATAGATGCTAGCAAATCGGCTATACAGGTCATGGGCAAGTTGTTCTTCCTCACGCATGAACAGAATATCAGCAGTTTCTGTCGCTGTCAGCGCAGTGGTACCGGGTTGGGGGAGCAGGGCCGGATAATTTTCACCCGGACCCGCACCCTGTGGCTGCCCCGGCGTCGGGCCGGGTCCCTGCCTGTCTCCTGGCAAAGAGTTCCGGACGGTACTCCCCGTCCCGGACAGGGAGAGAGCGATGATGACAATAACGACGATAATCGCGCCACCAATAAGCAACCAGTTGGACTTCTCCATGAGAATATCACCCGTGTGTGCATGAGATTGTGCGATATTTAAGGATTGGTTTTGAGGCGAACCGGGACAGGGCCGTTGAGCGCCGGGTGGCACAATCCTCACATCCGCGTGGGCCGGAGACGCCCGGTCATGGTCGTCTCCCCGGACTCAACACCCGTACCTCCCATCATCCCGCTGCTTTTGATGGTTGATCGGGGAAACGAAAACGCACTCTTTACCCGCAGGCTCGCTGCAGGAGATGCTGTTCCGGCAGGTTTCCCATACCGCACGTCTCATTTTATCGCCGCTTTGTGGTTGATGAATGCACCGGTTCAGCGATACAGAACTACCCGGTATTGCCATTTGAACAATGCGGAAAAGGGCGTTCCGTTTGAATCTTCGAAATACGTTCAGAGGACAAAATGAATCATGAAATAAACCCGGTTTGAACTTAAGCCCCGGCCGGGCGCCGAGACATGATGTTTGTCTACAATTTTTTTTTACTTTCCGGGCCAGGGTCGAACACCGGATGAATGTGACCGGCGGCTCTTCCTTCCGGGTGAGCCCAAGGCCAGGATTGTTTTTCTTCCAAGAATTTTTTGCACTGTAGAAATCATTGGATATCAACCATAACGCTCTCGGGGGCTCCGCCCCCGCCACTTGGCATCCCCCGTATGCGATTATGCCGTATTACCTGTATACAATCGTAGAGAAATTTCCTACAGATATTTCCGAGGCATCGCATGCGCCATGAGCCCCCGACGGGGGCTGGGCTGGCGCAAGGGGGGCGATAAATTTCCAAAAAATAGGTTTTCAACAGAGCAGAATTTTTCAATCCATTTTTTTCTCTGCCCGCCGGTTTTTGTTTTCCCCACACCACTTGGAATACACGGGGCGGCAGGAACCGTCGTCCAAGACCGGCCCAGTGGAATTCCGGCACACCTGGTAGTCAGACATATGACTGCCAGAGCACTCCCGGATCCCCCGGTCGAATCCGGGCCCTGTATGGCCCCGGATGGCATTCATGGGAGGCCAAAACGACATGGTTTTCTGAAAAACCGGCATGGTTTTGAGGGAATCCTGCAATCTTTCCCGCCGGAGAATGATATCAGGGTACTGCACAATTCAGGGGCCCGTTTCCGGCAGGGACCATCCTGCCGAGAACGGTACAGACCCCGGGAATCCGGGCACGTTCCGCCCTCCGATTGCAAGGGGTACGACACGGTTTTCCGGAAAACCGGCACAGTTTCGCTGAAAAACCCCCACCGGAACGACGGTGAACGCCGGCAGGGAATAGAACAATTTGGGCAGGTCCCTGCCGGTCCGGTGATCCGCAGTTCCATTGACAGCCCGGACAAAAACTATCTATCCGCCCGGAGGATACCATGCATCCAACATGAGCCATCGGCGGGAGTGGGGCCTGGCGCGAGGATATCCTGGGGATCTCAACAAAACAAAAAAATCAAAAATAAGGTACTTGGCAATCAAGGCCCTTAAAAAATGAAAATCAGATCAAAATAAGCCCCAGCCGTGATTTGAACACGGGACCTGCTGATTACAAGTCAGCCGCTCTGCCAACTAAGCCACTGAGGCGCCATATGATTTTGTCCGTGGATCGTAAAAAAGATGGTGTCTGATTTTTCCCGGCACAGATACCGTGTATCCCAAACAAATCACTCCTTCCCGGAAGACGTCTGAAGGGGGCTACCCAAACAGATTAAACGTTTTGGAGCGGACGTACTAGTAACATGGCACAGCTGACCGTTGATATCGGCGGAAGTCCCGGAATCAATTGTCGCGGTTTCTGCGAATACTGTTATTTCAAGAAGGTGAAAGGCGTCCAGCCGCTGGGGTGCCGGTACTGCCTGCCCTTTAAGAAAGGGTGTGACTACTGCACCCGGGGGATCCGGGAAGAATATGCCGGGTTCAAGGATCTCCGGACCATCGCCGATGAAACCCTGGCAAACCTCCAGATGAAACAGGGGGATATCGAGCGGATCACTATCAGCGGCGGCGGCGACCCCAGCTGTTATCCCCGCTTCCGGGAGCTCATCGAGCTGCTGGGAAGTATGGAAGCCCCGCTTCACATCGGCTACACGAGCGGCAAGGGATGGGACGATCCGGCCATTGCCGATCTTCTCGTGGAGAACGGGCTCTCGGAGATCTCCTTCACGGTCTTTGCCACGGATCCGGTCCTCCGGAAGAAGTACATGCACGACCCGACGCCGGAGGCATCGCTCGCGATTCTCGAACGGCTCTGCGGGGCGGTCGATGAGCATGGGGACAAGCTCGTCGATGTCTATGCAGCAACCGTCGTGCTCCCGGGGGTGAATGACGGGAAGGTGCTGGAGGATACCTGCCGCTGGCTCCAGGAGCGCGGCGCAAAGGGCCTGATCCTGATGCGGTTTGCAAACAGCACCGACCAGGGCCTCATCCTGAAAAACGGCCCGGTCATGGGAGGTCAGGCAGTCCAGAGCGTGGAGTCTTTCCGGGACATGATCACGGACCTGAGTAAAAAGTTCACCATGAAGATCTCCGGCACGCCGCTCTGGGACCCGGAGATCGGCTCACCGTTTGCGATCCTCCAGGAACCTGACCTTCTCGAAACACTCCCCCGGGTCCGGAAAAAGGCCACGGTGGTCAGCGGCTGCATAGCGGCACCGTTTATTGAAAAAGTGCTGACTGCCTGCGGATCGACCGTTCCGGTTGTTCCGGTAAAAAAGGAGATCGCATGCCTGATCACGGCTGACGACCTCCGGGAGCTCGACCCCTCATCCCTGGAGGATGTCGTGATCCTTCCCGGGCGGGCGTTCATTCACGATCCCGAAGCGGCAGCCCTCCTCTGTCGTGACGGGTCTGAACGGACCGTCATCCGCGGCCCCGAGATGCTGACTGCCGATGCAGAGACGAGCATGGGGATGACCCGGAATGAGGTGCTTGTCCTGGAGATAGACGGATTCAGAGATTTGATCCTGACCATAAACCGGTACGGGACCTGATCGCGGAAAGCGGCACCGGCACGGGTTGTGAACCATGCCTGATCCACCCTAAAAAGCGGCAGTGGGGTTCCGGCGTCGGCGTGGAACCGGTGCGGAAAAACGGGATACTTCCGGTGCGACAGATGCTGCCGCCTCCTACGGGGCGCCCCCGCGGTGGTTCAGGGACGGATAATCGAGAATAAATAAAAACTTCCTGCCCCGCCGTGCCCCATAGAGGCCCTGATGCGGGGAATCCTCCCACATCGACGTGGTTGATATCATTGTCCACGCGGGAACTCTCCGGTCCTGCCTTTTCACGAGAGTGAAAAGTTCTTCCAATGGAAAAAAAAATTTATAAGATTGCTGCCGTGATACCGATAACACCCGTCTGGATGATGACCGCAACAGCAATGATCACGCCGGCCATCTCGAGCGCAACGGCCACGTTGCCCTTCTTCAGTTCCGCGAATTCATCGATACGCTTGGTCAGCCGGCTGAGGATGTCGAGCGCGAGATATATCCCCCCGATAGCGAGTATGATGCCGAGCAGGAGCTGGACGATCGCAACCACGACCGTGGTTACCCCGTCACCCGTCAGGATGCCGATACTGAGGGCTTTGTTGATACCTATGGACAATCCCGATACCCCGGACTGGACAACGAGCGCAATCGCGATGAAGACGGATGCCACCAGGATCCCGACCGCGACATTTCCCTGTGCAAGTTCTTTTTCCTCATCGATACCCTTGGTAATCCAGCCAAGGACCTGGAAGGCAATATAAAGCGCTGCTACGGCAAAGGCAATAGCAATAACCAGCTGGATGATCCCTACTGCTGCATTGAGTAATAAAAACACCATGTTCACCTCATTTTATGGTATGCTGTTAGACGAAATTCTACATAAATATACCGCCACCGGGATAAATTAAAGCCAGAATCCAGCCCCGTTGTAAAAACCCGTGAATCAGCGTGACGTTTTTAAAAAACCGGCACAATCCCGGGAAAAGAACAGTATGCTGCGAGAGGGTTACGATCCCCCGATCTCCAGATCTCCCGAAGCTAAAACGTGAGCATACACGTCAGAACCCTATGAGTCTGGCGCCCTAACCAGCTAGGCCACCGCAGCACAAAAGTGCATAATTAAAAGACCGTAAAAACTATTAAAGGTTCTGATATCTTTAATGTCAGTCCTTTTTCTGTTGCATGTAGATCTGTACAGCGGCAGAGATTGCAGCGATCTTCTTTCCCTGCTGGAAGGATCCGGCAAGTGTCTGCATCCGGGTCTCTTCATCCCGTGCATACCGGTCAAGGGTGTTGAGGATACGCTCTTCCTCCAGAAAGTGGGTATGGGTATTCCCGGAAACGAACTGCTGGTTGTTCATGATCGCATAATGGAGGGGGAGCGTGGTCTTGACCCCGAGGATGATGTACTCCGAGATCGCCCGCCGCATCCGCTTGATCGCATCCTGCCGGGTGCTGTCCCAGGCAACAAGTTTGGCTATCATGGAATCGTAGATGGGCGAGATGGTATACCCCATGTGGATACCGCTGTCAATGCGGATACCCGGCCCACCCGGGGAGCGGTACCGGACAATCTTTCCCGGGTCTGCCGAGAAATTCTTCGTCGGGTCCTCCGCATTGATACGGCACTCGATCGCGTGACCGCGGATGGAGAGGTCTTTCTGCTCGAAGGGGAGGGTTTCACCGGCTGCGATGGCAAGCTGCTGCTTCACAATGTCCACGCCGGTAATGAACTCGGTGATGGTGTGTTCCACCTGGAGCCGGGTATTCATCTCCATGAAATAGTAATTCCCGTCACTGTACAGGAATTCGACCGTCCCGGCATTGGTATACCCGGAAGCTTCCACGACCGTGAGCGCAGACTCGGCCATGCGGCTGCGCAGCTCCGGTGTCATGATGGAGCACGGGGCTTCCTCGACCAGTTTCTGGTGCCGGCGCTGGATGGAGCATTCCCTTTCATAGAGGTGGACGGCGTTCCCGTGCTCATCGGCAAGCACCTGGAACTCGACATGCCGTGGCTTGAGCAGGTATTTCTCGATAAAGACTGTCGCGTCCCCGAATGCGGAGCGGGCAATGCGCTGACTTTTTACTATCGCCTCCTCAAGGGACTTCTCGTCCTGCACGATCTGCATCCCGATCCCCCCGCCCCCGGCACTCGCCTTGACGATGACCGGGTACCCGATCTCCAGTGCCACCACCTTCGCTTCATCCAGGCTGTTTATTCCCCCGTCCGTGCCGGGAATAACCGGTACGCCCCGGTCCTTCATCATCTGTTTGCTGTCGATCTTGGATCCTGCAGCCCTGATCGTCTTCCAGCGGGGCCCGACAAAGATCAGGTTCTCGTCACCACAGAGTTTGGCAAAGCGGTAGTTCTCGGCAAGGAACCCGTACCCGGGATGGATCGCCTCGGCACCGCACTTTTTTGCAATATCGATGATCCGCTCCATGTTGAGGTAACTCTTTGACGGGTGCGCCTCGCCGACATGGAAGGCTTCATCAGCATATTTCACATGGAGGGCATTTTTATCGGCTTCAGAGTAAATGGCAACCGTATCAATGTCAAGCTCGCGGCAGGCCCGCATGACCCGGATGGCAATTTCGCCGCGGTTTGCGATCAGGAGTTTCTCAAAATATTTCATTGAACCACCAGCAGGACATCGCCGTTCTGGACGACATCGCCGGTATCGACAAAGATCTCCATGACCTTGCCGTCAACCGGGCTGTGGATGGGATTCTCCATCTTCATGGCCTCAAGGACAAGCAGTGTATCGCCTTTCCTGACCGCGTCCCCCCTGCTCACGTTGACTTTGAGCACCATCCCCTGAATGTTGCTCCGGATGCCGCCGGCCATCTCCCCGCGGGGAATCTTCTGCGGGGTGACGCTTGCAACCTCCGTTGCATTGCCACCCACCGAAATGATGCGGATAGAGAAGACCTCGCCGTCTACCTCCACCTCCATCTGGCCTGGCATGCCGGATGCGGGTGTTGCCGCGGGCTGCTTTCTCGGGATCTCCTCGATGGTCCGCTCGCCTTTGAGGAACGAGGGCGCGATTGCCGGGTAGAGGATGTACGTGAGAATGTCCTCCTCCTTATGGACGAGCCCGGCCTTGGTTGCCTCCGCTTTCATCTTCTCGTACGCCGGTTCCAGCAGGTCAGCCGGGCGGACGGTGATCACCTCATCGTTCCCGATGATCAGCGTGCGGACCTCCGCACTGACCGGCGCAGGCGACTTTCCGTACTGGCCGTGGATATAGTCCTTGACCTCCTTTGTCACGTTCCGGTAACGTTCCCCGTTGACCAGCACGTTGAGCACGGCCTGGGTCCCGACGATCTGGCTCGTGGGGGTCACGAGGGGCGGGTAGCCGAGGTCTTCCCGGACCCTCGGCACTTCGGCAAATACATCGTCCAGCCGGTTCAGGGCGTCCTGCTCCTGCAGCTGGGAGACCAGGTTCGAGATCATCCCGCCCGGCAGCTGGTAGAGGAGCACGTTGCTGTCAACCCGCTCGGATATCGGGTTGAGCAGACCATTATACTTGTCCCGGATCTGGATGCAGGCATTCCGGGCCGCCCGGAGCCGGATGAGGTCGATCCCGGTCTCGCGGGGGGTACCGATCAGGGATGCCACCACGCTCTCCGTTGGCGGCTGCGAGGTGCCCATGGCAAAGGGCGACATAGCCGTATCGAGGATATCCACACCGGCGTCAATGGCCGCCTGGTAACTCATGGGGGCGATCCCGCTCGTGCAGTGACTGTGCAGGCAGACCTTGGTATCCACAACCTTTTTTATGCCGGCAATGATGTTCCGGGCAGCGTCCGGCATGATGAGACCGGCCATATCCTTGATGCAGATGGAGTCGCACTCAAGGGCATACAACTCCCGGGCCATCCGGATAAAGGTCTGGTTGTTGTGCACCGGGCTTGTCGTATAGCAGATGGTTCCCTGCAGGTGTGCGCCGGCTTTTTTTACCTGGTCCATGGAACGTTTCATGTTCCGGATATCGTTCAGGGCATCGAAGACCCGGAAGACGTCCACCCCGTTTTTATGCGCAGCAGCAACGAATTTGTCCACCACGTCATCGGGATAGTGGCGGTAACCAACAAGGTTCTGTCCCCGGAGGAGCATCTGGATAGGCGTGTTTTTCAGCTCGCTTTTGAGGGCCCGGAGACGATCCCACGGGTCGTCATTCAGAAACCGTATACAGGAATCGAAGGTCGCGCCACCCCATGCCTCAACAGAGAAAAAACCACATTGGTCGAGATCCCGTGCAAGGGGAAGCATGTCCTCCGTCCGGAGCCGTGTTGCGATCAGCGACTGGTGCGCATCGCGGAGGGTTGTATCGGTGATCTTCACTTTACGGGAAACGACAGCATCCATGGGGTGGCCTCATCGGGGTGGTGGGAATTCATCCAGCATCTCAAAACTTCAATGGTAAAGTATAAAAAATTCACTAACGGGAAGCACGGCGATGACTCCCATGCATAATGCCGCAAGTGCCGCAACCACATCCATGACCGGTGTCCTGAACGACGGGCAGTACGTCCCGCCATGGTTGTATCCCCGTATCGCCATGAGTTCCGCGCTCCCTTCAGCCTGCCGGACTGCGCCCCGGATAAGGACACTGCCGGCCGGCACGAGACTCCGGATCCCCCGGCAGGATCCCTTGAGTTCGTATGCCTGGCGGATCCGTGAGAAATCCGAGAGCAGCAGGTCGAGTGACTGCATCCCCATCTCGGCAGTCATCCCGAGGTCGAACCCCGTCCTGTTCCCGAGGAGCCAGGTCCCGAGCCGGAGAAATTCTCCCGGCCGGTACCCGGCATACACCCATGCCCCGATCAGGAGGATCACGGTCATCCGCAGGCTGTAGGAGATGCCCCCCCCGCCGGTGAGTTCCAGGACAAGGCCGAAAAATACGATCAGGAGTATGGCCGGTACCACCATCCGCAGCTGTTTTTTGAGCTGCCAGGGCCGGGCGAAAACGAGCCACCAGATGAAGACCACGACGGCCCCGGTGGTGCCAATGAATGCCGCAAGGGAGAGGAGCGCAGCGGTTCCCGCCCGCAGCCTTATATCCTGCATGCCGCCTCCAGCAGATCGGCCTGCGAGATATTTGCCGGGACCCGTCCCCGGGCAATGAGCTCTTTTACCACCGCCGGTGCATGGTCCCAGTGACCGAGCGCTGACGGCAGCCGGCCCCGGTCATGCAGCTCACCCCCCTGGATCTCCCAGATCCGGTCAACCCGGGGCAGGCAGGTCTGCTCGTGCGTGAAGAGGATCGTGATCCCCTGCTTCCGCCCGGCGAGGGCGGTACACAACCGCTCCTTCTCCTCACCGTCCAGCGAGCTGAAGGGTTCATCGAGGATCAGGAGATCATGGTCCTTTGCAAGCACGCACCAGAGAATCAGCCGTTTCAGTTCGCCCCTGCTCAGGCGAAGCGGGTCCATGCGCTCCCGTCCGGCCAGGCCTGCAGCGGCAAGCACGGTGGCCGGATCGACGTCCCAGGCCCTGCATTCGCGCTCCAGGTCCGGACCGGTAATATGGAACTCGGGGAACTGGAAGACGATCATTGACGGCCCGGACGCTTCGCGTTCAACCGTCCCGGCAGCCGGCGGGAAGAGGCCGGCCAGCAGGAGTGCCAGCGTGGACTTCCCGCTGCCCACATCGCCGGAGACGAGGTGGATGCCCTCCTCGAACAACCCCTGCGCCGAGAGCGACCAGCTCCCGCGGACTGCCCGTACACCAGAAAGTGAGACCTTCAGGAAGGGCACCTCCAGGAGAACGGATAAAAGGGTGTACTGTCGGGTGACACAAAGACGTCTGCCGGCGTACCGGCACGGAGAATGTTTCCTCCGTCGAGAAGAATGACCGCATCTCCCCGTGCAGCAGCCTCCATGTCCTGGGTGCAGCGGATCACGTAGGAGGTACCGCTCTTCCGAATCATCCGTTCAATCTCCCCGGCACGGTTTGTATCGAGGTGGGAGTCGTACTCGTCCAGCACCAGCACCTGCGGCCGGAAGACCAGTGCCGCAGCAAGGACAACCAGCACCTTCTCCCCGCCGGAAAGTTCCTGCATGGGCCGGCTCCGGAGGCCGGTTATTCCCAGGGATTCCATGCACGACTCCACGCGGTCTTCGATGACCGGGCAGGGCAGGTGACGGAAGCGGAGCGGAGAAGAAATCTCCTCAAAGGCATTCCAGAAAAGGATGTTCCGGTCCGGGAACTCGTCGAGCCAGCCGATCTCGGCATCCCGTGGCGGCATGCCATCGATAAGGATGGCCCCGGCATCCGGCACGGAAATCCCGGCCAGCAGTTTTAAGAGGGTGGTCTTGCCGCTGCCGTTCCTGCCAATGACCGAGGTGATGCCGGGCGCTATCCGGAGATCTTCAATGGCAAGGGTGCGGTACCGGAGTTTTTCTGCTGTGATCATGGCAATCGTTCCGCAATGAGGTATGCAGCGCCGGCTTTGATAGCGTCGCCGGCAAGAAAGGGCAGGACACCGGCAAGGAACACGGGCAGAAACGGCCGGTCAAGGGAGTACATCAGCCAGCTGATACCAAAGGCATAAATCACGAGCGTGGCGAGCGCAAGCCCACAGATATGGATCGGTCGTGACGGGTGTTCGTACGCGAGGCCGGTGATAAGAGCAGCACCGGCAAATCCGATAAGGTAGCCCCCGGTCGGTCCCAGCAGTACCCCGATGCCGGCGATGCCGTTATGGAAAAGGGGAAGCCCGAGCGCACCCAGCAGGAGATACAGGGAGACCGGGATCACCGCGGAGCGTTTCATCACGGCGCCGGCCAGCAGCACGAACAGGGTCTGGAGCGTGAACGGTACCGGTATCCACGGGACCGAGATCCAGCTGCCAAGGGTGATGAGTGCGATGAAGGCAGCGGAATATGCAATTGTCCTGGATCTGTCAAGGTTCCCGAACATCGTCAACCATAAAAAAAATGATGGTTGACGATAAAAACGTACTGCTTTTTTCGATCTCGTGAATTTTTTTTTTTAAAGGGCGTGAACTTTGTCAGTTCACACCGGAACCATGAAAATCGCAGAATATGATGGCTCCCCGCCTCAGGGCCCCTCGCGGGGCACGGCGGGGCAGTTCCGGGTTTTCAAAAAAGGCTTCCGGTTATTGATCCGCCGCGGGGGTGCCCCTTTTTGGTGCGGCGGCGTTCATCGCAATTATTGAGAGAGTAAAAAAATCCTGAAATCACATTTGTTTCATGTAATTTTCCGGGGGAAATCTTTGATGCACGGGTGATCTGTGGCAACTGTTGCCTTTGCCCCTACTCCCTGCGCATCACTGCTGTGCAGTCATACCATGTTCCACGGGAAACGGGACAGTGAGAATTTCTGTGTTCCTGAAAAATCAGGACAACATTCTCTTAGATCTGCTTCCCATTCCCCTTACGGGTCTGGCGGTTTCCGTCATGGAAAAGAGGATTTCCCGGGCATTTTTTTACTGGCGGTGGATGCAGTCGCCTGCAATGACCCGTTCCAGGTGTCCATTGTCTTTTCTGATGATGAGGGCCCCGAACTCATCGATATCGATCGCCTCACCCTCAAAACTTTTCCGGAGCGTCCGGATCTGCACGCGGTTTTCGAGCGTGCAGGACAGGCTTTTCCATTCCCGTCTGATCGCATCGTACTCCCCGCCCTCGATCAGGAGGTAGTGGTTCTCGAACTCCCTGAGGATCCGTGCCAGGAACGATGCCCGGTCAACCTCATGGCCGACTTCCGCACAGATCGAGGTGACCTGGTCCTGCAGAGCAGGTGTAAACGTCTTCATGGGGACATTTACATCGATGCCGATACTGAGCAGGCAGTGGTGCACCACGTCCGCCTCGGCAGAGAGCTCCAGGAGGAGTCCCGCCACTTTCTTGTTGCCGATGAAGATATCATTGGGCCACTTGATGAGCGCACCGAGATCGAACTCTTTTCGTATCGCCCGGGCAACCGCGATGGAACCCGCCATCGTGATCATGAAGATGTGGTCGACCGGGATGCCGGGTTTGAGCACGATCGTGATCCAGATACCGCCGCTGGGAGAGACCCATGCCCGCCCCATCCTGCCGACCCCGCCGCTCTGCTCTTCTGCAATGATCACAAGGCCGTGCATCTTCCCGGCATCGCCCTCGGAACAGAGCTGTTTTCCCACCCAGATGGTCGAGGGCGTGGTCTCAAGATAGCGCATCTTCTTGCCGATGAACTGCGTCCGGAGCTTTTTATGGACCTCGTACGGGAGCAGCTTGCTGCTCGTACGGGTGAGGCGGTACCCCTCTTTCTGCGACGAGGAGATGTCGTATCCCATGTCCCGGAGTTCGTTGATGTGCTTCCAGACCGCCGACCGGGTGATCTTCAGTTCATTGCTGATGGTCTCCCCGGAGAGCGGGGCGGTGGCCCGTTCGAGGATCTCAAGCACCCTGAATGCAGATTCCGGCATGCGATCACCGTTTGGCGCTGATCTGTTCCGAGGGGAGCGGGCAGGGGTCCTTGCCGCAGACCTGCTTGAGGATCGCCGTCTGGTGCTCCATGAGGGTTGCGAGATCGAAGATCCCCGTGATGTCAACGACACCGATTGCACCGATTGCGTTCCCGTCCTTATCCCGGATAGGGCTGACGGTGACCGGCACTCCTTTGTAGGCACCGCTCGCGGGAGTGGTCTGTATGGTCGTGTTCTGTGCGATAACGTCAAGCAGCACCGGGCCGTTGTAGTGACGGTCGATGACCCGGCCTTCCTCCACCCGTATCCCGTCTTTCTCCCGGGATTTGGCCGTCACGGGAAGGCGGTGGACCAGTTCATGGACTGCGAGGACGACCGGTTCAAGATCGGCTGACTCAGCGCTGCAGGAGAGTGTATAGCGGTGCATCGGAATACCTCACTACTTTGGTCATTCTCTATCCAGATGAAGGTTGTGGAGGGAGGGGATGGTTTCCGGGATTTCCGATATCCTGATCATCACCGTATGTACCATGCGGGTGATTAAAAATTTTCTTTCAACCGGAGTTTTTGCCTGATCCGGATTTTACTCCGGAATTACCCAATTATTTTTTGCCATAGATGCTATTCAGCTGTGTATATACCTCGCCGTGTTTTGCACTGCACGCCCTCCCAGATCTGAATCGATAACGGAATCCGGAATTGTGTCTGGAGGGTTACCGATGGTGGAAGACCGTGACAGGAACTGCATTTCATACCCGGGATCCCCTCTATGTCCCCATATCAGCCCTGCAGTCGTTTTTCCTGCTTTTTACCTTTGAAAAAAGTCATATTTTTCCCCCTTCAGGAACCCCCTCATTTTTTCGGCCATAACGGGTTCCGGTCTGGCCCGGATGTGCCCGGCAACCCGCGGACAACCTCATTTTTGCGCAAAATGCCAGGCCGCTAAAGAGCACGGTCTGAATCCTTTTTAAATGCCCCTTTTCCAAAAAATACAGCATTAAAAGAAGATTTTCCTTAGGTGTTGGCACCGCTTCCACTGCCGAATTTCCGGGCCTGAAACTACCCGGGACCTCTCCGTCGGAGAATCGATCAGGGGAGACGTACGTTCCTCTACCCTGTTTCCTTTATAAGGGGGTCCCTTTTATCAGTGACCCGGGATCCCATCTGGCGTCCGGGTTCTTGTCTTCTCCCGGTGGCAACCAGCATGGCTTTTTCAGAAAGGTATTCCTGTGATGAAAATTTTAATAGATGTCACCATACTTTTTTTGCACAATGCGAAAATCTGACTGTCGGATTTTTAGAATATCCCTAAGGATCTGTCGGGAACACCCAGATCTTTTTTTCTCGATGATCCATATTCTAACGGATATGCTCCTTTATCCGAAGCATTTTCATATCGTCCTGCGAACACTACAATGGGAAAACCATAATAGACAGGATCATATGAAAATTATCATTGCCGGGGGTGTCTTCTACCCCATGAGCCGGGCAGGATTTCGGCTTTGTGGTTGAGGAGCTGTTCGAAGAGGAACTGAAGCGGACTATGGTGTGGTTTGTTAGACACATTTTTATGAAAAAGAAGTTAGTCAATCATATCTGGATTTTATTAAGTTCCCGGTTCAAATTGGAGGGTTATAATTTATGACCGACACAAACCAGATCGATCCCAGCATTCCCACGATCATCATCCGCCCGCCGAAGAAATGGGTGCCGGTTGATCTCCGTGAACTCTGGAATTACCGGGAACTGATCACTACGTTCACGATGCGGGACGTGAAACTCCGGTACAAGCAGACCGGACTCGGGATTGCGTGGGCGGTCCTCCAGCCGGTTCTTACCATGCTTATCTTCTCCATCATCTTCGGGCGACTCGCCAACCTGCCCTCTGATGGCGTCCCCTATCCGCTCTTCGTCCTTGCAGCACTCCTCCCTTGGACACTCTTTGCTGAAGGACTGACGCGGTCCACGACCAGCATGGTCACCAACGCCAATATCATGACCAAAGTATACTTCCCCCGCCTGATCATGCCGCTCTCCGGGATCATGTCGCCGGTCATCGACTTTGCAGTATGTCTCGTTATCCTGTTCATCCTGATGATCTACTACAACTTTGTCCCAACAATCAACATCGTGTTCCTCCCCCTCTTTCTCCTGCTGGCTCTGGCAACATCGCTGGGGGTCGGGCTCTGGTTGTCGGCACTCAACGTGAGGTACCGTGATTTCCAGTACACGGTTCCGTTCCTCATCCAGATCTGGCTGTTTGCATCGCCGGTAGTCTATGCATCGAGCCTCATTCCGGAACCGTTGCGCGTCTGGTACGGTCTCAACCCGATGGCCGGCGTGATTGATGGATTCCGCTGGGCATTGCTGGGTACCGGTGCGCCCAGTGCAATGGTGCTGGTATCGGTGGGCATGGTTCTGGTGCTGCTCGTCTCGGGTATGTTTTATTTCCGGAGAATGGAACAGTTCTATGCTGATATTGTCTGATTTGTATCCGGAAGACGAGGGAATACGTTGACAAAAAAAATTGCAATCCGCGTCAAAAATCTTGGCAAGAAATACCGGCTTGGTGGATCGCAGGAGCCGTACCATACCTTCCGCGACGCCATTGTCAGTTCACTCAGGGCGCCAGTGAACGTGTTCCGCAGGACCCCCCCCGTGGAAGAGTTCTGGGCGCTGAAGGATGTCTCATTTGACGTGGAGCAGGGTGAGGTTCTCGGCATCATCGGGCGGAACGGTGCAGGGAAGTCAACGCTGCTGAAGATTTTGTCACGGATTACAACGCCGACTGAAGGTACCGTGGAACTTCACGGGCGGGTGGGCTCGCTCCTCGAAGTGGGGACGGGTTTCCACCCGGAACTGACCGGCCGGGAGAATATTTTCTTATCCGGCTCGATCCTTGGCATGAAACGTCGTGAGATTGATGCCAAGTTAGACGAGATTGTGAAATTTTCCGAGATTGAAAAATTTCTCGATACCCCGGCAAAGCGGTATTCGAGCGGGATGTATGTCCGGCTGGCGTTTGCGGTGGCAGCGCATCTGGAGCCAGAAATTTTAGTAATTGACGAGGTGCTTGCGGTGGGGGATGCTGCTTTTCAGAAGAAATGCCTGGGGAAGATGGGAGAGGTAGCGAAGGAAGGGAGGACGGTCCTGTTCGTGAGTCATAATATGTCCACGGTCAAGGCGCTCTGCCAGAAAGGTATTTTACTGGAATCAGGAAAAATCGGTTATTCCGGAGAGATTCCTTCGGTAATTGACCATTATCTGAATGGATTGGTAACGTTGGTGGAAGCTATTCCTCTTTCTGATAAGAAAAGAGCCATAAAAGTTTCCCGAAGGGGAAAAATGCTTGACATTAAGATTATTTCAGATGATGCGGGCACACAACAAGATATTGATAGTACGAAACCTTTCGAAATCGAAATCAAAATCCAGATCTTTGAATCAATTAATCTCAGCTGCACAATTTGGATACGTGATCTTTATCGAAACATAATTTTTTTATCCTCAGAAAGACAACAAAACAAGACCTTTGTTTTAGAGAAGGGAATTCATCATATTTCCTGTAAATGTAATCCATTATTTCTCGCTTCAGGAAATTATTGGATATCCTGTAGTTTGGGCAGTGGTCCGGAAACAGTTGATTGGGTTATTGATGCCCATACGTTCTTTGTAAAGGAACTCGATATATACCAAAACGGGTTCAACCTTTCTCAGGAAGATGCATTATTACATATTGACCACAATTGGGAAGTAAAAGATTATCGTTGAGAGTTTGTTAAAACACGCGTTGATCAATATTATCTTTTGAGGGCAGCATGGAGATTCTGGCAATTATTCCCGCTCGCGGAGGCTCGAGGGGGATCCCCCGGAAGAATGTCCAATTAATTGCCGGGGAGCCACTGATCGCTCATACTATAAAATCCGCCCGAAAATCAGAATACATAACCCGCATTATTGTTTCAACAGACGATAAGGAGATTGCTGAAATCTCAAAAGTTTTTGGTGCTGAGGTCGTTCTGAGGCCTGCTGAGATCAGCGGGGATACGGCCTCTTCAGAGGCTGCGCTACTCCATACAATCGGATATCTGAAAAAAAACGAAGGGTATTTTCCCGATCTAACGGTTTTTCTTCAATGCACATCACCGCTGGCATTGGCAGAGGATATCGATCGGACTATTGCCCTGCTCCTGAACACAGCAACTGATTGTGCATTCTCAGCAACCGAATCTCACCAGTTTCTCTGGAAGACCAGGCGGAACGGATTCGCCCAGGGCATAAATCACGACCCAGAGATCCGTCCCCGCCGTCAGGAAATGGAATTGCAGTACCGCGAGAACGGCGCAGTCTACGCTATGCGGACAGAGGGCTTTGTCAGGGCGGGTCGTCGTTTTTTTGGGAAAATTTCCCTATCCGTCATGCCACCGGAACGATCCCTAGACATCGATGAGCCGTTGGACCTGGAGATTGCAGAATTCCTGATAAAACGGTCCACTGATACCGAAAAAGGGGGCTGATTATCAGGGATCTTTTATTGTCGTGAAAATTTTCTGTCAATGGTATACACGTGAGTCTGCCGGCAGGTACAAGAACTTGCACCAGTTTTTACGCGGAAATTATGGGAAATTCCGAATGCGTGATTATATCCCCGTATAATGTTTCAGGCGGTTCAACGCAATACGGAACCCCTGGTTATTATTCTGGTGGCCGCGCCAGATCTCCGGTACAAATTCATAATGGTTATCCTCGAGAAGAGTAAACAGGTCCTGCCAGGGAATCGAACCTTCACCTACCTGCAGCCCTTCTCCGTCAATACCCGAAGCATCCGAGATATGGACATAGGAGATATACGGTTTCAGAATTTTCACCTGCTCCAGGAAATCAGCCCGTGCGCTGTTGCAGTACAGCTTATGGTGGGACGTGTCGTAACAGAACGATGCACCGGTTTCACGGAGTACCGAAGCGATCTCCCGTGCATCCATGAAAAAGTTCGTATACCATTGTCCGCCGAAATACCAGGGCCGCGGGGGCAGGTTTTCCAGGAATATCTCGATTTTCGGATCTTTTATCTTTTCAAGCGAATCGTAGAAATTATTCTGGAGGGTTTCCCGGATAACCGTGGGGTGGTCCAGGGTCATCGCGCCCGGATGAACGACAACGCGTATCCTTTTTCCATCCTGTAAGGGTGCATCGGCAAGTGAATTAAAAACCCCGCGGATAAATTCCACCGATTTTTTCCGTTTCCCGGGATCCGCTGAACAGAGGTCGAGCAGGTTCCGGTCCCAGAATTCCGGTGCATGGTAGATGATGGGGAAACCATACTTACCCATATCACCGATATGGCTGATATCCTCCGCAGTCAGATGAATTTCAACAAAACCCGGGTGAAGCGGGGCAAGAGTCGCGATATCTTTGGGTCTTCCCACGAGGCCATAGGGGTGCCGGAACACAAGAGACACCTCCGGGTCTTCAGGTACGTCTTCTATATCGGAGACGAGGAATGGTTCATCCGGAGGAATATCCCGTTTTGACATGGTCCCAACCAGGCTGGCGATTTTCTGGGGCGAGAGCCCGATTCCCGGGCACCTGACCTGCACCATCTCACGGGATACAGCCTGCCCTTTATGGATTGGTCCTCTAGACCAGAGTGATTTCCCGAGGATTTCCCGGTTCAGCATCTCTCCCCTAGTAAAATATTTCTCGTCTTCGGATCCCAGTGCACTTTCAATATTCCTGATATCGCGGACCAGTTTGGCAAGCCCTGGCGGCTCTAGGCTGGCGGCATGATCCGGGCCCTCCATTGAGCGGTCAAGGGTGATGTGCCGCTCGATGATCCGGGCTCCGAGCGCGACTGCCGCAGCGGATATCGCAATGCCATGTTCATGGCCGGAATAGCCGACCGGGCAGCCGAACTTCTCGAGCGTTTTTAAAAATAAGAGGTTGACGTTATCAAACGAAACCGGGTAGGTGCTGTTGCAGTGCAGTAATGCAAAAGAGGCCTGATGGAACCGGAGATACCGAACGGTCTCTTCAAGTTCGGAGAACCGGCACATGCCGGTTGAGAGCACTATCGGCTTGTTGTACCGGATTATCTGGGAGATCAACGGAAAATTGGTCAGGTCTGACGATGAGATCTTGTACCCGGGTACATCGAGGCTCTTTACAAAATGTACGCTGGGGATGTCAAAGGCGGTGCACAAAAAATCAAGACCCCGCCCGGTTGCATACTCCTTCAGTTCGGAGAACGCAGCATTCGGCAGAGAGAACTCCCTGAGCGCAGTCGTGATAAATTTGAGTCCCTTCTCGCAGGAATTGGGATTATCAAGATATTTTTTAATATAAAGGTTCGGTAAATTCCGTATCTGGAATTTCACCGCATCGACATGTGCATCAGCGGAAACATCAATAAGCCTGTACGCGTCTTCCAGGATACCGTTGTGATTGATACCGATGTCAGCGATGATGTAGGCTGGATAGTCATGCCCGATATGCCGGTTATTGATAGTAATCCGGGGGGATCCTTGAAACACGAGACGCCTCTTTATCGCATTATTCGTTACGTCAGTTTACTAGTTAATCCTTTCAGGCAGGCCAGGCACATACTGCTCCATCCTCCCGTAGGGGTATTTCGGACCTGGTAGCGAAAGTTCATTCAGGGTCCCCATCACAGAATCATTCGCTGAGAAAGACTTGATGTCATGGAATAGTCAGGCCGTTGCTGCAGTGAGATCGCAGTTGATCGTGTAACACGACTAAAGAGTTGATAAATTCCCGAAATACCGGATCATCAGCTGGTATCTCCCGAAAAATCTCTTCGAACTTCTTTTGGTTTTCACGATTCATTTCAACAGAAGGTTCTCGCGAATACAACCTTAGAAAGTTCATCCATCCGGCTGTTTTCTGATAGGGAAATTTTTTCTGAAATTCATTAAAACGGTATTCCTGAATGTAAGCATAGAGAGAGTTTAGTTCCGGTTCAGAAGGGTGTGCCCAACTTTTAATTGATAGCGAATCGAGTAAAATTGCATAATCCTCTGGATTTTTCCATGTGCGAACAAAGGAATAATGATTTTGCCAGGGTGCTGTCGCAGAGCCTATAATCGGTTGATGCAGATATACAAGTTCTTCGGCAACGCTTCCATGATGTGTAATGCCGAACATACGAACATTTTTTGCCAAATGTACCAGTGAAGAAATTTTATCGATAAAGACGATTCGCTCGTTGACGCAATAACGCTCTAAAAGGTTCTCAAAAGCCAATTTATCTGAGGGATATGTTTTATAGTCGACATTTGGATGTTGTTTTATCAATATCATATTGATTGATGAATTGTTAAGCAGACGGTCTATCGTGAAGATGACCCAATGATAGAGATCATTGAAACCATCCAGGCCGTAAAAATATTGGCCGTCCTCAAAACTGTGAAGGAATACAACAGCATATAATTTCTTGTCATCCAGGTCGATTTTATCCCCATGAATGTCTTTGATTTCTGTTAAAGTATTGTTATTCTGCCCGACAAACATATACCATAGTTTTCTGTCGGTTTCGAATATTCTCTCCTTAAGATAATTCTCAATCTGAGATCTTTCATTCTTGTCAGGTAGATTCGGATGTGGCTTGGCAATCCAAGGATTAACATACGGTACACCCGGTTTTGTTATATCGAATTTACTATAATATGAAAAATCTTCAACAATAATTGTTGATCTAAAATAATGAAGTGCTCGTGCATAGACAAAATGGAGGTAGGTTGGTTCCGGAACTATTACATATGTGGGATTTTTTTTATTTTTTTGTAATTTATTACTTAAGTTGCAGATACAAATTGCATCCGTAAGATTAAGAAATAATTGCATGCAGGATTGTAAGGAACCTGCGAGCTGCGGTTGCTCTCTTAATGTTGTGGATGCAATACAATCTCCTATGTGAATATTCTGGAAATGCAGGTTCAAGAATTTCTGGACATTAAAATCTCCTCTTTCGTGATGGTTCAGCCAGAGTGAAATGGATGAACCGAATGAACGCAAATAAAGGAGAATGTACCTTAGAGATGCCGTAGAAAAAAGACTGAATATGATGGTGATATTCTCTTGCTGTAAATGCACTTTTTTTCCTGAATGAATCTCGTTGTAGAGTGATTGCTTTGCGTACTGCTTAAATTTCCATGGCAGATAATTTTTAATTATATCAGGCAATCCGATTAATAGCCTTTTAATGACATGTATCAGGAAACCTGTCAGAGGATTTATCTTAGCGTTTCCTATTGGGAGCAGTATAATATTTATATTGGCTGGTTTTTTACTGCCGTTTTTTTCCGCTTGGTGCAGTTTCACCAGCCAGAGTGCTGTGCCAATAAGATCGATCAGCCATTCTCCCCCGTGTGAATCAGTTGTGTACAGCACAAGATCAGGTTCCTCGTCCGAGTAACCCTTTTCACGGGAATGCCCCAAATCATTATTAGTCTGATTGATTATAATCACCCGGGTTTTACTTACTGGCCAAATACGGGACGGGATTTGAGGGAGAATCAAATTTTAACATTAAAAAGAAAAGGTTCGGATTAATATTTTTCAGATCAGGGATCCGGTAAACATGGTTATGAAATATTAAAGGTATAATTCTGAATAATTGAACAAAGCTAACAAATAAGAGTTTCATCTGTCATCAATATTATTACATTCATCCTTGTTATATTCTTAGGCAAAAAGTGAAATAACGATCCGATTAAAAAAAATGTATCTTAACGGTTTTATCGAGAGTAACGAAAATGAAAAAAGAAGTTGAAACCACCATATATCGTTTCAGGATTAGTGGGGATTATGTGGCTGTGGAGGTCATGAATGAATCCCCGTGATGCTGCAACAAGGCTTTTACCCCCCATACTGCTAGAGTGGTGGCGGGTTTTTCAAAGTCGTGTTGGTCGGGGGTTTTGTTATCGTGGAAATTTTGGTACTTGGGATGAAGCGCGCTGTGCCAGCACGGGTTACGACTCTGCAATAATTCTTGAAATGACAAAGGCTGCCTTATTGAAGGTAAAAAATGGTGAAGCGGTATACGAACGGGATTCGGTTTTGTTCAATGAAATCCAGTATTCCTGGCCACTCCTTGCTGGTTTCATGTGGGTTGCGGCTCAATCAAAAGGACGGCTCAATGTCCTGGATTTTGGCGGATCACTGGGGACCAGTTATTACCAAAACCGTGTTTTTTTCCGCGATCTTTCGGAAGTCCGATGGAACATTATCGAACAACCTGCACATGTAAACGTCGGAAAGGAATGGTTTGAAGATGACATCCTGAAATTTTTCCCCGATATTGAAACTTGTCTGTCTGATACACAGCCTAATGTAATCCTTCTCAGTGGTGTCCTGCAATATCTTGAGAATCCGTATGAACTACTGGACAAGCTGCTTTCTCTGCCCGTTGAATATATTATTATTGACAGAATCCCCTTCCTGGAGGGTTCCAAAGACCGTCTGTGTGTGCAACATGTACCCTCGAGTATTTACCCGGCCAGTTATCCCGTATGGATTTTTTCAGAGCAGGTGTTTTTACTTTATATCCAGGAAAGGAAATTTGAACCTGTTGCAGAATTTCAAGGTTTCGATGATATCAATGCGCCGGTACGCACGGTCTGGAAAGGAATGATACTCAAAAGAAAAAAAATCATTTAACGGTTCAATCGCATGTATGTAACATTCAGGTAAACATTTATCAGATGTTCCTGTCACCCGTTCCAGCATTTCCCCTGAGTTTTCGGCAAGGGTGGTCAGGTTACTCTGAACAGCCTTATTCTGGAATTAGGGGGCATTTTTTTACGGTTTTTGGCAGAGAAACGCGATAGCATCCGTGCCCCTATGAGAATGGTGCGTGGTGCAGCATGCCCTGTTCAGTACAGAGACAGGATTTTAATCTTCCACCCCGTTAAACAGACTAGTCAGGAGATAACTTCCAGGATTCGAAATCATTGCAGGAGAATTCCCCAGATGAAGGTTCGATCACCGAATCTCATCTCCACGCTTAAACCAGATAACCCCTGTTGAAAACCGGGCATTCCTTTACCATGGTAAAACAATAATTTGTATACCATACCGATAATAACTTAATGTCATATCAGGGATTTACACCAATGCCCCCCATCGAACAAATCATTTCCCATAACCAGATCATTGCCATCATCATATCTCACGAATTTGAAAAAGACGGGATCGAATTCTTCACTCCTGGTACGTTCTCTCAACAGCTAGGCTACATGAAACATCAGCGGGGAGAAACCATCCAGGAGCATATCCATGTCCTGCATGTACGGGAAGTCCAGTTCACACAGGAAACCCTGTTCATTAAAAAAGGCCGGGTGAAAATCAATTTTTACCATCCGGACAACACGTTTTTCACCAGCAGGGAATTAAAAACCGGGGATGTAATATTACTGGCATCCGGGGGCCACGGGTTCGAATTCCTTGAAGAAACAGAGATCATAGAAGTGAAACAAGGCCCGTATTGCGATGACCGGGATAAAGAACGGTTTGTGGGGAAAAAGGAATGATCCCGGTCAGCGAACCCCTTCTCGGAGGAAAAGAGCTGGAGTACGTCACCGACTGCATAAAAACCGGTTGGATCTCCTCTGCAGGAAAATACATCAGTGATTTTGAATCCGGCTGGTCAGCATATTGCGGGAAAAAATATGGCATCGCTGTCAGCAATGGCACAAATGCCCTGGATGTTGCGGTGCACTGCCTCGGGCTTAGACCTGGCGATGAAGTGATCATGCCCAGTTTCACGATTATATCTTGTGCCCTGGCAGTCGTCAACAACGGGGGAAACCCTGTCCTTGTAGACAATGATCCCAACATCTGGACAATGGATGTCGGGCAGGTGGCAGAAAAAATCACATCAAAAACAAAAGCGATCATGCCGGTCCATATCTACGGTCATCCGGTCGACATGGATCCCATTCTTGATCTGGCAGAAGATCACCACCTTGCAATCATTGAAGATGCAGCTGAAGCACATGGTGCTGAATATTATTCACGCTCTAATAAAACAGATTCCTGGAAACGCTGCGGGAGTTTCGGGACGATGAGTTGTTTCAGTTTTTATGCGAACAAACTGATCACAACCGGTGAAGGCGGCATGGTTCTTACGGATGATGAAGCATTGGCAAAGAAAGCCCGTGCATACCGTGACCTTTGTTTCCAGCCTCACCGCAGGTTCTATCATGACCAGCTGGGAAACCAGTACCGCCTTACCAACATGCAGGCAGCACTCGGTGTTGCCCAGATGGAACGAATCGATGATATTATTGCAAAGAAACAATGGATGGCGCAGGAATACACCAAGCTTCTTCAGAAAGTCGAAAAGATACAGTTGCCTGCTGAAAAACCCTGGGCAAGAAGTGTCTACTGGATGTATGCTGTAGTACTTTCCGATGCATGCGGTATGGACAATACGGAATGTGCAAAACGCCTTTACGAAAAAGGTGTGGATACCCGTCCGTTCTTTATTGGTATGCACGAGCAACCGGTGTTTCATAAGATGGGATTATTCATCAACGAAAAATACCCGGTGGCAGAACGGATAGCCCGACATGGATTCTACCTCCCATCGGGATTGACGATAACAAGAGAACAAATTGATCTCGTATCCAATGCCGTGTGTGAGGTTCTCGGTCCATGAGTCCGGTTTTTGGTAAGGAATATTCAGATTCCTACGATTCCCTTTACGAGGAGAAAGATTACGACGGGGAGTGTACCCTGATTGAACAAATCATCAGGGATTATAGTAATATACCGGTACATTCGATCCTGGATCTTGGATGCGGAACCGGCAACCATTCACTCCGCCTTGCAGAACGTGGATACGAAGTTACCGGTGTCGATCGTTCAGAAAAGATGCTTGATATTGCCAGGGCAAAGGCGGATAAGAAAAAAGTGCATTGTGATTTTTACCAGTCAGACATCCGGGAATTTGACGATCATAAAAAATACGACGCGGTCATCATGATGTTTGCAGTTCTGGGATATCAGCTGGAGAACGATGATGTCATTACTGCACTGAAAACTGTATCAAAACACCTTAAACCGGGAGGTGTTTTTATCTGCGATATCTGGTATGGCCCGGCTGTACTCACCCAAAAACCCGGTGAACGAGTCCGTATAATCGATTCAGGAGATACAAGAACAATCCGTGTTTCCTCAGGGATACTTGATAGCTTACATCATCAGGTCATGATCCATTTCCATCTCTGGACTTTGAACGGAGACCGGCTCGTGGCCGAGACTCAGGAAGATCATGTAATGCGGTTCTTTTTCCCGCAGGAATTATCACTGTTATTTAAAAACGGCGGATTGAAAATCAGGAAAGTTGGAGCATTTCCTGACATTGAAACAACACCCTCTGAAAAAACGTGGAATATCTGTACGGTCTCAACCGTAGAGAAATAACTAACCCCTACCAGCAATAACATCCTATTTAAGGTATATTGACTGAAAAAATGAGGAATGGGTGAAATGAGAGTAGGAATTTTTCTTTCGGATGCTCCCGGTGAATCCGGGGGAGCTCATACCTACGAGCAGAACCTCCTCCTCTCATTTTTATCGGTAGCCCACGAGAGTCATCATGAGTATGTCATTTTTTCAAAAAATGATTTGACACCGATCATCAGGGACTGTTCACAAGATAAAGTACCAAAAAGTATAGTACTCAGAAATTCACTGGTACGGTTTGTTAATTATTTCTTGGATAACGTGTTTCCCTCTTACCCTGATCTGAAATTTTCAACCCTCAAGAGAGCTATCAAAAAAAATAACCTGGAGATGGCAGTTTTTTTTTGCGAGGCACCGGAGGTGACCGGGTGTCCGTTTATCACTCCTGTATGGGATCTCCAGCACCGGTCACAACCATGGTTCCCGGAGATCAGTAAAAAAGGTATTGGGGAAAAACGTGAAAAATATTACCTGAAGACCCTGAGAAGAGCCTCGTTTATTATTACTGGTACGTCCGTGGGCAAGGCTGAGATTGTATCCTTTTACGGCATTCCTGAAAACCGCGTTAGGATCTTACCCATGCCGACGCCGCACTATTGTCTGTCTGCACCCAAAAAAAGAACCGTGGAATCTATCAAAAAATTTCATATTACGGGGGACTATTTGGTATATCCAGCTCAATTCTGGGCACATAAAAATCATATAAACGCAATTCTTGCACTAAAGATCCTTCGTGAACGGTATAATCTACCCCTGTCACTGGTTTTTGTGGGATCAGATAAAGGAAATTTGGCCTACGTTCAAAAAATAACCTCTGATCAGAAGATGACACCCAACGTTCACTTTTTGGGTTTTGTTTCCAGTGAGGATCTCATCAGCCTTTATCAAAATGCATACGCACTTGTCTTCCCGACCTTTTTCGGACCGGATAATGTACCCCCTCTTGAAGCATTTGCATTAGGCTGCCCGGTAATTGCATCCAATGTTCCCGGTGCGGAAGAACAAATGGGAGATGCTGCCTTGTTTTTCGATCCCAAAAAACCCGAGGAGATTGCACGAGCGGTTGATCTGCTGTATACCAGTCACTCCCTGAGAAATACCTTGATCGAAAAAGGATATACCCGTGCCCATCAATGGACGGGAAAAGATTTCATCCGCAGCCTTTTTCTCATTCTGGATGAATTTGAATCGGTAAGAAAAAACTGGGAATAACCTCACTGAATCATGATTACCATTTTTTCGGTTCCAAAACCATTCACCGGGCATATCGCAATAATTCAGGAAAATGCAATTAAAAGCTGGATGCAGTTAGATCCAGAAATTGAAATTATCCTCTACGGGGATGAGGAGGGAATAGAAGAGATTTGTGAAAAATATGATCTTATTCATGTAAACAACATCAAAAAAAATGAATACGGTACACCAACGCTGGATTATATTTTTGAAAATACCCAGAAGATTGCAAAAAACAAAATTCTTTGTTATATAAATGCTGATATCATCTTATTCAATGATAGTATAAAGACGATTAACAGAATACCGTTTCAGAAATTTTTAATCGCTGGCCAGAGACGGGATGCAGAAATTTTCTCACCTCTTGATTATGAAGACGCCTGCTGGGAAAAGAACCTGAGAGAATATGCAATAAAAAATCATAAATCATTTCATGGCGGGATTGATTATTTTATATTCCCTAAAGGTAATTTCAATGAGATTCCCCCGTTCGCGGTTGGCAGGGCCGGATGGGATAACTGGATGATCTATCATTCGCGAAAATTGAATATCCCGACCATTGATGCAACACAATCCATCATGGCAATACACCAGAATCATTCATATTCACATGTACCCTCCCAGACAGGTACTGATTTTTCAGGCCCTGAGTCAGATAATAATTTTATTTTAAGCGGTGGCCGGCGTATTTATTTATGGAATCTGGACGATGCGGACTGGATCGTTACCCCTTCAGATTTATTTCACAAAAAATTTACACTGCGGGAGGGTTTCAGATTGCTGATCCTCAAAAGTCCACGTATTTTTCATCCATTATTTGAAGCAGGTTTCCGGATCCAGAATAAAATCCGGTATAAAAAAAGCGGGTGATGGTAATTATCAGGAATTACTTTTCATAACCGAACAGGAATGGTATAATGTTAAAAACCTGTTTATGAGCATGTTCCATGAAAGATTTTCTTTGATATACATCTGCCCGCATTTCACTTTTTCATGTGCAGGATGAGGAGTGGTAAGAACCTCGCCTATTATTGTGCTTAATCCCGTAATATCCCCGAATTTTACTAAATATCCGCCATCTGATTCTTTAATTATCTCGCCGCACCCGCAATCATCCGTAACGATAACCGGTGTCCCGCACATGATTGCCTCAAAGGGAACCAGTCCGAATATTTCCAGGATTCCTGGATATACCACTACATCGGCATCAACGAATGCTTCGAGTTTTTCCTCGTTATTCAGAGGGCCGGTGATGACAACATTACTTTCAATATTGAAATCTTTTATCTTTTTTTTCATGGTTGTAAGAAACCCGTCATCAGGACCGGCAATAACGAGCCTTGCATCCCGATGTTGATCCAACAGATTTGAAAAGCTGGTGATGAGAAATTCAAGACCTTTCCTTTTATGCAACCTTCCCAGATAGAGAATTATCTTTTCATCTGATCCGATCCTGTATTTTTTTCGGATTTTTCCCGGTTGTGGGAGCATTTCATATTCAGACAGATCAATTCCATTCGGGATAATCTCAATTTTATTTTCTGGTATTCCCATTTTCAAAAATTGTTCTTTCTCAACTTTCGAAACTGCAATTAATTTCGATGCATCGTTCAGAATGTTATTTCCCCAAAAAATATCAAATAGTTTTTTTATACCTTGTTTTTCGAAGACGGGTAACACAGCACCGTGTGCCTGGACAATATAAGGGATGTGATATTTTTTGGTAAAATGATGAACAAAAATTGCCTGAACAGAACGATATTCATGTATATGAACGATATCAAACTCCTGAATCGTTTTCCTTAACGACAAAAACATGAACGGGGCACAGGGAAAATTTTTGTGAGCCAGAAAATTACTGATATTACGGAAACGGTATACCGATATCCCATCCATAATTTCCGGGTTGTTGGTATAATGAAGACGGGAGTTGGCATCAAAAACATCAGTGGTATATACCGTAATACTATGATTTTGCTTCACGAGTTCTTTTGATAAATCGGAGACAACTTTTAGCGCACCCCCATATGAATACGCCGGGGGAAAACTCGATATTATCTGCAGTATTTTCATGATATTACCGTTGAAGAAACCATTTATTTTTGATAAACGCTGATGAATAGGCAAATATTCTGATAACTACGAAAACCGGGTAATACATCCATGACATATCCCGATCAATTATCAATCCGTGGAACATTTCCTTAAAACCTAAAAAAAAATTTTCGTAAATGATATCTTTCATGGTTAATCCCATCATACCAAAACCGGTTTTGGAAAATGTTTTCGCCCCAACAAATTGCTTTTGATAAAATTGTTTTAATGTTCTCATGGTATTGTGATAAATCGGGTCTGAAATAAATACCACACTGTATCCATTGTCTTTAAATTTTTTTGCCCAGTCAAAATCTTCCCCCCAATGAAGTGATGTATTTATCCCCCCGATTTTCAGCAAATATTTTCTTAAAATCAAGGAAGTACCTCCACCAAACAGTCCTTTGTTGTTTTTAATCCGGTCATTTATCAAAATTTTATGAAGATTTGTCTGATACAATTTTGCAATTTTTGAAGAATCGGGTGGTGCAACCATAAGAGGCCAAACGGTACTAACGTTATTACGATAATTAAAATATTGAATTGCGTTTCGTAACCAGTTTTTGTGTGGAATGATAATATCTGAATCAAAAACTGCTACTATTTCACCATCAGCTTCCAGAACCGATTTTTGTCTCGCAAAACCGACTGGCCCCCTCTCAAAAAAAATCTTATCGGTGAATTTTTTCACGATTTTGATGGTGTTATCGGTTGAATAACCATCAACAATAATAATTTCAAGTTTGGGGTAATTCTGAGAAGTAATACTCGATAAACACTTTTCAATAGTCTCTTCACTGTTTAATGTGGGGATACAGAAGGATACCTTTGGAAGATCCTGCAGATTTATTTGATTTCCTTGAAAATTTTGTGGTGAGGGATTGCATATAATATAGGGATTATCAATTTTAATTCCTGATACCATATCCGCTCTTTTCTCCTCACCTTGTATCGCAGTTACATTCTCGATTATTAGCACAATTCTTCATCACCCGTGCAGGTATCCCAGCAACAACCATCTTCGGTCCGACACTCTTCGTTACAACAGCCCCGGCACCGACTATTGCCTGTTCACCTATCACAACACCCGGAAGAATGATCGCATTGTTACCAATAAAAGCTCTTTCTTTTATTGATACCGGTTCTTTTTTCATAGGTAAGCCATGTGTTTGCCGGTAGGCCCCGTCATGAGATGAGATGATACAACTTGCAGCAATCGTAACATTGTTACCGATAGACACGGGTGCATAGGTAGATTCTATGAATGAGCGGTTACTGATATTGCATCCCGATCCAATGCTTAAATGATCCCCCACCAGGAGACACTGGTAACCGATGGTAGACTGAGCCCCGACCGAGAGGTGGTTGACGTGCATCATCACTCCCGGGGCAACGAACACGTCATCCCCAAGTATGACGTTATGAAAATCTCCCGATATCAGCAAAGAACCGGGACCAAAGTAGACATTTTTTCCAATCTGTGCACCAAGGACTTTAAAAACCGTTTTTTTAAACCATGAAAACGGGATGTACATTGAACATCCCAGCAGAATTTTTTTGAAGATATCGAGATTATTCAATATATTCCTGTCATCTCTCACCAGAGAGTCTGATGTCATCCCAGGTCACTCCGTAATCCGTCTTGTTTGGAAGACTCATCGCACTCAGCAGTCCCTGTTTTCCTGATATCCAGTGCCCGGATAAGTTCCTCAGCCCGGTGGCGATACGTGTGATCCTTCAGAATTCGTTGCCGGGCACGTTCACCCATCTTTTCCCGATCACTATCTGAATCAAGAAGATCCTGATAAACCGGTAAAACCTCATCTTCATTCTTCACAACAGCAATCTCTCTCCCGACATCAAACCATTCTTCAATCCCCTCATAGGGTTGCGACACGATACACGCACCGAATGCTGCAAGTTCAAAGGGTCGTGCTGTTGACGAAGCATATACTGATGAATGGGTACAGCGGGTGATATTCAGACAGATCCTGCTTTGACAGCAAAACCGTCGGAATTCACTGTAATCCAGATATCCTGCGATATTGGCTTTACCAAGACTGATATCAAAATCTATCCCCCCAACAGAAAAAATCCTGTTGAATAAAATATCGGAAGGTTCTGTGATCATTATTCTCATCCATTCCTCCCGCAATTCACTGCCGTGTCCATAAAAAGAAATATCGATCGTTTTATTGACATTTACCGGTCTGAATACGTCAGGATCTGCTGCATAAAAGAGTGGGTGAACGTTTTGTGCCCCCATCTCTTTGAGATCAGGGATAATACCTTTGGAATTGGTGAAAAATGCATCGAATACGGAAAGGTCGGCATCAAGATAATAATTGAATTTAAATCCGCGTTCAGGAGCATATTTCGGGAGGATTGTGGGCATGTCTCCATCATAACACGCCACCGGAATCCCATAGGCAGACTTGATCTTTTCCGTAATTCCCCTGATAAAATTCAGGGGAACATTCATGAAAAGGAGGAGATCGATATCCTTTTCCCTATCAAAGATCGAACGGAGTGATTTTTCCCATTTTGTCCTGATATAATCCTCTGAAAATGTATGGATCATTGACCGGTTACACGTTCGATCCTTTTTTTGACCGGATGTATGGGTGCCCCGTGACTTTTTCCAATCCAGGTACCGGTTGAACAATCTGCTCTCCGCTGAGCACGGGTTCGGGTAACAACGCCACCAGAGTGATTCTACCGGGTCTCCCAGAAACGGGACCGCAATGACTTCATTCCCTGTTTCATGCAGGGCTTTTAAAAGCTGCCACCAGGAGGGGGTGCAGCCCAGTTTATACCGCAAATCAAGTGTTGAACAAACTACAAGTATTTTCATTGCATCCACTGATCTTTGTTGCCTGTTGATCCAGGATTCAAATCCCGTATCCGCATCAACATAATTTTCACAAGACTTTTTAATGTAATTTCCTGTTATTCACAATTTATTTTGTAATAAGTTTACTGATCGAATGAAGCATAATCCCGTTGAAGATCGAGATCACACCAACTATGATAGCAAGGATTGCGATGAGCGCGGTACCGATCGCAAACTGCTCTGTTTCTGAGAATATGTTTACCACCCATAACCCCAGTATCAGGCCGGTGCAGACAAGGACACCGCCGGAAAGCCCGAAGAACAGTAATGGGCGCCGTTCTTCAATAATTTTAAGAATTGCATTAATAACACTGAACCCGTGATGAACCGGATTCATTTTTGATCCATGTTCAACATCGTACCTGCAGGATACCGGAACCTCCATGGTTGTCAGATGCAAATCATCAGCAGCATGCTGCAGGCATGATTCTATCCCAATCCCCGTTTCATTCAGCGAAAGAGTGGCGATTGCGTTTTTTGAAAAGGCCCGGAACCCGCTCTGGGAATCGGTCACTTTGGTCTGTGAAATGGAATTAGTCAGGGAATTGAGTATTCTCTGTCCGGCCCTGCGATATCCGGGAACCGCGTTTTGTATCTCTAAAAACCGTGAACCGATAACCATATCCGCCAGACCATTCCGGATGGGCGAGAGTAACCGGGGAATCTCGTCCGGGTTATGCTGCCCGTCCGCATCCAGGAATACCAGAATATCTGCATCGAGTTGTCGTGCATTTTGAAATGCATCCTTGAGGGCAGCACCTTTTCCCTGATTCATGTCATGGTGAATAACAGCAGCACCGGCCAGTTCAGCGACGGTTGAGGTAGCATCCCTGCTCCCGTCATCGATGACTATGACCTTATCGACATATTTTTTTGTCCGCAGAATCACACTGCCAATGGCAATTTCTTCATTATACGCGGGGATTGCGGCGAGAATCATTTGAACGTGCCTTGAGTAGTGTTATGCGATTTTTACGGGTATTAGCTTATCGAAGGGGAAGGTGATAATGCGATCGATCGGGAGTTCCTGTCCTCTGTATACTCGGGCAATCCCTCAAAATTTCGTTTGCCTTAATAAACCGGCAGGTACAAACTCAAATGAAAACTCTTTATTTGATTAACCCCCTCATAAAATTGGATGAAATTTTGGCCGGAGCATCTGGGCTTAGGACCCGGCAACGAAAAATATTATCTCTTGGGTATTTTTTGTATTCTTGTCACAATCAAGTCTTTCCTGACATTTTTCTCGTACACCCCCACAGTTTTCATCGATGAGGGTTTGTATGACACTATTGCCCAGTATATCGTCAAAGGTTCATTTTTCAGTGCTGCCAATGACTGGATGGCGTTTCCATCGGGATACTCATTTTTTTTATCGATTGCATATCTGTTTTCCGGAGATAAGACCCTAATATATCACCTTATGCTGATAATCAACAGTATACTTGCTGCTTCAATACTGTTCCCCTCTTATTTCATTCTGAAAAAATATATTTCACACCAGCAGGCTCTCCTCGGTTCGCTCCTGATATCAGTCATTCCCGCTGCAACACTGTTCCCTTTTATCCTTATGAGCGAGAACCTTTTCATCCCGTTAACAGTCTTCTCGATCTGGTTTCTGCTTGAATCTTTTGAAAATAATAACTTGCTCTGGCACTTACTTGCGGCAGTATCTGTGTTCTATCTCTATTTCACCAGAGAAACCGGTGTTGTGTTCATTGTTGCTGTATGTATGGCACTGGCGTTTTTTGTCCTCTCCGCAGAAAAGGGGGCCAGATTTAAAGCGGTCAAAGGAAAAGCTGTTCTTATCTGTGCTCTCGCAATTCCTCTTCTGCTCTGGTTACTCTACAAAATAAGGACAATATCCAGAGCCTCTTTTTATCCCATAGACGGGTTCGTGGATATTCTTGTCGATACATTTTCCAGCCTCTCCCTGTTTAAAGATTTTTCCACACTCATGCTGCATGAAATCGAATACCTGATATTTTCTGCATATGTGATAATTTTTATAATCTCGATATTTTTTATTGTTACATGCCTGTTCAGACTCAAAGTATTGGGCATCAATGACTGGTTACAGCAGTTCAGTCAGGGAAAAGTCCTCGCTTTACGATCGGTTATACTCTACTGTATGACTTTCAGTGCTGGATTACTGCTTATATCAGTCATTTTTATGCAGCAATGGGGGGTACCGAGCATCTATGGGCGCTATATAGATCCGGTCGTCCCTGCAATATTCATATTCGGGATAATCGGAATCGGATCTCTCTTTACGAAAAATGCGGGTCCGAAGTGGTGGACCGAACTTTTTCTCGCTCTGGGCATTACAATCCTCTTCATCTCGGTTTATACGCTGCCAGATACGTTTACTGATGCGTTCCCCAATGATTTTGGTATCTATTACATCATCTGCCTTCAGGATTTTATGAGGAACACGTTGTTAATGGTTCTTTTTCTTGCCGTTTTCCTCATACTCATTCCCTGGTATCTCCTGAAGAACAGTCAGAAGGAAAATTCTTTGATCACCTTCTTTGCATTCTTCATAGTCCTGTCCGTTATTTTCTCTCTCCCGATTTATGAGGTTCGTTCTGAATATATGGCTGGTACAGAACGAGTAAATCAGATAGGCAGGTATTTACAGGAACACAGTTCAAGCGATGCGAAAATTCTGATGGATTCTGATGGCCCGATCCCCGAACAAAAATATTTCAGATCATTAACCCAATTCTGGATTGATGGGAGAATCATTCAGGAATCCACAGCGAACGATCCGTCAGGTGTATTGACAAAGGAATTTGTTGATAAATCAGATTATATAGTTTCAAAGAAACTTTTACCTTTTCCGTGTGTGATTGCATCAACAATCGATTATAAATTATACTCACCTCATCCCACAGATCAATTTGTGCAAAATGTATCGTTGCCATCTGTGATTTATATAGGGAATGATTCCTCCTTATGTATAATAAATGGTTTTTATCTCTCCGAAGGTACATTCCGATGGACAAGTAATTTTTCTGAGGTGAAAATCGAATATCCGAAAGAGAAGGGGTCATTCCTGGTACAAGTGATGACTGGGGGTGACAGACCTGAAAAATATCCAGCAAATGTTACCTTTTTCATAAATGGCCATTTTATTGGGTCAATGGAAAAAACAAGTGGAATTAAGACCTATACAGCGATAATACCTGAATATTACCTGGAAAATGACTACCAGATTCTTGGAATCAGAACGAATCCATGGAGACCGAGCGAGTATGGCTCCTCTGATTCGCGAGAATTAGGAGTCACGGTTGAGTGGATACAATTGAATGATATTTCTTTTGAGGGAATGTACGACATGGAATATTGGAATTCCGTACCCACTCGCTGGATGTCCAACAACGCCACCTTTTCGATCTATTCAGATGAAAACCGCAGCGCCAATTTTACATTCAGAGCGGTCAGTTTCTATCAGCCCAGAACACTAGAGATATATAATAACGACAAACTCCAGACAACCATTAATATCTTCACTGATGGTGTCACAAACGTATCTGCACCGCTCCTCCTCCAAAAAGGTAAGAATACCATCCGTCTGCATACACCCGAAAGATGCAATCGACCGAGTGATGTTCCTGAGTTAACCAATAATGACACACGATGTTTGAGTATAGCAGTGCAAAATGTAACCTTCTCGTAACCATCACGTTCTCTAAGAATTGTTTACGCTATTTCAATGACAACATGGCAATGCAGCAGGGCACCTCTGGTCTCTGAATAGAATCCGTCACTATATGGCTATTTAGCGCATTGCACTGTCAAGCTGAATGTTTAGCATGAACAAAAATGTGAGCATTCTGGATTGAACAGATACTTATTCAAGGTTATTTATCAAAACTACCTATACATAATATTCATTCTGCTATGGTGCGTTCAATGAAAATTTCAATCGTTGGCGGGGGATATGTGGGTCTTGTAACCGGAAGCTGTTTTGCAAAACTCGGTCATGATGTAACTATTATTGATGTCGATCCGGTTAAAGTGCAGGCAATCAACAACGGACAACCCCCCATTTATGAAAAGGGGCTGGAAGATCTTCTGCAGGAGAATGCCGGACAGCACCTTCGGGCAAGTACCGGTTATGATTCGGTTTCAGACGCAGATATTGTGTTTATTTGTGTTGGCACACCACCCCAGCCGGACGGTAGTGCGAATCTTTCGTATATTGAATCCGCTTGTACCTCAATTGGAACTGGCCTGAAAACCAACCCGCATTATTGTGTTGTTGTGGTGAAAAGCACGGTCCCCCCCGGCACAACAGAGAACCTTGTACAGCCCGCAGTCTTACGGGCTGCCCAGAAGACGGAACGCGAGATCGGGTTTGCGATGAATCCCGAGTTTCTCCGTGAAGGTCGGGCGGTGGAGGATTTCTTCCATCCCGACCGGATTGTTATCGGCAGCACCGATCCGCGTGCCGGAAAACGCGTTGCCGATGTGTACCGGAATATTGCTGCACCAGTGATATGTACCGGTATGACCGCCGCCGAAATGATCAAGTACACATCAAATGCATTTCTTGCAACAAAGATCTCGTTCTCCAATGAAATCGGGAATATCTGCAAGCACCTGGGTATCGATGTGTATGAAGTGATGAAGGGCGTCGGACTTGATCAGCGGATCGGTCCGCAGTTCCTCAATGCCGGCGCAGGTTTTGGGGGAAGTTGTTTCCCGAAAGATGTTTCCGCTCTTGTATCACTGGCAAAAAAGACCGGGGAAATCCCCCTCCTGTTGCAATCGGTGCTTGATGTAAACGAACAGCAGCCGCACCGCATGGTCGCACTTCTTGAACAGAGGCTTGGCAACATCTCCGGCAAGCGAATTGCCGTGCTTGGTCTTGCATTCAAGGACAATACTGACGACATCCGCGATTCGCGGGCAATACCTGTAATCCATGAGTTATTAGAGAAAGGCGCCACTGTAGCAGCATACGATCCCATGGCCAGTTCTGCCATGCAGCGGGTATTTCCTGGGATCGAATACGGGTCATCTGCATCCGATATACTCCGTGGTGCGGATGGGTGCCTGATCATGACGGAATGGCCGGAATTTTCCCAACTGGATAAGGAATTTGACCTGATGGCGCGTAAGATCATTATTGAAGGACGTCGGATTCTAACCTGTAAGGGAGCTGAGGGAATATGCTGGTAGGACAGAAATGTTTAATGATCATGATCTGGTGGTCTGCATGAAATCTGTGCCGAGTGTCCGGAAAGTGGTGATCCCCGCTGCGGGTTTCGGGACCCGTTTCCTTCCGATGACCAAGGCCCAGCCAAAGGAGATGCTCCCGGTTGTCGATAAGCCTGTCATCCAGTATGTGGTGGAAGAGGCGATCCTTTCCGGCGTGGAAGACATCCTAATTATCACCGGGCGCAACAAGCGGGCCATTGAGGATCATTTCGACCGGTGTTTTGAACTGGAAGCCAGATTCAATAATCATGAAAAAAATCCATTTTCTGAATCTTTGAACACGCTTTCGGATTTTCCTGACATTCACTTTATCCGCCAGCGGGAGCAAAAAGGGCTTGGCGATGCGATCCTTCATGCCGAACGGCACTGTGATGGTGAACCCTTTGCGGTCCTGCTCGGGGATACGATATGTATTTCCCCGAAAGATTCCGGCCCATGTACACTCCAGATGATGGAAGCTTTTGATCGCTATCACCGGCCGATTATTGCTGTTGAACCGGTACCGAAGAAAAAAATAAAGGATTACGGAATCATTGACGGCAGGGAAATTGCTACGGGTGTGTATGAGATCAGAGACATCATAGAAAAACCGGCGCCGGAGAATGCAACGTCTGATCTTGGTGCGATCGGGCGATATATCCTCACCCCGGAAATATTCCCGTTATTACATGAGAGTATTCCGGGATATGGCGGCGAGATCCAGCTCACCGATGCACTCCGCAGACTGGACAAGCCGCTGGGACTTATCACGAACTGCCGGCGTTATGATATCGGGGACAAACTGGGCTGGATGAAGTCCAGTATCGAGCTCATGCTTGATCGCGAAGAGTTTGCAAAAGAACTTCTGCCATTTTTAACTCATCTTCTGAGAAGGTAATGATCAATGACATTTGACCCCCACGAAGAACTGAATGTGATACAAAAAAACCTTGGCGATATCTCTTTTGAAGACACCCGCGTCCTGGTCACCGGGGGTGCGGGATTTCTTGGTTCATGGATGTGTGAAACTCTCCTTATGTCCGACGCAGAGGTAACCTGCATCGACAATTTTGCCAGTGGACAGATGAGCAATATCCAGCCCCTTATGGACAACGAACGGTTCCGTTTTATCGAACACGATATTTCAGTGCCAATCGCTCTCGATACGCCGTTTGATTTAATTTTTCACATGGCGAGCCGTGCCTCGCCGTTTGAATTTGAACACTTTCCCATTCAGATTCTCAAGGCAAATACGATGGGTGTTCTTGTTGCACTGGGGATTGCAAAGAAAAATCATGCGAAAATCGTCTATACCTCCACAAGCGAGGTGTACGGGAATCCTGATATCGTACCGACTCCGGAGACCTATAACGGGAATGTAAATCCAATTGGCCCACGCGGGTGTTATGATGAGGCAAAACGGTGTGGGGAAGCATACGTTGTTGCCTACCGGCGGCAACACCATCTCAATACCCGCATTGCCAGGATTTTCAATACCTATGGGCCCCGGATCAGGATGGATGGTATCTATGGCAGGGTAATTCCCCGGTTTATTTATCAGGCTCTTAACGGTAAATCCCTCACGGTATTCGGCGACGGTTTTCAGACACGGAGTTTTACGTACGTGACCGACCAGATCGAGGGGCTCCTCCGGTTAGCGTCGATCGATGCAGCAGAAGGGCAGGTCATCAACATCGGGAACGTCAACGAGATTACGGTTCTTGAACTGGCGCAAAAAGTAATTGCTCTTACGGGATCGGAATCATCATTGTCATTTTACCCGCTGCCGGAAGACGATCCCCTGCGGCGTCGGCCGGATATTACCCGTGCTAAAGAGATCCTGGGATGGGAACCGAAGGCTTCACTGGAGAATGGGTTAGTTCGTACCATTGATTGGGTCCGGTCGTGCGGCTGAGTTTTATCAAAATTATCTTATTCTGAATATTTGCTGTCGAAAGGAATTAATCCTGGGCATTTGATAACCGTCCAATGCAGAACGTTGTTCGATGCCGGACGGGTGGATCTCCAAAATATCGGGTCTCACACATAATACACCGTCGCTCGCTTCAAAAAAAATGTCAATGTCACCTGCCGTTATCGCTTCGCAGGACCAAGATCACAAGACAATTCTGATGTATTGGGGAAGAAAATGAAAGCCATAAAAATGCCTGGAAAAAAACTCATTTTTCAATATTCTGATTCTAAGAAACTGTATCTTTCGTTCGTTGTAAAAACTTGATCGTTTTAATATCAAATTGATGAATTACATATATGCATAGTATTCAGGGTACCGGCATTCTGATTTTTTTTCTGGTGCTGATTTCTATTACTTTCTTTCCTGTCGTGTATGCAGATCAGACTCCGAACACAACCGACCTGGCCGCACCGCAAGGCCTGATAAATGAGAGCTACATCCCGTCAGAGAATGGTACAGGAACCACCACAACAATATTTATGACACCCGGACTCATGGTTACAGAAACGCTCCAGACCGGTGAAACATCGGTGCTTGCAGCGAACGAACCTATACCACCAGCACCGACTGAAACTTCAGTTCTTACTACCACAACCATCGAACCGGCACAAGAGCCCATGGTTACCGAAACCGTTCTGCCTGAGGAAACCCTCCTGCTGGCAGTAAATGAAACTACGAAACCCACTCCACCGGATACATCCGCGACAACCGAACCGAGACCGGAACCAACTATCACGCTTAATACTATCCTGGATGAAACCCGGACTATCCCGGCCAATTCCTCGCGGGAAACCCTGCTGGCGCAACCGGGATCTCCCGGCAAGGCCCCCACGAACCCGGCATTCCTTGCATACCAGAACCGGATGAAACAATCCCCGGCAAAACAATCCCTTGCTAAAAAGAGTTCAATCGTTGTACTCAATGATGGCTCCACCTCTCGTGTATTTCTGGCGGAGGAAATCCCGTCACCTGTCGATTTTACTTATACACAGGGTCTGCAGGTGAGTCTGGATACCAGTTACGTCCTGGACGGATCTGGATATCCGGGTTCGTATGACCTCAGAAACTATGGGAGAGTTTCTTCAGTAAAAGACCAGGGCACTGCCGGTTCCTGCTGGGCGTTTGCCGCGATCGCCTCGCTGGAATCCTCCCAGCTTCCCGGGGAGATCTGGGACTTTTCGGAAAACAACATCAAAAATACTCTTGCCAGCACGTACCCGGATGGGTTTGATCGGACATGGGATGAGGGAGGAAGCCGGGATATGTCCACCGCTTACATGAGTCGCTGGAGCGGACCGGTGCTGGAATCTGATGATCCCTACAGCGATGTGTCCGGCAGTTCGCCCGCAGGACTTTATCCCAGCAAACATGTTCAGAATGTGTATTTTCTGCCGGAACGATCCAGTTCAACGGACAATAACAATATCAAGGACGCACTGATGAACACGGGTGCGGTCCAGACTTCCATTTACTGGGACGATGCGTTTTACAATGTAACAAACCATGCCTTTTATAATTCCGTCATCAATCCTGATACCAACCATGCGATCACCATCGTTGGATGGGATGATACTTACAGCCGTACAAACTTTGTGACTATACCCGCCGGTGACGGTGCGTTTGTCGCGAAAAACTCTTGGGGCCCGCTCTGGGGCGATGACGGATATTTCTATGTATCGTATTACGACCTGACCCTCGGCAACAGATGTACAGTATTTACCGGTGAACCGGTAACAAACTATGACCGTATCTACAGTTATGATCCGCTTGGCTGGGGGGCCTCCTATGGATATGGGACCACGTCAGCCCGTTTTGCCAATGTCTTCACCGCACAGTCAGCGGAAACCCTTAAAGCGATTGGGATGTACGCAACGTATTCCGGCAGCTACACCGCGAGAATATATCTTGACCCGGTTGGCGGGCCGATCAATGCCAGCGGGTATGTTGCAGAGACATCCTGGTCGGGTTCCCTGCCGGGATATCAAACGGTTGATGTACCTGATGTGGCCCTGAAACCGGGACAAAAATTCTCCATCGTTGTTTCTGTATCAACGCCGGGGTGGGAGAATCCTATACCTATAGAAAAACCCGAACTCTATTACTCGAGCCATGCGACCGCCAATGCCGGGGAGAGTTACATCAGCTCGACCGGGGCAACGTGGACTGATTTGACAACGAGACCTGATATGTCCGAAGCCAATGTCTGTCTGAGGGGATATACGACGTTTCAGACGGTGACTGTGTATGATGCGCAGATGGTATCGCACACGATCCCGGGCACGATGACGGCCGGCCAGAGATATCCGGTGACCGTGACGATGAAGAATACCGGGACAATGACGTGGAGTGAAGCGAGCATGATTCGGCTGGGCGGTGCTAACGCAGATGCCTATACATTCACGTTCCCGAACGTGGGTGGCCACCGCGTGAGTCTGCCTCCTGGGACTTCGGTTGCTCCCGGCGAATCATACACATTCAGCTGGACAGTTACAGCTCCTTCAACAGCGGGTACCTTTACCCCAACATACCAGATGGTCTGGGACGGGCATCAGTGGTTTGGGGCTAAGGCGTCTCAGGTGGTAGTAATAACTGCACAGACTGCAGATGTAGATGCTCAGGTAGTCTCGACATCGATTCCGACGACGATGACGGCCGGCCAGAGATATCCGGTAACAATAACGATGAAGAATACCGGGACAATGACGTGGAGTGAAGCGAGCATGATTCGGCTGGGCGGTGCTAACGCAGATGCCTATACATTCACGTTCCCGAACGTGGGTGGTCACCGCGTGAGTCTGCCTCCTGGGACTTCGGTTGCTCCCGGCGAATCATACACATTCAGCTGGACAGTTACAGCTCCTTCAACAGCGGGTACCTTTACCCCGACATACCAGATGGTCTGGGACGGGCATCAGTGGTTTGGGGCTCAGGCGTCTCAGGTAGTAGTAATAACTGCACAGACTGCAGATGTAGATGCTCAGGTAGTCTCGGCATCGATTCCGAGTACGATGGCAGCCGGCCAGAGATATCCGGTAACAATAACGATGAAGAATACCGGGACAATGACGTGGAGTGAAGAGAGCATGATTCGGCTGGGCGGTGCTAACGCAGATGCCTATACATTCACGTTCCCGTACGTGGGTGGCCACCGCGTGAGTCTGCCTCCTGGGACTTCGGTTGCTCCCGGCGAATCATACACATTCAGCTGGACAGTTACAGCTCCTTCAACAGCGGGTACCTTTACCCCAACATACCAGATGGTCTGGGACGGGCATCAGTGGTTTGGGGCTCAGGCGTCTCAGGTGGTAGTAATAACTGCACAGACTGCAGATGTAGATGCTCAGGTAGTCTCGACATCGATTCCGACGACGATGACGGCCGGCCAGAGATATCCGGTAACAATAACGATGAAGAATACCGGGACAATGACGTGGAGTGAAGAGAGCATGATTCGGCTGGGCGGTGCTAACGCAGATGCCTATACATTCACGTTCCCGTACGTGGGTGGCCACCGCGTGAGTCTGCCTCCTGGGACTTCGGTTGCTCCCGGCGAATCATACGCATTCAGCTGGACAGTTACAGCTCCTTCAACAGCGGGTACCTTTACCCCAACATACCAGATGGTCTGGGACGGACATCAGTGGTTTGGAGAAACACTCAGTTCTCCGGTTCAGATCTTCTATGGCGAATATTCGTATTCAATTGTCCATATCTCGGATACTCAGAAGTTGTCAGCATCTTATCCATCGACATTGAATTTTACCTTTTCTTATCTTGAGTCCATCAAAAATGAGTATAATATCAGCGGGATTATTATCACGGGTGATCTGGTGGATTCAGGGGATAATGTCGCCCAGTGGCAAAATTATGCAGTTGCTCGCTCGCTGACAACAATCCCCCTGTATGAGGTATCTGGTAATCACGATTTAATGGGATCAGCGTCTGATTATTCGGCATTTGATACCTATGTTGGGGCTGGAAAAAGGAACTGGACTGCAGATATCAACGACTTCCTCTTCATCGGCATTGGATATACCAGAAATGCATTGAGCGAATCTGATGTGAGCCAATATAACAATCTGATTATGTCAAAACCCTCCCAAATTCCAATATTTGCAACCCACAACTATTTCGATGGGGTGATATATCCATCCCCCCTGTCACCGCTTGGTACAAGCATCAAAGAAAATCTGGTGGTCAGAGATCCCACCGTCATCATGTGCGGACATATGCATGGGAATATCCTGCAATCAAATGATTATTATGGAAAAACCCTGGTTGAAGATATGACGGATTACCAGACTGAGGGAAACGTTGCCGCCGGAAAATTATATTCCGTGTATAAAAGTTCCGGCCAAGTGACCACAATCACTGCGAGAGATTCCTCCATTTATCCTTCCCAGTCTTTTGGTCCGCAAATTATTGTGTATCAGAATTAATCTATTGTTTAACAGGGCGGTAAACTCAATATTGATTCCGATAACGAGGACAACTGAAAAAAATTAGGACTTACGCAAGAGCGGGATCAAACCGGCAGATCAAAATATTATAACAACACAAGAAAGGACTGTGAACAAGTCACGGAAGATAACCGACTTGGATTACATCAATTTTCTGGTAGCAGCGCAATGCGATGTCTCGTGTGTCAAAGCAGCCGAATGTTATTCGGTGAACGGTCTGGTAGTAGCGCATGACAAGATCAACCGGTTTCTGACAAGGCAGTCCCTAACTATGGAGACGTTGTGGAAAGAGGTTGAACCATATGTCGAGAAGCGAAGCGGTTGGCTGATAATGGATGACACAGTTATCGACAAGATCCATTCGAAGCAGATCGAATTGACCTATTACCAATGGAGTGGCAAACATCATTCCGTTGTGAAGGGGATAGGCCTGATCACCCTGGCCTGGACCGATGGAACCAGTACATTCCCGATCGATTATCGGATTTATGACAAAGACGGCGATGAGTTGTCAAAGAACGATCATTTCCGGGACATGGTCAAGACGGCATCAGGGCGTGGGTTTCAACCATCCTTCGTCATGTTTGACAGTTGGTATTCCGGGATTGACAACCTGAAGTGCGTCTCCCGACTCGGCTGGAACTGGTTCTCACGCATCAAGAAGAACCGAATGGTAAACCCGGACCATACGGACAATCGTCCGGTTTCTTCCCTCGCAATCCCTGATGATGGCTTGAAGGTCCATATGAAGAAATTCGGGTTCGTTCGGGTTTTTCATACCGTTAACAAAGATGGGAAAGAACGATACTGGGCTACCAATTTCCTGACCATGGACCACGAGGACAGAAGGAATCTCCAGGCTATCTGCTGGTCAATTGAAAACTATCACCGCGCTCTCAAAGAACTATGTTGCGTTGAGGATTGTAAGATCCGTAAAGAGGCCGGCCAACGGAATCACATCAACTGCTCCATCAGGGCTTTCATCCGTCTTGAGGTCGTTAATCGCATCAATAACATCACTATCTACAATGCTAAATGGGAGATTGTCAAGTCAGCCATTGCGGGCTATCTGGCACAGCCGAAATATGCGCTCTGATTTTTTTTCTGCGGGTTGTGCGTAAGTCCTAAAAATCACACAAAGCCAGTAACGAAAAAAAACGGAATGACGATGGGGTCACAGGTTTCTGCTGTTATGCTGGATACCGTTTATGACGACATTGGGGCGGGTATAAATCTCTGAATATCCCCCAAGTCTCTTCTTCATACAACCATCCTCGTTGGCAATGCCCGATTATCGTAAAAGAGCAACAATTATTGACCGGGCCATCCAAATAGTGTCTGGAAATCGGATCGAAAAAGACTATTCATTCTATAATTTCTGAAGTTTACTAATTTTACTCAAGGAAAAAAGTACCACGGTAACTACGATGCTGAATAAAAATCATACAAATGAAAAATCGGAAAAAATGAAAATCTCCGTAATAATCCCTGCATACAATGAGGAACAAGCACTGAAACCGGTTGTAGACGAATATTTGCCATACGCAGATGAAATTATCATTGTCGATGATGGATCCAGTGATTCTACCTACGAAATCGCAAAGACACTTCTGAATGAAAAAGTTCAGGTGTTGCAGCATGAGAAAAACCAGGGGAAAGTAGCTGCATTACGAACGGGTGTGGAACATGCCACGGGAGACATCATAATTTTCACGGATGCAGACTGCACTTATCCGGCACGGTATATTCCGGAATTTATCAATAAACTTGAACATGGCGTTGATTTGGTCCTTGGCTCCCGCCAGATAAACCGCGAAAATATCCCTTTGTTTAACCGGCTGGGGAATTTTTTCTTTTCCTCTCTTGCAGCGTATATCAGCGGGAAGACCATTGTAGACAGCCAGACAGGATTCCGTGCTTTTCGAAAGGAAATGTTTGAAAAATTTGATGTCGAAGCAAGAAGCCTTGAATTTGAAACAAAAATGACCGTACGGGCAGCAAAACTGGGATACAAAATTGCAGAAATTCCGATTGAATATCGTGCGCGGGTAGGTACATCGAAACTACATCCAATAAGAGACGGGCTGAAGATGTTTTTTGGTCTTCTCGCGGTTTCCTGGAATGATACTTCTCCGCTCGGAAAGATGATTATGTTCCCCAGTTTTATATTAATTTTAATTGGGATTGGTTTTGGTTCGATTGCACTCTATGAAAGACTAACTCTTTACCATCTGGTAAATGAATATTATCCACTTCTTGCAGTATTTTTCATACTTGTTGCAATTCAGTTAATGTCAATCGGGCTTATTGTGGATTATATCTCCAAGAAGATGGACCGGATTGAGGAAAAATTATCGTAAAACCATAATGAAAATGAATGTCATAAAATATGCTGAGGGAAAAATGAACACTATTATCATTATTTTAATAGGTATCCTTTTTGCATCACTGGGTCAGGTTTTCTGGAAAATCGGGATGAATTCGATCGGGGCGATCGATAAGTTCTCAATTCCCGGAATTATATCCATGTTTTTAAACCCGGTTGTGCTGCTCGGTCTTTTCATGTATGGCTTAAGTACAGTATTCTGGTTGATCGCACTTTCCCGAAAAGATCTCAGTTTTGTGTATCCGTTTATTTCCCTGACGTTTATTATCGTTCTGTTTCTCTCATATTTTATTCTCAAGGAACAGATTGGCACTGCCAGAATTATCGGTACGATTATTATTATTATAGGCCTGATGGTTGTTGTGAAAGGATGAAACTCTGAACGATAGGACAAAATGGATGTTTTATGTTAATTAATAGAATAGTTTTAAAATATAAATGGCTTTTTTGTGTCTTTTTAATGTACACAATAATAACGTATTTTATGGTTTGTATGCCTGTTCACCCAGACATTTTCAAAATGTATTTAGGAAGTGGTGAAGTGGTCATGTGGTCAAACTATTTTTGGTGGTTTGACTATGCAGTGACATATTTACATGTTAATCCGTTGTCTGATCCTTATTTGTATTACCCAATGGGTATGGATTTTATTGAAGGTGGCTTATTGCCGATGTTTCTATTCATCCCTCTAACTCATATTATGGGAAGCGTAGCAAGTTACAATATTTACGTACTATCAACATTTGTCCTATCCGGTTTAGGAATGTTTTTACTTGTTGATTATTTAATTACTGATAAAAAAATTGCATTTATTGCAGGTTTAATTTTTGCTTTCTGTCCATTTCATTTTGCTGCTGCCATGGGGGGGCATCTCCACACTTTTAGCATTATGCTGCTTCCTTTTTTTGCCTTGTATGTGCATAAAATGTTTGATTCGCCATCAATAAGAAATGTTATCTTCTGTAGCATATTTTTTTCAGGAACTGCCTTATCATCGTGGACCATTGGTGTGATGGCATCACTATTTTTTGCTATATATCTTATTCTTAACTTTCAGATTATTAAAAAGAATAATAATCTATCAAACTTGTCATTATTTGTCATAACCTCATCTATACTCATTTCCCCCGGTCTTTACTACATTGTGAAAAATATTATTGATAACAAATTTCTTTCTTTTCCGATTGACAATTTTATTGCATATTCTGCAGATTTATTAGGATTTATAATTCCATCTCCAATGCATCCGATTTTTAACTCCTTTGTTCTGCCAATATATTCCCATTTCACAGGTAATTTTTCTGAAAATATTGTATTTGCAGGGTACACTGTTTTAGTTCTTTCATTTGTAGGATTATTATATTGCAGAAGTGCTAAAAAAATACAACCCTATATAGTAACGCTTATTGTCTCGTTTTTATTCGCTTTAGGTCCACTATTACAAATAAACGGACAAAAATTTCAAAATTTTTATCTTCCTGGTATTTTAACGGTTTTCACTCCCGTTTTAAACATGATTCGAGTTCCATCGCGATATGATATTTTAGTTATGTTTTGCTTCTCAGTAATTGCAGCATATGGAATACATTATTTGTTTGAAAAATATCAATTAAAAAAATCTCATCAGATTGTTAGTTGCCTATTAGTCGCATTTCTAATTTTATTTGAATTTTCAGCAGTAATCCCGAATCAGGCTGTTGTTACAACTCCTTCATTTTACTATACAATATCAGCTGATGATGAGAATTATACTATAATGGATATTCCTGCCCAACAATCATCATTTATGCTAAGTGGAATGCAAAGTGGTGGGGGGATGAGATACTATGATGAGTACCAAAAGATCCACCATAAAAAGGCAATTGGGGGTTATTCAACTAAAATCTATCCGTTATATGAGCAGAATATAGTTCAAAAAGACCCTGTACTTTTATATTTATACTATCTGGATACGAGCAAACAACATGCTGAGGTTGATCCGCTTGAACACCTGCATCAGAAATTTGGAATTCGATATCTAATCATTCACCCAAAATTTATGGATAATAATGATCTAAACAAATTATCAACATATCTGGGAAATACTTATACTTTGGATAATTCGGTTGAACAGGATCCTCTAATAATCTATAGATGTGACAGAACAAACCCGAACTGAGCTGATCAGAATAAAACCTAACTCTAGAGACCCATTTTCATATTATTAAAAACGGTATGAATAGCAAATGACACAAACCATACTATCTTAAAATCAAATTAATAAATTACATACATGCAAGATATTGGTCGCGTCAGGAATCTGATTTTTTTATTTGTGCTTATATCTGTTTTTCTCTTTCCTGTTGTGTATGCAGACACATACTTAGATGAAACAAATGTATTAGGTTCCCCAGGAAATGAACACTGGGATATTCTTTATCCGGGTACGTATATACTGACATACAGCTCCCCGGTTATCGATACTAACAATAACTATGCAATCCGCATTTTCACATCCGACGTTATTTTTGATGGAAATGGTAAAACCATAACCGGCCCTGGTATAGGGACCAGTGAAAGCGGACCGTCCTATTATGGAGTCAGAGTTAACTCAGGAACGTTAACCCGGAATGTCACCGTAAAAAATCTGAATGTGTTAAATAAAAATTTGGGAATTATCTATGAATATGTTCAGGGGGGGGCAATCACATCATCGTCCGTTATCTCGAATAAAAATGGGATTACAACATGGAAATGTTCACATCTGAACATTTTATCGAACACCGCAAACTCGAACACCCATGCGATTGTGCTTGACGCGAACGCGGCTGTGAATGAATATATCACCATAGATTCGAACAATATTTTCAGTAATAGCCAATTTGGTATCTTGCTCTGGTTATCCAACAACCACAATGTCATTAGTAATAACCAGGTGAACTACAACAATATGGGCATTTCAATGACCGACGGAGGATCCCTGGAAGGGGGAATGAATAACACTATTTCTACCAACACCATTATCGGAAACGTTAACGGCCTTTTTGTCTCCGATTACCATAGCAATCGAATAATTGACAATTCCCTTTCCGGCAACACAAATGATGGCGTCTGGATATCAGGAGGTTCATCAGGCAATCTGTTTATAAATAATTACGTCCAAAACTCCGGGTGGGTAGGAACGTATCTCTCCGGCTCCAGCAATGGGAATGTATTCTACAATAATGTCTTCAAAAATATTGATAACGAGGAATCGGATGGCTCTGTTAGTAATAACCTTTGGTATACCACTCCGATCTCTGGCGTGAATATTATTGGAGGGCCGAGCATTGGTGGAAATTATTGGAGCAATCCTTCATCCACAGGTTTTTCCGAAAAGTGTCTTGATAGTAATTTCAACGGTTTCTGTGACCAGTCGTACAATCCCCAAAGTGATCTAATCGATCGTTATCCTTTGCATCCTATTAGTAGTACAAACGATGCACAAGTCACCGGCAATACCATTCCTTCAGCTATGGTGGGTGGCCAGAGTTATCCGGTGACCTTAACGATGATGAATACCGGGACAATGACATGGAATGAAGCGAGTATGATTCGGCTGGGGAATGCTAACGCAGATGCCTATACCTTCAAGCTCCCGGATGTAGGGGGATATCGCGTGAGTCTGCCTGCCGGGACATCGGTTGCTCCCGGTGAATCCTACACATTCAGCTGGACGGTGACCGCTCCCACAACAGTGGGAACCTATACCCCGACATACCAGATGGTCTGGGACGGGCATCAGTGGTTTGGGCAAAAGGCGTCTCAGACTGTAGTGGTAACTGTACCGGCTGTAAATGCGCAGGTAGTTTCGACATCGATCCCCTCTACGATGGTGGGTGGCCAGAGTTATCCGGTGACCGTAACGATGATGAATACCGGGACGATGACATGGAATGAAGCGAGTATGATTCGGCTGGGAAATGCTAACGCAGATGCCTATACCTTCAAGCTCCCGGATGTGGGGGGGTATCGCGTGAGTCTGCCCGCCGGGACATCGGTTGCCCCCGGTGAATCGTACACATTTAGCTGGACGGTCACCGCTCCCACAACAGTGGGAACCTATACCCCGACATACCAGATGGTCTGGGACGGGCATCAGTGGTTTGGGCAAAAGGCGTCTCAGACCTTAGTGGTAACTGTACCGGCTGTTAATGCACTGGTAGTTTCGATATCGATCCCCTCTACGATGGTTGGCGGCCAGAGTTATCCGGTGACCGTAACGATGAAGAATATCGGGACGATGACGTGGAATGAAGCGAGCATGATTCGGCTGGGAAATGCTAACGCAGATGCCTATACCTTCAAGCTCCCGGATGTGGGGGGGTATCGCGTGAGTCTGCCTGCCGGGACATCGGTTCCTCCCGGTGAATCGTACACATTCAGCTGGACGGTCACCGCTCCCACAACAGTGGGAACCTATACCCCGACATACCAGATGGTCTGGGACGGGCATCAGTGGTTTGGGGCTCAGGCGTCTCAGACTGTAGTGGTACTGCGCTGACTGTAGATGCACAAGGAAGTGTCGATATCGATTCCGGGTGCGATGACTGCCGGCTATAGTTATTCGGTAACAGTAACGATGAGGAATATCGGGACGATGATGTGAAGTGAAGCGAACATGATCCGGCTGGGCGGTTCCAACGCAGATTCCTATACCATCCTAAACTCAGCCCAATTTTGCCCAAAGAGAGATCATTAATACTCTCTTTGTCATAGACAGGAATTGTAGGATCGTCAAATCTATCTTTTACTTTGTTATACATTCTTCTCTTTACTCTGGTAAAAAAAAATATCTGTTAATCGCTTGACCAATTTTTTTTCGGGATATCTGGTGTTGGGAGTAATTATTTCAATATCTTTAATTCGTTCACATTGATTTTTTCTATAGTCTCTAATAAAGGATGAGGTATCCTTTTTTAATCCAAGTTCGTTCATCCGATTATCATGAAGATCGATATAATCTTTTGAAAAATTATCCTTAATTTCGTAACAATTCGTAAAAAAATTAATCATATTTTTAGCAATAGTATCCGGATCATGAAATCTTAATGTAAATGAACGAGCGTTTCGGCCATATTCAATCATTTTAGCTCGATTGTTCAAAAGTAACAATAAGGCATTCTTCAACTCCTCTTTTTCATTGAGCGAATCTGTTGTGATCTTAACCACGGTATCGTCAGGAAGTTCGGAAAACCATGCAATATTTGACACAATACAGGGTTTTCCCGCAGTCATTCCTCTTAATAATGTAGCCGAAGTTTCACCCATTGAAGGATATCTCATATTTATCACAATGTCTGAGCATAAAATCAGTTTTTCAAATTCTCTGATCGAGACATACCCCGTTTTTTTAATATTTTCTGACAGTAATCCATCAACGCAATTTCCTTCACCCACCATCAAATATTTCACCGGAATGGGTGTTGTTGCCAAGATTCCCTCAATCACTTCAATAATCTGCAAATTCCGTTTTGTGGAAGCGATATATCCAAATGAAGTAATTAATATCTCACTAGGCCGAATACAATATTTTTCTTTAATTTCTATTCTCTCTCTCTCTGATATCTCCAACTCATTATTATAATTAACTTGATTTATTTGGATTACTTTTGAAGAGAGACAGCCTTGGTTGAGAATTAAATTTCTTGTGGATGCAGAATGAACGATTATCCCCTTAGCCTCTGTGATTAATCTCTTTACAAGCGGGTAATTTTCAGGAGACTGGTATTGAAGAGGAGGAATCGTTGATCGCAGAATTTTTTTTACGCTCTCAACACTATTGTACCCATAATTGTAACAAAATTCATGAATATATCCCACAACATCCTTTTTCATATCAAGGTAATACCCAGTAATCAGAAAATATAATACATAATCATGGAGGATTACAATCCCCGGGTACTCGAGGAATATATCATACATTCCTGCATGGTAAAACGGATTATTCCCCATATTGTAGACAATGACATCATAGGTTGTCAATTTTGTCCGGATAGACCGGTTTCGTGAATAATCGATAATCTTAAATTTTTTCAAGAGAGTAGTTGATGGATTGATTCCATCGACCCAGAGATCAATATCACAATATTTAGCTAAAAATGGGATTAAAACTTCAGAATAATCAGATATACCACTTTTTTGGGGGGGGAGAGGACTAAAATATGCTAATTTCATGACAATAACTTCTCCACCACAAAATCCCAGTTAATATTTAATTTTTTCATCAGTGTAAAACCATTTTCACCCAGTTTTTGAGCTAAGTTTCGATTTTCGTAAAGTTGATCCATCACATGTGCAATACTTTTTGGATCAGGATTAACTACAAAACCTGTCTTCTCATTTACGAATTCCAGTGGACCTCCGGAATCCGTGTGGGTGATCACGGGTTTTCCTGAAAAGAAAGATTCGAGGGTAATATATCCGTAGTCTTCCTGATAGGGGCCAAAATATATGCCAAGAGATCGCGAATAAAGATCAATTTTCTCGTCTTCCGAAATATAACCCTTCATTTCCAGATGGGATATCGTATCGTCCCTCTTTGCGATGGAATAAATTTCATCAATTGTTTGTTTATTGCCCGTACCGGCAAGAACAATCCGGACAGGAGTTTTACAATATTTTAATGCCTGCACAAGCAGGATTTGGCGTTTTATAGGATCAATCCTACTTGGATAAAAAATGAAATCTTCAGCCGTTCCAAATTTAAATCGTTCACAATTTTTAGGGGGGTGGTAGAGAGGAACTGCAGTAATATTATTAAATTTTTTTAATCGATCCGCTACCGTTTGGGAATTCGTAAAAATTTTCTTCGCTTTGGGGATGAATTTATTGTCGCATTCACGAATTATCCTGCGTACCTCTTCACCATTTTTCATTTTATGGAGATCTCCATGATCAGTATCCCAAAGTTCATACGCCTGGCGATGTTGATGCAGGAGCCATATTACCATATTGTCATGAGGGATATAGTATGCAGGAAATTTCAGTGCAATAACCCGGTCAATTGGTTGGCCATTCACTTCTTTGACATCTACCATTCGTGCTATCATGATAGCGTCAATTATAGTTTCTGGGGGGTACCATTTGAATGGAATTGTTATTATCTCTGCTTCATGCCCACGTTTTCTTAATTCATCACGTAAGGACTCTGCATGGATTTCCGCACCCCCCCGGATAAAGGGAACCTGAACATTTAAAATGCCAATTTTCATTGTTGATTGCCATCCACAGTTCGTGCAAATTCGGATAAAAATTTGTTTTTTATTTTTTCTGATGAAAATCTTGAATCGACATTTATCCGTCCATGTTTTTTACAAAAATTCCTGACTTTCTCATCAGTGAATATGGTAAATAATGCCGATGCAGCAAATGGATAATCAAAAGAATCCATAATAATCTGGTTTATTCCTGCGGTCTCTCGCAATGCAGCTCCACCATATGTTACAACCGGCAGCATGAATTGTTGCGCCTCAATAACCGGAACACAAAAACCTTCGTGTTCACTCATGCATAGAAATTCATCGCAACCAAGGTAATATGCTTTGATATCAGTCTCTGGTTTTTTATCAATGAATGAAATATTCTTTTCCAACCCATATTTTTTAATTAAAACAGATAGTTGATTGAAATATAATTGTAACTGGTCATGATCAATCGGACCAAGCACCCACAAATGAATATTTGAATCATAATTTTCTTTATAAGTCTTAATAATATTTATCAGATGGATATGTCCTTTATTCGGTGCAACTCTCCCGACGAAAAGAACATTGTTATTGTTGTTTCTGATCAAATCATCAATGATTTTATAACTTGGTTCAATTTTTTCCAAAGCATCGAGTCGATGAAATGGCGGGACGGTTGTAATATGATCGGATTTCAACCCGATCTGTTGTAGGAGAAATGAGTTAAATGATGAGTCTCCCCACCACGGACAATTTTTATACGCATTGATTAATCGTTTGGTTTGTTCGATTCCTTGAAGACATTTTTCATAATGCAGACTCGAAAAATCCTTAAAAAACCGGGTTGGTGTAATATTATGAAATTTGAAAATTATTTTACCTTTACACTTTTCCAAAATCCGCTCCCCAAATTCCCAATAAATGCTGTGATGGTATATGAGAATGGAATCCGGAGTCTCAAAAAAATTATTGGTACTTGCGGAATTCATCTGATATTTCTTCAGACTATCTGCTGAATACTCTGATAGTAATCCGACATTATATCCTTCATCTATGAGTGTATTATACATACCCATAATGTCATTCCCGATTGCATCACCATCGGTTATTGTCTGATGTGCTATTGCGATTATTGGTTTTTTCATATTTGATTTCCTTTTTTATTTCTTCCCGATCACTGCATAATCCTGGGCACCAAACAATATGGTATTCAGCATCTCAATATTATGGTTATAATCATCAACGTTCTTTCGTTCCGTCTCATTCATATCTGCAGTCCATTCAACCTTTTTCAATCTGCCCTCGTCAGGAACCGGTGAGAAAAATTTCTTCTCGCATTCCCGGAATCCCGATGCACTGATAAGATACTGTAACGTCTCCGGATGTACGGGTCTCTTATGGGTCATATCGATGTAAAAGTTGACAAACGATACAAAAGATAAGGGGTTCACCGTTTCAACGACAATATGATACCCGAATTTCATCTTCTGATGACAGAGAGCAAGCAACCGCATAAGATAATCCGGCTCAAGGTGCTCCACAACCTGGTCAATAAAGATCCCGTCAAGACTTTTATCTTCTAGTGTTTCGAGATAGGCAAGGGCATCTGAGTGCGTTACATCTAACTGGCGGGACCGGCAGTATGCCACCATGTCCGTATCACTATCTACCCCGATACCACCAATAGCATGGTCCTTGAGGATCTCAAGAAATTCACCCCTGCCGCAACCGATATCAAGGACGCGGGAACATTTTTCGAAGTACGGAAGGAAAGCTAACTGTCGTTGTTTGATATCGTCCCGTGAGCCCCGGAATCGTTCCTCAAAAAGAAAATAATTTGTATCCACTGGAGAAATCGATTCCAGGGCCCTGCTTTTTTGTGTGAGCCCATCCTGTATGCGTTCTTCAAGGAGATGGGCAAGCCCGACTCGTAACCGGAGATCCGTATCAAACTTGGAAAAAACATCATGGAAATTTTTAGCAACGCAGATTTGAATACTGGCGTTTAACTCTTCATCCTGCTGGGAGATCTTCTGGATTAATTCCTGTTCCTGTAAAGAAATATTCTTGGATAATTCTTCTTGCAGATATGAAAAATATCGATTTAGTTCCATCTCTTGCTGTGAAATTTTGAGATCCAAGTCCTCGATTTTTTGTGAAGTCTGGTTGAGAATTCGAACCGTACTGGCATTGAATTCAGTCTGGCGGGAGATCACCGGGTCAACATAGCGGCGGACTTCCCCATGAACCAACCGGCGCGCTTTTACGAGTATTTTTCCAATGGAGGGCCGGTGGGAGCTAATGAAATAACTATTATTGTGGATATCCCAGTTGGCATTGATGGACGAAATATCGCGTCCGATTGTATCATTGAATGGAGTAATTGTGACATTTTTTGAAGTGGATGTGATTATGGAATCCGTATCGGGAAGTAGTTCTCCTGCAGTCTGTCTGCGACGGATATTCTCCCGTATCTTTGTCATAATCTCTTCAACGTTAATCTCATCGCGGATTTCTATAATATTATCATCCATTTTCAACGGCTCCGGTTTTCGGCTGGGACGTGGGTGTTACATAGTATCGTGGGATGCAAATCAAATATTCCCTCGAAAAATGACATTTTCTCGTTTCGTATAATTTTCAATGTTCCGATATCATTAAGGCGAAGGAGATATTCCTCGAAAGCATTTGTACCTTTCCCCTTATTATCAATTGCAACAGTGATCAGATAATCGTCTGGTTGCAGAGGGACTTTCATCCTGTACGATACTTCATAATCTTCTCCCGGGAGCAAAGGATTGTTTTTTTGGTGCTGGAGATAGGTATTGGTCCCGAAAACAGACATACCGTAACGGTTCCGGATTAATATTCCGAATGTGGGATCCTCAACAGTACGCAGACAGTGAAATACAAATGTAATTACAATCTCTTCATCAGAGTGCGCATGCGTGATACTATTCCCGGAAGTATCTTGAATCTGGAGAGAAACAAATTCAATTTCGTTCGTTGAAATGTTGGAATGATCATCGTTTTTCGAAGAATTATTTAGGATACTTACTTCTTTCTCTCCCTGGTGCGTCTTCATACAAACTCGTGAGATGTACAAATCCGTGATCGCCCGGGGGATCCCGTAGGAAACCATGTTTCCATGATCAAGGAGTATCGCGTAGTCGCATAACATCATCACCGCATTCATATCATGCGACACAAACACGATCGACCCGCCGTTCGCCCGGAACTCCTGAATCTTTCTCATGCACTTCTGCTGGAAATAGGCATCCCCGACGGACAGCGCCTCATCAACAAGAAAGCATGTCGGATCTGCGTGGATTGCTATCGAGAACGCAAGTCGCATCGTCATGCCGGATGAATAGGTCTTGATCGGCTCGTTGATGAAATCTCCAAGTTCTGAAAAGTCGATGATGGTTTGCTTTTTCCGGTCGATTTCATCCTTTGACATGCCGATGAGGGTGCCGTTCATATAGATATTCTCAAGGCCGGTCATCTCTGCGTTAAAACCAGTTCCGAGCTCGAGAAGCCCCGTGACTTTCCCGTCAATCCGGATAGACCCGTGGTCCGGGATCACGATACCGGAGAGAATTTTTAACAGCGTGGATTTCCCGGCACCGTTCTGTCCGATGATCCCGAGCGTCTCTCCCGCGCCAATCTCAAAGGAGATGTTGTCGAGCGCCAAAAAGTCCTTGTGATATTGTTTCCTGAAGAGGATCTCCTTGAGCCGGTCGGCAGGCGAGTGGTAGAGTTTGAACCTCTTTGAGATCCCTTCGACTTTGATCATGGATGAATACCCTCTGGTTGATTCACCGGTACATGTATGGTAATGGAGGACGCTTCAGACTGAATCTGGATTGCCAGGGTAATCATCATATGAAATCCCGGATGTCCTTCTCAAGTTTTTTGTATATCACATAATCAACAACAATCAGCACCACACTCCCGATGAGCACAAGGGTGAGATAAAAAAATGACGGCATTCTCTGGAACACGAAAATATCATGATATGCAGACACAACTGAAAGCATCGGGTTCAGGATCAGTACCTGCTGGGCAAGCGCGGGAAGGATATCAAAAGTATAGACAATGGGTGTGAACCAGAACCAGATCTGGAACCCAATCGTGACCACCTCCTTGAGATCGCGTAAAAAGACCACGAATATCCCCAGGAAAAATCCCAGTGCGTACGCAAACACCTGCTGGATGAAGTAGATGAGCGGGATGAGTGCCAGATACCAGGACAGGGGAATCCCGGTGATGAGAAGGATGAGAAGGAAGATCGTAAGCGTGACCACAAAGGTGACACTTTCCGAGATCACGATAAAGAGCGGAAGCGTGGGAAGATCCACATGGATTTTTGCAATAATATTCTTTTTATCCAGGAATACGGTAGATGCCCGCGTCACGGTATTGGCAAATGCCGTCCAGGGAACCAGCCCGGCGATAAGATAGACCCCGTAACCCCAGACAGAGGACATCCCCGGCAGCCGTGCACCCATCATGCTGCCAAAGATGATCATATAAATCAGGATATTAATCAGGGGGTAGACGAACGACCAGAGAAATCCGAGTGCGGAGCCGGAATACCTCTCGGTGAAATCCCGTTTTGCTAGTTCAAGAATGAGGCTGAAGTTCACGATCCGGCTCCCGTTGGCAATGAGCGGTTCTTTCTTTTGTGGTACTGTCTATCATTCCAAACGATGTTCAACTTTTCCTCTTTCTCCGGGCAAACAGATTAAAACCCCGCCGGTAAAAAATATCGTGGGCATTTCCAGAATCTTGATAAAACACACGAATGCAGAATTTCCGGATATGCCAGTATGCTATTGGGACGTTCCGGCAACCTCACGCAGAATTTGCTTTTGGAACCCGGGCAGATCAAACTCCCGGGCCCGTGCCTCGCAGGCATCACGGTACAGCGCTGGATGACATGAGATCGCAGACACCGCGTCGATGATCGAGTCAACTTCGGGTTTTACAAGGATCCCCGTCTCCGGCGTCACCGTCTCCCGGTACCCCCCCTCATCCACGGCAACCACCGGCTTGCCGCTCGCCATGGCTTCAAGGGGGGTAAGCCCGTAGTCCTCGTCAAGCGCGGTACAGATATGCCCCCGGCACCTGGCATACAAATCCCGCAGTTCTTCGTCATGTACTTCACCGCGGATCGTAATATTCTGGGGAAGGTTCTGGCGTATCTTCTCTGCATATTTTGCGGCATGGTCCCCTCTGGCGTATCCCCCGATGATGATCAGGCGTTCTTCCGGCATCTGCCGGAAGGCTTCAATCTGGAGTTCAATCCTTTTTTCCGGGTAGAGCCGGTTCACGGAGAGCCAGAAATCTCCATACTCCTTACAGTGATAGAGGGAAGTATCCACCGGGGGATAAATCACCTGAGCATCCCGGTGGTGATAGTGCCGTATCCTGGTTTGTACGTTTCGAGAGATGGCAATGATGCGATCGACCTTTGCAATGGATCGCTGGTCCGCGATCCGGTGAAAAAATGTCCATGTGCGGAACAGTTGGCGGGTGATAAAATCCTGCCGGGAAAGGAATGTGGCGTGCAGGTCATAAAATGCCCGGACCGGCGTATAGCAGTACCAGAGGTTCGGCCGGTGGCGGTGCGCTGCCGCAGGGCTCCAGTTGCCGGTAAAGATAAAAAAATCATACTTTTTTGAGAAGTCGCAGGTCCTGAATTTTATTGCTGCCGATATCTGTTTTAACGGGGGAAAGGCAATGGTCTTTCCCAGGCTGATGACCCTGACCGTTGGATCAATTCTTGTTACCGCATCGGTATCGGTGGTGATGATATCCGCATCAAGGCACTTTGCCATCTCGATGACTACTTTCTCGCCCCCGCCGATAGCGCCAAAATAATCGTGGAAGATTGCGATTTTCACGGTTTTTCCCGGGACCTTTTTTAGTCCCCCTTCCACCATTTCTCCGGGAACTTCCCTGCAATGATCGCATCGCCCTCGCCGGGCACTTCGAGGCCGGCCGCCCGGAGGTCCGCATCAACCATGATCCTGACCAGGTCCCCGAACCTGATCTTCGGTTTCCACCCGAGGATGCGCTCTGCCTTCGTTGCATCGCCAATGAGCACATCGACCTCTGTGGGCCGGAAATATTTCGGATCGATCCTGACGTGCACATCCAGATCGAGGTCGGCATAGGCAAATGCAGCCTCAAGGAACTCCCTGACCGAATGTGTCTCACCGGTTCCGATCACAAAATCATCCGGAACACGTGCCTGGAGCATCATCCACATGGCCTCAACATATTCCGGCGAGAATCCCCAGTCCCGTTTTGCATCAAGGTTGCCAAGGTACAGGTGCTCTGCTTTCTTTGCAAGGATTGCTGCTATTCCCCGGGTGATCTTCCGGGTCACAAACGTCTCCCCGCGACGGGGGGATTCATGGTTGAAGAGGATACCGTTTGTGGCAAACATGTTATAGCCCTCGCGGTAATTCCTGACCATCCAGTACGAATAGACTTTCGCACAGGCGTACGGGCTTCGCGGGACAAATGCGGTCTGCTCGTCCTGCGGGGGTTGTGCCCCGCCAAACATCTCGCTTGAGGACGCCTGGTAAAACCGGGTGCCATTCCCGCTCCGCCGGATCGATTCAAGGATCCGGGTCGTGCCCAGTCCCGTCACATTGCCGGTATACTCCGGGATATCAAAGCTCACCCGGACATGGCTCTGCGCCCCGAGATGGTACACCTCGTCGGGTTTTGTATTGTAGATGATATTGGCGATCTGTTCGGAATCGGAGAGGTCCCCGAAATGGAGGAAGAACCGGGCGCCTTCTTCGTGGGGATCGACATAGATATGGTCAATCCTTGACGTATTGAATGTCGATGCCCTCCGGATAAGGCCATGGACCTCGTAGCCTTTTTTCAGCAGTAATTCCGCAAGGTACGACCCGTCCTGCCCGGTGAGTCCGGTTATCAGTGCTTTTTTCTGGTGCGTCATGGAATCATTTCCTCGTTTTCTCATTATATTTCATTTTTTCAATTCCTAAATACGGGGGATAACGGGTGGTGGACCCCGTCCTCAGTTCTCTTTTCCGTGGGCTGATTCCCGTTGTATGCGGCGATCCCAGTATTCATAGACAGACCCGAGGCTCTGCTCGAAGGGGACGGTCGGGTTCCAGCCAAGTTCGCGCCGGATCTTCTCACTGCTTCCGATGATGCACGGGTTATCGATCGGGCGGATCTGTGCCTGTTCCTGGTGTACATCAACATCGATACCCTTCATGGCTGAAAGCAGGGTTATGATCTCCCTTATGGTCCGGCCCGTGCCACTGCACACGTTATAGACTTCACCGCGCCTTCCCTTCGACAGGAGGAGGTCATAGGCGGCGACAACATCATGCACATCAACAAAATCCCGCACGATCGATCCATTGCCAATATGGATCACCGGATCCTGGAGCCCGTGCGCAATCCTCACGAACTGTTTCACGATTGCACTGATAACGAAGCGGTCGGTCTGGCCCGGGCCGCAGTGGTTGAAGGATCGCGTGCAGCAGATATCCAGGCCATACCCGTTGGCATAGATCGTTGCCAGCTGTTCCTGGGCAACACGCGCAACCGCATACGGGTTTGCAGGGTGCTGGGGCGTCTCTTCCGTGAGGGGCAGGTCCCTGGCAGATACAACACCATACTGCTCCGATGAACCGATCGAGAGCACCCGCGCCCCGTTGTCATTGAGCCTGACCGTGTCGATGATGTTTAAGAAGATATTGGTATTGTTCATGAACGAGAAGACCGGCGTTTTCCAGCTCTCGGCAACCGAGCTCTGTGCGGCCATGTGAAGGATATAATCCGGTTGTACGCATTCAAGAAACTTTTTTATCTTTGGGATCTCCAGCAGGTCAGCCCGGTGGAAGTAGTGGTTTGTGAGAAGTTCCGGGCGGACCGGGACAAAATCCCATGCCGGCTGCGAGCGGCTGATCCCGTGGATCTCGAGATCCTGACGGTACCTGGTCAGGAAATCCACCATGTGGCCCCCGACAAAACCACTGATACCGGTAATGAGCAGTTTTTTCATGCGTATTCCCCTGCATTAGAAGAAAAATGATCTGGATCCTTGTGGACAACCCGGGATCTTCTTTTTCCCTTCTCCTAACTATTCAGTTTTTTTTCACATGAACTTTCGCATACCCGGCATCATGTCGGCACCACCAGCGTATTCCCATGGATTTATTGAATACAACGTTGATTATGATGAGTATATCCTCCTTCCCGGCAGGTCTCTGAAATGAGCACATCATATCCTGACAGCGTTCCCGTGACCGTCTCCGTGATCCTTCCCGCGCTCAATGAAGAGCGGACCATTGCAGCCTGCATCCGGAAGATCCAGGCGGTTTTTTTACAGAACTCTCTTGACGGGGAGATCCTTGTTGCCGACTCATCCACGGATACGACTGCAGATATTGCCCGTTCCCTCGGTGCAACCGTCATACACCCGAAAAAGCCCGGCTACGGAAATGCATACCTCGCCGCCTTCCGCCATGCCCGGGGCCGGTATATTATCCTTGGCGATGCGGATGATACCTATGATTTTTCCGAGATCCCGCAGCTGCTTGCCCCGCTTGAGGCAGGCGCGGACTTTGTTGTCGGGTCGAGGTTCAGGGGTACGATCCGGCCCGGGGCGATGGCTCCCCTCCACCGGTATATCGGCAACCCTCTCCTCACCTGGATGATCAATGTCATCTTCGGGACGGAGTATTCCGATACGCACAGCGGCTTTCGTGCGATGACCCGCGAGGCGCTCGACCGTCTCACGTTAACAACCGGGGGCATGGAGTTTGCCTCGGAGATGCTGGTGATGGCCGCAAAAGAGCAGCTGAAGGTCGCGGAGGTGCCCATCGATTACTATCCCCGGCAGGCCCCCTCAAACCTGCACAGTTTTGCTGACGGCTGGCGGCATATACGGTTCGTCCTGCTCATGAAGCCCCTCCCGTTCGTGGCGATCCCGGGCCTGCTCCTCTCCCTTGTCGGTATTCTGCTGATGGGCTTCTTTTATTTTAAGGGAAATGTCGAGTCATCGCACCTCCATGTATTTATTCTTGGAGCCATCCTCCTCATGGGCGGTCTCCAGGTCATCCTCACCGGCTTCCTGATGAAGACCTATTCTGTTGTCCATGGGTACGAGAACAAGGCGGGGATCATCATCAGCCTGATGCAGTACCACAACCTGGAGAAATTCCTGCTCCTGGGTGCGTGTCTCGTCCTCGCGGGAGTCCTGCTGGGATTCAATATCATCATCAAGTGGTTCGCGGTGAGCTTTGGTTTTCTGTCGGAGATCTCCACTGCCATCGCGGCCCTTGTCCTGATCGTGAGCGGCATCCAGGTCTTTCTCTTTACCGTGTTCCAGAGTATGATGATTCTGAACGAGAACAACAACCATGACGGATCTGACGGATGAAGATCGCCTTTGTCTACGATGTCATCTACCCGTATGTGAAAGGTGGTGTGGAGAAGCGTATCCACGAACTCGCCACCCGTCTTTCAGCCCGGGGGCACGATGTGCATATCATCGGCATGAAATACTGGGAGGGAGCAGATTCCCAGAAAAAGGACGGGGTAACCCTTCACGGGGTCTTTCCGTCACGGGAGCTCTATGCAGATGGCAGGAGAACCATCCGGGAAGCGATCTATTTCAGCAGCCGTCTCATCCCGTTCCTGATGCGGGAAAAGTTTGACATCATCGACTGCCAGCAGTTTCCCTATTTCCCGTGCTTCTCCGTCAAACTTGTATCGGTTCTCAAAAAAATGCCGTTTGTGATCACCTGGCACGAAGTATGGGGCGACTACTGGTATGAATACCTGGGATGGAAAGGTGTTTTTGGAAAAACAACCGAAGGTCTGGTGTCAGGACTCACGCCGAATATCAGTGCAGTATCCGGCATAACTGCCGTAAACCTCCGTCGCCTTGGAGTTTGCAGTGAGATCGCTGTTTTCCCCAATGGGATTGATACCGTCCGGGTACGCACTCTTTCCCCGGCACCGCATTCCTCGGACATCATTTTTGTGGGGCGCCTCATGAAAGAGAAACATGTGGATGTGCTGGTACAGGCATTTGCAACGCTCCTGCCAGAAAAACCGGGCCTCACGCTGGTGATACTCGGTGAAGGGCCGGAGCGGGAGGCCATCAGGTTCCTGATCCGTGACCGTGGAATTGTCGACCGGGTTCTCTTAAAGCCATTCGTGGACACCCACGACGAGGTCATCAGCCTGATGAAGTCGTCCCATGTCTGCGTCATCCCCTCCACGCGGGAAGGATTTGGCATCGCTGCACTGGAAGCGCTCGCCTGCGGCCTTCCGGTGGTCACCGTGGACCACCCGGATAATGCCATCCGTGATTTGATTTCGGAAGAAACAGGATTTCTCTCATCACTAACCGTTGAGGATCTTGCCGGTAACATCAGGTGTGCCCTGAGCAGGTACCCGGCAATGAAAACGGCCTGCATCCGGTCAGCGGAATTCTATGACTGGGATACCGTGGTTATCCGCCTTGAGCGGTATTATCAGTCTGTCCTGAGCCCGTGATTTTTTCTCCTGCAGGGAGCCCGGAGAACACTTGGGAAGAGTGATGGCTGGACCATGGAATTACCGGGTGTCTGAACTGCCGGTGCATATGTGTACAGGACAGATTGCCGTTTTTTTTCTTGAGTACCAAATCTGCCGCAGGGCGCCCCTCCGGGGGCGGCGGCATCCATTGCAACAGGGGAGGGTTGCTATGCAACGATGGGCCGCCGACCCCCCCGGGACTGGTAGCCCCAAGGATGGGGAGGTATCATCTCTCCTGAAAACTTTTTGGTTTTCTCCCAGGCAAAAAAATACAAAATCAGGGACTTCAGTTCACAGCCCCGGATCAGAAAACCGGAAACCTGCTGTCACTCCCTGACAAGGAGTCCCTGTATCACATCGGTCTCGCTGACCTCAATATCCCTCGCAGTCCCGACAAGGTGATACGGCCCGGCTGCATGGACCTCGTACGGGTTCCCGGTTGTGGAATACGGCACGATAAACTGACCTGCGACACTCTCCTGCCGGTAGGTAAAGGTCCGGCCGGTATTGGTGACGACCGCCAGTTCAATGACACCCGTGCCGGTAATACGGGCTCCCCTGACATACTCGAATATTTTCACCATTTTAATACCCGGGAGCGTGATGGATCCGGATTCCGGAAACAGGATCGCAGCCGCATCATCTTCGGATTCGTGGACCAGCCGGTAGTGTTGTACTGCCGGTACTTCCTGCAGGGGCCGGGTGGGGAGGCCGGAATAGAGCGCAGCGTAGGTGGTCGGTAGTAATTCCGGCCCCTCGGGTATTATGGGCGTCGTGTTATCGAGCGCTGATACCGTCATGGTCTTCCCGCCCGTGATCACCCGGGAGTAACCGGTGGCTTCGGCGGATTCCTGCGATGTCGGCAGCCGGATGACATAGGTCGTATATTCAGCGGTCGTCGGTGCTACCATCGAACCGTCGAAATTGTGCAGCCTTACCACCATGGTCTGGAAATAGTCATTGTCGTACCGGTGAACTTTTTTCAGGTTGAGCGGATCGGCGGTATCCGGGACCAGGAACCACTTGATATAGCGCGAGATATCGACTGACCCGCTCACCCAGGGAACGAGATTGGTGAACCGGTCCACTGCCATCGCTGAATCCGTTATGACATACCGTCCCCGGTATGCTTCAATGATGCCGGTTGCTTCCGTCTCATTCCCGGCAAGGAAGAAGGATGCCGTTCCATTCGGACCCCCGAGATTGTCCTGGAACGGATTGGTGATGGGCAGGCGGTGGGCAAAGAAGGTGATCCAGTGCCCGGCATCCCACACGGCAATGATGCCGTACGACTCCGCGGGCATGGTATAACTTCCCGCCTCGTACTTCCCGAAATAGTCAACGCCCGGATCGGGAGTGTTCGTTTTCAGCCAGTCAAGTGATTCCATCCAGTCATCAGGTATTACCTGTTCTTTCGCGCTCATCCCGTACTGATAGTCCTGCTGGATAGAAAGTGCGAGATGAATAACGGTGAGGAGGCATACAGCAAGGATACAGATACCTGCCAGGTACATACCGGCCGACCTCTCGTTTCCTGCAGAAGGATCGCGCTGTTTCCGTTTTTGTGGTTTCCGGCGTGCCGGCGGGTTTTCCGGAAGCGCTCCCGAACCCGCGTCCTGTACCGTTGAAACGCCGGAAAGCCGCTGGTACAGACCTCCCGCGCTCTCCCAGCGGAATGGTTCCGTGATGCAGATCGCCGCAAGGAGGACGATATTGACGGTGAAATAGGTCAGGAACCTCTGGTGCTGGATGGTGATGAGGAGCATCAGTGCCGACCAGACCGCAACGAAAAGCAGTTCCCGTTCCTGGTTTTTCCAGAGGGAATATCCCAGCACCAGGAAACCACCGGCTGCAAGGATGATCCCCACGTTGAGCGTGCCGAACGCGTTTGCCCATGACCAGGGGAGGGTTTCCTGCACGCCAACCGTGTATACCGAGAAACCAAAGAGCAGGTTCCGTGCCTGGTCCGAGATCGATCCCAGGGCAGGGACAACCTGGCTGAGAACGAGCGCTCCTGTGCCGAGCCCTGCAATGCTGATGAAGAACCCCGCCCGTTTTTCCCGGAACAGTTCCGCAAGAATGCGGATGACCATGGTTTCAGCTATGAGCGCCAGGTGGATGTACACGATGCCCACGGAGTACTGGGAGAAGGATATCCCCTCACGCTTAAATCCGAACAGGACGAGCAGGACCATTGCCACTCCGAGCATCGCAATGTTCAGGATACAGAGGTAATCCATATTTCTCTTCCGGTAAAAATCTGCCAGACCCTGCAGGAGTGTGTAGACCGCGATGACGAGAAGGGTGAGAATCACCGTTGTGGACGTGATGAGCCCCAGAAAATAGACCGTGCCGGCAAGTGCCGATATCAGGAAGAAATGCGGGAGTGTGCTGCGGATGTTGAGATCCACGGGGTTCTGCCGGGAGTACGCAAGCGCAGAGAGGTATACGAGGAAAAAGAGCGTGCTGAAGAACACTTCTGCGATATGGTGATCGATCATCCCGTACGAGGAGAATGAAAAATATACCAGCGAGGTTACGGAAATGAGGCCGGCCGCGACAAGGCCGGTTTTATAGTCCCCGAGCTTCTTTCCAATCCCGTACATGACCGGGACCATGAGCACGGCCAGAATGGGCGAGACAAATCCCGCGGTAGCAATAATCCCGCTCCGGGTGGCAGCACCGGTTACAAGGCAGAGCACGGCGCCTAGAAACGGGTAGAGCGGCCCCCAGTCGATCATTTTCCCCGCAGGGTATGCCGTCATCGGGTCAAACCAGTTATACTGGGGGAAATTATGGACCATCACCTCGATCTGCCGCAGGTTATACCAGGTGTCGGTATCATACACCGGAAAAAAAGCCAGGTCCCTCGTGACGATTGCCGGGAGGATCCGGAGGATGAATGTAACCACCATAAAGAGAAAAAGGATCAGAACGATGAAGTGAGGCTGGTATTTTTTCAGCGCAGGGATATTCATTGCTATGTAATACTGATGAACGGATGGTGAATAAAGTTACGAAACGGGTTTTTCGTTTCTTTCATTGTCATGGTATGAGGACAATGTCAGTACCTGCGTTTTGAAATCCTGAGAAATATATCCGGCCAAAATTCCTTCGCATAATTCTGACGCTCTTTTTGGGCTTCGCCCCCACCGCTATGGCATCCCCGAATTGCGATAACGCCGTATTACCTGGGCAATTTTGAATGGGGACAGTACAGATAATTCCAGGGCATCGCATGCGCCATGAGCCCCCAACGTGGCAGGGCTGGCGCAAAAGGGGGGGGCGATTTAATCATTTCACGATGATTTCCCATGAAAATCGCTTCCTTTTAGGGATCGATTATGGGGATTGATCCCGATATTCCCTGTTGCGATGAACGCCCGCCGCCCCGAAGGGCGCCCCGCGGCGGGGTTCCGGACGGTTAAAGAAATCTGGGAGATTGAACCGTCTTGCCCCGCCGTGCCTCGGAGAGGCCCTGAGGCGGGGAACCCTCGTAATCTCCACATTCTTTTGCCGATTTTCATGGTTTGAGTGTGAACTCCCGTTCATGTGCGTTTCTACAGAGCAGAATTATTCAATATCCCATTGACGGAGCGCCCCTGCGCATTGTGATAGTGCCCATTTTACCTGTAAGGGATATAATTCGAGTTTCCATTTCACGAATTTCTCTCCAACGTTTTATCGTAATTGCGCCCCGACCCTCCCGTTGCGGGGGGACTGGTGGCGCAGGAGGGGGGGTTCTTATAGAAAAAAAAATTTTTAGGTATTCTAGTGAGTAAAAAAACGTGCCATAACGAGCCTTTTGAATCATTGCAAGAAAATGAAAGATAAACAAATAAGGACGAATGCCCGATGTGCCCCCTTTTATGACCCGTCAGAACGGTACCGGGGATCCTCTGGTACAGAATTCTTTTAAAAACGTGCGGGAGGGATACTCGTGGATACTCGTGACAACGATGATCCCCCTGCCAATACGCTTCTCAACAATCACTGCTGCAGATTCACTGGTTCCGACTCCTTCCCCCTCATGCTCCGTAAATATCCCATCGCATTCGATTGCAGTGGGATCATAGTCATCGACAATGGATCCGGTGCCGGAAGCGCCGGCATGTTCTATGCTCCGCGGGTGACAGTCATGCCGGTACACAATATTGAACGGCAGCCAGTCATAGGCGTCCTGCCTGTCGGCAGCAGCACCGAATACCAGCAGTGAGCCGCCGTTCTCAACAAAGCGTCCGATGCGCTGTGATGAGGCGCGGAGGGCAGGGAGAAGGTTCGAATAGGCAGGATTGGCAAATCCCGTCGGGATGATCAGGCAGTTGAGCGTTGGCCGGTAGAACGGTGCGGCGAGCATGTGGGGGGTGACGAGTTCGCAGGTTATCCCGCAGTCCTCGATAAAGCGGTTAAAGTGTTGCGGCGTTGCCCAGACAAAACCGGCACGGCAGGTCATCCTTTGATCACCCCGATGGGGGAGAGCCGTGCAACCAGCCGGGAGATGCCCACCTCGTGCACAACGTTCACAACTTCGTCGCTGGATTTGTATACCTCCGGTGCCTCATCGGCAATGGCATTTTCATTCGGTGCCCTGACGATGATGCCCATCCTGAGAAGACCGGCTGCAATCTCTTTTCCGCTCAGCTGCTTTTTTGCCTGCGACCGGCTCATGATCCGTCCTGCCCCGTGGCAGGTGCTCCCGAAGGTCTTCTCCATCGCGGTCCGGGTACCTTTCAGCACATAAGAGGAGGTCCCCATGCTGCCGGGGATGATGACCGGCTGGCCGATCCGTGCAAGATCGGCCGGAATGTCCGATGCACCGGGCCCGAATGCGCGGGTGGCGCCCTTCCGGTGCACGCACACGTCCTCACGTTTCCCCTCATACTGGTGCTCTTCTCTCTTGGCTACATTATGGGCAACATCGTAGACCAGCGGCATCCCGTCATAATCGATGCCAAACTTCTTTGCCAGCACGGTTCGGGCAGCGTGCGTGATCATCTGCCGGTTTGCCCAGGCATAATTCGCCGCAGCGGCCATAGCCCCGAAATAGGCTTTTCCTTCCGGTGAGAGGATCGGTGCGCAGGCAAGTTGCCGGTCAGGAAGGGTTATATGGTATTTCTTTGTTGCCAGTTCCAGGGTTTTCAGATGGTCCGTGCATACCTGGTGACCCAGTCCCCGCGATCCGCAGTGGATCATGCAGCAGACCTGCCCGGAGGCGAGCCCGAAGGCCTGTGCAGCTTCCGGGTCATAGATCTCGCGGACAACCTGCATTTCTAGGAAATGGTTGCCCGAACCCAGCGTCCCTCCCTGGGGCACTCCCCGCTGTTTTGCCTTGGCTGAAACGTGGCTGCTGTCAGCCTGTTTCATGCATCCTTTGTCCTCGCACCGCTCGAGATCTCCCGGCAGGCCGTACCCGGCTTTGACCGCCCACCGCGCCCCGTTCATCATCATGCTGTCAAGTGAGCCGGACGATACTTTCACCGGACTTTTTGCACCAACGCCGGTCGGGACCGCGTTGTAGAGCTCGTCAACCAGGTCGCGCCGGCCGGCAATGTCCTTTTCCGCAAGCGGGGTTGTGAACAACCTCACCCCGCAGTTGATATCGAAACCAACACCCCCCGGGGAGATCACGCCCTCAGCCAGCGAGAATGCTGCCACTCCCCCGATGGGGAACCCGTACCCCCAGTGGATATCCGGCATGGCAAGGGAATGCCGGATAATCCCGGGAAGGGTAGCAACATTGGCGAGCTGCTGGACCGCGCCCGGCTCAAGGATCCGGCCCAGCGACTCAGAAAGGAAAAACCTGCCCGGAACCCGCATATGGGGAATAAACCCGACCGGTACCTCCCACTCGTACAACCCAATCCGTTTTACCCCGTCAATCATCTGGCTCAGTCCTCAGTTCTGTTGTAATGGATCGAGGATCCTGCGCATCAAATGCCTGCAGAATTCCTGCAGGATGTCCAGTCCCTCTCATACATCAAATACGATATCCAGCATATATCCGTTCGCATCGCGGGTAATGGCAAGACCGGAATAGGAGATACCTTTCACTTCTGTCCCGAACGAATGCCGGTTGCGGTCAAAGGGCTCCCCGTCAAGGTGTGCAACAAGGGTGTGCCCGTCTATCATGACCGTTGCCTGAACAAAGACCAGCCCGTCAACTTCGGAAATGAACAGTACTTCTGAGAGGAAATCCCGGAGAAGCGCTTCATCATCCTCTGCGCTCAGGGCGATCTCCCGGTGTTGTCCGCCTTTCCGGTCCGGGCCATACATGACCTGCATCAGGGCAGTGAACGCATCAGAAAAAAGTTCGTTTCGTGTCGGCGCCTGTGCCTGGATTCTCACATCCGCGGTATGGGAGATCTCCTCAAAACTCATCCCTGTTCAGACCCGTCAAGTTCGTGGTCATCGAAGAACGGGATCATGTCCATGTGGATGCTGTTGAGAAACCGTGCCTGGTGGATGGATACATAGATCGTCCGTTTCCCGGCCTTGAGGAGAAGATCGGTTTTTTTGGGCGCCTTGACCCGTGTTGGCAAAAGAATCGGTCCCCCGCACGATGTGCAGATACGAAAATCGCAGTCCCGTTTATTGATATAATCGATGACCTCAGGAACAATCGTGACGCCATCCATCCCGGCACTGTCATGCGAATGGGTAAACATGATGCTTGCATTATAGGAAGCGCAAATTAAAAACGGTTATGGATCGGGTGGCGGGATTATGCCCCTACAATCCCGACCACAATGTCGACATACTTTTCCTTGAGTTCGTAACTGTTTGCTCCATCGGTATGCCGGTTCACCCGGAGGATGCCGATGCGGGAAGCAATGATACCCACCATCGAAGCAACTGCATGGAACGTGACGGCAAATTGTTTTTGCAGTTCCGCAACCAGCTCAGCGATGGTGATCGACCTGATCTTTACAAAGTGCATGAGTACTTCGCGCCGGATGCCGGTTTTGTCCCGTGACAGGTAGGACCGCAGGCGGTTCTCGATAACTCTCTTGATCTCTGTTGGAGATCTCATACGTGTAGTTGTCAAAGTTCTCGGTATATATATTTTTTGATTTTGTGCTTTCAAAAATCCCGAATCAGTCATTGGGCCGTTTTAACAGGGAACAATACTTTTCTGCGAAATTGTCCGGCTCTTCCCATCGCCTGGTTTTTTGTGCTCAGGGATGATCGAATCAGAGCAGGATTTTTAATAAATCCGCCCGTTATGTCACCCTTGACCGGCAGACAATAGACAACTAAAGAGAGAAGCCATATCGGAAAACTCCGTAAACCAAAAAAAAAACACTGTCTCCACGATTCAGCGTCATCACTCTGCATGGCGACGCACCCGCGATCGGTATGAATTTTTCTGCCAATATTCCCTCCTGATTGGGGAATAAAATGTCCTCTCTTTTACCCGTCACCGCTGGTAACTATTTAATCTTCGGTGAACAGATGAATATGACATGGGATGGATCAACTATAACATCGAGAAATATTCACCACAACAGTTAGTGGTAATCCCTCTCGTTCTTTTTATCGTATCCCTTGTCGTGCTTGCATCCACGATGGCTGCCACCGGGATGCCGGTAACACCGGGGATTGATTTTTCCGGGGGGACTGCGGTTACCATCATCACTTCCGACAGCAGGGAACAGCTGCAGGGGACCTTTGCCGGTTACCCGCTGACGGATATCGGTGATGTGAACAACGGGAAGTTCCTGAAGTTCGGGACCATGGATGATGTAAAATACCAGTCCCTGTCGCAGCTGATCGGCCAGAATTACCCTGATGCAAAGATCGACCAGATCGGAGAATCGTTCGGGAAATCGCTCCAGTACCAGGCAGCCCTTGCCCTGATCTTTTCCTTTATCGGCATGGCAATAATTATTTTCATAACCTTCAGGACCTTTGTGCCTTCAGTTGCAATGGTATCATGCGCTTTTGCTGATATGGTCATGACAGCGGCCGCGATGAATATTGTCGGCATACCCTTAAGCCTCGGGACAACAGCGGCCCTCCTCATGCTGATCGGTTATTCAGTAGACAGCGATATCCTGCTGACCACCCGGGTACTGAAACGGCAGGGCAAGCTCAATGACAAGCTCATGGGTGCCTTCCATACCGGTATGATCATGACATCCACAACGCTTGCGGCAGCCGCGGTCATGTTCGTGGTCTCCTGGTTCGGCTCGGTCCAGATTCTCATGGAAATATCTGCGGTGCTCCTGATCGGGCTGGTGTTCGACCTTTTGAATACCTGGCTTACCAATGTCGGCATCCTGAAATGGTACGTGCAGAAAGGAGGTGGCAAATGAAGCAGAAGGAGTTAAAGGCACTCGCCAGCGACTGGAGAGTTGCGACGCTCATCGTCCTCGTCATCATCTCAATTATTGCAGTGTATCCCCACTTTGACGACGAGGGAAAGATAGCCACGAACCTCCAGTACGGGCTTGACCTTCAGCAGGGCGCATGGATCCAGCTGGAGTTCAAGGGGGAAGTTGTCGGATTCACCACGGACGAGCCGGTTGATACCTTCATCACGAACCTCTCGAAACAGGCTGACGCAGAAGTACTACAGATCGATGAAACACACCTGGAAATCAGGAGATCGTTCACCCAGGAAGAGCTTGAACCTCTCTTTGAGGCTTCCGGCGGGAAGATCACCAGTTACAGCCAGGGCGTTTCAAAATCAACGGCCGAGACCGTAAAACGCATCCTTGAAAGCAAGATCAACGCCCTGGGCACCAAGGATGCAAAGGTCAATACGCTCACCGGCTTCAACAATGTCGCGCGCTATATCCGCGTGGAACTCGCCGGTGTCGATATGAACCAGGCACAGGATATTGTCGGGAAACAGGGCAAGTTCGAGATCCGTGTCCAGACAACCGAAAACGCCACCGAACATGTGCTCTCCGGCGATGCGATCACCAGTGTCCAGCTGCCCACCCAGGACCCGCCCGGCAGTGATAAGTGGGGTGTCAGTTTTACCTTAAGTGAAGCCGGTGCTACCGCGTTCCAGGAGGCAGCGATCGCGTTCGGTGCCACCACGGATCCCGACAACCACTACCTCCTCATGATCCTTGATAACAAGACCGTCTATTCCGCCCCGCTGTCCGATGATCTTGCCCGGCAACTGCAGACGCAGAAAATACGGCAGCTGTATGCTTCAACCGGAACCGGAACATATGGATCCAGGCAGGCAACGGAGCTGGAGATCCACCTCCGGGCAGGAGCACTGCCGGTTGATGTGACCATCGCAGGGTCCGGCGGCACGTCCGCACCCCTTGGCGAGCGGTACAAGGCAATGGCTCTCCTTGCCGGGATCCTCGCCCTCATCACCGTCGGGTTTGTCATATATTACCGTTACCGCGAGCCCAGTATCGTCCTGCCAATGGTCCTGATCAATGCTTCAGAAGTGCTCATCCTGCTCGGGTTCATTGCCCTGATACGCTTCCAGCTGGACCTGCCAACGATTGCCGGTCTAATAGCGGTCATGGGGACCGGAATCGACCAGCTCGTGATCATCACCGATGAGATCCTGCACGAAGGAAAGGTACCTTCGCCAAACCTCTATCTCAAGCGGCTGGCCCGGGCGCTCGGGATCATTATCGCTGCGGCAGCAACCGTTGTTATTGCGATGCTCCCCCTTGCACTGATGGACCTCTCCACCCTGAAGGGATTTGCCATCATAACGATTCTTGGCGTCCTTGTTGGTGTTATCGTTACCCGGCCTGCATACGGGAAGATCATCATGCAGATCCTTTCCAAATAACAATACCATACCTTTATCTTTTTTTTCATCGACAACTCCTACAGGTAAGTCGTTATGAGCAAGCCGATTTTGTTTGATTTTTTTGCTACCTGGTGCGGGCCCTGCCGGATGCAGACACCAATCATCGAGGAACTGGCAAAAACAATGGGGGACGCCGTTGAAATCCGGAAGGTCGATGTCGACCAGCACATGGACCTTGCAGAAAAATACGGGATCCGCGTTGTTCCCACACTTATCATTGAAAAGGATGGTAAAGTAATCCAGTCCCTGGAAGGTGTCACCGACGCTACAACGCTTGAAAAAATGTTACGTCCGCTGGTGGGATAAGTGAAAATCGGTATCGTTGGCGGGACGGGTGATATCGGGGAGGGGATTGCCCTGCGGCTCTCCCCGGTTTTTGACGTTATCGTCGGGTCGCGTGAAAAGGACAAGGCACAGGCAACCTGCAGGCTTGGTACCGAGACCCTGAAAAACCGGGGAAAAGCATGTTCGCTGACCGGTGTCTCCAACCAGGAGGCGGTGGATGGCGCGGATATTATTATCCTTGCAATTCCCTTCAAACACCTGGCCGGGACTCTCGAAGGCCTTCATGGTTTCGAGAATAAGATCGTCATCAGCCCGGTCAACCCCATGGAAAAACGCGACTATTTTACCTTCGTCCCGCCACTGGAAGGGTCCGCGGCCCTGATGGTAAAACGAATGCTTCCGCCCACTGCACGTATCTGTTCGGCGTTCAACACGATCGCAGCCAACAAATGGAAGGCGCTGGATGAAGAGCTCTCCTATTCAGTGCCGGTTTGCGGGGACGATGATGCCGCAAAACGCGAGGTCATGGGGATTGTCAACTCGGTCTCGAAACTGCAGGCATTCAATGCCGGGCCGCTTGCAGCGTCCTGTATGGTCGAGGCCCTTACCCCCCTGCTGCTCAATATCGCACGATACAACAAGATGAAGGATGTCGGTATCCAGTTCCTATAAATTGCAGACAACGGTTCGTGCCTTACGGAGCCGCTACGGCGAGATCAGCTGGTGGCCCGGGGATTGCGACGAGGTCATGATCGGTGCGATCCTGACCCAGCAGGCCCGGTGGGAACAGGTAACCCGGGCGCTTGCCGTGCTCAGGTCTCGGGGACTCTGCTCGATTGCAGCGCTCTCATCAGCCCATATTCGGGATATCGAGGATGCCGTACGATGTACGGGTTTTTTCCGGATCAAGGCAAAGCGGTTGCAGTCACTTGCTGCCCACGTCGTGAATACCTATGGGAGCGTTGCGGCAATGGAGCACGTCCCGACTGCCGTGCTGCGGGCAGATCTCCTGTCAGTGAACGGGATCGGTGAGGAGACCGCGGACAGCATCCTGTGCTATGGGTTTTCCCGCACGAGTTTTGTGATAGACGCATACACGGAAAAGATCCTGCGATGTACCGGTATTCATGAACCACGCTGGTCATTGAAAGCCCTGCTCGAGAGTGCACTCCCCTGCGACAACCAGGAGTACCGAAAAACCCATGCGTATATCGTGGAATATGCAAAAGAGTTCTGCATAAAAAAGCGGTGTGATACATGTATTCTGGTGAATTTGAGCGGATAGGCAGACGGCTCTTTGCCGAGCACCTCGTGGGAGGGAATTTTGGGAATATCAGCGTGCGGGATGGAATGAATGGTTTTTATATCAAGCGCACCGGGGCGTATCTCGATGTTGCCACTGAACCGCTCTTTGTACCGCTGTCCGGGGAGGTTCCTGCCGGTGCATCGAGCGAGTACCGGGTTCACCGGGAAATATACACAAAAACCGGTCATCTGGCGGTTGTCCATGCGCATCCCCCGGTTGCGGTAGCCCTGTCCCTTGTCCGGGACACCATCAGGCCCGAGGACAGTGAAGGTATCATGTTCTGCCCGGAGATTAAGGTCGTGTGCGGGGAGCCGGGTTCGCAGGAGCTTGCTGATGCTGTTGCCAATGCCCTTGTCAGTTCGAAGCTGGTGATTGCCCGCGGTCACGGCACTTTTGCGGCCGGCAAAACGCTGGACGAAGCGTACCTCTACACGTCCCTTGCCGAACACGCATGCCGGGTGCTTGCCATCAAGCACCATTTCATCCGATCCTGATTTTTTCAACCCGTGAAAACTGATGGTACAGTCCGTCTCTTTCCGGATGAAAACCAGGAAATGAGGTCTATACGAGTGCTCCCCGCCTCCGGGCATCTCCGGAGCTCGGCGGGCCGGGTGTTTTTTCCGTTTTTTTCAGGTCATTGAGATACGCAGCGGGGTGCCCCGTTGCGTAAGCCGCAGTTCATCGCACGATACCCGGTATCGTCCGGCATTCTTTGCATGGCAGATATCTTTTCTTTTTGACGTATCCGATGAATCCGATCGGTTCATACCACTCGATCAGAAGCAAAAAAGGGGAAATAATGGATTATTTCGGCGGCTTCGGGGGCTGGAGGAGCTGGATCTCCCGGATGATCTCCCGGTGGAAGACGAGGAGCATATCACTGATCATGCCGAACATGAAGATCTCGATACCTACGACGATAAGCAGGACGGTGAGGATCGTGAGCGGGATGTGCTCGATGTTCTGGAACCACTCGAGCAGGACATAGACCCCGACGAGCAGGCCAAGAATGGTGGTAAAAACTCCCATCATGCCAAAGTAGAACATCGGGTTGTTCACCCGCGCAAGCCGGTAGATGGTGCTCACGATCTTGATACCATCATGGAACGGGGAGAGCTTAGTTGAGGTTCCCGGTCGGCTTGAATAGCGGATCGGGACGACCATGATACGCTGGCCGTTCCGGACGGCCTCAACGGAAATCTCTGTCTCGATCTCAAAGCCCCGCTCTTTCAAGTGCATCTGGTGGATAGCGAGCCGGGTGAATGCCCGGTATCCGGAAAGGATGTCATGAAGGTCCCGGCTGTGGGCGATCTTGAAGAGGATATTGAGCATGTGGTTTCCGAAGAGATTGAGCCGGGAGAACGCCCCCTCTTCGGCATTAATAAGGCGGTCCCCGATGACCTGGTCGAATCCAAGGAACAGGGGGGTCAGCATCTTCTCCGCATCTTTCGCGGAGTAGGTGCCATCCCCGTCGAGCATGAGGATATAGGGCTGCTCGATTACCTCGAACGCTTCGATAATTGCGTTCCCCTTCCCCTTGCCCGACTGTGTCCGGACCGTGGCTCCGGCTTCACGGGCATTTTTTACCGTAGCATCCGTACTTTTTGCATCGATGACCAGAATATGAGTATATCCGAGGTCCCTGAATTCGCGAACGATCATGCCGATAGTTGGCGCTTCGTTCAGCGTGGGAATTAAAACGCAGACCTCGTCTTTGTTGAATTTCATTGGGTATAGTATTTTTAATCGGGTGTCATAAGTGCTTCTATGCATATCCCGAAAAAGGGACTGCGGGCACTGGGGATCGCGGAGAGTTATGCCGGGCGCAAAGAGTCCACCCTTGCCGGTGTCGTAATGCGAAAAGACCTCCGTATTGATGGTTTTTGTTTCGGAAAAGTCACGGTCGGCGGTATGGATGCAACCGATACGGTCCTCCGCATGATCCAGGACCTAGACCGCCGGGACATCAATGTCGTCCTGCTCTCCGGCTGCGTGATCGCATGGTTCAATGTAACCGATCCCGGGCGTATAGCCGACGAGTCCGGGATCCCGGTGATCTGCGTTACGTATGAGGAATCGGACGGCCTTGCCATGGATATCCGGCACCATTTCCCGGGGGATGAGGCACGGGTACAGGCCTATCGCAACCTGGGTGAACGGGTGCCGGTTGACCTCGGCGGCAACCGGACGATCTACCTGCGTGCAGCCGGCATCGGATATGCGGATGCAGCACGGTTCTGCCGCGATTTCACGCTCGAGGGAAAGATCCCCGAGCCCCTCCGGGTGGCCCGGCTCTGTGCCCGGCAGGTCTTTACGGATCAATCGCTCCGGTGAAGGGCGGAGGGTTTTGCCCCAAGCAGAGTATTCATATCCGATCAGGAAAAACCGGACTGATACATTTCAGGTGTGTAGGAGCTGAGGGTAAAAATGCCAACTGACGTACAGAATGCACGCTGGGTCTGTCTCGAATGCCACTGGATATATGATCCGGTCAGGGGTGACCCGAAGAACGGTGTACCTGCCGGAACGCCGTGGGAGAAGGTGCCGGATACGTGGCGCTGTCCCGAGTGCAAGATCCTCAAGTGTAAGAAAGGCGTCTTTAAGCGGCTTGAGGATTGAGGAAGTAATTGTAGAACCACCGGGTGGTGTATTTTTCCGGTTCCGGGTATGTATCCCGGGAGATTATTCTTCCCGTAGTCCGGTCGTAGACTTCGAATTGCACGGTGTCTCCCGGGTGGAATGTCCCTTTTGAGTAATCAATAAAAATCGTTGATTCCGGATACCATAAAAAATTGTGGGAACCAAAACCCCCCAGTGTCTGGATCCCGAAATGGTGCGTTGGAAGAAAGTCGTGCCCGTTCATCGTGGGGATATCGCAGGGAATATGGACGCCGTTCCGGTATGCTTTGGCATATAGGTTCCTGTTGTCATAGGGGATTTTTCCGGTGTTCTGAATAACCACATAACTGTCGTAGTCCAGGATACCATCCGGATTTACATGCCGTATATGGGTAATCACAAAAATTGCAGGGACTGATGGATCGCCATGCGGCATCTGGAATCCGAGGCACATGAGGAGCACCAGCATGCCGAGAAGGATGACAATCCCTATCATCAGGATTGCACCGACGACGGGCAGACCGGCGCGATCGGGTTCGGGCTGCGGGGACAACATGCTGAGTTATATTAAGAAAGATATAACATTTTCGAAATGTTTTGTGTAAAAATAAAATGTTGATAATCTGAAAATCCCATTGTTTTTAAAAAAAAATTTTACTATGTAGAAAGCGGTATGAACCGGTAGAGTTCGCACAGGAACAATGAAAATCGGAAAAGAGATCATAATTTTCATGAGGGCTCCCCGCATCAGGGCCCCTCCGGGGCACGGTGGGGCATTTCAGTGTTTTTTCAGAAATATCGGTCATTGATTCGCCGGGGGGGCGCCTTGTCGGGGGCGGCGGCAAATATCATAATCGGGGGTATGGGGGTCTCAACCCCCATTATTTTGTCTGAAAGAATTCATTTTTCATAGGAAATCATTTAGAGATCTGAGGCTCCCGGGGCTTCGCCCCGCCGCTGGGGTGCCCCGGTTTGCGATAGTGCTGTATTACCTTTTTTTGCAAAAAAACAGTACGTTTCAATAACCGTCATAACGGGGCATCGCATGCGCCCCTGTCCCCGGCGGGGCAGGGATGGCGCAAACAGGGGGATCTCATTTTGTTAAAAGAGGTTTTCTACAACACAAAAAAGTTCAGATACCCTCCCGTTTCCATCGGGTCCCCTGTTTTCACCACTCTCCCGCCATCCCGAATCCGTTAAAATAAATATCACCGGCACTAAGCAGTTGTAAGAGTTAAGCCCGGATTGCAATCTATGGAAATTTCATCAGAACCTGCCGAATCCACGCCATCCATCAGGACGGCAAGAGATTTTTGCCTTGAAGGGGCTTCGTTCGGGCGTGAAGGAAAGCACGACGAAGCCCTGAATGCGTTCTCCCGTGCACTTGCACAGGATCCGAATCTGGCAATTGCGTGGGTTGGCAGGGGTTTTGCCCTTGGGAAACTTGGCCGGTTTGAAGAAGAGATCGAGTGCTGCAAAAAGGCAATTGAGCTGGACCCGAACTGTATCGATGCCTGGAACAATATGGCATTTGCCTGTGGGATGCTCGACCGGTTCGAGGAGAAGATCCGGTGTTGTGAACTGGCACTCCGGATCGACCCGGAAAATGCCACCGCATGGAATAACAAGGGTGTTGCCCTTGGCATGCTCGGCAAATATGAAGCGGAGGTCCGGTGCTGTGAGCGGGCGCTTGAAATGAGACCCCGGTACCTGTCCGCGTGGGTGAACAAGGGGTATGCCTACGGGAAACTCAAATGGTATGAAGAAGAGATCATCTGTTACGACCGGGCTTTGAAGATTTATCCGTTTTACCTCTCGGCCCTGATCAAAAAAGGGATTGCCCTGATCCACCTGAAACGCTACCGCGAGTCCCTGGATGTTCTCGACCGGGCCCTTTCCCTTGAACCCGGGAATGCAAAAGCGCTCTACCGGAAAGGTCTCGCACTCAGCATGCTCGGAGAGCACGAAGAAGCCATCGCCTGCCTTGAAAAAGCCCTTCGTGCAGATCCCTTCATTGCCGATGCATGGGTTGTATTGAGCAACTCATGCTTCATGCTGGGCAGGCTGGAGGAATCAGCGCGGGCATTTGACCAGGCGTACTATATTGATGTCAAGGATGTCCGCTCCGGTATCGTCAAGGGCCTCTCGCTTCTGAAGTACGGCAGGTTTGACGATGCCGTGAGAAGCTTCTCGGATGTTCTCGGCATCCTGCTCCGGTAGGTTTTGATGCTGGTTTTTTAAAGCAGCTTCGGGATATGCCGGACCGGCACTTTCGGAATGATATCAGAATTTATGATGCAGGCTCCCTCCATCAGGGGCTTTTTTAGGGTTTGGCGTGGCGGGGGATGGATCTCATGTTCGCTCATCCGCTGCGGGGGCGCCCTGTCGGGATGTCGTTTTGTCATTGCAACGAACTGATGAGAATATACCGGTGTGTTATGAAAATGAAACCGGATAAATCCTCGGTTTTTTATGTCCCTCATACGTACAGAACACCATGGATGTTGAGGAATATACCCGCAAAAAAATTGCAGGGGGAGAAAGCGAAGCAGCGGTGGAGGAAAGTCTTGTCAATATCATCCGCTCGTTTAAGGAGGTGAATCCTTCGTATGCATCCGCATTCGCCCGGGCCGTGATAACGGAAGTAAAAAACTCCCGGGATCTGTCCGGGGATTTTTTTTCGTTCGAACCCGCCGGTGTAAACATGGGGGAATTCGGCGTCGGCTCGCGGGGAAAGGGCGACTTTTTTGCACACCGCCAGATCGCCCGCATTATTGGTAAAAGCTCGGCAGCGGTAGGGGTTGACCAGATGGATGATGGCGGGGCAGTCCGCGCCGGAGGAGAATATATTGTCTGCACGGTTGACGGCATGCACTCCAGACTCTCGGATTTCCCGTTTCTGGCGGGATTCCATGTGACGCGGGCCACGCTCCGGGATGCAATGGTGATGGGTGCCCGGCCTGTCATGCTCTTCTCAGACATCCACGTTGCTGATGATGGTGATGTAGCGAAAATCTTTGATTATACCGCCGGTATCACAACCGTCGGGGAAGCGATGAATGTGCCCCTTGTTTCTGGTTCGACACTCCGCATTGGTGGCGACATGGTGCTTGGCGGACGGCTCACCGGCTGTGTCGGTTGTGTCGGCGTTGCAGAGCACATGACTGCCCGGAAATCAACGCAGGTCGGCGATGTGCTCCTGATGACTGAAGGGGCAGGTGGCGGCACCATCGCAACAGCCGGTATCTACTCAGGATTTCCAGAGGTCGTGGAGCAGACCATCAACCTCAACTTCCTCGTCACCTGCGAAACGCTGATGAAGAGCGATGCCTTTTTCAAGGTCCACGCGATGACCGATGTGACAAACGGCGGGCTCCGTGGCGATATTTACGAAATGGCGGAGACAGCTCAGTGCCGGATTGTCATTGATGACACCAACGTGGCCGGTCTTGTCGAGCCCCACGTACGGGCGATGCTCGAGGACCTCCGGATCGATTACCTCGGCGTGTCGCTCGATGCCCTCCTGATCGTTGCCCCGCCGGATGCTGCCGCGGAGATCTGCAGTATCGTGCGATCTTCCGGGGTAAGGATTGAACAGATCGGCCGGGTCGAGACCGGGAAACCCGAGGCAGTACTCGTTTCCCAGGGCAGGGAGCAGGATTTCACCCCGCGTTTCCGCGAATCGGCCTACACACCGGTCAAGAAGGTCGTGGATACCGGGATGCGCGACTTCGAGGAGATGAAGGAGGGCGTGCTGAAGGCTTCCGAGGCAGCGATACGGAAGAAGGAGCGGGTACTGAGGCGGCTGAAGAGGTAGAAGTAGCTGAGAGCATATCCGTTAAGATCGATCCGGAGAATGTCCTGAATCCCTGGATAATGATGATCCAAAGGCGATTATGGACCGTCGCCCCTCATCTCCCGGGTTTTTACTGTCAGCCCCACGGGATCCTGCGGCGGATCGATCGCCGGATGGTATCCGGACGCTCATCTGCCCCGCCGTACCACGGATAGACCATGAGGCGGTTTTTCCTCATAGAAATGCGGTTAAAAAAAAGGGTAACGTGTTATTTTAACCCCTAAGTTCAAGAAGGATTTACGAGGTAAAAACAAGAAAAACTGCCTACCCAGAATGGAAGGCAACAAAGTGCACCTGCCGATGATCGGAAACCGCCGACGCTCCATGGGCTTCGTCCCGCCGCTTTTGAAGCCCGCGTTGCGATAGTTCTGTAGTACCTGAACCGTGATTTAGGGTAATACAGAGGAATCGCATGCGTGATTGAGCCCCCAAGGGGGGCAGGGCTGGCGCAAGGGGGGCCTCCTGTTCGAGCGAGAAGTCAGGGGCTACGTTGATACGTTACCCAAAAAAGAAATGTACGTATTGCACGCGAAAATCAAATCGCCGTCTCATACCTTCTTTGCGCTGACAAAGATATTGTAGGCCAGCTGGGGCAGGCTCTTTTCAACAAACGGCTCGACTTTTGTGGCTAACGAAAATATCGGATCGATCATGTCGATATGAGCAAAGGAGCACCATTTCACATTGATGTTACTGAATCCCGCGTCATGAAAGAGGGTGTTCATCTCCATCTCGTCGTAATAGTGCTCCCCGAAATCCTTCATGACCACATGCTTGACCTTGATCTTTTCACCTAGTTTGTAGAGCCGGGGGATCCCTCTCGTGATCAGTTTCTTCCCCAGCGTGCAGAGGGCAACGGAACCATTCGGCTCGAGAACACGGAACACCTCCGAGAGCATGGCAGCGGGATCCTTGACATAGCTGAAGACAAGGACACTGGATACCGCATTGAACGAGTTGTCCTCAAAAGGCAACTGCTCTCCGGTCCCCACGAGGAACTCGCACTCCGGGCAGCGGCGACGAGCCTTTGCCACCATCCCTTCGCTGATATCAATGCCGGTGCCGCTCCCGCCATTCCTGATGTATTTCTCGACAAAAAGGCCGGTTCCGCACCCGATATCGAGCAGGTTACCGCCTTCGGGAAGGACCTTCACGAGGTGATTACTCAGGTGCGTATGGTATTTTTTACCACGGTGGTGGTCGTAGTGGTGGTCATACGTGTCGGCGACCTTGTCATAATGCCTGCGGATCTTATCCGTTTTTGTACCACTCATGGAAAAACATCCCGTATGCCGGTGGCAAATGCGCCGACCTGAATATATTCGTTGTTGGCATGCATCAGCCGGTACTCCGTATCTGCGAGCGCTATCGCAAGTGACGGATGATTATACTCACGCTGTACTATGGTGCGGGCTTCATACAATATTTCTCTGCCGGAAAGGCCGTAATCGATCATGAGTGACTCAAGGCGGCGGATTGCCCCCCGCACATCCCCGTCTCTCAGCGCGTTCAGGGCGTTTAAAGCGACCGTTGCATTCTCAGAAGAGGTCTGGGTCAGGAGATCATCGCACCTGCCTGACTGGAGTGCTGCCTGGAGGAGCAGGACTGCACGCCGCATGTCCCCGGCCGCAGCCTGGACGATGAGATCGAGGTCATCATCGGTGCAGGCTGGCAAACCTGCGGTCTCCTTTGCCCTGATCTCCAGAAGGTGCAGAAGAATAATGTCCTGACGTACCGGCCCGAAAAAAAGGGGGAGGCAGCGGGAGCTTATCGCGGGAATGATCGCGCTCGGGTTGGTGGTCGTGAAAATAAACCTGCAGGTGTTGCTCGTCCGCTCCATGATCCTGCGCAGTGCCTGCTGGGCGTCGCGGGTGAGCGCATGGGCATCTTCAAAGACCATCAGCTTGAATTCCGCATCCAGCGGTCGCATCGAAGCGTACCATTTGAGGATATACTTGAAATTCGCGATCAGCGACTGGTTTTTCTGGTAGATATGGGCATACCGTTCATCCTGTTCAAGGAACGATTTCCCCTGAGAAAACAGGTCGGAAACCGAAAGGATGGTGGTGTTCAGTTCCCAGTTATCGTGATACAGCGCTCGTGCAAAGCATTCGATAGCGCTGCTTTTTCCGGTACCGTGCGGACCGGCCAGGATGAGGTGAGGGAGTGTCCCGGATTGGGCGAACGATGACAGGTGCTGGATCACCGGCTCCTGGCCAAGAATTTCCGTAAATGCAGAAGGCCGGTATTTTTCAATCCAGAGCATGGGCTAACCTCTTTGTCATCTCACCTATAGCTTCTGACAAAAGATAATTATTATCGAGCGAGGTCAGGAGCATACGACGTTCCACACTGGTAGTGTCACCGCAGGCATCAGTAATGGCGGGAAGCGCGCGGGTCAGTTCATCAACAATGGTGAGCGTAGCCCGGCGGGAGGTGCGTGACAGGGGATTGAGGTCGATCGCGATAACGGTTTTCCCCATCCCGACCAGGGCCTCGCAGCGGTCACCATCCTCAAGCGGTACGAGGATGACATCGGCAGAGAAGATCCCCTCCCGCCGGCACCATGCCCGGTCATGGGAAAGGGGGAGGAGGCGTTCCGCCGGGCCGGAAAATACGTCTGCTCCGGCACTCCTGAGAAGGTCTTCGATCTGGTGCACGCGTTCTTCTGTCCGGTGGAAGAGGTTGACCTCGACCATTGCCCCGCTTGCTTTCTGGAGTGCGGCAATCTGATGTGCCGCCAGCGCAGCGGTATTCCCGTTCACGGAAATGACCGGATGACGAGCAGAGAGCAGAAGTGCTGCTGCAGTCCGCTCAGCGAGAAAGGCGCTTTTTGTGGTCCTTTCGCCAAGGAAGTAATCGAAGGCCTCGCCCCTGCCATGGGCTGCGAGCCCCTCCATGGACACGATTCCCTTTTTGACACACTCAGTGAGGCGCTCGCGGGCGACCAGCGAGCGGTACCGGGGATGATCTGCCGGGATCATGGCCGGACCCCGACAATCCGGGCGCCATTGCCCGCCACGGTGAAGGCATACACGTCCCCGTATGCTGAAAGGATCTCCTGTGCCTTGTGACCGTAGGCAAATACACCGTTACCCAGCATGGTCATGCTCGCGGGAACGCCACGTTCAGCACATCGCCGGATCACCGTGCCGGCCTCGGGTGTGAGGAGCCCGCTGTTCTCTGCAAACCGCCGGGAGATCCTGAAAAAATCCTCTGCATTCCGGGGCGGGCTGAGAGGAAAGGCAGCTGCAACGCGTTCCATCTGTTCCCGCGAACCGAGCACGGATGGTGTCGATATCGGGCCGAATGACACGGCATACAGCGGTTCCGTGAGATCAAAAAACCTGGTAATTGCTGCATCGATACCCGGTCCGCTCCGTACTACCCGTCCGCCTGCCTGACAGGCAGCAACATCGCCAAGACCCGTCCGGTGGACAACTTCGGCGTCATGGGCCAGCGCAGCAATGTCGTGCGGGGTCAGATCCAGGTCATGGCTCTGGTTGACCGCGGTGAGGGTGGCAAGCAGCGCTGCCGCGGAGAGGCCGAACCCGGCGCCGATGGGGAGGCGGCACAGGGTCGAGACCGATGCAGTGATACCAAGGTTTTGTAAAACATATTCAAGCGGCGGGGAGGTGCAGGAAAAACCGGTTAGATTACCGGATTTTTCCTGTCGCCGGACAGAAATTGAGATGGAATCCGCCGGTGTGACCGTTGCCGTGACACCTTCGCTTATCACAATGCCGGCCCCGATACTTCCCGTACCTGCGGTAGACTCTCCTTTCACGCGTCTGAAATAACCTGATAAATGGCCCGGACAAAATGCCGTAACCGTACTGGTTTTCATGGGAACCGGAACTGCTGTTGCGTGCTAAAGTGTTGGAGTTTTCAGGCATTAAGGAATTCCGATGGGAAAAAAGGAGGGACGACCGAATACTCACCCACTGCCGCCCGGATGCCTCTCCTCCTGGAGATCCCGGAGGATCCGTCGTATATGACCGATATTTATAGTCTTTGTGGTAAGGATACAGAGATGGTTCCCATGATACGGTGCAATGATTACGTTGCTGTCCGGGATCTGGAGTGTCATATGGACAAACGATCCCCAGTCAAGGAGGGGTGTGATCGTATGGGTGGTGGCGAGCATGGTCCGGGCAATTTTCAGGAGCGGTTCGATCTCGACCTCCCCCATAAGCAGGAGGTTCCGGTCATCGTTGAACACAGAGATGGCAACAATTCCGTTCAGCTTTTTGATCTGGCCGATGATCCTGATATCCGCTTCTTTGAGAACGCCTAGCTGCAGGATGACGTATTTCTCAGGTACCGGGGCTGCCGGTGTCCGCCTGATCGGTTCAGTGGTCTGCCCGATCGGTTCTTTGAGAACG
>DAPW01000024.1 GCA_002502245.1 Methanoregula sp. UBA154
TTGAACCGTCTTGCCCCGCCGTGCCTCGGAGAGGCCCTGAGGCGGGGAACCCTCGTGATCTCCACATTCTTTTCCCGATTTTCATAGTTTGAGGTGTGAACTCCTGGTCATGTGCGTTTCTCCAGAGCCGAATTTTCGGTAACGCTGGCTGCCATTCCAGGTTTCATTCTCGAAGCGAAAGAAAAGTCCTGCTACCCCGGGAACGAATGGAAGAACCGGTGGCGGACTTACCGCAGCTGCAAATCAAGCTTCACCCGCAACGGTCCCGGCAGTCACCCTTCCGAACCGTGTCCCGGCAACAGGGGTCTCCGTCGGAGAACACCTTCTCCAGGACCAGAGGGATGGGGCAGGCCCGTGACTGGAGAAATCGGGCTCCTTTTGATAAACGGGGCTCATTTCAGGCGATTTAGTATTCTGTAAACGATTTCGGTGCACCGAAAAAGTGCCGAATTCGCGGAAAACGGGTGCGAAATCACTTTTTCCGTGCCCGTAACGGGCTCAGGTTGATTTTTTTACGTCTGATGTCAGAAGTGCCCTAATAGGCGCTGACGGGTGGCGAAAATGCCCCATACGCAGACTCCAGAAAGGCAGGTGATACAGGAGGGGGGTTTTCCGGATCGATCACTCCGGCTCGCTGATTTCTTAATTGTCTCCTTACCTTTTGTGCACGCATCATGGTAAGGAGACTCTGTACCTTAGATCTTTCGTTCGTCGGTACAATCTGTTTTGATTCAGGATTTCTCCAGAGCACAAAAACTGCCGCCTTTTAATTATTCTTCTGGTTTGTCTCCTTATATCGTGCATTGTTGGAGTCGGTGTTCGGCTCATCCATCCCGGCACCGGATATTATCGTGGTGGTCGCTAGGAAGGAATCACCCAATGAATATTGGCTCGATGGTTCCGACGCGCCCCCGCCACACCAGTCCTCAGCTACACCGCCGCGCAAGGACGTTCGGGCCGTCGAACGGGAAGGCCGTTTTATGGATTTGTGGTGATATTTAAAGAACCCATCATAAAGGTTCTCCATTAGTCTTATGCTTCAGGGAACGTCATAGAAAGGAGATGGTCGATAACAAATACGAATCATTGAAGATCGAGAACATCGTTGCATCCGGTGTCATCGCAGAGTCCATTGATCTTGTTGAATTTTCCGGCAAGGTAGAGAACTGCGAACTGAATAAGAAACGGTTTCCCGGCGCTGTATTCCGTATCGCGGATCCCAAGATTGCGTGCCTGATCTTTTCGTCAGGAAAGATCGTGATCACCGGCGTCCGGAACGATAAGGCGCTCGCTGACGGACTCGCCATTGTCATCAAATCATTAAAAGATGCGGGCATTGAACCCCTCAAGGAGCCCCGGGTCGCGATCACCAATATGGTCTGTTCGTACAATCTCGACCGGTACATCAATCTCAACAAGATGGCTGTTACGCTCAACATCGAAAATGTCGAGTACGAACCCGAACAATTCCCCGGGCTTGTGTACCGGATCAGGGATCCGAAGATCGTTGTTCTTATCTTTTCTTCGGGAAAGATCATTCTCACGGGGGGTAAGACCCTTGAAGATGTCAGGAAGGGACTCGACGTTCTCGAAAAGAAGCTTGACAGCATTAAGTAAACAGGGAAGATTCCCGCCCCGGTGCACAGACTAAACGTCGGTTCCGGCATCCTGCATGCTCCCTTTCAGCAGGACGCCCCCGTGCAGACCTTTGGTTGTACCAAAGGCGGGTGTCCGGAATGTGGTGCCGCGCCACCCCGCACTACTTTTATAAAAACCATTAACCTTTCAGCGCACGTGTAAGAGAATGGCGATACTCGTGGAAAGACAACCCGTTAAATCCCGAATCCTGCGCTCGGTGGGATATGATGACAGCACAAAAATCCTGGAGATAGAATTTCATACCGGACTTGTGTACCAGTATTCGGGTGTGCCTCCAAAAGTATATGCCGATCTCATGCATTCAGAAGAGATTGGCAAATACTTTTCCGAGAAGGTCCGGCCAAAGTTCCACACAAAACAGGTTACTGCATAAATCCTGTCCTGTGAGAAAATACTGCACACTGGATCTGACGCCCGACGTATCCTCACAGGTTTTGAGGTACGTATCCCTCGCTGGCTGCCAGTCTTTCGCGGTCGTATGACCGGACCGTGTTGTGGCGGCCGGACGGTTCTCGATCGCTGGTATCCGTCTTTTTTGAGGCCCTGTATCAATAATATTCCTGGAATCCTTCCCGAAGACCTGTGCACTGCCATCGCTCATTTTTTTTGTGAGAAATTCTCCTTCACCCCCTTTCGTTCCTGTGTCTGTTGAGCCCCGCTCCCTGCCCTTCCGGCCTCCGTCTGCACCGGCATGGGAATACCCCCAATCCGTAAAAGGGAACGGGTGCCTTGTAAGTGAGTGAGCATGAACAATTCAGATGCAGGGTGGTTTTGCCTAAGAATAGATAGAGATGTGAGTTACCGGGGTGGATCTGCCCGGTGGTTGTGAACGATCCCTGCCAGCCGGTGAAAATAAACCTCCCGGAGTTCTTCAAGAACCAATGCTTCCTCCATGGGAATAATTCCGCTGTCCTTTGTCTTGATCCGGTCCGGCTCAGGCTGGATACAGTGTGTATTGACGGTCCGCTCCCGGAACCAGTCCGCACTGCCGGACTGGATGAAGGCCGGATTCGTGGCTGCCGGGGTGTCCAGATCCGCGTACATCTTCCGGCCCTGAGGACTGTCCTGGAGACAGACGACAAGATAGGCAAGACGGTACCGGACGCTTTTGATCGTTCCCCGGTAATGGGATGGCAGAGCAGGGTTCTCTGGATCCGGTTCCCGTTCATGCACGAAATGACCGAAACAGCACTGGACCGTAAAACGATGGGATATCGAATGCATTCCCGGATCAGGGAGAGCAGGGGCCGGTCAATCGGGCCCTTTCAAATCTCCGCCTCCAGGTCCCGGCAGGCTTTTTTCCGGTCCGTCTGATAATCCGGATGGGGATGTACATGGCCTGGCGCGGGTAAATGGTTCCATCAGGTGCCGGTTTGATGATGACGGGTTTTAATGTTAGGTTCTTCCTGCATGGTGGAACCACGGGAGAACAGCAGATCATAAAACGGGATGGTGTCACCACCCCCGCCGCATCTTACCTGCAGGTGCCCGGATTATTCCAGGCCGTACTTCTGCAACAGCAGCTGCCAGGAAGGATCCTTCATCAGCTGCAAAAGCCCGTCATTGAGCATGGCGAGCAGCTCCGGGTCGGTCTTCCGGATGGCGACTGCATAGGTGTCCTGCGACTCGGTCATACCGATAATGACAAGTGGTCGCCCGGTGACCGCCCGCTGCTGGGACGGGGACTGGATGACGGATGCATCGACAGTCCCGTTCTCAAGATTATCCGTAAGTGTCGAAATGTCCGGGTACAGGGAAAGGTTTGATGCCGGCATCTTCCCGGTCTGTACGAGAGTTTCCAGAACCCAGTCAGCCTCGGTCGCCCCTGCCTGTGCACCGATTCGAAGCCGGCCTTCATAGAAGTCCGCCATGGTGACGGCGGATCCGGCCCGGGTCGCAATGCTCCGGTTCACGGAATAGTATGGTTGTGAGAAATTTACCGCTGCCTGCCTCTTCTCCGTAACCGTAACTCCCGACCAGATGATATCGATCTCCCCGGACTCCAGAGCAGGAATGATGTTCTCCCAGGGCATTGCAATGAATGTTATATCGAATCCTTCCCGTTCTGCAATCCAGCGGGCGGCATCAATGTCAAGCCCCGAGAAATTCCCCCTGCCGTCCTTTGCAGTGAACGGCGGAAAATCGCCATCGACCCCGATGATATAGTGTGGCCGGACTTCCTGCTGGACGGTGGTGGCTGGTAGTGGCCCCGGGCTTTCCGGCGCAGACACGCACCCCGCAGTAACAATGATCCCGAATACGAGGGTAAGGAACACAAAGGCAGTCCCCTTCATAATCCCATTCAATGCCGGTTCAGGATTTATGTGATTTTTGCTCTGTAGAAACGCACATGAACGGGAGTTCACACTCAAACCATGAAAATCGGCAAAAGAATGTGGAGATTACGAGGGTTCCCCGCCTCAGGGCCTCTCCGAGGGACGGCGGGGCAAGACGGTTCAATCTCCCAGATTTCTTTAACCATCCGGAACCCCGCCGCGGGGCGCCCTTCGGGGCGGCGGGCGTTCATCGCAACAGGGAATATCGGGATCAATCCCCATAATCGATCCCTGAAAGGAAGCGATTTTCATGGGAAATCATTGGATATCAACCATGACGCTCCCGGGGGCTCCGCCCCCGCCGCTTGGGCATCCCCCGTATTCGATTATGCCGTATTACCTGTATACAATCCTAGAGAAATTTTCTGTACGGATATATCCGAGGCATCGCATGCGCGATTGAGCCCCCAACGGGGGCTGGGCTGGCGCATGGGGGGCGATAAATTTTTAAAAAAAAAGGTTTTCTACAGAGCAGTTTTTTTTATCGGGTGCCTGCACTCCGGATTCCCTCGCACTCCCGTCTGCCCGGGTTCGATCCGGACGATGCCTGCGCCTGTCACCGGGCTCTTACCGGCATCCCAACGAGAATCGCCCGCACACCCCACCGCCTTCACCCTTGGTCCCGTGTACCGTAACCAGCGGGGAACTGCAACCCGTTCCGTGTCCTCGTTGAAGGAGTAATGAGCGGAGAAGGATTTCCTATGGTTCAATACTCATGTCATCCTCATGAGGTAAGCCCCGCTCCTTCCCGCAACAACCCAGAACTGCACAACCATGCGGGTCCCGGGGACATGACGTGCCGAGCCGCAGACCGTGGAACAGGAGTGCGGAGGGTCTGACTCACTCCGGAAAAGAGTGGTGTCCCAAATGCACATGTTCCCGAACATAAATCATCCTCTCTCCACAGTTAATCCGAATCGGGAGTGGTCAACCCCGGCTCCACGGCTGAAATGTGAGCACCACAGAGGATTGTGCAGCCACCCGACCGCATTTCGCATAGAGCTCCCCGGTATTGAGGAAACCGAAGGAAAATTAAGGGAGTGGCGATATCTTGTTATTTGTACCTTTTTGATACAACGGACGGTCTGAAGCGATTCTATGAAACAAGCAGGATATCTTATTATCGCAGTATTTTTTGTCACAGCATCGGTTATCACGTGCGGATGCACGACTTCATGCCCGTCTGCAGCCGAAACGTCAAAACCAGGGACGGGAAACGTCTCGCTTCGGGTAATTACTGAGGAATTTCCGCCATTATCCTATGCTGGTCAGGACGGGAAAGCAACCGGGCTGGCAACGGACGTGGTCAGCGGCATCCTTATCCGGCTGAACCAGAATGCTGCCATCGAGATTCTTCCATGGAGCGAGGGGTACGATCTTGCCAGAGCCGGGCCCCGCGTGGCACTCTTTTCGACCGGTCGGACTGCCGAACGCGAGCAACTCTTCAGGTGGGTGGGGCCGATCGCATCGGTCGACTATGTGTTCTATGCCAGGAACGGGAGCAGCCTGCAGATCAACAGCATCGAGGCTGCAAAAAAGTTCGGGTATGTCGGTGTCGTGAAAGAGGATGCCCGGCACCAGTTCCTGCAGGAGAACCGGTTTGACAATATCGCAACCTGCGAACGTGATGCGGAATGCCTTCGCAGCCTGATGGCGGGATCAACCGCTCTCTGGTTCGGGAGCAGTGTGAACGCAGCCGATGTAGCAAATAACGAAGGGATCGATCGTGCTGCCTTCCAGCCGGTCTACACGGTCAGGACCGTGGAGATGTTTATCGCGTTCAGCAATGACACTCCTGACAGCGTGATCAAAAACTGGCAGGACGCTCTTGACTCGATGAAGCGTGACGGGACGTTCGATGCCATCCGGAAAAAGTACGGGTTCACTCCCGCTTTGGTGCCTGCGGTGCCGGCATCGGCTGACGCACTCGCAGAGCAGGCACTCAACATCATGGTTGCACAGACCGATGGTCAGCTGAAGGCCATCCTCCGGCCGTTTGAGGTGCTGGCGATAACAACGGATGTCCAATCCGGGCGGTGGCAGGCTGTCCGGCCGCTGCTTGCGACACTTGAGGGGAATGAACCGGATGCCCGTACCTGGTATGCGCTCCCGGACGGATCCTATTATACCGTTGTTGACGACCTCACCAGTGCCAACCTCAGAAGCCGGTCCTATTTCCCGGCCGTACTTGCCGGGAAGGAGTCGGTCGGCACGGTTGTTGTAAGTTATTCCACCGGGAAAAATACCGCGATTGTCGCGGTACCCGTCATGAATCAGGGCAGCGTGACCGGTGTGCTGGGCGCATCGGTATACCTTGATACCCTGACCGATACCCTCCGGAACGAGATACCGGAGCCGTTTATGTTCTTCGCGATTGATGCCGAGGGTAAATTTGCCCTCCATTCGGTCAGGGGACAGATATCCCGGGACATTTCCGTGATCGGTGGGGACACCTCATTCGGCAAGGCAATTGCCCTGATACGAAGATCGGATTCCGGCACCGTGGAGTTTGATGACGGGGGAGTTCATTATCTGGCCCGGTTCCGCTCTTCTCCGCTGACAGGGTGGCGGTTCGTGGTTGCATGGCCGGAAGCCTGATGATTCCGTGGAGCTGGTAACGAGGGTAACGCAGCGGACTGTGCCCGGACAGAAGAGCCCCCTCTTTTCCCCCATCAGCCGGGCGGTGTCGCTCCGGGTAATCGATCCTTGTATGCCGCCGGTAAACGAAAGCACCCCGGCCGGGCAAGGGGTTACCGGAAAAGCTCGTGCAGGTAAAACCGGTACTGGCCGAGTTTCCCGTCAAAGTTTGATGCACCGATATACAGGACACTCCCGGTTTCCGTTGCAGCCCGGATACCGGCCCTCATCGCGTTCTTAATGGCAGTCTCATCAATGCCGTTCAGGACGATCTCGTAGATGGAAGCCACCCTGTCAGGGACGAGCGAACCGTGGATCCTCTTCTGTAATGTCGGGCAGAGGAGATGGTTGGTGCTCGCCGGCATCGGGAACCGGTAATTGCTGCACCCTACCTTTGAGCCGCTGGCAACAATGCCGCCTGCAAAGCTGGTTATGACCCCGGGCATCCCGGTGATCTTTTTTATTGCGGCCTCAGCACCGCCAAGTGCTGACGGCTGGTCTTTCCCCATGACCAGGAAGTTGCCACCGGCTATGCCCTTCACGGTGCCGAACCGTTCCTCACCCACGTACTCGCCTTCCATGACCGGGATCTTCCAGCACTTCCTGCCGCCGACCATGCACCGCTCTTCATACCGGTCGCCGAAATAGTGCATACGGGTATGGAACCGGGAGGTGGCACCGGAAAAGCCATCAAAGGCAGAAGCGGTCGGTGCCGGGAGGATACACTGGGAGATCCGTGCGGCGACATTGGATTTCATATTCTTCTTGTCAGCACAGATCAGGATCGAGACCCCGGCTCTGCCATCCGGGGTCTCTTCAGGAGAGAGGTATTGTTCGATCCCCGCCTCGCAGGGGCACCCGATCTTGGAACTTGCAAATCCGGTTGCTTCAACCGCCGCCTTGTACGCCCATGCCGGCGTTGCTGCCGTGATGATGACCCGCGACAGCCAGATGGGGAATGCCTCTGCAAAGGTGTCAAGTACCGGCGTGCCGTTGATCTCCATCGCGGAGCCCCCCGTGCGGATAGACGATACCGTCCTCTGTGATGATAGAGTCCATCCGGATATCATTCTCATCAACCGGAAGCCCGTCGAATTCCTGGCAGGCGAATGCAACCCCGATCTTCCGCAGAGTAGGGTGTTTTGACAGGAACCGGTCATAATAGCCGGCACCGTACCCGATCCTCCCCCCCTTCCGGTCAAACCCGAGCATCGGGAGTATGATCGTGCCGACATCATCCGCGGCTGCCGGAATTTCGCTGCCTATGGGTTCCGGAACGCCAAACGTGCTGGGGACAAGCGCGGAAAAATCCCGCAGGTATGACAGCCGGAGGCTCACGTCTTCCTGAACAATAATCGGGACAACAACCGGGTTCCCGTGTGCGAACAGTGCCAGGATCAACGGCTGAGTATTGACCTCTTTTTCCTTGGAGGTAAAGACCATGACAGTCTCGCCGTTCCTGATGATCTTCATGAGATGACGGCAGATCCTCCGGCTCTTTTCCAGCCGGTCTTCCGGTATCATTGCGTCTTTTCGCTGGCGCAGGATCTGGCGCACGCTGTTCTTCAGCTCCCTCATGGGCAGTAGTATACCGGCGACGTATTTATGGTTTTATATGTCCTGCTCTGCCGTGCGGAAACGGCTTTCTTACCCCCCTCTGACATGACGATCTCTAACAAAAAAAATCTATTTCACCCATAACTGCACATTCCGGAATACCAGAACCGGCTGTGGTCCTGATTCCGGCCGATCCCACACATGCTGACCGGGTAGCTGCTTCCGGCCAAACGGCACGGATATGCGCTACCACGGACTGCCGGCCGACACACGCGACCTGAAAAAAATCACGGAAACCCATTATTCGCAAACCAGCGTCCCGTATCTTACCGGATGTGTACTCCGATACCCTCAAACCAGCGGGATTCGTAGTTCCCGGAGTAATCGTACGTGTACCCGATTGCCCGAAAGAAATTCTCGAACTCCTTCTGTGCACGGGAACTTTCTTCTGCACTGTTACCGGTACGGTAGAAATGCGCCAGGTAGGCAAAACTGACACCATGTTCCGGGAAATCCTCCCGTTGCACAGAATCGATCATCGGGTACTGTACGAGAAGTTCCTCCCACTCCGGACAGGATCCCTGCCCTTCAATGAGGATGCATTCAGGCGGAGCAACGGGGGAGGCTGGTACGGTTTTTTTTCCGGTTGGCCTCTTTTTTGTCGGGTGAGCGGCAGGCTGTTTTTTTTTCATGGAACGATCCTGTGCGGGTTGATCCTTCCGGGGTGCATTCTCTGATGTCATGGTTCTGTCTATCTTGATCCGTCCGTTGTGTTCGGTGCCTGCAGGCGGATCCTTTTTATTCCTTGTTCAGATCTCCTTTCCGATCGTATAGAGCATTTTGGTTGGAATGGTCTCCATGGTCTCAGTCCGGACAGTCCCGAACTTCCCGATAATCGCCAGGAACTTCACAAGCGCCTCCTTGGACGGCATCTCAAAGATCACGACAAAGTCATACTGGCCAAGGGTGTAATAGATGGAGATGAGTTTTCCCCCGAGGGACTCGAGGATCTCTTGTGCTTTCCTGTCCCGATCCTCGATGCTGTCCAGTTTGTCAAAGGCGGCATGAGTCAGGTTCCCGAGCATGACATAGACTGACATACGGGAGTCCTTACCCGCAGGGTGGTAATAAAATTTTCGGCTGTGGAAGCAGGGCACCCCAAATAGCTGCGCCAGAGCGCGGGACCGGCCGGCAGGGCGGGAAATCCGGGATTTTTTTAAAGGAATGTCACTTGTGATTATCTACTACCCGTGACATGCCGGTGGAGCAGTGTTCCGTTTTCGCCTTCGCTGACCCGGAGTTCCGTTCTTGAGCGGGAGACCACGGTTTCTTCACTGCCTGAGAAAAATGCGCAAAATTGTTATGTGGAAATCCTTCGGGTAATTCTGACGCTCCCGGGGGCTTCGCCCCCGCCGCTGTGGCATCCCCGGATTGCGATAACGGCGTATGAGCTGGTCAATTTTGAATGAAGAAAGTATAGATAATTCCAAGGCATCGCATGCGTCAACGGGAACAGGGCTTGGCGCAAGGGGGGATTTAATCACGTTACAATGATTTCCCATGAAAATCGAATTCTTGAGAGACAGGATAATGGGAGTTGAGACCCCCGTACCCCCGATTATGATAGTTGCCGCCGCCCCGAAGGGACCCCCCCGCGGCGGATCACTGCTCCATCTTTTCCCTTTGGATAGCGTTACCAGCCACAGCGGGTGAAAGAAAAACCTTCCTGCCCCGCCATGGGTCGGAGAGCCCCTGAGGCGGGGAGCCATCATAATTCTGGTTGCATGTTTCACTATCTCAGGTCAGGAACCATGATCCGGAAAAATTACAGAAAATTTCCCGGCCCGCCGTTCCGAAAAGAAGCCCTGAAACAGGGATCCCTAATCATCACTGGACCCTTCAACAATTTTCATCATTCCGGTATGAACCCGCCGGTTCATGCCTGTTTCTACTGGGCACACAAAATTACTATTTTAACGATTATGATCGTCCATGTACGTTTCTACGGATCAGAAAAAAGGTTTTAATAACCGCCCATACCGGGAGGCATGCCGCCCATTCCGCCCGGGGGCATCCCGCCGGCAGGCCCGGCCGCTTTCGATGATGCAATGATATCGTCGATACGGAGGATCATGACTGCCGCTTCCGCCGCGCTGGAGATTGCCTGCGTCTTCACCCGCAGCGGTTCAACGACCCCGGCCTTCAGCATGTCCGAAGGTTTCCCGGTTTCAACATTGACGCCGAACGTCTTCTTCCCGCCTTCGTGTGCTGCCCGCATATCCACGAGGATATCGATTGCATCGAGCCCGGCATTCTCGGCAAGGGTCCTCGGGATGATCTCCATGGCAGCAGCAAATGCCTCGATGGCCAGCTGGGCACGTCCGCCGACCGAGGCAGCGTATTCACGGAGACGGAGCGAGAGCTCGGTCTCAGGTGCGCCCCCGCCGGCAACGATCTTCTTTCCGTCAACTACTACAGAAACGACCATCAGGGCATCGTGGATAGCGCGTTCGAGTTCGTCAACCACATGCTCGGTGCCGCCCCGGACGATGATGGACACCGCCTTGGGGTTTTTACATTTTGAGACATAGATCATCTCATCGCCGGATACCTTGCGCTCCTCAACAAGGCCGGCGGTGCCTAGGTCCTTTGGCGTGATCGCGTCGACACTGTTGACAATGGTTGCCCCGGTGGCCCGTGCAAGGTTCTCGGCATCGCTCTTCTTGACCCGGCGGACGGCGAGAATGCCGGCTTTGGTCAGATAGTGCGTTGCAACATCATCGATACCCTTCTCGCAGAACAGCACGGTTGCACCGCTGCCGCTCACCTTGTCCGCCATCACGTGGACCATATGTTCCTCTTCTTCAAGGAATGCCTGCGCCTGCCCGGGTGTGGATATATTGATCTTCGCGTTCACATCGGTCTTCTTGAACTCGAGCGCTGCATTGAGGATCAGGATCTTCGCATTCTTCACGGCTGCGGGCATGGAGGGGTGAAGACGTTCCTTGTCTATGACCATCCCTTCGACCAGCTCGGTGTCATCAGCCGAGGCACCGACTTTCTTCTCCACGTTGATGTGGGCAAGGTCCGCCTTACCCTCCTGATCGGTCACGGATACGACTGCTTTGACGATGATATCGCTCAGATGGTCCATCTGGACCTCAGCGTTCTTCCCGGTCAGGGCAGTGCCGGCGATCTTTTTGAGCATCGCCGTATCGGTCGGTTTTATCGTTATGGCAATCCCTTCAAGGATTGTCAGCGCTTTCGCCGCTGCCATGATGTAGCCTTCGGCAATCACGGTCGGATGCACGCGCTGGGCAAGGAGCCCCTCGGCATTCTTCAGGAGCTCCGCGGCAAGGACAACCGATGTTGTTGTGCCGTCCCCGACCTCGTCATCCTGTGTCTTTGCGACCTCGACCATCATCTTTGCCGCAGGGTGATCGATATCCATCTCCTTTAAGATAGTGACACCATCATTGGTGATCGTGATGTCGCCCATCCCGTCGATGAGCATCTTGTCCATGCCCCGGGGGCCGAGCGTTGAGCGGACTGCCGCTGCCACGGCCCTGGCCGCTGCAAAATTGTTGTTCTGGGCTTCCTCTCCCCGGCTTCTCGTTGCTCCTTCCCTGAGAATAAGTATGGGTTGTCCCCCGAGTTGTTGTGACATCGTTGTACCTCGTTCCTTTTTCTGGTATATTTCTCATTGCATAACCGGCACGATCCTTTTCTGGAAACTGCTGTGCGGCTTCCGGCCCGCGGAAGGCTGGAAGAGCATGCAGGCAGTTTGTTGCCATTGGTATGCGGATCTCATCTCCAGTAAAACTGAAGTCTTCAGCCCGACCGTTCAGTTATGGCGGACTTCATCCCCAGATGATAAAACAGATAGTCATGCATGGGTTTTATGTGTATCCCCTGAACAGACATTTTTTTCTTAAATCCTTCAGCCGTTTCCATAACCGGATCGAGCGTGGAGCCGCATCCTCGAGTCCCCGGACGATCCCCTGCTGAGTGTAGATCCTGCCCGTTATCATACCGGTGAGCCCGGCCGCATCCGGCCATTCCCGGAAATTCATCCATGATCCGGTCCGGTTCAGGAGCAGCAGGTGCAGGTACCTTTTCCCGGTCCCTGCACAGGGTCCGGCCTGATCTCTTCTGCTGCTCTCTGCTGTACATTCTCCCGCGGATCGCCCGTCAGAAGGGCACTTCCGGTCTGCCCGGCTCATGGCCTGCCGGGTCATTATTTTCAGGAACTGGTTATGAATGCGGGCACACTGTTTAGGTTCCGACAGCTAAGGGAAATGTCCGGGCTGACTGCAGAAAAGACTGCTAATGCTCCAATCCCATAACAAAGCGTATTAAGAGAACATGACGTAATTTACCGGCATATCTCCAGGCAAACGGAGAACGGATACCATCGGATGACTGTCGCACTGCAGATACAGAACCTGAGCCGCCACTTCAATGATCTCGTTGCCGTAGACAACATATCATTCGAGATCCGGCAGGGTGAGATCTTCGGTCTCTTAGGCCCCAATGGCGCCGGCAAGACCACAACGCTCTCGATGCTCGCCACCATGCTTGAGCCCACCTCCGGTTCGGCAACGGTCAACGGCATCGATATCCGGAAGGACCCGGACGGTGTGCGGAAATCCATCGGCATCGTCTTCCAGGACCAGAGCCTTGACGAGGAACTCACCGCATGGGAGAATATGGACTTTCATGGCCGGCTCTACCGGATCCCAAAAGCGACCCGGAACCGGCGGATCACCGAGCTCCTCACGCTCGTTGAACTGAACGACCGCAGGGATGATATTGTCAAGACATTCTCCGGCGGGATGCGCCGCCGCCTTGAGATCGCCCGCGGCCTTCTCCACTACCCCGCAGTCCTCTTCCTCGATGAACCCACGCTCGGTCTTGACCCGCAGACCCGCAACCACCTCTGGCAGTATATTGCCACGCTTGCACAGGATAACGGGATCACGATCATCCTCACGACTCATTACATGGAAGAGGCGGATCGTCTGTGTGACCGGATCGCTATTATCGACCACGGCCGTATCATTGCCATTGATACCCCGAAAAACCTCAAGGACGGCCTCGGCGGGGACCTCGTGACCATCGGGTCTCCCGAACCGGCAGCTGTTGCTGCAGCCCTCAGGGAACCATGGGTTGCCCGGGTGGAGACACACAACGATAACGTAGTCGTGAGCCTGAAAAATGCCGACCGGCATGTCAGCAGCATCGTCACGCTCCTCAATACCCTTCAGATCCCGATCACCTCGATTACTATCCACAAGCCCACGCTTGAGGACGTCTTCCTCTCCTTCACCGGAAAGACCATCCGGGAAGAGGAAGCTGGCATAAAAGAACAGATGCGCATGCACCAGAAAATGTTGAGGCACTAGACCATGGAAATCATCTATACCATCTGGCTCCGGAACATGCTGCGGTTCGTCCGGTCAAAGAGCCGCATCATCGGCAGTATCAGCATGCCGCTCTTCTTCCTGCTCTTCCTTGGTTTCGGCCTGAACTCTGTTGTCCAGCTGCCCGGGATTGGCGGCAATTATATCCTGTTTCTGGTCCCGGGCATGGTTGCGATGAGCGTTATGTTCACGTCGGTCTTCTCCGGTATCCAGGTTATCTGGGACAAGCAGTTCGGCTTTTTAAAAGAGACCCTTGTTGCGCCGGTCTCGCGCCTGGAGATCATGCTGGGGCAGACCGCCGGCGGCGCAACTACGGCAGTGTTGCAGGGATTCCTGATTCTCGTCCTCTCCCTGTTCATCGGGCTCCAGGTTTCACGGGTGACAGGATTTTTGATCGCCCTGCTCTTCATGGTGCTGATCGGCATCTCGTTCACCGCCTTTGGTATTGCGATTGCGTCGCGGATGGAGGACATGACCGGGTTCCAGCTGATCATGAACTTTGTCATCTTCCCGATATTCGGGTTGTCCGGGGCGCTCTTCCCCATCAGCTCGCTGCCTGCATGGATCGTGCCGGTGACCATGCTCGATCCCCTCACCTATGGCGTTGAAGGGATCCGGTACGGCCTGACCGGCGTATCCCAGATCAACCCGCTGGTCTGCTTTGCCGTGATCGGGGGGTTCAGCCTGACAATGACGGCCATCGGGGCGTTTCTCTTCCGGAAGATCAAAATATAACCGGGAACGGGTGCGGTACATCGGCCTCCACGCCACGACTGAAACCCGCCGTCAGAGGGCCCGGGAAAATATCAGACGCCCGCATTCCGCCGGTTTCATCCGAACGGTGGAACTCCTCTTTTTCTCATGTTAAAATAGTACGATAGTAGTGGAAAACACAATCCATCAACACCAAAAAAGGCAAAATGGTCCCGTTACCGGGGATCCAGTTCTGCTGCTCTCCGGTGGCACGCGTCAGACTCGTCGGGCTTACCATAATCATGGAGCGTCCGGGTATCACCACGGGCACCTGCGTGCTGCACCGCCATGCGGGATTGTCAGGGGATTTCAGGCATGGCAACAGATCTTCAGCTTCGGATTGGTGTAGCGAACCCGCAGGGCAGATCAGATTCCGATACCGGCAAAAAAGTGATGGCTGAACATCCATGATAAAAAAGACCGGGCCGGACTTCTCTCATCCGGCCACGAGAATCGTGAGCTGATCGGGCACACCACACCGGCAGGATATGCCCGCTCATTCACGTGGTTTCATTTCCGGTCTTTGGAAAACATCCTGCCCAGGTTTTTCTCAGCAAACGCAGTGATGTACGGGATTACGAGGGGCATTATCAGGGAAAAAATCTCCCTGGTCATATTCGACCGGGCGGTTTTTTCCAGGCCGGCGGCAAGGCTCCTGCCGGAGGACCCGTTCCGGGTCAACAACCGGAAAAGCCCATACAGGATAACGCCGGCCCCGATTGCTGCACCCGCGGTTGCATAGGGATGCTCTTTGACCGTCCCTCCAACGGATCTGAGCGTGCGGGAAGCTTCCTGCGCAACAGACTGTTTTAACCGTCCGATGGACCGGGCAATCAGCATCTCGGTCAGGAGGATGTCTTCTTCGGTTACCGGCCTACGATTTTCCACGGTTCATCATCTCCAGTGCAGTAGGGGTCTGCAGGTCGACCTTTTTTGAGAATAATACATAGGTGATCATTCCGGCTGCGAGAAACGTGATCAGCCCCGTGAGCAGAAGGGAAGCCCAGAGCGGTATTCTCGTTGCAATGAGGAGGATCACCCCCGCAACCAGGATCAGGGTCCCTGCTGCCAGCAATGCAACCACGACCGACAGGTACATGACCTTCTTCCCGAGTGCATCAAAGGGATCGAATACATAGTTCTGCAAAAACAGATCGGTCTTCTGCCGCAGGTAGAGATCAATATACTTGATTGTAGCAGCAGCCTCCGATTCTATTGAGAGTTCTTCATCGCCGGTATCAGGTTCCATGCGATCCCTCATTTAGTCGTGGGACCTGCTGATCAACATGCCGAAGAGAAACCCGAAGCCCAATGCTACCAGAACTGCGGGGATTGGATGATCACAGATAATGTGCTCGACCGGTTCCACCTTCTTCTGGTATTCAACTTCCATTTCATGGTATTTCGCACCAATTTCTTCTTTGTACTGGTCCATCTGGTGCTGGACACCATGCAGGATCTTTTTTACATCCTCGCCGGTCGTCGACATGTCCGCACTCCGCAGCTTCCGGGCAGCCTCTTCCAGTGCCTCAACGGTCTGGTTCTTAAGATGATCCGCCTCAGAGATTCCCTTTTCTGTCATCTGTTCAATCGTGTCCTTTGGCATAATTACGCACCATTCCTTGTTGTCAGGTTGACTTTTTCCTGCATCAGTATTCAACATCGGTTCTTTATCTCCTGATATGATGGTTTTCAGAATGATTGACAGATCATCCGGAAAATATCGTCATTCAGTTCATATCAGAGCATGCGAGTATATGCAGTGAACTATAAAAAATCTTGTCTGAGGGCAGGTTTCTGTTTTTAAATCAAGGGATCCCTGCAGGGTGAATGACAGGAGCGGCACCGGATTACCGGTTTTAAGGTCTTTTACCGGGACCTGCCAGCCACAACGGGATGCTGTCGCGCCACCCCGGCGGTCTGCGGTTGCACCGCCGATCTGGCCGGCCAGTCTTCAGAACACAGGTGCCGGATCAGCGTGTACGATCCGCCATTCCCTGCTGACAACAGGGTTGAGCCGGACTCCATTGTTCACTGGTCACCAGAGCGATTCCCCGGTACCTGCAATATTCCCGGTCACCTTATTGGGGGTATCAAGGACCGTAGGGGCAAACAGGTACAAACCGTGGTATTCCATGACCGCCGATATAATATTCGCAGCATCAAAGGCCGTACAGGCAGCAATGCACCCCGGCACCAGCACGGACAGGAAACCCGGACTCTCATTCTGCCGGATGAGGTAGGGAACAGCACCCATCACGGGGAACAGGGCGGGAATCCCCATGATCATGCAGGGTATCATGCCGACTTTATCAAAACACGCTGCGGCCACGGAGATGTATTCCATGAAATGCTCCTGCACCGAAACAAGATAGAGGGAAGAGGCGGACGCAGCGCTGGCAAAAACCATGGCTGCCGCAATGAAGAACCAGTACCGTTGTAAAACTTCACAGCACTCAAGCCTGCTCTGTTTCTGGTCCCGCAGTCCTGTAACGATCTGCGGGAAATTTTGTCATAGATCATAACCGGTTGCTGCTGCCGGGAAACTTCCCGGTATTTGCTCACACGTCGGCCCGGCACATCTCGCAGCCCCGCGAGAGCACCTGGTCTTTCCTGCTGTTGTAGCGGTACACGGTGACCCCCTTGCACCCGAGAGATCGGGCGAGCAGGAAGATCCGGCAGATCTCGTCCACCCCGGCCTCTTCGGGCAGGTTCACCGTCTTGGATACCGCGTTGTCGACGTGTTTCTGGACGGTTGCCTGCATGCGGATATGGTGGTCCGGAGAGATCTCCGTTGCGGTCCGGTAGAGTTCTTTCACGGTCTCCGGGACCGGTGCGGAAGCGAGCGTGCCGGTCCGTTTCACGGCAGTGAGGATATCCTTGCCGGCACTGAGGGTCCGGAGGTATTTTTTCAGGAGAGGGTGAATGAAGGTGACCGCCCGGTTGCCGATCCGCCGGGTGCTGGCAAGAGAGAAGATCGGTTCGATCCCGCTGCTCGTGCCGGCAATGAGGTGAAGCGAACCCGTCGGGGCGATGGTCGTAACAGTGGCATTGCGCATTGCACCGGTATAAATACTCTTGTCGATCGCGGGAAACGAGCCCTTCTCATCCCCCAGTTCCCGGGACGTTGCCTGTGCCTCGCGGGAAACGAGGGCCATCGTGCGGTCAGCAAAATGAAGCGCCTCGCGGGATTCATACGGGATCTCAAGCAGGATGAGTGCATCGGCAAGTCCCATGATCCCAAGCCCGATCTTCCGGGTCCGCAGGGTATTTTTACGGATCTCCGGCAGCGGGAAGCGGTTGATGTCAATAACCGCGTCAAGGAACTGCACACCACGATGCGTGACGGTCTTTACCAGATCATCGTCGAGTTCACCCTTCCGGATGCAGCGGGAGATGTTGACGCTCCCGAGGTTGCAGCTCTCGAACGGGAGGAGCGGCTGTTCGCCACAGGGGTTCGTTGCCTCAATGGACCCAAGGCCCGGCACGGTATTTTCTGCATTGATGGTATCAAGAAAGAGTGCGCCGGGATCACCACACTGCCATGCGGCCGAGCCAAGCGCAAGCCAGAGTTCCCGGGCATCGATGCTCTCCTGTACCGATCCGGTCCGGGGATTGACGAGATCATACGGCCGGCCCTGCTCAAGGCAGCGGAAGAACCCTGCATCGAACCCGACCGAGAGGTTGAAATTGTTCAGCCCGCCCGAGGTTTTTGCGCAGATAAAGTCCAGGATATCCGGATGGGAACTGGTAAGCACTGCCATGTTGGCCCCCCGCCGTTTCCCTCCCTGTTTTACGGCACTGGTGGCTTCATCAAAGACACGGATGAACGGGAGCGGGCCACTTGCAACTCCGCCGGCCGAGGAGACGCGATCGCCGGCCGGGCGGATACGGGAAAAGGAGAACCCGGTGCCCCCTCCGCTCTGGTGGATCAGCGCCATAGTCGCCAGGCTTGAAAAGATCCCCTGCAGGGAATCTTCCACCGGTAACACAAAACAGGCTGAGAGCTGGCCGGTGCCGGTTCCGGCATTCATCAGGGTTGGCGAGTTGGGGATGAAGAGCAGATCCTTCATGACCCGGAAGAACTCCGCAGCGTGCGGGGTATCAACAGCACCCGCCACCCTGCAGAAGAGCTCATACGGGGTCTCCTGCGGGAGAAGGTACCGCTCTTCCAGCAGGGTTTTTGCAGCCAATGTGAGGTCCATGGCGCTATCAATGGACAGTACTTACGGGAACCGTATAAATCTATTGCCGGATCCGGGTTTATACAGCACCGGGTTTGATAAACCGGCATTGTCCGGGGCAGAACGAGATCTAAGGACCACGATCCCGGCATTCCGCCGGGCTCTCCGGGCCGGCGGGCCGGTTATCGCAATTCCAAAAGGAATGCGGGTTGTCTTTCGTTACCGGCAAGGATTATCCACGGAACCAGCAGGGAAAGGGAAGATTTAACTGGGAGATGTGCAATCCTCATCTCAATGTTGAGGATCACGGCACGGGTAACCGGCAGGGTCCAGGGGGTGGGCTACCGCTCCTTTGTCACGGCCTGTGCACGGGAGACCGACGTATCCGGGTTTGTCAGGAACGAAGCGGACGGTTCCGTCGTGATCATCGCAGAAGGAGACGGATATGCCGTTGCACGCTTCAGGAGGATGCTGAAGGCACCGGGGGATCCGCTCATCCGCGTTGATACCCTCGAGGTCACGGCGACCGGGGCGGACGGTGAGTTCTCCGGGTTCGGGATACGGCAGTGAGCGGGTATTCGCCCGCTGTACAGTCAGATACATGATGCAGTTTGGCCGGTTCGTGTATCAGGCACCAGCCTGAATGGAGGGGTAACCCTTCCCATCGAACTATTTTATAGGAGAGCCAGCTGATCTATGCAGGAGAAGGTAGTGCAGGTTGTCTTCACTTTTATTCGTTGAGAATTCCCAGCCGTTCCCCCGGGTACTGCTGTCCGTTCTCCAGAAAAAAGAGGAATACCAGGTAGACCGGGCTTTCTCTCCGGTCAACGCCGTAAACAAGATGAAAGAGCGTAATTACAACCTCGTTCTCACGTGCGGGAGAGAGACCGGTAACAAAACCGTACAGGATGCTGCCAGAAGAGCGGGTGTTCCCCTGGTATCCGTTGACATCTCACCGGAACGACCGCTCAAGGAGCGGAGCGGTTACCTGAAGGACGCTGTGCTCGTACTGGAAGATGACCACAATGCTGCAGAATTCAGCCTTTCCGGGTTCAAAAACGAGCGGGACCTGTTCCTTGCCGCATCGGATTATGTACTCCATTATATCCGGGACCATTTCGCATCAAAAGCCATGGACACCCAGAATCTCCGGCTCTATGAAGTGCTGGAAGGTTCCCGGATCGGGGTGGCAGTTGTTTCCGGGCGGCAACTGCAGAAGGTCAACCATCACCTGGCAGATCTTCTTGGTTATACACCGCAGGAGATCCCTGCACTGGAATTTCCGGATCTCTTCAGCTCGCAGGAGGAGTACCGTGAGTTTTCGCGCGCCATGTCACGGGACAAAAATGAAGCCGGCTGGCACTGTTCGACCCATTCGCTTGTCACAAAGAACGGGCCCGGGATTCTTTGTACCGTCATGGTGCGAAGACTCGACGATTTTAACCCCCTGAAGGGACATCTGATGATCATCGAGAAGACCGATGAACCCGGGCAGGCGTCCCACAACATCCGGCAGGTGTTTACCCGGGACAAGGTCGATTCCGCAACACTGGAAGAGATCATTGCAGAAGTACCGGGAATTGTCCTGACCACTGACAGTGAGGGGATGATCACCCATGCCAATGCCAAAGCACTCACCACCTTCGGGTACCCGCCGGGAGAGATGACGGGACTGAACATTGTCGGGACTATCGTTCCCGAACATTCACGGTATGCAAAGCAGATGATTGCCATGATCAATGATCCGGTGTTCTGCCGTGACGGATATGCTATCCATGCTTTTGAGAATGAGAAAAAGACCGGGGAGAAACTCTGGATTGCCTGGAAAATTCTGGCCCTGCTGGATAGCAGCGAACGGACAAGCGGCATGCTCCTCCTGGGAGAGGATATTACCGAACACGGGACAGGAACACCCGGCCGCATCCGTGCGGATCCCTGGAAATACGGGGTCCTTGCCGGCACTCACGTCCAGGAGAACGTCTTTGATGCGGTATTCCACCTCTGCGTGGAGATATCCCGGGATGGCCGGGAAGGGCACGCGGTCGGCACCTCGTTTGTAGTCGGGGATGAGCAAAACGTGATGAAACACTCCAGGCCCTGTACCATCAATTCATTTGAGGGGCAGCCGGAGGAAAAACGGCAGATCACCAACCCGGCCAATGGCGAAGTGATCAAGGGGCTGGCACAGATGGACGGTGCATTTGTCGTCCGCGATGATGGCACTATCGAAGCCTCAGGCCGGCACTTCATCATTGACAATCTGGTGCTGAAAATTCCGGAGGGTTACGGGACACGGCACTCTTCCGTTGCCGGGATCACCCAGATGACGAACGCCATAGGTTTTGTGGTCTCGACAACCGGGGGAAAGATCGCCATTATGAAAAACGGGGAGATCAAAAAGACATTTTCGGTATGATCCGAAACCGGGATCCCAACACGCAGCAGTGGCGGGATGCCCGGGAAATATCCCGTAATCCGGGCCCGGAAATACAAAAAACGATGCATAAATTATCAACCCAGCCCCTGACTTCTAGCTCGAAGAGTAGTCCCCCTTGCGCCAGCTCAGCCCCCATTGGGGCGGGGCGCATACGATTCGTCTGAATTACCCAAAATCACGGTTCAGGGAATACAGCACTTTCGCAACCGGCCTTTAAAAGCGGCGGGCAAAGCCACCAGTGCGTCGGCATTTTTCGATCATCGGCAGGAGCACTTTTTCGCCTTCCATTTTAGGCAGTTAATTTTTCTGATTTTTCTCTTGTAGATCCTTCTTGAATTTAAGGGTTAAAATACCAAAAACAGTGTTGTCAGGGAACTCCGGCTACAGCCAGGTTCTTCATGAGCTGGTGCTGCAGGGCACCGGCTGCCGCGTGAACATGACAAATTCCCTGAACTCCGACCATAACCGGTTCATGGGATAATCCGGCACTGCGGTTTTCTCTTCAATAGTGGCCTAGTTGATACTACCGAACGGGTCGGACGAGCGGTACACATGCGGATAATCCCCGGCTCCAAGGAAGGATGGCGTATCGTCACAACCGGGAAAGAAGGTGCGGAATTGCGGAGATATCGCTGTTACGCAGGAAAAAAATTATTCCCTGCCTTTCAGGAAGAGGAAAACAACACCGCACAGGAAAAGCGCCCCGAGTACCGGAACCGCACCCAGCCCGGACCTGGTCGGCAGGGGCATGGTTGCTGGCGGCGTGGTTCCCGTTGGCGCTGTGCCCAGGGTTGTGGTGAGCGCCGGGGCGGTTGTCACACCGGCGATTGGCGGCAGCGAAACGTCCACGGTGGTTATCAGGTCCTTAGCTACCGAGACTGTTCTGGATACAGGCCTGTACCCGTCAGCGGCAACGGTGATGGTATGGGTCGCGTCCGCCCGAACATCATTGAAGACCACCGTACCGGTCCCCGGCCCGGAACTCCCGCCCACGTTGACAAAACAGTCAACGGTATCGATACAGATCGTGCTGCCGGTCCGGTCAACGTAGACCCGGATCGAGCCGGTTGCCCGGGTTGTGGACGGGATGACCGGGTCGAGGGAGATGCTCACATCGGTGATTCTGCCCAGGCTCACCTGTACGAGCTCCGTGGTGTCCGAATACCCGGCCGGGGCCTCCACTGAGAGGGTATGATAACCCGGGCTCACACCAGTGAAGAGCGTACTCCCGGTAGCGCCGTCAAGTCCCCCGAGCAGCCGGCATTCGCCATTGTCAAGGCAGATAGTCCCGCCGCCCGGTGTGACGTATACCTGGATGGCAGTGGAGGCAGGGTTCAGGTCAAGGAAGGCATTGACCACGGAAGTCTGCTCAGAGGTCACAAACACGTTCTCGGTCCACAGGCGGTACCCGTTCTCCGTGACAACAACCGTATGCCAGGTATTCCCTTCAGCCGTAAAGGTCGCGACCGTGGTATCACAGTCCGTGGTGTCAATGCAGGCAAGTGCGCCCGGAGGCGTTGAATACACCGTGATCCTGCCGGGCGCGAGATCGGCAGTAGCAGGTACGGCAATGAGGAGGAATAAGACAATAAGGATTATTGTTTTCATATGCTTGAGTGGCATACCGTGATGTGGGGCTGAAGGGGTATAAGGTTTTTGGGAAAGAGCTCATATGGTCGCTCGCTGCGGGGGTAACCGATCACCGGTTGCAGTTCTTTAAAAATACGTCTGGTTTCTGTGGCAGACCGGCGGGGCCGTTCTCATTCATATCCACGAAGAGGAGACAGGTACCAGTCTCCTTTCCGACCCGTCCTCTCCACACCCCGCCATGCGGGAGCCGTTCACCCGGATTGTTCAGGAGCAGCCCGGGACCGGAAATACACCTTCCCCATTGATGACAGGATGGGAAACGGTACAAAGACCGCGGTCTGGTATTCTGCAGGGATCGATGAGGCTGCAGGGCGCGAGGTGGTCCCCGGCACCGAACATTACGGGGGAGCGAATGCCATCGGCTGCCGTGCTGTACAGAATCGTCAGAGATGGATGGTTATGGGTCGGACCGGGGATAGGGGCGATGAAAAAGGTGTCAGGGAAGGATGGCAAAAACCCGGGCCGGCGCTCCCGTGCCTCCTTTAATTGACATGGGAATTACATAGAGCATCGCCCCCTTCTCTGGGAGCTTGTCGAGGCTGGCGATATTCTCCAGTCCAAGTTTATTGGCGCCACAGATCACGCGGTGAACAAAGAAGTCCTGCGATCTGCCATAATCAATGCTCGGGGTATCGATGGCAATGCCGGTGATGTTCCGTTCTTTTACCAGAAACTCTGCCGATTCTTTTGAAAATGCCGGAAAACTCAATTCAGGCAGTGCTGAAAGGCCTTTCTTGTCCGTTCCCAGGACACGCACCGAATCAGGATAATATTGCGTACCGATCCCGGTGTACATGATCACCCATGCCCCTGCCGGAATCCGGCCGTATTTATTCTCCCAGTTTTTAATGTCATCCACTGACATGAGGTAATCCCGGTCGCGGGCGCATTGTTCCCGCATGTCTATCTTTACGGCCGGCCCGATCCACTCCTCCAGAGGGACCTGATCAATAGTGCGTCCGTTCTCGGCAAAATGAAGCGGTGCATCGGCATGCGTCCCGCCGTGTTCCGAAGCCGCGTAAAAGTTGGCGGCATACCAGTAGCCGCGTTCAGTTATCCCGCGGGACTCCGGAGTCAGGTTAAACGGCACTGCGTTCGGCCAGTAGATGGTATTTTCGTCATAGGCATAGGTCATATCCAGGATACGATCCGTCAGTCCGTCAGTGTATCCGGACCTGGCTGCAACCGGGTCTTCTCCCGCGGGAGTACCTGATGGAGCGGTTGTCCGGGCGGGAGTAACCGGAGTATTCTGATTTTTCGTAACACAGCCGGCAGCTGCCAGGACTACAATCAGTAAGCCGATGAACGGGAGATACTTCATACCCGTCCCTTTCGTTTGAATCACAAAAAGATTTTTCTGCGCTGGAGAAACGGGCATGAACCGGCGTTCGCACCAGGACGATGAAAATCAGCAACTACAATCTGCCATGAGGCCCGCATCAGCGGCTTCTCCATGGTATGGCGGTACAGATTCTCGTTATCTTTCTTCAGTACCAGATCCGCCCCGGGGGCGGGCTGGCGGGGGCTCATGGCGCATGCGATGCCCTGCTATGGCGTTTCTTGAAATGTCCTGTTTTTTCGCTCTGTAGAATTCCTCTTTATCCCTGACATTCCCGGTGTGGATGCAGGCACATCCCCCTGTCAGTACCTGCTGCGCCCCAAACCAGATTCCCTCTTTCTTTCGGCCACTGTAACGTTGCTATTTATGACCTCATCCGTTCCCTCCAGAGACAGCCCCATCATTCCGGCCCGGTTCCGCATTTTTCCGAATTATGACCTCTAAAATTTGGGGGGGGAAATGAGGTACAACCGGGCTCGTAGCAGGCTCCGGTGTATCAGAATTCCCCCCAGGGTTCTTTGACGGTGAAAACCACCCCCTCTGACGATAACATACGGCCGGTCTTCAGTAAGATCACTCTATAAAAACAAGATTTCCCATGAAAATTGCATGAAACAAATGTGATTATGGGATTTTTTGCTCTCTCAATAATATGCGATGAACGCCGCCGCCCCCGAAGGGACGCCCCCGCGGCGGGTCAATAACCGGGAGCATGTTGGAAAATACACAAACTGCCCCGCCGTGCCCCGCGAGGGGCCCTGAGGCGGGGAGCCCTCATATCTGCAATTTTCATGGTTCCGGTGTGAACTGACAAAGTTCATGCCCATTTCTACAGAGCAGTTTTTTTGTAAAAAACGGTAATACAGCACTATCGCAACCGGGGCGCCCCAGCGGCGGAAGGAAGCCCCGGGAGCATCAGGTATCTGAATGATTTATACAGAGCAATTTAGTTTTAGGTGATTCATCATTTGGTGCCACCAGTCTCTGATATCAGACAGCTGGATTCAATAGTCAGCAGATAATTTTTTTCTCTGAAGGAATCCTGTCTATAATCCCCCTCCTGCGCCTCAAGTCCCCCGGGGTGACGGGGCGCATTGTGATTGGACGAGGTGGGTTACCGCTCATACATCGTCATCGCAATTTGGGGGATGCCGCAGTGGCGGGGGCGGAGGTGGAACTCAAAGCCCCCAAGAACGTCTAACATCATCTCCCCTGGATATGACTTCCCAAAAAGCATCGAAAGAAAATCTGAATTGGTGGCTTTTGTTGAGGAATCACCTAGAATACTGTCTCTTATACACATCT
>DAPW01000033.1 GCA_002502245.1 Methanoregula sp. UBA154
ATGCAATACAGGTCCGGCATGCAGAGCGGTTGCCGGAAAAACTCTGACAGCGTGACCTTTTTTTTGCCTGGAGAAATTATTGACATATCAACCATGACGCTCCCGGGGGCTCTGCCCCGGCCGCTGTGGCATCCCCCGTACACGATTATGCCGTATTACCTGTATACAATCGCAGAGAAATTCCGTACAGATATTTCCGGGGCATCGCATGCGCCCCCGCCCCCAACGGGGGCTGGGCTGGCGCAAGGGGGGCGATAAATTTCCAAAAAATAGGTTTTCTACAGAGCAGAAAATACGATAAATAACCATTGATTTCTCTCATATCCGGGATCATCTGGGCTGGCCGGAAAAAAAGCAGCGACTCTGAACCGGCTTTACAGAAATGCCCGATGCATAACCCCCCGAAAGAGAAAACAGGAAACGTGGACGGGGACGCAGAAGGAACGGAGATACTCTCCCGGAGCGGGGGAAAGATCTCGCTTTTTAAGGCCGGAATGATCTTCCGGCTTATTACCGTGAAAGAATGAACCGCGAAGGTTACGGGTTCTTCCTTTCCTGCAGGAAACAGCGATGAAACCGGTATGCGGCTGGTCCCTGGGATCCGGTCCGTAAACCCTAGTGCGATCTGCTCTGGATAAGAAAAACGACCATTCCGGCCTTGAAAAGGAAGGAGATTAAAGAACCGCCAGTACATACGCCGAGGGGGAGATTTGAACTCCCGAGGCGCAGGGCGCCAGTAGCTTTCGAGGCTACCGCCTTTCCGGACTAGACTACCTCGGCATTGTGCCCTTGTAATTTTTTCATCGCTTGCTCTAATAGTTATCTGACCGCATTCTGCTCCCACACTGCCAGAATGTGAACGGGATCGGCTCTTATCTTCCTGTGGAATCCTGAACATATTTTGTTAAAAAAACGGGTGGATCCCGTGAAAAAATGTATCGGGGGAATTACATCCCGGGGGCTGCGCCGGCACTCTTGCCGCCCTGCTGGGTGATCATCATGTCATCGACACGGATGAGCATAATGGCGGTCTCTGATGCGCTCTGGATTGACTGGCGTTTGGACCTCAGGGGCTCGATAACGCCTGCTGCAAGCATATCGATGACCTTTCCCTCATAGACATTCAGACCGGCATGCTTCTTGCCCTTCGAGTGGACATTCTTGAGTTCCACGATCTTGTCGATGGGGTTGAACCCGGAGTTTTCTGCAAGCGCCCTTGGAATGGACTCGAAGGCTGCGGCATAACACTCAATTGCGAGCTGGACCCGCCCGCCAACAGTTGCGGCATAATCCCGGATCTTCATGAGAAGTTCCGTCTCGACCGCGCCGCCACCGACAACGTAGGTACCATCTTCCATGGCATCCATGACCACGCGGGTGCCGTCAACAACCGCACGTTCAAGTTCATCGAGCAGGTAGTCGCTGGTTCCCCGGAGCAGTATGGTGAGGGTCTTGGGATTCTTGCATCCGGAGATCCGTGTCACTTTGCCATCCGCATCCTCTTCGACCAGATTGGCGACACCGAGGTCCTTTGCCGTGAGGGACTCCGGCTTGTTGACAATGTTCGCGTGAAGTGCCCGTGCTGCATATTTCATATCATTCTCGGGAACATCCTCGAGGGCGAGAACGCCGGCCTTTGCAAGGTAAAACTGTGCAGCGTCAGAAATGCCTTTCTGGCAAAGGAGGACATTTGCACCGCTGTCGATAATCGCATCCGCGAGTTTCTTCAATGCCTCGCGCTCCTGCTCGCTGAACGCATTGACCTGTTCGGCGCTCGAGATCTTGATCTTGGCCTTCACCTGAGTCTTGGTGATCTCAAGGGGCATTGCGACCATTGCCACTTTTGCTGCGGTGATTTTTTTGGGCATACCCTCATCAACACGGGTCTTGTCGATAACAACGCCCCGGATCAGCTCGGCGTCATTCATGGACTGGCCCTTCTGTTTCTTGATCATCACGTCTTCTTCGTCAACGGTCAGTTTCCCGTTCACGTTCTCGGCAACGGCCATGACCGCATCGACAATAATACCGTCGAGTTTGTCCTTGACCTGCTCGATTGATTTACCGGTTATTGCGGTGTCGGCAATCTTGATCAGGGTCTTGCGGTCAGCCGGGTCTACTTTAAGGGACAGGCTGTTCACAATCTCGAGCGCCTTCTCCATGCCCATGCGGTAGCCTTGTGCGATCACAGTCGGGTGAATGCCCTGCTCGAGCATGCCTTCTGCCTGCTCCATGAGTGCACCAACAAGGATGACTGCAGTGGTGGTCCCGTCTCCGACTTCATCGTCCTGCGTGTGGGCGACCTCGATGACCATTTTTGCACCGGGGTGTTGCACGGCAATCTCGCTTAAAATAGTCGCGCCGTCATTGGTGATCACAATATCCCCGGTGGAATCGACAAGCATCTTGTCCATTCCCCGTGGGCCGAGTGTTGACTTGACAGCGCCGGCAATCGCTTTTGCTGCCGCGATATTCGAGCGCTGGGCCTCTTTCCCGTAATTACGCTCTACATTTTCTTTTAATATGATAATTGGTTGTCCAGACTGCATAGTGGATCCTCCGATGTTGTAAAAGGTGGAATTGAACTTCTATATAAACCATTCGTGTCTTCTTCCGGAAAAAAAGAGAGATCAGTCAATCCGGGATATTTTAAAGAGGGAAAAGACCGGGACACCATCCACGTCCTTGATACCGCGCTTGTCAAAGATAACCCAGACAGCCACCGGGATGGCGTTGTGTTTTTTTAAGTATTTCACTACCTCCCGCATGGTATTACCCGATGTGATGGTGTCATCCACAATAATGCACCGCTGGCCGCTGACCGTGGCAAAATTCCCGCTGATTGATCCGGTAGGCCGGTCGCTGGTATTCTGTTTTGAGGGGTGGTAGATCGCAAGCTGTGCAGCCTCCTGCACAGCAATGATCGTAGCAAGCGGTATTCCGGAAAGGGCGATACCCACGATCACATCAGCTGGAGAGGATTCACCGGCATCGCCGGAAGAGGAGAGGTAGTACCTGCTCAGCAGCATCTGTGCAGTTTCCTCCAGAAGAGGCCCCTGGCTCGAGACCGCGGTCCAGTCAATATGGACATCTTTTGGTGCGGCAGTGCCTTTGGCCTGGGTAAGGAGCCAGGTGACCGTTTCCATGGATAAGGAGAGTTCATCTGCAATCTGACCCGGGCTGTGCCCTTCAGCAAGGAGGACCTGTGCCCGGCTGATCAGATCGTCAAGGGAAGACATGGAAAAAAGATTCGCCCGTATCTATTTAAGTTTTCTTTTAATGGCGGCCCCGCAGACCGGACATTCCCCGTCCTGTTCCGCATATCTCCCGCACCCGCTGCACCGGTACTTCCAGTGAACCCGCCTGGCCCGGCGCTGGAGGATCGGGACGGTCTTCACCCCGAGGACAATGGCAACATTCTGGATCGCGAAATCATCGGTGAACAGGTCTGCACCAAGGTCGAGCGCAAGAGAGAGCAGGTCACAGTCAGTACTGGAGATTACCGTGACATCTTTTGTCGTTCTTGCTGCGGAAATCACCCGTTTTCTGCTCTCATCACCCGGTGACTGCACCCTCAGGCCCCGGGCACACCATTTCTCAAAATTGCCTTTTGCCCGGATATCCTTCAGCTCGTCAATTACAGACGGGACCGTAAAGAGGTCTCCCTCTGCGGGAAAATCCCCGAAAAAGAAGCTGGCATCAAGCACTGCACTCATGGCAGGAACCTGGATTGTTCCGGGAAGAAAGCATCCATAAATCCCTGTCAGTGCTTCACGAGTGCCTGGGCGATCTGATCAGCTGCCGATACCCTGCTGCAGCTCCGTTCAATCGTGTCGCTGCAGATAACGTCCCGGATACCGGTTGCCATGAGGCGGACATAAGCCCCCCCGGTGAAGACCCCGTGGACACAGGCAGCAAAAACATCCTTTGCGCCCTGCTGGTACAGCATGCCGGCCGCTGTCGCGATCGTACCGCCGGTCGAAATAATGTCGTCAACAATCACGACGGAGCGCGATTCTGCGCTGAGCTGCCGCGGGGCCATCTTCACTTCAACCCCGCTGAGGCGAGTCTTCTCGAGGTGATCGCATTCCCATCCCCCGGCAGATGCTACCTGTGCGGCAAAAACCATCGCCCCCTCGTCGGGTGCAAGAATGAGCGGGTTGTCCAGGTGCAGGGTCCTGATGTAGGAACCGATATCACCTGCAAGAGAGAGGTTGCGTGCCGGCACGGAAAATGATTTCAGGACCTCTTTCTCATGGATATTGACGGTGATCACCTCAGACACGCCCTGGCTGAGAGCCCGGGCAACCACCCGGGAACTGATGGGCTCCCCGGGTTTGAACCGTTTGTCCTGCCGGGCATAGGCCATATAGGGCAGGACAAGACGGTTCGTTGCACGGTCGCAGGCATCGATAAGAAGCATCAGCTGGACGAGTGAATCATTATCCACAACGCTCCCGACGATAACCATCTCATCATCGGTCTCCCCGGCCAGGAGGTAGTGTTCCCCGTCAGGGAACCGGGAATATTTAACATCGACAACCGTAATTTTCAGTGCCTTTGCAACACGGGTGGCAAGAACCTGGGATTTTTCCGTGCAGATGACTTTCATGGTATCATTCCTTGATTCCGGAGACCGGGGCGAACGTGTCCGCAGTGAATTACTATTGCAGCGTATGATATTGTAGTTTTTCCGATTGTGTCCTTACCTGCGAAAAAAAGCCATGGGATATGGTCCCGCTCCCGTCAATGGTGATCAGCTGAAAGTACTTAAACTATCATGAGACAAATTATATGAAAACCCCGTGGTTCAAAAAGAGGTTAATCCTGTAATGGAAACAGCAGAACAATCATCACCGCACACTGACGACCTGAAGCCTGAGGGTACTGCCCCCGGATCCGCAACCAGTCCTGCCGCATTGTCAACATCCTCCCAGATAGAAGTGCCGGCAAAACTTATTGATCAGGTTATCGGCCAGGAACACGCCGTCGAGGTTATCAAGAAGGCAGCTATCCAGCGTCGGCACGTGATGATGATCGGGAGCCCGGGTACGGGCAAATCCATGCTCGCCAAGGCAATGGCCGAGCTCCTGCCCAAGGAGGAACTACAGGACATTCTTGTCTACCCGAACTCGGATGACAATAATAATCCCGTTATCCGGACGGTTGCCGCGGGACGGGGCAAACAGATCGTGGCTGCCCACAAGACTGAGGCAAAGAAAAAGATCCAGTTCCGTAACACCCTCCTCATGCTCCTTTTACTGGGTATTGCCGGGTACGCCATCATCACCATGCAGCTCTTAATGGGGCTTATCGCAGGTGCATTCGTGTTCATGGCACTGCGGTACAGCACCCCCCGGGAAGAGGCGATGGTTCCCAAGCTGCTGGTCTCCAACGATACCAAGAGCATTGCCCCGTTCATCGACGGGACCGGCTCCCATGCCGGCGCGCTGCTTGGGGATGTCCGGCATGACCCGTTCCAGAGCGGCGGGCTCGAAACCCCGTCACACGACCGGGTCGAAGCCGGAGCAATCCACCGCTCGAACGGCGGTGTCCTGTTCATCGATGAGATAAACACCCTTGATCCGCATTCCCAGCAGAACCTCCTCACCGCACTGCAGGAAGGGGAATTCCCTATCACGGGCCAGAGCGAGCGATCCAGTGGTGCCATGGTCCGCACGGAACCGGTTCCCTGTAAATTCGTCATGATCGCCGCCGGTAATCTCGATGCCATTCAGGGCATGCACCCCGCGCTCCGTTCGCGTATCCGCGGGTACGGGTATGAAGTCTACATGGCGGAGAGCATGGAGGATACGGACGAGAACCGGCAGAAATATATCCGGTTCATTGCGCAGGAGGTGAAAAACGACGGCAAGATACCGCACTTTGACCAGAGTGCGATCGACGAGATCATCCGCGAGGCCCGCCGTCGTTCGAACCGGAAAGGCCACATGACCCTCAAGCTGCGTGACATGGGCGGCCTCATCCGCGTAGCCGGGGATATTGCCAGGGAAGAAAAAGCCCTCATTACAACTGCTGCGCATGTCATTGCGGCCAAGAAGACCGCCCGGTCCATCGAGGACCAGGTATCCGCGGAGGTCACCCAGCACCTGCGTGAATACGAGATGACGATTGTTGAAGGCACCCGGCTCGGGCGCGTCAACGGGCTTGCAGTGACCGGCAACGATGCCGGTTCAGTCTTACCCATCATGGCAGAGGTAACACCTGCACAAGGGGAGAGCGGGCAGATCATCGCGACCGGTATATCGGGGAGACGTCAGGAGCCTTGGCTCAAGGATGAGGAGTCGATAGCACAGCAGTCGATCAAGAATGTCAGCGCCCTCATCAAGAAATTCACCGGGAAAGACATCAAGAACATGGATGTCCACATCCAGTTCATCGGCACCTATGGAGCAGAAGGAGATTCCGCATCAATCACCATTGCAACGGCAGTGCTCAGTGCCATCGAGGGTATCCCCGTCCGTCAGGATATTGCGATGACCGGTTCCCTCTCCGTCCGGGGAGATGTGTTGCCTATCGGCGGGGTAACCTACAAGATCGAGGCAGCAGCAAAGGCAGGGATCAAGACGGTTCTCATCCCCCGGATGAATGTCGGCGATGTGCTGATCGAGGAACGGTACAAACCGCTTATTACCATAATACCCGTGGACACGATCAACGACGTCCTCAAGTATGCGCTCGTTCCGGAGAACTCTGAGAGCTTCCTTATCAAGCTCAAGAAGATGGCAATGCAGACAACGGGGATGATCCCCGATGTCAGGGCGCCAAACCAGACAATGGCCTGAAGACGATGTCCGGCGTGAAATATTACGACCTGCGGCATGTAACCGGTCAGGTGACCCACATCGATATCGATAACAGCGTTGTGGAATCCGCGGGAACCTCCTTTTTCAACAAGGCAGTGCTTCGGGTCCTTGACAGGGCCGGCTGGGGCGTCATCCAGATCGACAATTTCACTCCCTGCAGCGGCAGAAAATTCGATGACCTGCTCCTGTCAGCGCAGAAACTGGCCGGCATTACGGAAGAGATCGTGAAGCTGGGCGATGTGCCCCACGGAATGCTTCCCGTACCCCCCATGAAGGAGGACCCCCGGGCAGTCAGTATCGAGGAGAAATCCCTGCTGCTGGCCGGTATCGAAGAAGCTGCACGGCACCCGGCGGTCGTGAACCGGCGGGCGAATTATATCGAGCGTATAGAACAGGTCAGGTTCACGGATAGTTCGGACAATGAATTCAGTTACGAGATGTGCCGGTCCGGTTTCAACGTGCTTGCCGTTGCCTCCCGGAACGGGAATGTCCAGATGGGGTACGAACGGGAACATACCATTCACGGTTTCGATCTCCGTCACCGGCAGGAGTCCGGTAAAAAGGCCGCTGAAATTGCCGTTGCCCTGCTCGATGCCGGAGCAGTGAAGGGTGGCAGGATGCATGCAGTTCTCGATCCCGAACTCGCGGGTGTGTTTGCCCATGAGGCAGTCGGCCATGCGAGCGAGGGCGATCTCATTCATGAGGGAAATTCGGTCCTGAAAGGGAAGACCGGGGAAAAGATCGGTGACGAGATCCTCACCATTGTCGATGATCCTTCTCTCTCCGAGTTCGGGTTCGACCCGGTGGATGCAGAAGGAACGAAAGTGTTGAGGACCGAGATCATCCGAAAGGGAGTCGTCAACGCGTTCCTCCATAATCGCGAGTCACTGGCAGCTCTCGGTAATGGCATTGCCGGTCATGCCCGTGCCATGCCCGGGGAACCCCCGCTGGTGCGGATGAGTAACACCTTCATCGAGAACGGTGATTCGACCGAAGCCGAGATATTTGCGGAATGCAAAAACGGGATCTTCCTGAAAGGATCCCGCGGCGGACAGGTGGATCCGGGTCGGGGAATATTCCAGTTCAATGCGGAATACGGATATCTTGTGGAAAACGGCGAATGCACAAAAATGATCCGGGACGTGTCGCTCTCCGGTGAGATCCTCTCGACGCTCCACAGGATAGCGCTCTGCGGGAACGACCGGAAGATGAGTCCGGGGTATTGCGGGAAAGGCGGACAAAGCGTACCGGTCAGCGACGGGGCACCTCATGTCCTTCTTCTCGATGCGGTGGTGGGTGGCAGTGGCCTGGATTGAGGAACTCATCAGGGAAGGACAGAAGTCAGTCGATGAAGTCGAGGTCTTCTACGTTGAAGGTACCTCTGTGTCAGCAGACCTGAAACAGAAGAAGGTGAACCTTGCCACGACATCCATAGACTGCGGCCTTGGCATACGGACCGTCCACAAGGGACGGATCGGGTCTTCCAGCACCAACGATCTGGATAATTGGAAGAACTGCCTCAACGCTGCCATTGCGAGCGGAAAGCTTGCCACACCGCAGACCTGGAATGGCCTGCCGGAGCCGGTCTCCCTCCCTGCCTCACCCCTCTCGTTCGATCCCGCGCTGGAGTGCGATCCTGACACTGCCCGCGACCTGCTTGAGAAGATGCTTGCGGGGGCATCTGAGCACCCGGCAGATGTGACAGCAGGTTCCGCGTCCCTCTCAGTCTCGTCCGTAACGCTCGCAAACAGTCATGGTATCCGGTACGGGGACCGCCATACCGGGGTGTCCCTCTCGCTTGAAGCGATCGAACGGCAGTCTACCGGCTATGAGTTTGACTACGCGAGTTATCTCGGGGATGTCGATCCTAATAAGGTGGGGGAAAGAGCGGCTTTTTTTGCCTGGAAATCCGCGGACGGGAAAGACATCCCGACCGGTGACTATCCGGTGGTTCTCTCCCCTCTCGCGTACGCAGAACTTCTGGGCAGTGTATTTGTCCCGGCGCTCAACGGGCGCAGTGTCCACTCCGGGCGATCGCGGCTTGCGCAGTCGCTCGGCGAACGTATTGCTGATCCGCGGATCACGATGTACGACGATCCCCTGCTGCCCCGGGCGAGTGGCAGTGTATGGTGGGATGCCGAAGGTACACCGACCCGCAGGATCGACTTTGTCCGGGACGGCATACTCCAGACCTTTGCCTACGATCTCAAGACGGCTTACCGCTATGACAAAAAGACGACAGGGTCTGCGGTCCGCGGGGGATTCGGGGGCTTGCCATCTATCGGCCACCATAATTTTATCGTCGACGGAAAGCGGGAGGAGATACTGGACGAACGGGTGCTCTATGTCCACAGCGTCGTGGGAGCCCACACGGCCAATCCGATGAGCGGGGACTTTTCCGTGGAAATATCCAATGCGTTCTGGATGGAAGACGGGGGCTTTGAGGAACCCGTAAGGAGCGCCATGATGTCCGGCAATGTTTTTGATATGCACAAGGAGATTGCGGGCCTGAGTAAGGAATCCCGGGGCATCGGGTCGCTCATCCTGCCGTCGATAAGAATAAATAAACAGCATATCATTGGAAAATAAAAAAACAAGGGGAGAAGATGAGTTCGGTCATTGTTGCCATCCTTCTGGTCGTGGCTATTGTTGCTGTTGTATACTATCTGGTCAAGCAGTTCTCGGTACTTATCGTAAACGCGGTCGCCGGGCTGATGCTCCTCGTGCTCCTGAATTTCTTCCATGTCATGCAGTGGATGGGAAAACCCGACCTTGGCTACGAGCTCGCGACGGTTCTTATCTGTGCCATCGGGGGAGTCCCGGGCGTATGTATCCTCGTGCTCCTTGATATCCTCGGGGTAACGATCTGAAAAATTTTTATAAATTGTACTATAAGGACGAATTTTTTCCATAAATTGTGGTGTTGGAATTTTCCGGTATCGTCACTGAGTTATGAATATGTTTATCGGGATGTTCTGACCCCGTTGACTTTGTTCTTATCATCCGATTTCGGTACATCAGATAGTGTTAAATGAATGCAGCGAGGATGTCGTATTGAGGTACAGGACCATGTGTACAGTAGGCGGACCGGTTGATATCGACCTTCCCCCGGAACGGGTAACGGGGAAGGACTACCGGTGCAATGAATGCGGCGAGCGATTCAAGGGCGTTGGAAAAAAGCCCATCTGTCCAAGCTGCCAGTCGGATGATATAAAAGCAGTATGAAGGTTCCTCTTGAGGACGGACTGCTGCTTATCCGGGGGGATTGCTCCTTTCTCCTTGTCGGAAAGGCGAAGGATCGGTTCTCACTCTGCATAGAGACATCCACGGAAGAACTCTGTCAGGGGGTCATGCCCGGGGACGTCATCGTGGTCTCAGCACCCGAAGGCGGTGCGGTCGAGCCGGCGCTGATGCTGATGGAACTTGTCAGGACGTATCATGTTCCGCTCCTGGTACTCCCCCGGAATCACCCGGGCTCCCGCAGGGTCTCCCGCGTGGTTTCGGTTGCCCCGGAAGTCCATACCAGCTGTTCGATAATCCGGGGAACGCACCCTGATCAGCACCTTGTCTGTTCCAGCGACGAGCTTGCCGGCCTGTCAATCCGTGGGGATCCCGGAGGTCTTGAGATCACAGGAATGCCGGATGGTATTTTCCTTCAGACCATCAAATTCCGTATCCTTCTGGACAGTTCCTGATTCTCTGTTTCCCGCTCGCAGCACCCGTCTGAATGAAATAACAATACATATATCCCTTTTTTTCCAAGTATTAGACTGCCGTGAGTGGAGGGTTGGATGAAGACTGAGGTCCTAAAAGACATCAAGAAAGCTGAAGAAGAGTACCAATCGATGATCAGCAAGGCCCAGGAAGAGAAGAAGCACAAGTATTCCCAGGCGGAACTCGAAGCTGATAATCTGGTAACCAAAGCGCAGAGTAATGCAGAACAATACAAAAAGCTGAAACTGGAAGAAGCACGGCACCAGGCGGCACTTAAGCACGCTGAAATCATAAAGAGCAGCAATCAGCGCGCAGCGGCACTGAAACAGAAAGGCAATCAGAACCTTTCAAAGGCAGTGCAGCTGCTGGTTTTGCGGTTTAAGGAGCAGCTGCATGCTGAATCCTAGGCAGATGAGCCGGCTCCTCATCGCCGCTTCCCGGGACCAGATGGCCCCGGTTATTGCGGAACTGTACCGCCATAATCTGTTCCACATCGAGGATTATGTCGATGCCGGGGCTGAAGGCTATGAGGGCTTTAAAATTGGTTCGCCTCTCTTGGGTGCAAGCGAAAAGTCCGCGGATCTGATCAAGATCCGTGCGATAACCAATACTATCGCTGTTCGTGCGGATGACATTGATGCAGGGCCGTCCTGTTCCCGGGACGAGCTGCAGAAAAAGATCGAACGGGATCTTCCGCTCCTTGAGCGGGAAGTCGAGGAGCTGACGGTCAGGCGCTCAAAATTCGAGACCCGGGCAAAGGATCTCGAAGAAAAAATTGCAGAGATCACACCGTTTGCCGATATACCGGTTGACATGAATCTGTATCACGGTTACAAGAGATTCACCACCAGTGCCGGCTATGTATCCCGCGAAGTTATCCTGAATGTTCCCCATGAGATGCATTTTTCAAAGGGGAAGGATAAGAATTTCCTTGTTGTAATCTTCCCGACCGAGCAGAAAAGTGAAGTCGATAAGACGCTTGCAGAAGCCGGATTCCAGCCGGTTCCTGTCCCGGAAGAGTCCGGGTCAGCACGGGGGCGCATCGAGTTTTACTCCGGCGAAATGGCATCGGTGCACAAGGAGATTGCAGAGATCAACAAGCAGCTCGAGGACGTAAAACAGAAACATGCGGCGTTCCTTGTTGCCTGCGAAGAACTTTTAAAAGCAGAAGTTGACCAGACCGAGGCCCCGCTCCGTTTTGCAACCACGAATCAGACGTTCGTTGCAGAAGGATGGGTGCCGGCGGACAAGGTCACGGCTATCACAAATTCCCTGGTCTACGTGACCGACGGCAAGGTCTTTGTTACGGTCGTTCCGACAGACCCTGTGCATGACTCGGTACCGGTTGAATATAACAATCCTGACTTTGCAAAACCTTCGCAGGTCCTCATGGACGTGTACAGCAGGCCAAAATACACTGAAATCGATCCGACACTGATGCTCTCGATTGTGTTTCCGATTTTCTTCGGGCTGATCCTTGGAGACGTAGGGTACGGACTGGTTCTCCTTGCAATGGCATTCGGGCTCCGGAAGTTCCTGAATGGTGTAGAAGGCCGGTACCTGCTTGACGTGCTCAGAAATGCGAGTATCACAAGCATCTTCTTCGGTCTGCTCTATAGTGAGTTCCTTGGTTTTGCCATCCCCGGCCTGTCACCGATTATGCCCTCCCGTCACCTTATTGCAGAGCATGGCGGGCATGGCCCGATGATCCCGGATTTGATGATCATTTCCATCTGGATCGGTATTTTGCATATCACCCTCGGGCGTATCCTTGGCATCATCAACCATGCAAAGCAGGACCACGGTGAACACCGGACAAAAGCGATGCTGGCAAATTTCGGCTGGATCGCGGTCATGTGGGGTGTGCTGCTTGTTATCTGGTCAATTGTACAGATGCCGCTTATGCCCGACCTGACCGCTCTTCCGGCGGTGATATCGATTATCAATGTCGGGGGAGTTGCCGGTCTGATTCTGGCAGTTCTGGGTGTTCTTTTGATTGCCCGTGACTCAGTGCTGGAAGTTGTTGAACTTCCATCGATTATCTCACATGTGTTATCGTATGCTCGTATCGTTGCGGTCGGTTTCTCTTCAGTCGCCATTGCGATGGTCATCAATTTCATTGCAATCGGCATGCTGATTGAGCCGCAGTTGGAAAACTTTTCAATCTTCAGTATTGTTATTATCATCGCTGGCCTGGTCGTATTCCTTTTAGGACATGCACTCAACACGGTCCTGGGAATCCTGGGTGGAGGACTCCACTCAGTCAGGTTGCATTATGTTGAATTCTTCACCAAGTTCTACAAAGGTGGAGGCGTGAAGTACATCCCGTTCGGGATGAAGAGAAGATTTACGGAGGATTAAATTATGGCAGCAGAAGCAGTTGTAACAGCAGTAGATGTTGGAATGACCGTTGAACAGATCGCGGCAACGCAGCTCGGAATGAAGGCAATGGGTGCAGGAGTCGCGGTCGGACTGACCGGTATCGGTGCAGGTGTTGCAGAGATGGCAATCGGTTCTGCCGCAGTCGGGGCAACCGCCGAAAACAAGGACGTGTTCGGCCTTGTTCTGTTGCTGACCGTTATTCCGGAAACGATCGTCATCTTCGGTCTGGTCGTTGCGCTCCTGCTCTTGTTCGTATAAGCCGGGAGCGGACAATGGGACTGGAAGCCGTTGTTGAAGAACTCAGGGAAAAAGGCAAAACCGAAGCGGGAAGGATCCAGGCAGAGTCCAGAGGGGACGTTGAAAAAATCCTCGCAGTTGCAAACAAGCGCGTCGGGGAGATCAAACTCGCAGCAGAGGCCGAGTCTGTAAAAAAGACCGCCCACATCATCGGGCAGGAAGTCTCTGCAGCCAACCTTCTTGGAAAACGCGAGATCCTGAATACGCAGAAGGCGCTTCTTGACGAGGTCTATGAAGCGACCAGAAAAGAGATTGCCGGGCTCCCTGAGAGCTTCCATCGTGAAGCGATCGAAAAACTCCTCACTGAGGCAAAAATGGAGATCTCCAAGGGGAAGGTCTACTGTAATGCCCGCGATGCGACAGCAGTAAAAGCCATTATTGCCGCGAACCCTGAATTTGCCGGGTTCAAAGTCGGTAGCCCCGTCGATATTGACGGAGGAATCCTTGTCGAAGGTGATGGAGAAGAGTTGCAGATTGATTACAGCTATCGCACATTCCTGGCCAGAGTATGGGAATCCGGGTTGAAAGATGCATCCGATATCCTGTTCGGATAAGGAGGTAAACGTATGGTTGGGGTGAGTGGTATCTCAGCACCGTACATTTACATATGTACAAGGATGCGGGTGAGAAAAACAACCCTGCTCCCACGGGAGGAGTATATGCGGATGCTCAACATGAGCCTTCCCGAAATTACCCGTTTCATCGGAGAGACCCATTATAAACAGGAGATCGATGAGCTGGGAACAACATTCCATGGGATTGACCTTATTGAAGTTGCACTGTCCTGGAACCTTGCCAAAGAGTACCAGAAGATCCTGGAGATAACGCCGGGTACTCTGAAACAGTTTACCCAGGCATATCTCAGGCGCTGGGATATCCAGAACGTGCTCACAATCCTCCGGGGCAAGATGCAGGGAGAGAAAGCAGGAAAAATCAAGGAGGTTCTTATTCCTGCCGGCGTTCTTGACCGGCTCATTCTTGACCGTCTCCTGGCAGAAGACAATACGGACAAGATTGTGGAATCACTCAAGGCATACCGGATGTATCCTTTGGTATTTGCCCGTGAATATCCGCTGGCAAAGGAAAGCGGATCGTTTTCAAAGCTGGAAAACGCCCTTTACAAGCAGTTTTATGCAGAGATCATCGAAGAAGCAGGGAGCGGGATCAAGGGCGGGAACCTCTTCCTTCAGTTCATCAGGCTTGAGATCGATATCAAGAATATGAAAACCCTGTTCCGGTTGCGGGCAGACACCTTTGAAGAAGATGCACGGGAGATGTGTATCAGCGGCGGCACCCTTACCTCATCAGATTTCGTCAGCCTGAACGCTATCAAGAACCAGGATGAATTCATTGACCTGCTCAAGTCAAAGATTTGGCACAAGGCGTTGCTGACGCTGCTTGAAGAGCTGCGCAGTGAAAAAACGATCCGTGATATCGAGATTCGGCTTACGCGCGTCCAGCTCGACCAGATGGAGCGGATGTCGAAGCGCCATCCCATCTCCATTCATCCGATTCTCGTCTATCTAGAAAAGAAGAAGTACGAAGTATTCAATCTCCGGGCGCTTGCCCGGGGGAAAGAGTCAAAACTGCCATCGGACAGGATAGCGGAATACCTGGTGATGTAAAATGGAGATTGCAGTAATCGGCAACAGTGAGTTCATTCTCGGGTTCCGGCTCGCAGGTATCCATAAGACCTATGCAGCGGAGAACGACGAGCATCTGACCGCGCATATCACCAGAGTACTGCAGGACGGCGATGTAGGGATCCTCGTCCTCAACAGCAGCGATATGGAAAGGATCCCCCGCAAACTTCGTGTAACTCTGGAAAATTCCGTCAAGCCAACGGTCATCGCCATTGGTGCTGAAGAAGGAGGCCTTTCCATGCGGGAGAGAATCAAGAGATCGGTGGGTGTTGATCTGTGGAAGTAAAAGAGAAAAAAGCAAAAGTGGCAAAACAAGGGGTTCTTAAAAGAATCGCCGGCCCTGTCGTGACGGCAGTCAACCTTGACGCCCACATGTACGATGTGGTGAAGGTCGGCAAAGAAGCGCTGATGGGAGAAGTGATCAAGATCCAGGGTGATAACATTATCATCCAGGTCTATGAGGATACCTCGGGTATCCGGCCCGGCGAACCGGTGGAAAACACCGGACTTTCGCTCGCGGTCGAACTCGGGCCGGGCCTCCTGACCAGTATCTATGACGGCATCCAGCGCCCGCTGGCTGTCCTCGTTGATAAAATGGGGAACTTCATTGAGCGCGGCGTTTCGGCACCCGGGCTCTCCCACACGAAAAAATGGAGCTTCAAGCCCCTCGTCAAATCCGGCGATAACGTTGAACCAGGTACAATCCTCGGCGAGGTACAGGAGACCAACATCGTCCACCGTGTCATGCTCCCTCCCAACGTGAAGGCAGGGATCGTCAAGACGATCAAGAGCGGGGACTTCACGGTCGATGAGACGATCTGTATTCTCAACGATGGCCGCGAGTACCCCATGATCCAGCGCTGGCCGGTCCGTGTCCCCCGTCCCGTGAAAGAGAAGATGAATCCGACGATCCCCCTGATCACCGGTCAGCGGATCCTCGACGGGCTCTTCCCGATTGCAAAGGGCGGCACTGCCGCGATTCCCGGCCCGTTCGGGAGCGGCAAGACGGTCACTCAGCAGCAGCTGGCCAAGTGGTCGGATGCTGAGATTGTCGTCTACATCGGCTGCGGCGAACGCGGCAACGAGATGACCGAAGTACTGACAGAGTTCCCGCACCTCGAGGACCCGAAGAGCGGAAAACCCCTTATGGAGAGGACCGTGCTCATCGCAAATACGTCAAATATGCCGGTGGCTGCCCGTGAGGCATCCGTGTATACCGGTATCACCATTGCGGAATACTTCCGTGATATGGGATACGACGTTTCCCTGATGGCAGATTCAACCTCCCGCTGGGCGGAAGCCATGCGAGAGATCTCCTCCCGTCTGGAGGAGATGCCGGGTGAAGAAGGATACCCGGCCTACCTCGCAGCCCGGCTCTCGGAATTTTACGAGCGTGCCGGTCTGGTTATATCCCTCAACGGGGCCCGTGGTTCGGTCTCAGTTATCGGTGCTGTTTCACCACCCGGCGGAGACTTTTCGGAGCCGGTCACCCAGAACACCCTCCGTATCGTCAAGGTCTTCTGGGCACTGGATGCAAAGCTCTCCCAGCGCCGGCACTTCCCGGCCATCAACTGGCTCAACTCCTACTCGCTTTATCTCGAAGCGCTCCAGGACTACTATGATAAGGAAGTCTCTCCCGAGTGGAATAAGCTCCGTGCCTGGGCTATGGAAGTCCTCCAGAAGGAAGCAGAACTGCAGGAGATCGTGCAGCTCGTCGGTTCTGATGCCCTGCCCGAGTCAGAACAGGTGACCATCGAGGTTGCCCGCATGATCCGTGAGATCTTCCTCCAGCAGAACGCGTACGACGCGGTTGACACGTTCTGTGATATGAGCAAGCAGTACGACATGATGAAGGCGATCAAGCTCTTCGCAGAGTTCGCCTACGCTGCCCAGCTCGCTGGTGTCAGCCCTGCGCAGATCATCGGCGTCAAGTCCAAGAATGATCTGCCGCAGATCAAGTTTATCAAGGATTACAAGCCGGAACTCGCGAAGATCGAGAAGCAGATGGACGCAGAGTTCAACGCACTGAGGTCGGCAGCATGAAGGAATACAGGACGATTAGTAAGATTGCCGGCCCCCTCGTTTTCGTCGAGAAGACAGAGCCGGTCGCCTACCAGGAACTCGTGAACATAGTCCTTTTCGACGGCACGATCAAGCGTGGCCAGGTGCTCGATACCAGTGACGACCTGGTCGTTGTCCAGGTCTTCGAGACCACAACCGGTATCGGCAGGGACAGCGGTGTCCGCTTCACCGGCGAAACTATCAAGATGCCTGTGGGCAGGGAGATGCTCGGCCGTATCCTGTCCGGTGGCGGCAAGCCCATCGATGGCGGTCCGGAAATTGTGCCGGAGAAGCGTCTCGACATCACCGGTGCGGCCATCAATCCGTACGCCCGGGGTATGCCGGCAGATTTCATCCAGACCGGGATCTCCACGATCGACGGTACCAACACCCTCGTCCGAGGGCAGAAACTTCCGATCTTCTCAGCAGCAGGTCTGCCGCACAACAATGTTGCGCTGCAGATCGCCCGTCAGGCAAAGGTGCCCGGCTCAACCGAGACGTTCGCGGTAGTCTTCGCTGCAATGGGTATCACGAAAGAAGAAGCGAACTACTTCATGCAGGACTTCGAGCGCACCGGCGCACTCGAGCGTGCTGTCGTCTTCCTCAACCTTGCGGATGACCCGGCTGTCGAGCGCATCATCACCCCGCGTCTCGCCCTGACCACTGCCGAATACCTTGCGTTCGAGCTCGGTATGCACGTGCTGGTTATCCTGACGGATATGACCAATTACTGTGAAGCGCTCCGCCAGATCGGTGCAGCCCGTGAAGAAGTGCCCGGTCGCCGTGGCTATCCCGGGTACATGTACACGGACCTTGCCTCGCTCTACGAGCGTGCCGGTATGATCAAAGGACTGAAGGGCTCGGTAACCCAGATCCCGATCCTGACCATGCCCGGTGATGATATCACCCACCCGATCCCTGACCTGACCGGCTACATCACGGAAGGCCAGATAGTGGTCAACCGCGATCTGCACCGCAAGGGTATCTACCCGCCAATCAATGTGCTGCCCTCGCTTTCCCGTCTGATGAACCTCGGTATCGGCAAAGGGCACACCCGCGAGGACCACAAGAAGGTTTCCGACCAGATGTATGCAGGCTATGCAGAAGGCAACGATCTCCGCGGCCTCGTGGCCATTGTCGGTAAGGATGCGCTTTCAGAACGGGACCGCCTCCTCCTCGAGTTCGCCGACCTCTTCGAGAACCGGTTCGTCCGGCAGGGCTATGACGAGGACCGAACCATTGAGGACACGCTGAACCTTGGATGGGAGCTCCTCTCCACGCTGCCGGTTGAGCAGCTGACCCGTATCGACCGTGACCTCATCAACAAGTACCACCCGAAGTTCAAGACTGGTGCAATGAAGGAGTAAAAGTCCATGGCGCTGCGCGATATCAAGCCAACCCGGTCCGAACTGATCAACCTCAAGCGGAAGATCCAGCTCTCGGAACGTGGTTATAAAATCCTTAAGATGAAGCGCGATGGACTGATCCTTGAATTTTTCAAGATCCTCGGAAACGCCAGGGACAGCCGGGGTGAGCTGCTGAGCAGATACCAGCATGCCGTCGAGATGATGGCGCTCGCAAATACGGTTGAAGGTGCAATCGGTGTGAAATCGGCGGCCCTTTCCGTCAAGGAAGTACCGCAGATCTCGTTGAAAAGCAAAAATATCATGGGGGTTGTTGTGCCCCAGATCGAGTCATCGAAAGTCAAAAAGAGCCTCGTTGACCGCGGCTACGGTGTTCTGGGTACATCGCCTGTTATCGATGAAACTGCGTCCGCGTTCGAAGAGCTTGTCGAGTCTATCATCGAGAGCGCCGAGATCGAGACTACGATGAAGCGCCTGCTGGATGAGATTGAGAAGACCAAGCGCCGTGTTAATGCGCTTGAGTTCAAGGTTATTCCCGAACTTACCGAAGCACGGGATTTCATCAAGATGCGTCTCGATGAGATGGAGCGGGAAGAACTGTTCCGGATGAAGAAGATCAAATCCAGGAATGCCGCGTAACGTACGGGGGATGGTCTGGATGCCGATTGGAACTATCCGGGAACTGGGGGCGGAGGGAAAAACCGTCCTCCTCCGACTCGATCTCAACTCCCCCATCGATCCCACATCTCATCTTATTCTCGATGACAAGCGCTTCCGTGAGCACCTGCCGACCATCAGGGCACTCGAAAAAAGCCGCGTTGTGATCGTGACTCACCAGAGCCGGCCAGGGAAAAAGGATTTTACCACGCTGGAAGCTCATGCCGAGAAGCTTGAACAGCTACTGGGAACGCCGGTGAATTACGTGGATAGCATCTTCGGGCGCCATGCCCGCGAAGCGGTGCACGCACTGAAGATCGGCGATGTGGTGATGCTTGAGAATGTCCGCTTCAATGCAGAAGAGAACCTCACCTTAAAACCAGAGGAAGCGAAAAAAACGCACCTTGTCAGGAAACTCTCCTCAATGGCGGACGTCTTTGTCAATGATGCCTTCGGGACTGCCCACCGCTCGCAGCCAACGATTGTCGGGCTCCCGATGGTCATGCGCTCCGCGGGAGGGCTTCTGATGGAAAAGGAAGTATCCACGCTCTCAAAAGTATTCTCCGGCGCCCCGCGCCCAGTCTGCATGGTGCTGGGAGGTACCAAGGTGGACGATTCGATCGATGTAGCCCGGCATGTTCTCGAGAACGGTATTGCCGATCAGGTCATTGTCATCGGGGTAGTAGCGAATGTCTTCTTGATTGCTGCCGGCCATGATATCGGCAAACCCTCCACTCAGCTGATTGCCCAGCTCAAGTACCAGCCGGAGATTGAGAAGGCAAAAGAGATCCTTGCCCGCTACCGCGAGCGCGTGGTGATGCCGGATACTGTTGCGGTCCGTCAGGATAACCACCGGGTTGAGTATCCTGTCGATTCGATTCCTGATGATGCCCCGGTACTCGATCTCGGTATGGATACCCTGGCCACGCTCGTCCAGCAGATCAGGAAGGCCGGAACGGTCGTTTTCAACGGCCCGGCAGGCGTTTTTGAGGATGTGGATTTTGCAACCGGTACCTATGAATTGCTCAAGGCTGCTTCGCAGGTGGAATTCTCCGTTGTCGGGGGAGGACACACTGCTGCAGTGATTGAAAAACTGGGTCTCGAACACGATTTCACCCATATCTCTACCGGGGGAGGGGCTTGTATCGAGTTCCTGACCGGCAAGAAGCTCCCGGCAGTTGATGCCCTCGAACAGTCAAAAAAGATATTCGGATAATCCTATTCCTTTTTTAAGAGTGCGTTGAGCATAAAGTTGGAGATCGGGTTGTTATACCGTTTCCGGAGAACGGGTGCCGGCGGTATCCCTTCAGATTGGGAAAGAGAGATCGCGGTATCCGAAGAGGAGAGCTGGAGCACAGGTATCTCGTCCGGCATTTTGATCCCCTTCCTGCGCCCCCTCATGGAATTGAGCACGGCAAAGGAGAAGACCAGTGCTGTAAACAGGAAGAGAAAGATGGCAAAGAGGGTAGTGACACCTGCAACCATTACGAGACGACTCTCCTGCAGGAGTGCCCAGCCGCCGATAATAAAAAGTACCCAGAAACTTGCAGTTGCAACCTTCGTGGTCTCGATGGGGCTGGCAATACTCCGGGTACGTTTTGATTCGTCACCGGTGGGGAACTGGTCAATCATCCTGCCGAGCGCTAAGAGTACGATGCTGCACCCAAGTGCAATAACCGCAATGATTCCAAGGAGTAACAAAAGTATTTCATTCATCTCGTTCACCTCACGACAACATCCTGTTTCACGCCGCGCTATAAAAAGTATTCCATAAGTATTGTATAAGGATTACGCCTTGGAAAAACAGGATTACATAGGTAATATTGCAGGCGTTTAATAGCCTATTTATAGTATTTCAGCCTATTTTGTAGGGAATGGCAGAGAAGATACCGGTGGGCCGTGGGGAGAGGGTTGCGATCTCGTACAAAATGCCCCCCAATATCTATGATAAAGTCAATAAACTCGTGTACGAGGAAAAGAAGTTCTCCACGGTCTCCGACTGCATTACGCAAGCTTTATTATCCTTTGTCGATAATCACCACGATATGGGACAGTTCAAGGAGCTGTTCAGGGACTACATGTCATCGGATGAGGGCCGGGAGCTCATGAAGAACATGATGAAAGAAGTCCTGCTGGATGTGTTATCGCACCAGAAACTCGATCCAAAGGATGCTAAGAGTAATTCATAGGTAACATACTTCCATCTCTTCTTTTCCCGTCACTTTAGCATATGTGTTGGAAAATTATTGAATTTACACCATTATACCATGCAGATCCGGATTATTGCTGTCGGCAGGATCAAAGAGAAGTTCCTTCAGGATGGCATTGCAGAGTACGAGAAGCGCATCCGCCCCTATGCAAGGGTTCAGATCATCGAGATCGCAGAGGAAAAACGACCGGTGTCTGCTTCATCCGCGATTGAATCTGCCGCTCTGGAAAAGGAAGGGGAGCGGATCCTTGCCGCAATCCCGGAAGGCTTCACCATCATCGCGCTTGATGTGCAGGGGCAGAGCCGGTCAAGCGAGCAGCTGGCCGCATCGTTCCGCGAATGGGAGCTCTCCGGGAAAAACCATCTGGCCTTTATCATCGGCGGGGACCTCGGCCTCTCTCCCTCGACGTTGTCAGCCTGTAACCTGCGGATATCCCTCTCTCCTATGACCTTCACCCACCCGATGGCACGGCTGCTTCTCCTGGAACAGCTCTACCGGGTCTTCCGGATCCTCCGTGGCGAACCCTATCACAAATGATAGATTCGCTGTGATGCAACCCTCCCTCATACCACTGATTTCCCCGTCCGTGGAGCAGTGCGTGCACCGGATGCGCAAACCTGGTACCCGCGATCGTCTGCCGGTCGGGTGGATCCTGGTATTATCGATTAATTATTTATAACTGTGAAACATTATACTAGTCCAATGTACCAGCCAGCCCGGAAACGGACAATTGATGTGACGCGGGTACGGACCGCTCATGGTAAGCGGATGCTTTTCTTCATCCTGTAGGAACCGTGTGAACGGGAATCCGGCAGGGAACTGGTATTGCTGAAGATATTAAAAAAAAATGTTGCGGTGAAGATATGGGAATAAGTCTTGAACATCAGGGTGGCGAATGGTATAATTCCTTACCACGCAGAGGGGCAGTCTATGATCTGGTGGACACTGCCATGTCCGGGGCGGATACGGCAGAGCGGCTTCGCGCAGTCACGGCGCTCGGGAAGAGTGATGACCCGAGAGCAGTCCGCCCCTTGATGGATCTGTTGCGCGATGCAGACGCGGAAGTGCGGCTGTCTGCAACAACAGCCCTCGGCCAGCTGAAGAGTGGTCGTCCGGTGGATGAGTTGATCGGGCGGCTGAGGGACCCCGGCGAACAGGCGGTCATCCGCGAACAGGCGGTCGTGGCCCTGTCAGCTATCAGGAGTACCGGGGCTATCCGGGGTCTCAGAGAGTTCATTGACGATAAGGATGAGGACCCGGCGCTGCGATCCTATGCGGGCAACCGGCTGAAGGGCATCGGCCCCTGGTGACAGATAAGGGCATCGCCTCACCGTCAGGCACCGGTTCCCTGCAACGGTAGGTTCACCTATCCGATCCCAACTCTTTTTGAACAAGTCCGGCACAATGAAATACGGGAATGAAATCAACACAATCAGACCTTATAACCGGCACCTGCAGCCGCTGTGGCGAGTGCTGCCGCTGGCTCCCGATAGTCCTTGTCCGGCAGTGCAAACCCCACCAGCTGCATTACCTCCGCGAGCGCGGTCTGAAGGAGGACGGCGGTTTCTTCCTTGCCGAATCTCCGTGCCGCCACCTGAAGCAGGAGGATCCTGATGGAAGTGGTAGTACAAAGTGGGCGTGTGCCATCTACGAGAAGCGGCCCGCAACCTGCCGGGACTTCTGCGGCAAGACCCTGAGTGGCGGGAAGCGGTATTACGTTCCGAAAGGCTGCGCGATGGCGGGGAGCAGGAGTGGGACTCCTGAACCCCTCACGTGAACGGTCCGGAAATGTCCTGAATTATGAGACTCGGCACGCCCCGTACATCAGGGCACCGTTTCTTGATCCCCCATCCCGGATTCAACACCCGCTTCACGACTTCTCCCTGTCCATTTCTGTATGAGATTTCATCCTTCTCGTCACTGGAAGGTGCGAATATCTCTAGACTTAATCCCCTGGAAATCTATTATCACGAATTACTGCGATAAATCCAACAGGTTTATCGGGCGCTGTCGCATAGATTTCACGGGATGGGATCTGTTCGATGAAAAAAGTAGTAATCGAAGTTCCAAAAGACAAATCAGAAAAAATATATAAAAAATTCAAGGATGCTGTCTATTCTGTTCTTGAGGGGGAAAAATCTACCCGTTTCACCCTTTATATCCCTGACGACATGCTCAATGAACTCATTCATCAGACGAATGGAGCAATCGAAAAACGGTCCCGGCCGGTCTGGACGGGACTTATCCCTGACTATGAGACTGCAAACAAAGAAGATGACCGGATTACGCTCATCGAAGTTTCCACGCCTGATTTTGTCATTTCCCCGTTTGTGGAAAAACTGAAACAGCAGTTCGATTCCAGAAAGAAGGAAGCCATAGCCCCTATCGAGAAGATCATCGCCGCAACGGAATCGTATGCGGAATTCGATAAGAACAAAATCATCCTTGCTGCCATCGCCGGGCTGGTGGCACTGATCGGATTATTTTTGAATAATGTCGGGGTCATTATCGGTGCAATGCTCATATCTCCCCTGCTTGGCCCGATTTATGCGCTGGCGGTCTATATTGCGATCGGGGATGTCAAAACAACGGCACGCTGCATCGAGATGCTGGGACTGATGGTTTTTATGCTGGTAGGCATCGCGGCCCTCGCCACCTTTGCACTTTCTCTCATTGTCCCCCTGTCAATTACGCCAGAGATAGTTGCACGGCAGGACCCGAATGCAGTATATATCCTGATGGCACTTCTTCTCGGATTTGCCACCATGACCGCCTTGTCAGAGGGGATCCCGGAAGGGATCGCCGGAGTGGCCATTGCTGCCGCGCTGCTGCCCCCGGCAGTGGTAACCGGCCTGTCTCTTGTCCTGTTTCCCGAAGGAGCTCTCAGAGCAGCAGTCCTTACGCTCCAGAACATCGTTGGCCTTATCGCAGGCAGCATCATCGGAGCCGTGTTCTTCCATATTGGCCCCCGCGATCTATTTGCGCAGGGCCTGTCACGGCATTTCATTGTCCGCATTCTCTGGTTCCTTGCAATCCTCATCGTCTTTCTTGTCGTCATCTCGTTCCTTGTATGACAATGTTCAGGAATTCGGAACGAATTTTCAGCAAAGAACTGCTTTGTAGAAACGGGTATGAACCGGTGGAGTTCACATCGGAACGATGAAAATCGGAAAAGACATCATAATTTTCGCGAGGGCTCCCCGCGTCAGGGCCCCTCCGGGGAACGGCTGGGCAATTTGTGTGTTTTTCAGAAAGATCAGCCGTTGATCCGCCGCGGGGGCGCCCCGTCGGGGGCGGCGGCATATATCATAAATGGGGGGTATGGAGCTCTCAACTGCCATTATTCTGTCTGAAAGAATTCGATTTTCCTCGGAAATCCTTCCCACAATTTTGAAGCTCTTGGGGGCTTCGCCCCCGCCGCTGTGGCATCCCCGAATTTGCGATGACGCCGTATCCCCGGGTCAGTTTTGAATGAGGACCGTACACAGATAATTCCACGGCATCACATGCGCCATGAGCCTCCAACGGGGGCCTGGCTGGGGCAAAGGGGGCGATTTGATAACTTTACAATTATTTCTACAGAGCACAAAGAACGGTAAAAAGGCATTTTCATCCTTCACAGGGAATTCGACTGCATTACCGTGCGACAGCCCCGATACGATTACCGGTCATCAGGCATCACTGGTTTTGCCATCCGGCATTCCTCGAGCTCACCGGCATGAAATACTTTTATATCAAACGGCCTGCCCTGCTGAAATCGCAGCATCCGCTCATGGTACATATTGGGATCATGCCGGAGGTTATGCACGGTAAAATATTCGTGAATGGTTTCAAGGAATGAGATCTGCTGGGTGAGAAATGCATTCTCATATTCCTTGATTTCCTGGGCAATTGTGCGACACTCTTCCAGGGAAAGCGCCGGGTCATAGCGCCCGTGTTCATTCCTGCGGGCGAACCGTTGCCACATGACCATTCCTGTCGCCTCACTACTCCGGCGGAGCATGTGAGGGTAGATGCGGCAGCCGGAAAACCTGCGGTCGTAGACCCGGCACCTGCTATTCTCAAAAAACCAGCAGGATCCGCGGGCGTCATTTTTCATCCGGAGTGCATACCCTGATACATATAACATGCCGTTCTGGTCACAGAACTCCGGATCCGGTGCCGGCTCATACGCTTTGGGATCGATATATTTTATCTCGGCTACATCGTGGTCCAGAAGAAATATGTGCCCGTTGACCGCCCGGGTGCAGCATGCACCGCAGCAGTTACACCGGAACCCGGTTGCCCGGATCTCAATAGCCAGACGCTCAAGAGGATATGCAAAGAGACGGTTGCGCTCCTGTAACAGTGCGATGATGCGGTAGGGAAGCGGGATCTCCTGATCCGTGTTTTTTGCAATACTTCCTGTCATACTTTACGATCAGACCAGCTTTTTGTACCAGACGTTCATGCTCTCCGTTGATCCACAGATGTTGGTGTTGTTCGGGAGCAGACCCCCAAACTGGTATCCGGCTCCGGCGAATGTGGCATTTATCGGCCGAAAAACTGCCCGGGCAATCGTGTATGCGAGCAATATCCCCTCTTGTTTCATATTCGTTTCTATCGTATGGAGGAGAGACCCGGCAAAACCCAAACCCCTGAACTGAGGATCGGTCGCAAAATCGGTCACCTCAATATTTTCGTTCTCTGCATCGATCTCGCAGGATGCCACGGCAACCAGCTGATTGGATTTCCTGATGATAAAATACCGGATATGCCCCTGCATTGACTCCTCAATATAATCCGGATCAAAGATCGGAAACGGATATGTTTTAAAAATGGAGCGGTACAATGCTGCGATCTCCTCTGTATCTTCCATAGCAGCATGCATGAGCGAGAATCCATCCGGCAGTTCGGGTGAACCTTTCTTTCCGGCATACCTGAGTGCCTTTGACAGTACATCTGCAATGATCGTCGCATCGCGGACCTCCTTTCGTTTCTGATCCAGGTATTTTCCCATGAACACCGCTGGCTCGCGTCCCCGGTAAAAGAACGGGACCGCAGCCTCGGAGATATACCCGTCATTTGAAAAAATCTCCACGGATGATTCCGGTACCTTGACAACTATTTTGGTATATCCTTCCGTCCGGGCGAGATCATCTGCGTAGCGGATAATATCATGGATATCGGCCGGGGCCAGTTTCATGACATAGACCCGGTTGTTGAAATGGCCGTGCTGGAGGACGCTGTTCCCCCGGTGCAGGATAACGTCACTGTGCGTCATCTGACCTCCGTTCGATCCGATCCGTGTTCTCCGGAATCAGGGTGGTCGTTTCATCATAATCAGCGAGGAGTTTTGCAACCCCGACCACTTTCGATTCATCGGCACGGTCGATATTCAGCTGGAGCTTACAGGCGGCACAATCGCCGTTGCAGAAGATCCGGTCGTAGTTTGCCGGCTCCTGGTACGTGCAGATCATCCCCTCATAATTGCGGAGCACCACCTTGTGCACCGACCAGGTCAGCAGGTAGTTGGGGAAGACCGGTATCTTTCCCCCCCCTCCCGGCGCATCGACCACGTAC
>DAPW01000030.1 GCA_002502245.1 Methanoregula sp. UBA154
TCGCCGAACGAGTCCAAGATGCTGGAGATCGGTGCCCGCGTAGTCAAGGACTGCAACCGCTGGGGCATGCCGCTCCTCATCATGTGCTACCCGCGGGGCAAGGGCATCGACTCCTTCTCGGCACAGTCGGTCGGCCACGCGGTCCGGGTTGCCGAAGAGCTCGGCGCGGACATGATCAAGACCAATTACCCGGGGAGCCCCGAGGCATTCGGGAAGATCGTGAAGGCCTGCTCGGTGCCCGTCTTCATTGCCGGGGGAGAAAAGACCGGCGACCTCGAATCCTTAAAGATCATCCGCGACGCGGTCGGTGTCGGNNAACACCGACCCGGAGAAGGCACTTGGGAAGAAGAAGTAAGGAAGTCCTGAATTATTGCGATGGAGCCACGGGCACTCGGGGTCTGTCGACCCTCGCCCCGTGGAGCAAGCCATGAACGGGAATTGTGCTGAAACCCCTGATCAAATGCGGGGGTCAAGGGGGCCTGCCCCCTTGGGCTGCCTCCCCCTCTGGGGGAGAGAGAGGGTCACCCTCATAAATTCCACTACGTTGCGATAACAGGATGATTTCGACAGAGCTGAACGGAAGAAAAATATGAACCAGGGGACAAGAAATGCCAAAAGCTGTGACTATGCACGATACCGGGACTACCATGAAGCGAAGTGATAAAAAAACAGCGGAGATGCGGCCATGAAACAGTTCTGGGTCGATATCCGGCCATGGAACAAGGAGATCGCGACCACGGCGATCGAGAGCGGCGCGGACGCGATCGTGGTCGAGCGGGCGGAGGACGTCCGCCGGCTCGGGCGGATCACCACGGTTGCCCCGGATGGCGACCTCATACCCGGAAAAGACGTGCTGGAATGCACGATCACGGACAAGGCGAGCGAGAACAAGGCGGCGGAACAGGGAAAGCACACGCTCGTCATTGTGGAGACCAGCGACTGGACGGTCATCCCGCTCGAGAACCTGGTGGCGCAGTCCGACAAGATCATCGCGAAAGTGAAGGATGAGAACGATGCCCGGATGGCGCTCCATGTCCTTGAGAAAGGCACGCACGGCATCCTCCTCAAAACAGACAGCCCGGCAGTAGTAAAATCCGTGGCAGCGCTGATGAAGTCGCCGACCGGAAAGGTCGGGCTTGTCCCGTTCAAAGTCACGAAGATCCATCCGGTCGGGATGGGCGACCGCGTCTGCGTGGACACCTGCTCCATGCTCAGCGACGGCGAGGGCATGCTCATGGGCAACACCTCGTCGGCAATGCTCCTCGTCCATGCCGAGACGCTCGAGAACCCGTACGTTGCGCCCCGCCCGTTCCGGGTGAATGCCGGGGCGGTCCATGCCTACATCCTCCTGCCGGACGGGAAGACCGCGTACCTCTCCGACCTTGCCATTGGCGGGCAGGTGCTGGTGAGCGATGGAGCGGGCACGGCCCACACTGCCATCATCGGCCGGACAAAGATCGAGCGCCGGCCCCTGCTGCTGGTCGAGGCCGAAGCCGGAAAAGCAACGGTCAGCCTGATCCTCCAGAACGCCGAGACGATCCGCCTCGTGGGAGAGGACGGGAAGGCCATCTCGGTCGTGAACCTCCGGAAGGGCGACACCATCATGGGCTGCCTGCTCGAGGGCGGCAGGCATTTCGGGATGGCGGTCAAAGAGACGATCCGCGAGAAGTGATCATGAAGGCAGGCATCATCGGCGGTACCGGGAAGATGGGACAGCTCTTTGTCCCGGTGTTCGGGCGGGCAGGGTACGAGGTGCTGGTAGCGGGAAGGAGCACGCCCCTCACCAGCGAAGACCTTGCCCGGCTGTGCGATCTCGTCATCGTCTCGGTCCCCATCCGCGATACCGTACAGGTCATCGAAGAGATCGCCCCGCTCCTCCGGCCCGGGCAGNNCACCCGATGTTCGGGCCCACGGTCGGTTCCCTCAAAAGCCAGACCATCATCGTCTGCCCGGCCCGGGTGGAGGAACACCGGTTGCACAACCTTGTCGCGATGTTCCGGAACGAGGGGGCACGGTGCACCATGACGACACCGGAGGCGCACGACCGGATGATGGCGGTTGTGCAGGGCCTCACGCACTATGTCACGCTCTGCATGGCCGAGAGCATCCGCCGGCTGGGCGTTGATATTGGGGCAACACAGGAGTTCACGAGCCCCGTGTACCAGATCGAGCTCTCCCTCATGGGCCGGCTCCTCTCGCAGGACCCGGACCTCTATGCCGACATCCTCCAGCAGAACCCGTACGTGCCGGAGGTGCTCGGGGCCTGCCGGTCATCAGCAGCGGACCTTGCAGAAATTATCGGTTCGCACGACCCGGAGCTCTTCCGGGCGTTCTTCGAACAGAACACCCGCCACCTCGGCGCATCCTGCGATGAGGGGCAGCGGATGACCGATACCCTGATCGAGTGCATGGTGAACCGATGACCACCATCACGCTCGGGCCGGAAGGCACCTTCTCCCACGAACTGGCACTGAAGATCGCAAAAAAGAAGGAAGAAATCGTCCTTCTCCCCACCATCCACAGCATCATGGCCGCGGTGGCCCGCGGGGAAGGCGACGGAATAGTACCGATGGAGAACTCCGAGGCCGGCGGCGTTGGCGAGACCCTTGACGGGCTCATCAGGTTCCCGCTCTTTATCACGGCCGAGATGTTCCTGCCGGTCCGCCACAACCTTGCGTCGCTGGTAACGCTCAAAGAGATGCGTGTCATCTACGCCCATCCCCAGACCCATGAGCAGTGCAGCGACAAAATCGAGGAATGGGGCCTGCCGGTCATCCACACGAGCAGCAATGCATCGAGCGCCCGCGAGGCAAAAAAGACGCCCAATGCCGGCGCGATCCTCTCGGCAACCGCAGCAGCGATCTACCATATGCCGATCCTCGTGAAGAATACTGAGAACAGCGCGTGGAACACCACGCGGTTTGTCCGGATCGCAAAAACCCCGGCCGGGCAGAAACAGCCGGAGAAGTGCAGCATCCTCATTGACCCGAGCACGGACAGGGCCGGCCTTCTCTACGAACTGCTCGGTGCGTTTGCAAAGCGGAAGATCAACTTATCAAGGATCGAATCACGGCCATCAAAGCGCGGGATCGGCAACTACGTGTTCTTCCTCGATTATGCGTGGACGCCCGCAACGGAGGAGGTCATCCGGGAACTGAAGGAGATCACGACCATGAAGGAACTCGGTTGTTACCGGAAGATTGAGGTACCGTAATGGACATCAGCATTGAAAAAACCGGCAGCGTTGACCTCACCTTCGCGGCCCCGCCATCCAAGAGCTTCACGCACCGGGCGCTCATCGCAGCTGCGCTTGCCGAAGGGAAGACAACGATCTTCCGCCCGCTTGAGGCCGAAGACACCCGGTTGACTGCCAGGGCGCTCAGGAAACTGAACGTGACGGTCGAGGAGGAAAACCGGCGCCTGGTCGTCACCGGCTGCAATGGAGCGTTCCCGGACAACGGGACTACAACGCTTGATCTGGAAAATTCCGGCACCAGCCTCCGCCTCCTCACCACCCTCGCGCTCCTCTGCCGTTACCCGGTCGTCCTGACCGGCAGCGCACGGATGCAGGAACGCCCGATCGGGCCGCTCACCGATGCCCTGCCGGCCATTGGCGGTGCCGTGGAGTTCCTGAACAACCCCGGCTACCCGCCGCTGAAAGTTTCCGGGAAGCTGAACGGCGGGCCGGTTGTAATGGATGGTTCAAAATCCAGCCAGTTCATTTCATCCATTCTCATGGCCGCACCCTACGCACAGCAAGAGATCGAGGTCGTGATCCCGGCACCGCCGGCATCAGCATCCTATCTCGATATCACGGTCAGCGTGATGGTGGCGTTCGGCGCAAAGGTCACGCGGACCGGGTACGAGCGGTTCGTTGTCAGCAACACTGACCGGTACAAAGCCCGCCGCTACACCATTGAAGGCGACTGGTCCTCTGCATCGTATTTCTTTGCCATCGCAGCTGTCTGCGGCGGGAGGGTCCGGGTGAAAAACCTTGGAGCGGACTCGGTGCAGGGCGACCGGAGGTTCGCCGATGCCCTCGCCGCAATGGGATGCAGCGTCACGTACGGGAAGGACACCGTCACGGTCGAACGCACCGGCCCGCTTACGGGTATCATGTTCGACATGTCCACATCACCCGACACGGTCCAGACACTCTGCATGGTCGCCGCGGTGGCGAAGACCCCGACCACGATCACCGGGATCAGTCATTTAAAGTTCAAGGAGAGCGACCGTATCACCGGCACAGCGGATCGCCTGCGGGCGCTGGGCTGTGGTGTGGACGTGGGAGAGGATTCCCTGGCCATCCGCCCGGCCCCGCTGCACGGCGGCACCATTGACCCGGCAAACGACCACCGCATGGCGATGAGTTTTGCCGTGCTCGGTCTCGGCACTGGGGGGATTACCATCCGGAACAGCGAATGTGTGAACAAGTCATTCCCGGGATTCTGGGAACTTCTGAAAAATGCGGGGCTCTTGGTATGAAGCGGATCGTGTTCTGCGGTTTCCGGGGAACCGGCAAGACCGATATCGGGAAGATCGTTGCAGCGCGCACCGGCCTCCCCTTCCTTGACACAGACACCATGATCGAGCACCAGACCGGCAGGTCTATTCCGAACATCTTTCACGAGGACGGCGAGGAGCGCTTCCGGGAAGAGGAATGGAAGGTGATATACGGACTCCCGAAAAGCGATGCCGTGATCAGCACCGGCGGGGGTGTGGTGACCGATCCCGTCAACATGGAGTACCTGCGCCGGGACAGCATCATCTTCGTCCTGTATGCCGATATCGACACCATCGAACAGCGGCTGATGAGAGCGCCCCGTCCCCCGCTGACCGGGCTCCCCTTGAGAAAAGAGATCGCCGAGATCATGAACCGCCGCCAGCAGCATTACCAGGCCGCGGCCGACTTCTGCATCGACACGAGCGAAACAACACCGGATGCAGCGGCAGCGGTGGTGATGGAGATCCTCCGGCAGGGGAGCATCCCGGCCAAAAACCGTGTCCCCTGCATCAGTTTCTTCCGGACCGGGCGGATCCCCCCGCGGTGCATGGACCGGCTCTTAAAAGTCCTCTCCGACAACCCGCCGGACCCGCTCACGCGCCTCATCGGCGTAGCCGGGTACCCCTGCGCCCACAGCAAGGGGCCGAACCTCTTCAATGCCCTCTTTGAAACGTACGGCCTGGATTACCACTACACGTGGTTCGAGGACCCTGAACTCGACGAGATCCTGAGCGTGGCACGCCACCTCGATGTCAAGGGGCTCTCGGTCACGATCCCGTTCAAGCAGGAGATCATCCCGCTGATCGATGAAGTGGACGAGCACGCGGCACAGCAGATCGGGGCCGTGAACACGGTGGTCTTTGCCTGCGGCACCTCGCGGGGCTACAACACGGACTGGATCGGTGTCCGGAAACCGCTCGTTGACCTGAAGGGATCGAAGGCGGTGCTGCTCGGCGCAGGGGGTGCTGCTGCCGGTGCCGCGTATGCGCTGACCGATCTCGACATGGACGTGACCATCCTGAACCGGACACCGGAGAAAGCAAAGGTGCTTGCGGAGCGGTTCGGGTGCCGGTGGGGAGGACTCGCGGACTTTGACTCGATCCATCCCGACGTGGTGGTGAACTCGACGCCGCTTGGCATGAAACCGGGCGATTTGAGCCCGCTCCGCGAGGACCAGCTGCACAAGGGCATGACGGTCTTCGACCTCGTGTACACCCCGCCGGTCACCCCCCTGATCGAGGCGGCGCAGCGCGCCGGGTGCACGACCATCACCGGCACCGAGATGTTCATCGGGCAGGCGAAGGAACAGTTCTACCTGTTCTTCGGCATTGACATACCGGAAGAGAAGATACGGGGGCTGCTCGTATGAACACGACCGGCAGAAATTTCCGCATCACAACCTTTGGCGAGAGCCACGGCAAGGCGCTCGGGGCCGTCATCGATGGCTGCCCGCCCGGCATCCCCCTTGACGAGACCAACATCCAGCCGCTCCTTGACCGGCGCCGGCCGGGCAGATCCCCGCTCACGTCGCCACGGCAGGAGACCGATACCATCGAGATCCTGTCCGGCGTGTTCGAAGGAAAGACCACCGGCACGCCCATCGCGGTGCTTGTCCGGAACCGGGATGTCCGGTCAGGGGATTACGAGCACCTCCGCGAGGTGTTCCGGCCCGGCCACGCGGACTTCACGTACCAGGAGAAGTACGGCACCCGCGACCACCGGGGCGGCGGGCGTAGTTCCGGCCGCGAGACGGTCGGCCGGGTTGCTGCCGGTGCCATTGCCATGAAATACCTTGCAATGAACGGGATCACCGTGAGCGGCAGGATCGTCTCGGTCCATGGCAGGACAGAGCCCGCCGAAATCGAAGCGGAGATCCGTGCCGCAAAAGATGCCGGGGACTCCGTGGGGGGGATTGCCGAGATCGTGGCACACGGCTGCCCGGCGGGGCTCGGCGACCCGGTCTTCGGGAAACTCGATGCCCTCATCGCCGGCGCCATGATGGGGATCGGTGCGGTGAAAGGGGTCGCGATCGGTGACGGGTTTGCAGTTGCGGAACGGTTCGGGAGCGAGAACAACGACCCCATGACCGGAGACGGGTTTGCGAGCAACCATGCCGGCGGTATCCTCGGGGGCATCTCCTCCGGGCAGGACATTGTCGTCCGGATCGCGGTCAAGCCGACGCCGTCCATCACCAAGATGCAGAAGACCCGCGACATCCACGGCAATATCGTGGATATCTCCGTTGGCGGCAGGCACGATCCCTGCATCGTCCCCCGGATCCTCCCGGTTGCCGAGGCAATGCTCGCGCTGGTACTCGCCGACTGCCTGCTGGAGCAGGGGAAATACCGGTGAGGAACGTGCCCGGAAAAGCGCCGGAACACCGGGGACGTGATTTTTATTAAAGACGCCGGAAACGATGCTGCCCAGGCTGAAATACCCGTGATAATCCCTGCAATCCTCATCCTCATTATCGGATGGTTCTTCCTCTTTCCGGCGATCTGCAGGAACATCCCCCTGAACCTGCCCGGTTCAGACCTTGATTTCTGCAGGCGAATACCTTACCGATAGGGAGCCGCAGCCCGAACCTATTCAAGCAACTGTGACGAAACGGCCATTTACCCTATTGTAAACTTGCTGCAAAACTTTACACAAGCGCGGGGAAACGTCAGATGAAATACAATGCGGCGGGATTCTGCCGATAAGGGAAGATGGAAGATCACTTTCACCAACCACAAGCCTGAAATTTATGCTATTAATTGTCAAGGAATCAAATCTACGGGACGGAGTATTCAACGTGTTTCGGTACGAGAAGATGTTATTCCGGGATTATCCTAAATTCGTTCGGTGAAAATAGACAGATTTATTATAAATTGTAAATCTAGTTGAAACATGGAGTTAAATTCCATAATCTCACTTTTTATAATCTTATTATTGTTTATTGCTTCTTCAGGGTGTGTGCTGGATTCAACATCCCAGTCAATCAAGGAGACTTCCAGTGAACCCGGGGGGAAGTATTCGGAGATATCCGGACCTATAGTAATAAAATCACCAGGAAATTACCGGCTGGTTCAGAACCTGACGCCCCCTGAACCAACACGGATCTCAGGCACCGGCATGTCTATGTCCGTCTGTATCAACATCCAGGCACCAGGGGTAATAATAGACGGGATGGGTTATACGATTGATTGCGAAGGCTCAGGATATGGCCAGTCAGCGGGACTACAAACAAATTTCAATGCAAAAAAACCAGGTTCCGGCATTATCATAAAAAATGTTTCGGTCACGAATTGTTACACAGGACTGGCACTGAACAGAATAATGAACAGTCGAGTTGAAAATGCGAACATTGTCGGGAATAAAATAGGGGTCCTGTCAGTATCATCATCGAATATTACATTCAATCATAACCAATTGCGAAATAACGAACAGGGTATTGAAGGTCACGATGTCGAAAAATTCATCGTGAATTCCAACACAATCTCGCAGACTCGTCTGGAGGCGATATTTTTAAGCGGCGAAAAGGGACAGCCTCCCGTCATAGATATCGCGGGAAATAAATTCTTCTTATTCCCTTATGCGTATTTTGATAAGACAAACTCGGGAAATGGACATGTAATCTCCCGCAACGAGATTGAAAATAATGGTAATGGAGTCTCACTATACAAATCAAATGAGAACCGGATAACCGATAATACCATCCGGGATAGCAGAACATTTGGGATCTATTTAAGAAGCGTAGATCAATCAATTGTTACCGGAAATACTATAGCAAATACCAGACTAACAGGAATCAACGTTCAGAATGGTGGGTGGGCCAACCTTTTTGAGAATAACAATCTTTCCGGAAACAGTAGAAATATTGCACAAACAACATTCCCGGAATCTGTACCATTATCCGCAATTATCGGGATACTCTTAGTATACCTGATAAAAATACTCACCGTTACCTCAAAAATCACCAGAGAGTATGGAGAATCACGGATTATAAAACGGGTATCTGCGAAATTAAAAACTCTTGAGGGAAAAATTTCATCGGCGGTGAACAAATACCGGGCATCGGTAATTTTGAGAAAAAATCTCCCCGTATCGCTTATTGGTGCCGTAATCCTCGGGGGTGCATTTACTTTTATCAACTCCTTCGGCCTCAAGATCGATATTTTTATAACTTGGACCCTCATCAGTGCGATCGTCGTGATTGTACCCAAAGCAATCCAGTACATTGTTGCAGGGAAAAAGGGAATTCTTGCACAATACCGGCTGTGGTGGGGCGGGATTCTGATAATGCTCTTCACTACCGTTATATTCAGGTATGTATTCGGTCAGCCGGTGCGAACGGAAATTGACCGTGAGGATGAATGCGATAAGAAGAACCTGGCAACTGTCATGCTTGCCGGGCCGTTAGTCAGTATCCTTCTCAGTTCGATATTCCTCGTACTGTACCTGATGAAAGGGACCTATGCCTCTCTCGGATTGATGGGACTTGAGATGAGTCTGTTAACCGCGGTAGTAACCTTCCTCCCCATTTCGCCCATGGAGGGTGAAAGGGTTTATTTGTGGAATAAAATTGTCTGGGCGTTAATATTTTTCCCGGTTTTGTTTATGTACAGTTATTTCTTATTATTCATATTATAAGACTACATTTTTTATGAAATCCTGCAACCGAAGTTCTGATCGGGTTTAAATCACAAAAGTAATCATCTCAATAGAAAATTACCTTACATGACAATAATTCGTAACATTGCCCTTTTTGTTGTGATTATTCTCATTATTTTGCTGATATCTCCCTTGGTTACTGCGTATGATAATAGTGAAAGGCAGTATATTGATGAAGGTCTGAGTTCTCTCAAGGCCGTCGATGCGAATGCAACAGCAGCCCTTGAATCTTTTGACAAGGCAATCGCCATCAACCCCGATTCAGCTACCGCGTGGAGTTATCGCGGAAGTGCACTACTGAGTCTCGATCGATATTCAGAGGCGATCGATTCTTACGATAAAGCGATTGCCATCAACCCCAATTACGCAGCAGCGTGGTATAACCGCGGAAACGCGTTAATGGAACTCGGCCGGTATGCAGAAGCAGCCCTGTCATTTACGAAGGTACTCACCATAGACCCGGGTGATGGTATGGCGAAAAAATCCTTGGAAAATGCGCTTCAAAAACAAATTCAGGCACAACAAACCTCAGCCACTCCCATTCAACAACAAATCCCAATTACTCCATTTCCACAACAAACACTCACCACTCAGTTCCCTCAACAAACCCAACAGCAAACCAAAGCTACCCCGCTCTTGTTTGCACCCACAGGCGCAATCGTTCTGATGATTGGAATTGCAGTAGTGAGTCGGCGTCAGGATCCGACTCTAAAATAAATAATTCTCAAGATAATTTTGTTATAATTATTTACATATCAATATTGCAATTAATGTCTGCCGTGCAAATTCAGAAAGCCTGGTGTACACACTCCCTGATGTGGCAGACCAGAGAAACACCGACAGAACGCAAATATGGCGATCAGTTTGGGCACTGTCTTTTTGCGGGTGTTCGATATTTGACGAAACAAATGTTACTGCACCCCGTCAATTGTCAGGGCAGCAACCGAGGTACCAGAACGAACCGGACGTGAACCATTTTGTACGATCGTCAAATGAAATACAAGAGTCCGGTTTTTTGAAAAAGGGGTTCTTGGGTTTTGTTACCGTTAAAATCTAATAATATTTGGCATGGTAAATTGTGTAGTCCTGAACTATGTCTCCTTAACGTGGCTCAAACATATTTGGGGTTGGGATAGTACGGTAATAAATCCCGCCGGATGTGCCGGGTGAATTTGTATCATCGAGTATTGTTTGTGTTGAACCATCATTAAAATGTCCAACAATAACCACATGTTCGTTAAATGTTGTAGTAGTAGTTTCTAGGGTTATTGTATCCCCGGGAGTATTGCCCAGTTTTTTTGATTGTTCAACTCCATTTACGGATGCTGTAGAATAGAGTAACATATCGGCATCCGGTCCTCCTTGATAAGTTATGATAATATTTTTGTCTTGCTTTTGAGCGGTGACCACCACTACATATTGTGGTTGGCCTGAAGTTTGTTGCACGACAGGAGATGGTGTTAGTTGTTCCGTTTGTATTGGTTGTTGTACCTCCATACCGGACTGTCCCGGTTGTGAACACCCGGCTGTCAAAAGGCATGTAATACACACTGAAAATAAGAATAGATACAAAAGATGTCTCATACGTTTTAATTTTTTTTTATGTCAGTATATGCCTTTCTATAGGATTTTATATCGTGTTATTCCGACAAGGTCCGTCTGACAGCCCCGTCCTTTCCCTCCGCAATTGTAAATAAGAGACTTTATAATTAGCCCAATTAAAACATTGAAATTATGCGTCACTGGGTTGCGATATTGGGATTTTTTATTATTGTCTTGATTTTGGTTGCCGGATGTTCAAATGCACAATATGGAGCAGCGCGTGGATCAAACAGCCAGAATCCCGCTTCCGGAAATAATCAAATGACTGCTGCAGAAACCAAAGCTGTTCCGCTGTGGAGCTATGCTACAAAAAATCCGATCAACTCTGTTGCCATTTCTGCTGATGGACAGTATGTGGCGGCAGGGTCTGGAGACGGATTTGGAACTATGATATCGTATTACTCACACGATGGGAAACTACTCTGGAATTATTCGAGTAATTTTAGCTGGGTTATCGGTATATCTTCAGACGGCCAGAAGGTGATTGTAAATGATCAGTGGAATATAGTTTATTTCTCACGAGAGGGTAAACGTCTCCTGGAATATCCAAAGGAAGGTGACAATTACCATTACGCGATATCTGCAGACGGGCAATATGTGTTTGCAACAGGATCATCCTATGATAACAGGTGTCACTATGTAAAAGGGGTAAACGGACGAGGCGCCGGGACAGTTTGCACTATTCCTTCCCTGATACATTTGTACGGGGATAAACTCCTCTGGAGTCAGGAAGTTAAGGAAGATATGGCGGGCGTTGCCATGTCTGCAGACGGGCAATATATGGCTACCGGGAAAAACAAGGTGTATTATTTCTCACGTGCGGGTAACCTGCTCTGGAGCAGGGAAGTTGAAGCGGAAATGGCTGACGTTGCCATGTCAGCAGATGGACAGCATGTTGTTGCAGGGACTCAGGGAGCAGCAGGCGAGGTTTATTATTTTTCACAGGATGGCAGACTGCTCTGGAATTATGCTACAAAAAATCCGATTACTTCTATTGACCTGTCTGCAGACGGGCAATATGTTGTTGCAGGGACTCAGGGAGCAATAGGCGAGGTGTATTATTTTTCACAGGATGGCAGACTGCTCTGGAATCAGAAAACGGCAAACGGGGAGAACATTGTAGATATATCTGCAGACGGGCAGTATGTAGTTGCAAGGACTTTTGCCAAGACGTTTTATTTCTCGCACGACGGGACACTGCTCTGGAGTCAGTTAGCGGGAGGCACTTTTGCGACTAATCCTGAATCCATTGCGATATCTTCAAACGGGCAGAATGTGGTTCTGGGTTCTCATGCGGCGTACGGAGACAGTAAGGTATATTTCTTCTCGCGTGATTAGCCATTCGCACAATACCCTGAGCATCAGCCAACGTAAACCCGAATAATTTTTTTACTTTTAAACTTCCTCAATGAGAATTAAATTGATTCAAATATGAGGCTGGGCAGTCTTTTCATTTGACAAACCGGACATATCCTACCGCAGGGTATGAAGTCTGGTTTTACTCTTTTATGCAATCTCACCATTTTTGGTCTCTTGTCTTTTGGGTGATCTGAATTTTCGCAAAACTGGGTGCGGAGCTATAGATCCCTTTTTTGTCATCGATAGATAGTGGACACACTATCAATCTAAATGAAACCAATCGGACGCTGAATTAAAGTAATTTACGAGAGGATAAAAGAACAATAAGAACATCCGGGGCAACAGATAACTTTGTCTTTTTGTATCTGATAGTGGATTTGGTGAGTGTCAAAAGCGGCGAGTGAAGAACGAAAGATTGGCAAACCTCAAATAAGGTCTTATAATATTGAGAGAGAAATATAAACTTTTAAAATTTTGTATCATGTTGAGAGTATTTCTTTAAAAAAATATTCATCTTAGTAATACATCCCGGCAACCACGTACTCGTCCATCACCTTGTAGCGGAAGCCGGCAGAAGTGACGAACACCTCGCACCGGTCCGGCTGCCGCGTTCCCGGCGCAACAATTTCATTGCCGGGGATGGGTTTCCTGCCATCGCTCATGACATATTCCCCGTACTCCGTTTCCGATGTATACACCCGCATCCAGACCCGGGTGAGGACGATCTCTCCCGGCCCGCCCTGGTACAGGAGGTGGATCTCCGAAGTCGGGCGGTCCTTCGTGAGCACCAGGGAGACCTGCCGTTCCGCCGGTAATGCCCGTACCCGTTCCGTTGTCGGGACGGGCAGGGGGGTTGGTACGGTTTCGGGTGCGGTTACGGGGAGCGTTGTCAGGGAGGTTGCCGGGGTTGCGGGGAGATCGGCGGGGGACCCGGTGCAGCCGGAAGAGAGGACACAGAGCAGGACTGCCAGCGCCATACTCAGGATTTGACGAGCATGCATATGCAGGAGGCTTGATGTTATCGGTATTTCTGGCTTTTCGTATGAGATCCTGCCGGCACCGCTCCGGCAGTCCGCTCCCAAGATCGGCGCCGGCACATGAAACGGCAGGAAGCATTCCTCACGGGCGCAAGCGGCAATGGGTCCGGAAGGGCTCCGCTCTCTTCGCGGTGGTTTCACGTTTTTCCGGGGGGCGGATACTCCTGCTCCTGCCCGAAGAGGAGATGACGGAGGTGCACGAACTCCTCAACCGAGTACTGCCCGGCAGCAGTCGGCTTCCCGGTATGGCAGTACACGAACTCCGAGCCGAAGAGCGGGAGGATCGCCCGGGCAGCGCGGAACCGCGTGCCCATCACACCGGTACAGATCGGTTTTTTCGCAGCGCTCGTGAACGAGATGAGGTCGATGAGGTCGTCCTCGTCCTCCGGGGTAACGATGATCTTCGGGATGTCCCCGAATGCCCGGAGGTTCCGTTCCAGCTGGAAGAGTTCGGCAAGGGGGAGCATCCGTGCCTCGTGGCACGAGCTGATCACCTGTTTTCCCACCGCCCGGAGTGCGGGGGCGTGTGCGGAAAACCGCTGCTCGCAATCAACATAATCCACCAGCGGGACGAGCGGGGATATTCTTTCCATCCACTCCTCCGCGTTCCCGAAATAGCTGCCGCCTTCCGGCGCAGAGCGGAGGGTGGCGATGATCGGGAGGGTAACCGCTTCCCGGCAGCGCCGGGCATGCTCCGGAAGATCATCCGTGAAGAGGTCGAGCCGGAGCTCGATGATATCAGCGCCCTGCTCCTGTGCCATGGCCGCGTGGGACGGATCGGTCAGCGCTGCAATGATCTTCATTTCGTACCATCTCTTGTCCCTTGTCCCAGAAAAGGGTACCGGCCGGTCCCGGTCGTCCTGCAGGACTGCAGGGTTGCTGTGGAATTGATGATGGGGGTTGATACCCCCATACCCCCGATTATGACAGGTGCCGCCGCTCCCGAAGGGGCGCCCCCGCGGCGGATCAATGACTGATATTTAAAAAAAACACCGAACCGCCCCGCCGTGCCCCGGAGGGGCCCTGATGCGGGGGACCATCGTAATCTTCACATTCTTTTGCCGATTTTCGTAGTCCGGGTGCGAACGCCCGTTCATGTGCGGTTCTACAGAGCAAAAATATGCAGAATGGTCACTGGTCCGCCGCGGGGCGCCCTACCGGGGGCAGCGGCNNTAAGGAGCAAACTTTAATTATCTTACATCCCAAATTAGGGCAGATGGTTAACGGAATTGTTTTGCCGATAAAAAAAGTGTTTGCGCTCGTGGATTCCAAAATATCAGTCGAGATAAAAGATGAGGGCCGCAAACTGCAGGGGCGCCTCGTTGCGGTAGACGAGTACCTCAATATCCACATGGACGAGACGATCGAGTTTGTTGATAACCAGCGTGGAAGGAGTCTCGGTACGGTCGTGATCCGGGGGAACAATATCCTCACCATTGCGCCGGTTATTTAGGACTACGGTGGACAGACGTGTCAGCAGCAGATCCCGTGGATGAAGGACTTAAACTGATCCAGTCGAAACCCGAAGGTATCCTCCAGAGTGATCTCTGGAAGGAGCTCGGTGTTGACAGCCGGAAATGTTCGCGGATTGTCAAGAAACTTGAAGAGAGCGGACTTATCGAACGGGTGGAATTCAAGAAGGACGGGATCAAGACCTACCTCCTGCGTGCCCGGCAGCAGCCGGTGAACCCCGGTCATCTTCTTGCGGGCGATGAACTGATCCCCTGTATCGGCTGCGAGCTCGAGTGTATTGTCGAGGAGTGCCATCCTCTCATGGACTGGATGTACCAGCTCGCCATTGTCCAGCACACGGAAGAGTAACGAACCGCTCCCTTTTTTTCCGGTTGATTCGGAAATGCCGGTCAGAACCTGCATGTTTTACGGCATGGAACAACTATTTATCGGTCAACTCTCCACCTTGATCCAGTGAATCTGACACGCTTTCAGCCGGGAGATGCGTGATGTTCTCTGTTTTGGTTGTCGATGACGCAAGCGATCTCCTGGAACGGATCCGCACGTTTCTCGAGAAGAGCGGTGAGATCCGAATCGAGAGCGTCCATTCCCTGAAGCAGGCCACAGAGAAGCTGAAAACCCGCACCTATGACCTGATCCTCTCGTACGACCAGATACCCGAGGTGAACGGGATCGAGTTCGTATCGGAGATGAACGGTATTGAATTCGTGAAATATCTCCGCTCCTCCGGTAATGGAACACCGGTCATCCTCATCTCCCGGAAGCCCGCGGGAAAGATAACGCTCCAGGAGGTTTCCGTTGCAACCGGGATAACAGTCCCCGCAACCGGGGATCTCCGCCCCCAGCTCACCGAGATCCTCACCCTGATAAAACAGTCAATCCTGCGGAAAAAAGCCGAGCGGGATACCAAAGCCCAGAACGACCAGCTGGCAGCCATCCTTGCAGCGAGCCCGCTCGGGATCTTCCAGGTCCGGAATGCCACGATCCAGTGGGTGAACAACCGCGGTGCTTCCCTGCTCGGGTACAACGAGGCAAACCTGATCGGAAAGGATCTCGCGACCCTTTTTTCCACAGCGGAAGAGTACGCGCAGTTCTCCCGCGAGATCGGGCACCGGCAGGACAGCCGGGGATTTGGCCAGGCCGAATGCGGGCTTGTCAGAAAAGACAGGACGCTCCTGCCGTGCCTGATCCGGGTACAGGCGCCGGACCCCCGCGACTGTGCAAAGGGCGGGACGTTCATTGTGACCGATATTTCGGAAAAAAAGGCACTGTCCGAGGCCCTCCGGAAGAGCGAGGCGAAGTATCGCGACCTGCTCGCACAGAGCCAGAGCATCATCATCCGGATGGACCTGCAGGGAACGATCACCTTCTTCAATACCTATGCCCTGACCTTTTTCGATTATGCCAGCGAGGACGTGATCGGGAAGAATGTTGTGGGAACGATCGTATCGCAGAAGACCCGGTCCGGTCATGACCTCTCCACGATGGCGGATGACCTCGGGTTCAATGCAGAGGGCTCTGCCGTCAATGTCAGCGAGAACATCCGCCGGAACGGGGACCGGGTCTGGATCGCCTGGATCAACAAGGCGATACGGGATGATAAGGGACATATCGTTGAAATTCTCTGTATCGGGAACGATATCACGGACCGGAAACGCGACGGTGCCGTACGGATCAGCACCGATACCTGGAAAGACCTCGTGGTCGCGGATACGGATGTGACCGACCGTGTCTTTGATGCGGTCTTCCATATCTGTACCGAGATATCCATCGAGGGCCGGGAAGGCAAGGCCGTCGGGACCACGTTCCTGATAGGGGATATCAAGCACGTGCTGGAAAAATCCCGGCAGATCATCCTGAACCCCTTTGAAGGCCACCCGCCGGAGTCACGCACCATCACCAATCCCGGGCTGAAGGAGAACATCAAGGCGCTCGCCCAGCTGGACGGTGCGTTTATTATCACCGGTGACGGCCTGGTGGAATCGGTGGGGCGCTATATCACGGTCGATTCCAGCAATGTCAGCCTGCCGCCGGGGATGGGGACGCGGCACAACTCGGTTGCCGCCATCACCAGCGTGACGAAAACCATCGGGATCGTGGTCTCCCAGAGCGGCGGCGGCATCACGGTCTTCCGGGACGGCCGGATTATCAAGAAGATCACGCTGTAATACATCAGGAAACCGGGTTCTGGTTTTTTTCGGCTCTGGAGAAAACATGAATAAGGCACTCAGTGGAATGTGCGAGGGTGACCCCCTCTCTCCCCCAGAGGGGGAAGCAGCCCAAGGGGGCATGCCCCCTTGACCCCCATTTTGTATCATTTTTCTTAAAGGATCCTGCACCCGGTCCTGCTCCACGGGGCGAGCCCAAACAGGTGCCTGCATCGCTTCAGCGATGCAGATTTGAGAAGGCGAAGCCTTCTGGCAGCGAGCGCCCGTGGCTTCCCCTTGCGCCAGCCCTGCCCCCGTTGGGGGCTCAATCGTGCATGTGATGCCGTGGAATTATCTGTGTACTGTCCTCATTCAAAATTGACCCGGTAATACGGCGTTATCGCAATTCGGGGATGCCACAGCGGCGGGGGCGAAGCCCCCAAGAGCGTCAGAATTGTACGAAGGATTTCCCATGAAAATCAAATTCATTAGAGAGAGAAAAATGGGGGTTGAGACCCCATACCCCCGATTATGATATATGCCGCCCCCGACGGGGGCCCCCGCGGCGGATCAATTTCTGGGCAATCTCGCACAGAGTGTTGGTAAAAGGTATTTGCCCCGCCGTGCCCCGGGGAGGCTTTGAGGCGGGGAGCCATCATAAAGGGATTATTTTCAGATACTATGTATCCCGCCCATTTCCCCCTTAGATATTTGCCGTGGTCACTCCCCGTGCCGGCACTCGACCGAGTCCGTGCTGCACCGGTGACTGCCGATCATCCCCACTGCCTTGAAGGCGTCCTCGAGGTCAGGGAAATTGGGGATCTGGGCGTCCCGCAGGATCCGGAGGGGCGTCTTCATGCTATCGCCGCCGATCATGCAGCCGACAATCATTTTCTGCGTATTTTTCGAGAAGCGGACGATCTCGTTTGCCACCCGGATCGGGTCTGAGATGGCCGATGGTACAGCAACAACAAAAGCGATGTCCCACCGGTCCTGGTTTTTTATCATGATATCGAAGGTCCGTGCGAAACGGTCAGCACTCGAGTCCCCCACCATATCGATCGGATTTGCCCGGCTCCAGTTGGCAGGCAGGACAGCGTCCAGTTCCCGGACAAGGTCTTCTGAAAATTCTATCATCGTAATCCCGTTCTGCTCGGCATAATCGGACGAGAGGACGCCAAAGCCTCCGGCATTGGTTATGACAACCGCACGTCTGCCTTTGGGATACCCTTCCGATGCCAGAAGTTCCGCAGTCTGGAAAGCCCCCCGGATTGAGCTCACCGGAATGATCCCGGCCTGGCGGAACGCGGCCATGTACACGGCATGGCTCCCCGCAAGCGACCCGGTATGGGAGGAGGCAGCTTTCTGCCCCACGACAGAAGCCCCGGCCTTGATGGCCACAACCGGTTTTTTCGGCGTGATCCTGCTCACGATCTCCATGAACCTCCGGCCCTCGCGGATCTGCTCGACGTAGAGGATGATCGCTTTTGTGTTGGGATCATTGCCGGTAAACTGCACGAAGTCCTCGAACGCGAGATCGGCCTGGTTGCCGATGCTTATCACCGCGGAGAGGCCGATCTCTTCCGGCAGGCTCCAGTCAACGACCGTGGTGATAATAGCCCCGCTCTGCGAGATAAAGGCGATCTTCCCGGGCTTGGGCGAGACCGGGTCGAAGGTCGTGTTGATCCCCTGGTGCGGGAGCATGAGCCCGAGACAGTTCGGCCCCATGATCCGGATCCCGTACTTTTGTGCATTGGCGAGCACCTGCTCCTCGATCTGCCGTCCGCCCTCCCCGGCTTCACGGAACCCGGACGAGATAATGATCAGGAGCGGGACCTTCTTCTCCCCGGCCTCTGTCACGAGCTCCGGGACGCCTTTGGCCGGGATTGCAACCACCGCAACGTCCACGTTTTCCGGGATAGCGGAGAGCGAGGGGTAGGTGGTACGCCCGAGGATTGCCGTGGCTTTCGGGTTGACCGGGTAGAGCGTACCCGGGAACGAGAGGAGGTTTCTCGTGATTGCGTACCCGACCTTGTTCGGGTCCGATGAAGCACCGACAACCGCGATGGAACGGATGGCGAGGAGCTGGTCCGTGAGCGCCGGCCTGTCGTCAGAAACAACTGGTGCCGGCGCATCGTCAACGTACACCCGGGCATCGACCGCACACCCGCCGTTCTCGTACAGCACCAGCGGATTGAGATCGAACTCAACAACACGGGGGCTTGAAAAGAACCACCGGGCTGCAGCAGCGATCGCGGCAACGAACGCCTGCTCGTCCCGGGCCGGCTGGTTCCGGTATCCCTGGATGAGGCGGTAGCTCCGGAGCTCCCGTACCATGGTCCTGATCTCGTGTTCATCCACCGGCAGCACGCGGATGGATACATCACGGAGCAGTTCGACCAGCGTCCCCCCGGCACCGACGGTGATCACCCTGCCAAACGTTGGATCGGTCTTCCCGCCGATGATCAGTTCGAGGCCCGGCGCGAGCTGCTGCACCACGATAACGCTGTCAATCACCGCACCGGGGACCCGGGTCTTCACGTCCCGGGAGATCGTTTCAAAGGCATCCGCTGCTTCAGCCGGTGTCCTGATGTTGAGGATTACCCCGCCGGCATCGCTCTTGTGGACGACCTGTTGTGAGATTACTTTCATCACGACAGGATAGCCGATTGTGTCGGCCGCATTCTTTGCCTCTTCCGCTGTGCGGGCAACAGAAAAACGCGGGACCGGAATACCGGCGCTCTTCAGCAGTCCGTAACCGTCTGCTTCCGGGAGTAACTGGCGTGCCATGGTAACCGATCCTGAGACTTCAGATACACCAGTATTGGCCTGCTCCGGTTTATGAGGTTGCCGGCCGTGAAAACGGCCGTATCACCGGTAGGGTGTATTGGTCTTCAGGGCATGGGCCAGGTCGCCCAGGACCGGAAGGATCTCCCGCTCCCGTTCGAACCGCTCGCGGACGAGCTCAGCAAGGCTCCCGTGCCCGATCCGCTCTTCAATGAACGGGAGGTAGAAACGCTCTTCAGCGGTTGCATGTGCCCAGGCTCTGGAATAGAGGTGCTCCAGTTCCGGCCGGAGCCCTGCCGTACCGCCCCGGATTGCCTCTTCCGTCAGGTCCAGCAGCGCGTCCTGGTCTGCCTCAACCGGCAGGGACGGGCACCGCAGGAGGGAACGGATGAATGCGCAGACCGCCATGTCGGAGCGGATGCACTCCTGCTCGTCCAGCGCCTTGATCTCGAGGCACTTCCGCGAGAAGCGGATGATAACGCCCCCCGAGTTCACCCATTCCTCGCAGAGGAGCCCGGCGTCCCGTGACCGGAGTTCAGAGAAGATCTCCTCCTGCTCCCTCCGGTAGTCCCCGACCGAACCAATCTTCTCCGGGACGATCCGGTTGCAGATGCGGGGGATCTGCTCCTGGTTCCTGCGGTACCAGAGGAGGCGGTTGTCGGCAGTGCCGGTGCTGATGCCCTCGACAACCGGGGAAGCAGCAGTAACGGCGATGAGGTACGGCAGCAGGGTGCGGAGGCGGTTGTAGTGCAGGACCAGGTCTTTCTCCCCGCGGTACGAGAGGTTGACCTGCAGGGCCTGGATATTGAGCCACCCGTGCTGGCGGATATCGAAGAGCCGGTCGTAGGCCGCGTAATACTCCCCTTCGTCATGGTCCCAGACGTCGGTCTCTTCCAGCCGCAGGGTCGGGTGCATCCCGAGCCCGAGCAGCTGGTACCGGTCGCGGAACACGTGGGAGAACTTCCGGATCCCCCGCATCAGCTGCCCCTCCAGCGCCGCAAGGGTATCGGCATGGGTGCGGGGGACAAACTCGAGCACGGTCTTCTGGAGCTCCTTCCCGAGCTTTACATCCCCGAACAGGATCTCGCTCTCGTACCTCCCGCAGAGGGTTTTGAGGATCTGGTCGGAGACCGGCAGCGGGTTGAACTGCAGGTCATTGATGGAGAACTCGTGTTCAGTGCCGATGGTCATGATACACCCGTGGTATCTCGGCCACCTTTTCGGTCTCCGGCTCCTCGATCCGGCAGATGGCGGCGAGTTCCCCGTCCGTCAGGTTCGCAACCAGGCGGGTAATGCTCTCTTTTGCCCGGGCAAGCTGCTGCTCGTACGCCCCGGGGTTCTCCCGGAAGAGCCGGACAAGGGGACAGATGGTCTCATATTTCAAGAAGATCTCGATCACGTGGCCTTTCACGTCAAACGTGAAGGGGCCTGCTCGGCAGGTCTCCGGCTTGATGGTGTGGATCGAGCACCGGCTCCCGTTACAGAGGATACAGGTACCATCCCCGCGTGCCCTGACCGCACGGTACCCCCGCCATTCAAAGGAGTCTTCCGGTACACCACGGGCAACCAGCCGGTGGTAACGGTGCCCGGAGATCGGGGGGTGCGCACTGGTGCAGCAGCGCCCGCCGCACTGCAGGCAGACAGCCTCGGCGCGAAAAAGCCAGTCCTCTGTCATGGGGTATCACGGGGTAAAAAGGTGCGTTACGATCTTTTCGTACACATCGGGGTAATGACCGTCCTCGCCGCTCTCCAGCGAGGGGTTGTCGTTCACCTCAATAACATACGCATCGCCGTTATTATTCTTTATGTCCACCCCGTACAGGCCATTCCCGATCGCGCCCGCGGCCTCGATCCCGAGCCGGACCACGTGCGCGGGGATTGCCTGCTCCGGCACGCTCTCGACCCCGCAGTACACGATATGCCCGTTCACCGATGCCTGGATCTTGAAGGTGACCGACGGGATCGTGTACTTACAGGCATAGAGCAGTTTCCCGTCAAGGACCCCGACCCGCCAGTCATACCTGCTCTCGATGTACTGCTGCACCACGATCCAGTCCGAGAGCCTGATGAACCGCCGCGCCACCTGGAAGAAGCCGGAGATGTCGTTTACCTTCTCCACCCGGAGCGAGAAGGAGGTGGAGGGTTCCTTGATGATGACCGGTGTACCGAGTTCGTCAAAGATGCGGGTGACCCGCTCTACGGAGAGGTCATGTTTCGAGAGGAAGATCGTCTTCGGCATCGGGACCGCCTTTTTCATGAGATGGGCGTACATGTTGACCTTGTCAGAGCAGATCCGGATGGACGCCGGGTCATCGATGACCGGTATCCCGTGGAACGCGGCCATCTGGGCGGCAACGTACGTGACGTTCATCGGGTCGGTGCGGGCCCGGATGAAGAGCGCATCCATCTTCGGGATCCGCGTGATGTCGACCGGAAAGATGAATTCAACGGAGTGGCCCATCCCTTCCGCCACATCGCGGCAATGGATCAGTGCCGTGAGCTGTTCGGCACTGGCAAGGGTCTTCCGGTCAACGAAGATGCCCAGTCGGCTCACAGGAACTCCTGGCTGGAGAGGTACGCGGTGAGGAGCGCCCGCTCGTCGCCGGAGATCCGCGAGTACTTTGCCGATGACAGCGAGGAGAGCAGGTAGTGGTCCCGGTTCTTCACAAAGACCAGGGTCACGAGCGGGATGGAAAAGATCTGGTAAACCTTTTCGGCAAGCCCCGCAATGGCAGCGCAGGAGTCCGTGGTCCTGCCAAAGATGCTGACGCAGGAATGGACGGTGGCATCGGGCGGGAGCTTCTGGTAACAGAACGGGTACTTGCCCTTGTTCGTGACGTGGGCGATGACCTCCTGTGCCTTCGCGTTGTCCCGGACAAGGAAGTAATCCGCGCTGGTGGCAAAATAGTTCAGGCCGTAGATGATCGATGGGAGCGGGACGTATCCCTGGGAGATTCCCCATTCCGCAACCGGTATGCCGGCAAGGCTCGCCCGTTCAAGGCACATTGGCACGACATATGCTTCGAGCACGGCGCTGCTCGCAGGCCGGACATTTTTCCCGTTCATCTCAGCCGTGAGGATGGTATAGTACGGCTCGCTCTTGTAGGAGTAATCCTCGCTGATCACGTGACAGACGCCGTTCCGTTCAAGGATGTGCAGCGAGTCCCTGAGGAGTCCTGACTCCCGGTGACCATTGGTCTTCCGGCAATCGGCAGGCGCTTCCGGCAGGAGCTTTTCCTGTCCCGCAGCATCCCCGTGATGGTGCGGGAACGCGGGTGATACCGCAGCCCCGGCTGCGGCCGCGCCCGGCGACCCCACGGGCCCGTTCCGTCTGCCGTTCATCGCGATCCCGACCGGTCGTATGATCCTGACGGTGCAGGTCCGCGGCGGTCCCGGACCGGTGGTGTCCTGATCCAGCGGTACGGACCAGGCGTTGATTCTGCTGGTCCGGTATGAACCGATAATGCTTCGTGCTGTGCAAAAAAACAGTCGAAGAACACCCGATGGTGCGCTTCCTCGTCCTCATCGTTGAGACATTCGTCCATAGATAACACGAATCCAATCGTTCATTGGATTATCGTTTGATAGCTATATGACGCGTGGCTTATAGAATTTTGCACAGCGGGGTAGCCGCGGGATTTTATTCATGGGGATCCTTTTTTGTATGGCGGGTGCGCGTATCAGACGGGTACTGCGGGATTTTCCTCATGAGGATCCCACTCATCATCAACCGGGTGCGCGTGCCGGACGGATCCGCCCGGCTGATGCGGCATCATTCGCGCTCACCGCTGCATAACCTTGATAATCTCTTATAACCATCAGTAATCACGATGCATATCCCCACACCCGAGGAACTCCGCACGCGGCGGGAGACGCTGGGCCTGAAACAGACGGAGCTCGCAAAGCGGGCAGGCATCAGCCAGTCCATGGTGGCCCGTATCGAGGCGGGCAATGTCGATCCCCGGGTCAGTACATTGAACAAGATCATCGTTGTGCTGAACAGTGCAGCGCCAAAAAAGATCCGGGCTGCCCAGATCATGCATACCCCGGTCCTTTCCGTCCAGCCGCAGGACGCGATCACCCGTGCCGTGGATATCTTCGAGAAGAACAATATCTCCCAGCTCCCGGTGATCGAGCGGGGTATCCCGGTTGGCTGCATATCCGAAGCAGTGATCGTGAAAGCGATCGAACAGCAGCGCCTGCACAAGACCCACCTCTTCACCGTCCGCGACTTCATGGAATCAGGATTCCCGACTGTGCCCCCCGATATGGATGTGGAGACCGTGATCAATATCCTCCAGCAGAACCATGCGGTGCTGGTGGTGGAAGGGAAGACAGCGCGGGGGGTTATCACCAAGCATGACCTTATCTCCCTGATCCTGTAACCGGGTTCCCTGTACCTTACCCACCTCTTTCGTTCCCCGGGCAACGATCCGGGATCTGGTGCACCGCCAGCTTGGCACTCTCTCCGGGATAACGCTCGGGCCCGGGAGAAGTGTCCTCTTATATCCGATGATTTCCCTTGAACATTGAAAAAAAAAGAAATGATGAATGGATTTTTTTGCCTTGGAGAAACGCACATGAACCGGGTGTTCGCATCTGGATCCTGAAAATTGCAGGTGAGTGCTCCCCGCCTCAGGGCCCCTCCGGGGCACGGCGGGGCGGATTACCGGGTTTTAAGAAACAGGTAAAAAAAAAGATTTCCCTTTTTCGTTCTCAGGCCGCTCATTGAATCTGCCGCGAGGGCGCCCCGGTTGCGATAGTTCTGCATTACCTGTTTATAAGAGAAATGGAACAAATGAGCTCAGGCACTACAGAGGCATCCCACGCGCCCCCGCCCCGATGGGGGGCAGGGCTGGCGCAAGGGGGGTCGATCAAATCAGATGAAACGGATTTTCTCCAGAGCAGTTATTTATTACAATTTTCATGGTCCGGGTGCGAACACACCGGGTTCATGCCGATCTCTTCTGACGAAAAAAAAGGACTGCTTANNCCGATCAGTTCCGGGGGTTCTATGGCAACGTACTCAGGTGAGAGGGCAGCCGCCGCCGCGCTGGTCGCCTCGTTGTTCGTGCAGACCACCGGGGCCAGTTTCTGTGCCTGCAGCGCCCGGATCGAGGCCTCAATATCCGCAATGGTCAGGCGCCGTTCCGAGTGGTTCAGCAGGGATCCCGCGGCGCCGGCAGCCCTGATGCCGTCTGCAGTAATATGGCCGGTATGGGCCCCGGGCTCGAAGGCGTCCACATGCTGGGCATAGACCGGTATCGCGAAGTGGTGGCAGAGCGGGTGGAGGTCGATATAGGTGGGGGCAACCCCGATGGTGACACCGCTCTCCTGCGATATGAGTTCTGCTGCCTGTGCGATCATATGGGCGCGGCTGCCCGTCCCTTCTTTGTAGCTCTTGAGGTTTACAAGGATCAATGGTGAAGGCATAGTACCTGCTCCGTGAACGTTTTCGTTTTAGTCTTACGGTACTCCATTACGATTCAATTATCATCAATATTTGTACGAATATCTGCACACGGAAAAATAAGGGATGTAGAACGGATTCACCGTTCTTCTTTCAGGCCGCGGAGGAAATGTCCCGCGGTGATCCCCCCGCACGCAAGGGCCTTTATCCGCTCCTTGAGCTCCTGCCGGTCACCCGGAACACCCGTCTGGCCGGTCGCGTCACGGTAGATCCGAACCATTGCCCCGGCATAGGCGCCTGTCCGGCCGCGGGCATCGATCACGATCTCGCTGACACCCGCCTGCCGGATCGCGGGCAGGTGGTCCGCAAGGCAGGTCTCTACCGCGTTGCCGATGCGGATCCGGCATTCGCCATCGGAGCTGAGTGGAAAGACATGCCCGGTTGCATCCCGGATGCCGAAGAACGCATCCGTTCCGTCTCCCTGCCCGGCCCGGCAGTGCTGCACGGGCTCCGTGAGGCAGTCTTCCGTGACCATCGCCTCGCTGATACCCTGCACGATGAGGGCAAAGGAGGCGGTGCAGCCCTTCGCGCGTGCGGCTCGGACCAGTTCCCGGCAGTCGTCCCGGGACAGTTCCGGCGAGAGCGTGAGGGACCGGAAGGGTACGGAGAGGTGGCAGGCAGTGCGGTGGTTAAAGACGTTCAGCCCGGCAGCGCCGGAGAGGACCATGCCGGGCACGCGTGCGCGGATCGCCCGGGCTGCCCCCGGGTTCTCCACCATGCATCCATCAAGGCCCTCCGTGTGCAGGCAGGCGATCTCCGGCAGCACTGCGCCGAGATACCCGTCGCGGGTGATCCGTGGGAGTTTCAGCACGAAGCGGATACCGGCATCCCGGCAGAGCGCCATGGCAGCTGCTGCCTGGTTGCGGATCGACCGGAACTCCGCCTCCCCCCCCTCCCGGCAGGAATGCTGCGGCAGGAGAAACGCGGGCTCAAAACAGATGCTGGTGCAGCCTTCCCCAAGAGCTGAGGACACAGCCTCAAGGGTATCGGCGTACATGGTGAGGGTGAAGGGGGAGGGCGTGCTGGTGGCCTCCCGGACGGCAGGCGCCGGGTCATGGTGTTCCGGGAATGCAAGGAGCAGCCGCTGACGTGCCCGGGCAACTGCTTCATCGGCAGGGATGGATGACTGAAGGAGAGCAGTCTCTGCCCGGAGGAGGAACTCCCGGCGCATGCGGTTGAGTTCCCCCACCGGGGCAAAGAACGTGCCGGCAGAGCTGATCGAGCAGTCCCGGATAACGAATGGTGTATCGCCGCTCTTCCTCAACTGCGCTTCGAGCTGGCTTTCCGTGAGCGGCCGGGACCGTGCCGGCACGAGACAGAAATCCGGCTGGTACGAGAGCCGGACCTCTTTTCCTGACCCGGATTCCAGCTGCCCTTCCATGCGGATCCTGCCCGCAGCATCGACCGTGACATGAATATCCACGGGGATACGGTACACGAGATCCGCTGGGGGATGGGCAATGATCTGCCGCGCCCGCATCTCCAGATCGCGGGATGAGGTGATAAAGCAGGCCGATCCCGGTGCAACGGCCCGGGGGACAAGGAACGTGATGGTCGCGCTGTCCTGTACCACCGGTGTATTGTTGAGCAGGAACCCCCAGTCTTCCCGGCGCCCTGACGGGTCGGTAAAGAGCAGCCCGTCGCCGGTTACCGGCACCAGCGTCCCGTCCCGGTGAACCGTGACAGCCCCGCTCCGCCCATCCTGCCCGGTCACCGTACCGATGCGGATCCCCCGGTTATCCGGCGCATCGCGGGCCATGAGCGTCCCGTGCCGGTCGCCGAAGAGGTACCCGCTGGTAAATCCCCGGTTGAACGCGAGGAGGAGGTCATGTTCCGCTTCCGGGGCCGGGCTCCAGTGCCCTGCCGCAATTGCGTCGAGGGCCCGGCGGTAGGTGGAGACCACGACCGCAACATACTCCGGCGACTTCATCCGCCCCTCGATCTTCAGCGATACGACCGGCGCCCGGACCAGGTCGGGCAGGTGCCGCCAGGTGCAGAGGTCTTTTGGGGAAAGGAGATAGCGGCCGGGCGTCTGCAGGTCCCGGAGGTGTTCCGGTCTCCCGTATTCATCCCGTTCCCCCGTAACGAGGGTATAGGGCTTCCGGCAGGGCTGGGCGCACATGCCCCGGTTCCCGCTCCTGCCGCCAATGACCGACGAGAGGAGACACTGGCCCGAGTAGCTGTAGCAGAGCGCCCCGTGGGCGAAGACCTCGAGCCCGACGCCGCTCTGCCGGGTCTGCTCCGCGATGGTCCGGATCTCGTCCAGGGGAAGTTCCCGTGGGAGGACAACGCGGGAGAATCCCTGCTCCGCGACCCAGCAGACGCCGTCCGTGTTATGGATGGTCATCTGGGTGGAGGCATGGAGGGCAAGGTCCGGGACGATCTCCCGGGCAAGCGCAGCAACCCCGATATCCTGGACGAGGACGGCGTCAGTGCCCGCGGCATAGAGTCCGACAAGCTCGTCCGCAATCCCCGCAAGTTCGCGGTCATGGATGAGCGTATTGACCGTGACATAGACCCGGACGCCCCGGGCATGGGCGAGCCGGATCCCTTCCCGGATCTCCGTGTCTGAAAAATTTGCCGCATATTTCCGGGCGCCGAACCGTTTCCCGCTCAGGTACACGGCATCGGCTCCTGCGGCAATGGCCGCCCGGAGCGCTTCCGGCGAGCCTGCCGGTGCAAGGAGTTCGGGAAGACCCGCTCTTCCGGGTTTTTTACTGGCTGGCGTCATGGTTCGCGGCAGGATAACAAGACCCCCTCAGGGACTCCCTTTCGTGTTGTTTCGCAACACAGGCAATGGGAATGATAGCGATGGCTGAGAATCCGGCAAGCATACCAGGCTGGTGCCTGGGGCAGTGTACCGGGCTCTTCTCTCCCATGGGCGGGTGATCAGGATTTGGCGAGCCATGCAATAAACACCTATCATCGTCATAAACTTCGGTTGGTTTTTGTTCTCCTGCTCCGAAAAAACAGTTTTTCCCGTGAGATGATGTCGCTCTCCTGCCGGGTTGCCCGTGGCCGGGGAACGGGGCGCATGAGGATGCCCCGGGTTACGGTGCAGCTCAGCGGTCGGTATCGGAATTCGGGGATGCCACAGCGGCGGGGGCGAAGCCCAAAGGGAGCGTCAGAATTATACGAAGGATTTCCCATGAAAATTGAAGTCTTCCAGACAAAATAATGAGGATTAACCACAATACCGCAGATTATGATATGTGCCGCCGCCCCCGAAGGGACGCCCCCGCGGCGGATCAATGACCGATATTTCTGAAAAACACACAAACCGCCCCGCCGTGCGATGGAGGGGTCCTGACGAGGGGAGCCCTCGTAACAATTATGATCTCTTCCCAATTGATCCGGTATGAACTCATGGTTCATGCCCGGTTCTCTCCGGGCAAAAAATTCCATTCTTTCAACGATTTTTATCGTTCCGGTACACGGTCCCTTTCGCGTCCGTATCTGAGGAAAAATGAAGGAGCTATCAGTCCGGCGGGAGCGGTTCCCACCGGGCAGCGAGTTCTTTTTCAACCGCAGGGAGGGTCGTGTATTCCATCTCCTCCAGAGAGAGGCGGTGGGGCTCGAACGGCCCCTGGGCGCGGATCATGTCGGCCAGCTCGTTGCACCGGTTCCGGACACGGTCGAATGCCGGGTCATCGAACATATCGGCCGGGCCGATCAGTTTCCCGTTACAGACCTGGAACCCGAAACAGAGGACGCGGGGTGGCCCGTCGAAGCGGGTGCAGTTCGCATCGCAGAGACCGACCGGCATCAGCGGGCCGTGGTGGGACCCCCGCATCCAGCCGGCAACGAGGACCGGCGTGCAGAACGGTTCAAGAATCTCGCCGACCGCGGGAAGGCCGCTCTGCGAGCGGATGATCATGACCGGGTCGTCTTTCCCCACGTACCGTCCCGCCAGGAGAGCCAGGCGCTGGGTGCTCGTCGACGCGGCGACCACCCCGTCACGGCGGAAGACATACTTTATGACATACCGTGAGGGCGCCCCGATATAGGCGAGCAGGTTGTAGGACTCTTCCGGACAGGTGAAACGGATCCTGCGTTTCTTGAACAGGTCGTGGACCTCGAAGACAAAGCCCTTGTGCATCGACGGGTCGATGACAAGGCCGGCCGTGTTGAAGGGGTCTGCAAAGATCTTGTACAGGAAGAAGTTCCACGCGCCGGGCTCGGTCTTGTCCGCCATGAACACCAGCACCGGGTCGGATGCCCGCTCCTCAAACTCCATCTCGGCAACACCGGGGCCCATTCCCCTGACATTGCCGGCGAACGCTGTGGCGAGCATGTCCTGGCCTGCACCGTAGAGCTTGAGCTCTTTTGCAATCTTCGTGCACTCCATGAACACGTTCCAGGCAAGCTTGTGGATCTGCTCGTTGTCCACGCCATGGGTGTGGGTCATGATCAGTTCAAGGTCATCGCCGCAGTGCGTGACAACCGAATCGACCAGGAGCCTGCCCTCCTCGTCTTTGAGAAGTTTTTGTGCTTTCTCCAGGAGCTTCGGGTGGGTGCGGGAGTGGCCGGGATAACTGCCCACATCCGCCTTAATCACAGAAATGGTGGTCTTGGGCATAAAATCTCACAGTATGAGATTGGCCCCTGATAGAAAAAGATTACGGTGATATCAGCCCGTACTTTTTTGGATGAGTGATGCCGTCTTATACGCACCGAATGCCCGGAAGAAGACAAGGCTCTCGGCATATGCCCGTGCCCGGATCGCATGGTTCGTCTCCTCGTCCACAGCATAGATATCCTTATAGAATTCCTTTATCGCAAACTTGCAGTTGCCATCGAAGACCTGCGCATCTTTCTTACCGGGATTTGCCGGCCGGTACTTCTCGAGCGTCCAGTCCTGGATATTCTTGTACAGGGCCGGTTCATAGACTTTGAGGATATCGAACGCCACATCCTGCCAGAAGGTGCCGACATTGCCCTTGATGATATCTCCCTTCGGGAAATGAAGGTTGATGAGCTCCCGCGGGGTGCCGGTGATACCATGCTGGGCAATCCCGACATTCAGCTTATTGTCCCGGAGGGCCTTTGCGATCGCCTGCGTCTGGGGGATATCGATCGAGAGCTGCGCAACCACGTTCCCGTTCGCATCGTACGTATGCCCGTGGGTGCTCCCGTTCGCAATCGCCAGCACCTGCGGGAAGACACCGTTCTCGTTTAAAGCTTTGATAAATTCTACGGCCTCTGCAGGCTGGGTGAGGATCAGTCCCTCCTGGTCCTTGCGGCCGATCTCGCCGACTTCAACCTCCAGCCCGAACTCCTTTCCGTTCATCCGCCTTTGTATAAAGCGGGCGAGATCGGTGGTGACCCGGATATTTTCGGAGAGCTCCTCGCGGACATTTTTCCCCTCGAAGTTGAAGAGGTGGGAGGCATCGATGGCAAAGGACGTGTAACCGGCCTTGATCTGGGCATCGATCAGCTGTTTTGTGCCGTCGACCTCCGCCGCATCCCCTTTCTTTATGGTGATATGGTCGGCATGGAGCGCCCAGGTGCCGAACTGTACGTTCCGGGCAGCCTCCTGCATCCGCTCCGAGAAGATCGCCGGTGTCATACCGGTATACCCGCCTTTTAAGTCGCTCTCGGACCGGGCGAGTTCCATAAATACTACCGAATCGGTATCCTTTGCTGCCTGCAATATGCCCTGTGCAACGGTGGCAATCCGGACATTGGCTGCCATAACGATCGCTTTGTGGCCGGTGATCCCCTTCAGGATAGCCGAACCGGAGATTGGACCATACGTTTTCGCTGTCATTCGATCATCACTCCTCAATGCTGTGTTCTCACCCTTCACGCATAAATTTTTCAATCAGGGCGATCTCGGTTTTACCCCCGATGTATACAGGAGTAACCTGGTCGATCGATCCCGGCTGGAGATCAAGGATGTTGCCGTTCCCGTTACTGACCGCGCCGCCGGCCTCGTGGATAAGCCTGCCCATGGGATTTGCTTCATAAAGCAGGCGCAGTTTTCCCTTTTCCTTCCCTTTGATACCGGGATACGTGAACACCCCGCCTTTGTGGAGGATCTGGTGCACATCCGCAACAAAACAGCCGCTGAAGCGGAGCTTGTACCCGGACTGTTCAAGGTGCCCGATCCAGCGTGCATGGGCCGGGAGGTAATCCTTTCTCAGTGCACCCGGCGCATAGATCTTCCCGTCAGGGATCCGCAGGTCCCGGTGCCGGAGGACAAATTCACCGGTTTCATCCAGGACGAATTCGTGGACACCCTGACCGGTGGTATACGTCAGGGTAGTGAGGGGGCCGTACAGGATATAGAGCGCTGCAAGAAGGCGAGAGCCTTTCTCGAGCACGTTGCCGGGACAGATGCCGATGATCGTCCCGACAGAGAGATTCACATCGATGAGGGAGGAGCCGTCCAGCGGATCCATCACAACGCCAAAATCGTTCTTCGGGTTCTCTATCTCGATGACCTGTTCCTGCTCCTCGGTTGCGATAGAGCGGACCAGACGCGTCCGGCGGAGCGCGTCAATAAATACGCCGTCCGCGTACTTGTCAAGCGGTTGCTGCTCTTCACCGTACACGTTCCGGGTCTTCCCGCCGGCAGGTGATGTGCCGTTTGTTCCCAGAAAACCCTTTTTCACGACCAGGGACTGTTTTCCCAGAAAGACGATCAGTTCAGCCAGGTTCTTCTCTGTTCCCGCACTGTTAAGGAAATCCGCAAGTTTCATCGTTGTACCCCCACCTTCCGCGCACACGGGCAGGCACCCATCAGATATCCGGCCGGATACCCTGAGATGAGTAGTCGTTTGATGGCGATGTTTATGAGAGTTATTATCTTCCCGGGCAGGGTTGCCCGGCACGACCGGGATTCAGGAAAGTATTTTCCCATCAGTATTCCTCTCGGGCGCCATTGGGCCCGGTTGGGGGGAGGTGTTACATTGCAATAACCGAAGAAGGGAACTGGATTTCTCTTGTTGACCCAAAAGGGATAATCTGGCGACGGAAGTTAAGCCCCCAATAGCTTCAGGGAATCATTTCCAAAAAAAAATGTTTTGTTGAAATCATTTAGACACCTGACTCTCCCGGGGCATGACCGCCGCAGTCCCCAACGGGGCGCCCCCGCGGCGGATCAGTGACCGTAAGCATATCTGACAACACCGTACTGCCCCGCCGTGCCTCGGAGAGGCCCTGAGGCGGGGAGCCCTCACAAAATTGCATTTTTACGATTTTCGTGGTTCAGATTCGCACACTCATTATTCATGCCCGTTTCTGCACCGCAAAACTCACAATACTGCCGACGAAAAAAAGATTTATTCCCTGCCGGGATCCGGCAGGCTCGTGAACGTGACTTCGAGCACCCCGTTTTTCAGCGTTCTCTGCAGAGACGCGGTATCAACCGGCGGGAGTGCTGCGGATGCACGGTAGTGGTGGTCCGCGTCACCGGCATCGATGATGAGTGTGTTCCCCTTCACGAGCAGCCGGAGCTCCTCTTCGGTTATTCCGGGAAGGCCGGCGATTACCTTGACTTCATTTCCGATACGGTGGACTTCTGCCACCGGCTCGCCGGATATACAGGATGAAAAAGGTGCAGCATCCACCATCTCATCTGGTTCCGGGCCCTCGTTCTCATCCTGGAATATGATAGGATACCCGTATTCCCTGTGGGAACCATTTGTGAATTTTCGCTCCATCCGGGAGAAGAGGCGGGCAAACAGCTCGTCCATCTCCCCGAACATGTCCATGGGATCCCCGTGCATTGTCTTCACCTCGCATCTCACTGGTCAGGTGTACCGGTCTCCAGCTTTTTCTCAAACGCCTCAGCCATTTTCCGGATTGCAGCGAAGTCTTTTTTATGGGCAAAGGTCAGCCTGCGGAGTTCCTGCACCGCCTTTTCATCGGGCTTCCTGCGCCCCATGCCCGCGCTGCTCACCAGTACGGCAGCCTTGTTGAGGATCTCGCGCTGCTCCTGGTTGTACAGCATTTCCCAGGACTGCCGCTCCGATTTCTCGATCGCATCGTCGTCCAGCGATCCCTTCACCCGGAGGAGGGCTTCCTCGAAGTGCGCGTTCGTCAGCATGACATTCTTGATCGCGTCCTTGCGTTCCTGTTCCGACCTCCCCCCCATCTGGACGATGAAGTCCCGCATGGCCACCATCTTTGCCTCGCGGACGAGCGCCTCGATATCGGCACCGACGTACCCCGGGGTCTTTCTGACGAGCGCCGCAACATCAAGATCCTTAGCAAGGATGTTTCCGGTCTCGCCGCCAAGGTAGACATCGAAGATCTTCTTCCGGCTCTCCTCGTCAGGGGCAGGGACGTAGATATGCCGCTCGAGGCGGCCCGGGCGGAGCAGGGCATCGTCCAGCATATCCGGACGGTTGGTGGCAGCAAGGATGGTGACATTCTTCAGCTCTTCCATGCCGTCGAGTTCCGTCAGGATCTGCGAGACCACGCTCTCGGTCACGTGGGATGAGCCGGCATAGGTGCCCCGCCTGGGTACCAGCGCGTCCACCTCATCGAAGAAGATGATCGACGGGGATGCCTGCCGCGCCTTGCGGAAGATCTCCCGCACCCCCTTCTCGGATTCCCCGACCCATTTCGAGAGCAGTTCGGGGCCTTTGACTGCGATGAAGTTGCACTCGCTCTCGTTCGCCACTGCTTTTGCAAGCAGGGTCTTGCCCGTGCCCGGGGGGCCGAAGAGGAGGATACCCTTCGGTGCCTTGGTCCGGAGGCGCTCGAAGACGTCGGGATACTTGATCGGCCACTCGACGGCTTCTTTGAGTTCCTGCTTCACCTCTTCGAGACCGCCGACCTGCTTCCACGTGATATCAGGAACCTCCACAAGCACTTCGCGCATCGCGGACGGTTCCACGTGCTTGCGGGCTTCGGCAAAGTCGTCGCCCGTCACCTTGAGCTGGTCGAGCACCTCGTTGGGGATCTCCTCATCGATCTTGATCTGCGGGATCACCTTCCGGAGCGCGTGCATCGCCGCTTCCTTGACAAGGAGCGAGATGTCTGCGCCAACAAAACCATGGGTTGAATTGGCGAACTCCTCGATCTTCACGTCATCGGCCAGCGGCACGCCGCGGGTGTGGACCTGGAAGATCTCGAGCCTGCCTTTCTTGTCGGGAATGCCGATCTCGATCTCCCGGTCGAAACGGCCGCCGCGCCGGAGGGCGGGATCGATCGAGTCGGGCAGGTTGGTTGCCGCGATCACGATGACCTGCCCCCGGCCCTTAAGGCCGTCCATGAGAGAGAGGAGCTGGGCAACGATACGCCGTTCAACTTCGCCCTTGGTCTCCTCGCGCTTGGGTGCAATGGAGTCGATCTCGTCGATGAAGATGATGGCCGGTGCATTCTGCTCGGCCTCCTCGAACTTCTCCCGGAGCCCTTTCTCGCTCTCGCCATAGTACTTGCTCATGATCTCCGGCCCGGAGAGCGTGATGAAGTGGGCATCCACCTCGTTTGCAACCGCCTTTGCAATCAGGGTCTTGCCGGTACCGGGCGGGCCATAGAGCAGGACACCCTTGGGGGGCTGGATGCCAAGGCGCTCGAAGATCTCCGGGTGGCGGAGCGGCAGCTCAATCATCTCGCGGACGAGCTGGAGCTCGCGGCCAAGGCCGCCGATATCCTCGTAGTGGATGTCGGAGACTTCCTTCCTGCCCTCCTCGGGCTTGTAAGGCTCATCCCTGAGCTCGATCTCGGTATCGTCCGTGACGATCGCGATACCTTTCGGNNTCACCCCCGACAAGGCGGATTGGCTGGGTAGGCTGGATCACCACCCGTCGGGCATACTCGGCCTCCGATTTCCGGATCTTCACCTTCTCATCGATACCAGTTGCGGCGTTCCCGCGGATGTTGCCGTCAATGCGCAGGATTGCGGCGCCGGTGTCCTGCGCAAAGCCGGGCCAGACGATCGCGGCAGCCTTCTTCTTGCCCTGGATCTCGATCACATCGCCGGATACCAGCCCGAGCTTCTTCATCACTTCAATGCTCACCCGCGCAATACCGCGTCCGGCATCGTCATGGGCTGCTTCCTTAACGGTTACTTCGAAAAAATCCTGTTCAGTCATCGTAAATACCTCGTTTTTGAGGGTTTACCATAAGTTAGCGTGCTTTATTATATAAATGTTTACCTTATTCCNNGGAACTCCAGAAAATCTGCGTTATTCCAAATCAACTTTACTTGCTTTCTGGACAAGCCAGATTTCGTCCAGAATCGAGAAAACAAGCCTTTATCTGGTCTTTGCCGCAACGGGTATGGTATGAGTATTGTCGCAGATGCCAAGCGGGGCATCGTTACAGAAGAGATGAAGATCGTTGCAGTGCAGGAAGGAGTCACCGAAGACTTTGTCCGGCGCGGGGTTGCCGGCGGACACATCGTGATCCCGGTCTCCCCATACCGCAAGGTGAAGATCTGTGGTATCGGCGAAGGCCTCCGGACCAAGGTGAACGCATCCATCGGGACATCCACGGACATCGTGAACATCCCCCAGGAGATCGAAAAGGCACGGCAGGCGGAACTCGCGGGTGCAGACACCCTGATGGAGCTCTCAACCGGTGGCGATTTTGTCGAGATCCGCAAGCAGGTGATTGCAAATACCAGCCTCTCCGTTGGGTGCGTCCCCCTGTACCAGGCCTTCATTGAGGCCGCAATCAAGGACGGCGCCGTCGTCAATATGAAAGAGGACGACCTCTTCCGCATCACTGCCGAGCAGGCAAAACTCGGCACCAACTTCATGGCTATCCACACCGGTATCAACTGGGAGACCGTCAAGCGCCTGAAAAACCAGGGCCGTCACGGCGGCCTTGTCTCGCGGGGCGGTGCCTTTATGACCGCGTGGATGCTCCACAATGAAAAAGAGAACCCCCTCTATTCGGAGTTCGATTATCTCCTCGAGATCATGAAGGAGCACGAGGTCACGCTCTCCATGGGGAACGGCATGCGCGCCGGTGCCATCCACGATGCAACAGACCGGGCTGCCGTACAGGAACTCCTCATCAATGCGGAACTTGCCGATAAGGCGCACAAGGAGAACGTGCCGGTTATCGTTGAAGGCCCCGGTCACGTCCCGATCGATGAGATTGCGGCCAATGTCACGCTGATGAAACGAGTCACCAACAACAAGCCCTTTTACATGCTTGGCCCGATCGTGACCGATATCGCTCCCGGTTATGATGACCGCGTAGCCGCCATCGGCGCGGCCATCTCCTCGTCCCTTGGCGCTGACTTTATCTGTTACGTCACGCCCGCAGAACACCTCGCCCTCCCGACACCGGAAGAGGTCTACGAGGGGGTCATGAGCTCCCGCATCGCTGCCCATGTCGGCGACATGATCAAGCTGAAGAAGACCCGGGACCTCGACCTCGAGATGGGACACGCCCGCCGCGACCTCGACTGGGCACGCCAGTTTGCGGTTGCCATGAACCCGGCACGGGCCCAGGCAATAAGGAACGAGCGGATGCCTGCCGACACGGACGGGTGCACGATGTGCGGCGACTACTGCGCTATCAAGATCGTCAACCGCCACTTCAAATTCTGATCAATACTTTTTTTTGCCACGCACTTTTTGTATCACCGCCCTCACGGGATGACAGGCACGAGCGGATGATGTGACGGCTGTCATCGTCCCCCGGTTCACTGTTGAACGGCAGGGCCGTTACCCCGCTGCGGCGCTGGTTCGTTCGACTAAGTTTCCCGCAAAAGTATCTGCATCTTACCGGAAGAACGGGCCCGCGCTCTCCTGCTGCCGGTTTCCCGCCACTTCCATCCGGGGATATGGTGTCCGCATGGACGTCCTCATCACGGAGGTAGGCGTCCCTGCCTGCAGGGCCTGAACACCGTAAAACCGGTGGTGTCCAACCGGGAAGAACTCAAATACCCTCAAATAATCTCTGTACTAAAATACTCCGGCACGGTGGTTTCGCATCAAACTGAATTTCGGGGGTTTTGTCCCGCTCTCAACCGTTGACTGGCGCGGCCGGTCGGTATGCACGGTCTTTTTCCGGGGCTGTCCGGTCCGGTGCACGTACTGCCAGAACTCGTCCATCCTGACCGGGAAAGACGAGCGGGACCTCGACGAGATCATCGAAATGATCAAAGGATCCCTGCTCGCGATCAGCGGCGTGGTCTTCTCCGGCGGGGAACCCACCATGCAGAAGGATGCGCTGATCGCGCTGGCACGGGCCGCAAAAGGGATGGGACTTGCCGTGGGCGTCCAGACCAACGGGGTCTTTCCGGATACGCTCGAAGCGCTCATTCAGGAGCGCCTCGTGGACCGGGTAGCGCTGGATATCAAGGCGCGGTGGGCGCGGTATAATAACCTGCTCAGGGGAAATTATGTTAAGGATGTGCAGAAGTCCCTTAAACTCTGCCGGGATGCGCATGAATCGGGGCAGTTGCCGGAGTTCGAGACCGTCATCACGCTCTTCCGCGGGTATGACGATGAGGTGTCCCTTATCGCGGGCGAGGTGGGCTCTACCGATCTCGTGCTGCAGCAGGGCGTGACCGAGAAGGTCAGCCCGTTCTCTGAAGCAGAGCTGAAGACCATTGCCGATGCCCTGCCACGGAGTGTCAGGATCCGGACGCGTGAAGGAGGTGAAATTGTCTATGAAGGTGATCGGAGTCGTCGGGCTTCCCGCAAGCGGCAAAGGTGAGTTCTCGAAGATCGCGGCCGGTATGGGCATTCCGGTCATCGTCATGGGCGACATGATCCGGAGAGCGGTGAGCGAAGCGGGCCTTGAGCCGAACGATACCAATTTCGGGGCAACCGCAAACCGGTTACGGGCGGAGGGGGGCATGGATGCGGTTGCCCGCCTCTGCATCCCGGAGATCCGGAAGCAGTCAGCCCCGCTCGTCCTTATCGATGGCATCCGCGGCGATGCGGAGGTCGCACTCTTCCGGCACCAGTTCCCCGGTTTTATGCTGATAAGGATTGATTCATCGTTTGAAAACCGGCTCGCCCGGATCGCAGCCCGGGCCCGCTCCGATGATTTCACTTCGGCCGATGCCCTCAGGAACCGGGATGAGCGGGAACTGGCATGGGGCCTGGGAAACGCCCTTCGTGGTGCGGATATGCATATCAGCAACGAAGGGTCCCTTGAGGAGTTTTCGATCGCTGTCTGTCAGGTTCTCCGGCAGGCAGGATGTGACCCATGAGTATCAGGCCGTTCTTCTCGTCATCGGCAAAGGTCTGGGACGACATCACGTGGGTATACGGTATCGAGGAGGCCGGGTATGCAGGATGGGAGATTGTGGGGGACGGCAACTACCGGCTCGACAATCCCGCGTGTTTTGAGAAGATCGAGGAGGTACTTGCCAGCACAAACCTTGGGGTGACGGTGCACGCACCCTACGGCGACCTGAACCTTGCCACCCTCAACGACCCGATCTGGCATGAATCGATCCGGCAGATCTGCACCTGCATTGAACACGCATCGGCACTCACCGACCGGGTCACCATCCACCCCGGCTACCTGTCACCGGTCGGCAAGCTCATGCCCCAGAAAGTCTGGGAACTCCAGAAAGATGCCCTCCGGAAGATCGGAAGATTTGCCGCAGAACACTCGGTACTCGCCTGCCTGGAGAATATGATTGGGATAAAAGAATTCCTCTGCCGCCAGCCGGAGGAACTGATCGGCATGACGGAAGGCATCGAGGGGATCGGCATGACCTTTGACTTCGGCCATGCGAATACGATGGGGATGGTGAATGACTTCCTCCCGTTCGTTTACCGGGCGCACCATATCCATATCCATGACAACCATGGCATGTCTGACGAACACCTCGCGCTCGGGGCAGGTACCATCAACTGGGAGCGGGTGGGGAGAACCATCGCTGCACATTATGCCGGCATCGCGGTCATTGAAGGCCGGTCGGTAGAAGAGGCCAGAAAAAGTCTCCAGGTATTCCGGAGGTGCTTTGTTTGAGTGGCGAAACCCTGCAGGTGTATTTCCTCGGGACCGCCGGGGCGCTGCCTACCACCCAGCGCAACCCGCCCTGCATCATGGTGCGGCGCGGATCGGACACGCTCCTCTTCGATTGCGGCGAGGGGGCACAGCAACAGATGATGCGGGCCCGGTGCGGCTTTACCGTCAACGCCATCTTCATCACTCACTGGCATGCAGACCATTTCCTTGGAGTGTTCGGCCTTGTCCAGACCATGTCGTTCAACGGCAGGACCGACCCGCTCACCATCTATGGCCCGGAATGGGTACATGAATTTGTCACAATCATAAAAACCCTTGCACGGTTCAATCTCAGGTTCCCGCTGGAATCCGTTGAACTGGCAAACGGTTCGTGGGTGCGGTTTGACGGGTACACGATCACCGCCTTCGCGGTCAGTCACGGGATGCCTTCCCTTGGCTATATCCTGGAAGAAGATTCCCGCCCGGGCAGGTTCAACCGCGAGCTGGCGGTCAGCCTCGGTGTACCCCCGGGACCCCTGTTCGGCAGGCTGCAGCGGGGGGAGACCATACGGGTTGGAACCGGCAGCGACAGCCGGGACGTGCACCCCGGAGATGTCATGGGACCGGCCCGGCCCGGCCGCAAGATCGTGTATACGGGTGACACCCGGGCAGTCCACGATCGAATCCGGGATGTTGCCCGCGATGCGGACCTCCTGATCCATGACGCCACCTATGATGAATCGGAGGCCGATCGGGGCTCTGAGTTTTATCATGCAACAGCCCGGCAGGCCGGCGAGGCCGCGTCCGCCCTCAATGCACGAACGCTCGTCCTGATCCATACCAGCTCGCGGTATACCGATGCACAGCGGCATGTCAGTGACGCACGATCGGCATTTGCCGGGCAGATCGCTGCTCCCGATGACCTTGATATGATCGAAGTGTCATTCCGGGACGAATAAACGCCTGCACCGGCGCGAACGCTCGCGGAGCAGAGAACAAGTATATTTTACCTTCCGGTGCCCATTGATGATCATACAGCGCAGTACCAATAACGCGTGGCGTTGACGATACCAATACCGAATCGCAACAATATGCCCGGACGCTTGTGTGTGGTGTTAAAAAATGCAGAATAATGACGTAAATGATGTGCTGGTCTACCGGCTGGGTTCCGGATGTGATCTCGCCGATGTTGCCGAGGGGAACATCTACCAGGGTAAAGTACAGGGCTTTGCCAATTTCGGTATGTTTGTCCAGCTGAACGACCGGATCAAAGGTCTCGTGCACAAGACCAACATGAAAGGCGAGCATAAGGAACGGGATTCCATCCTTGTCAGGGTCCGCCAGATACGCCCGAACGGGAATATCGACCTGGAGGAAGTGGTCATCCAGGTCTACCAGGTGCAGAATATGGAACGGAAGTCCACGACTGTCAGGATCTCGGATCTTGCCGGGAAAATCGGAAGAACCGTTGCCATTGAAGGCGAGATTGCCCAGATCAAGCAGACCAGCGGGCCGACCATCTTCACCATTGTCGATGAGACCGGGACCCAGAACGTGGCTGCGTTTGTCGAGGCCGGCGTGAGAGCCTATCCCGAAGCAGAAAATGGCGATATTGTCATGGTCATCGGCGAAGTGATGATGCGGAACAACCAGCTCCAGATAGAAGCTGATATGCTCACGATCCTTGCCAGTGACGAAGCCGCCATTGTCCGGGCACGGATCGAGAAGGCACTGGACCTGCGGTCGGAACCGGAAGAGATCCCGCTCCTCGTTAAGAGCGATGTGATCGAGCGGCTCCGCCCCGAAATGCGGAAAGTCGCAAAGATCATAAGGAAAGCAGTCTTCACGTCCCAGCCGATCATCCTCCGCCACCACGCGGATGCCGACGGTATCTGCTCCGCGGTTGCCATCGAGCAGGCCGTTGTCGCATTGATCCGCGAGAGCGGCGGGGACTTTGATTCTGATTATTTCCTCTTCAAGCGTGCCCCGTCAAAAGCACCGTTCTATGAGATCGAGGATATCACCCGGGACCTCGACTTCTCGACAAAAGACCATATCCGCTTCGGGCAGAAGATGCCGCTCGTGCTCCTCACCGACAATGGTTCAACGGAAGAGGATGAGCCGGCATACAAGATCGCCAGCGTGTACGATATCCCGTTCGTGGTCATCGACCACCACCACCCGGACGCGACCATCGACAAGTACCTGCTGGCGCATGTCAATCCCTACCATGTAGGGGGAGATTTCGGCATCACGGCCGGTATGCTGGGCACGGAAGTGGCGCGGCTGATCAACCCGAAGGTCGAGCCGCTTATCCGCCACCTTCCGGCCGTTGCCGGCGTCGGCGACCGCAGCGAGGCACCGGAGCGGGCGCTCTTCCTCGCTCTTGTCAGGGACCAGTACCCGGAGGAGGCCTGCAAGGATATCGCCCTTGCCCTCGACTACGAACAGTTCTGGCTCCGGTTCAATGACGGCAGGGAGATTGTCAGGGACATCCTGAACATCACCGGGAATACCGAACGGCACAAGAAACTCGTCCGCCTCCTTGTCGACGGGGCAAATACCATGATCGAGGACCAGATGAGCGCCTGCATGCCCCACGTGGTCCCCCGGGTTCTGAAAAACGAGGCACACCTGTTCCTCATCGATGTCGAGATTCATGCCCACAAGTTCACCTTCCCCCCGCCGGGCAAAACGTCCGGGGAGGTCCATGACCGTCTCTGCCGGCAGAATGCGGGAAAAGCGGTTGTCACCATCGGCTTCGGCCCGGATTTCGCCGTGCTCCGGTCAAGGGGCGTGCTCATGAACATCCCCCGTATGGTCCGGGAACTCCGGAACGAGATCCCGGGAGGCGGCATCAGCGGGGGCGGGCACCTTGTCGTGGGCAGCATAAAATTCGTGGAAGGTATGCGCGATGTGGTGCTGGAGGCATTGATCAGCAAGATCTCGGATGCTGATATCCAGAACCTCTGAAATTGGTTTTCGTTTGAGGAAATAACCCGGATTTTGCCTGAAAAATACAAGGCATGCATCCGGGAGAGTTCCCCGGGAACAGGCAACGGAGAGGCTGATATATGCTTTCTGGTCGAAAATGCGTTCAGGACTGAAAAAAAAAGACCGTATTTTTACCTCAAGCATCAGTTATATATATATAGCAATTGATCTAAATGAGTTTTTAAGCGCTGAGGCACACTATGTCAGCAACCAAAAGACTACGCGAGACTTATAACGAGACCCAGCACAAAATTGTCCAGTACCTCAATTCAGGTATAACCAAGGGTAAGCACTATTTCAAATCAAAATATATTGCAAAAGACCTTGGCTTATCACCCAAAGAGGTAGGGACAAACATGGCAATTCTTGCCGACAGCTGCAGGGAACTTGCCATCATCCGGTGGAGCTATTCGAACAGCACAACGTGGATGGTAACACCACGTGGTGCAATCTGATTCATCACACTTTTCTAAAAAATCATGAAAAAAATCCTTGAACTCGAGTCAGAGATAGAATTTGTGGCAGATATCAATGAGAAGAAGGACTGCCTCATGTCGCAGGACCCGACCCAGGACAATCCCGGCGCCCTCTGGTTCAACATCGATATCCCCAAAGGGCATGTACTCAGAGCCGGTGACCGTATCCGAATCACGGTAGAAAAGATTTAAGCCGTTGTTTTTTATTAAAGCCCGTTACGGACCATTCTTGCCGGGCTTTTGAAGTCCGGACTGTTCAAAAGTTTCGCCACGACGTCTGCCGGTCCATGCGATACCCTTCACTACCCGTCCACCCTGATGACGAGGCCGAACGGGTGCTCTTGAGGTCTGGATTCGTTGAAATGCAGTTCGCGGGGGGGGGATCACACAGCTCAACGCCATCGATTCTGGTGCGGGTTGTAGGCCTGACACATTGCCATCCGGAAACCAGCCGGATTTCAGCATCGTATTGTCAAAGACCTGGATACCCGTGGTCCCACCTCCTCCGCCACCGATCCACCGGTTGGGGATCTGGGCTTTCCGATGACCTGGATGAAGGTTACGCTCACGCAGTCGTCATCGCATTATGGGATGCCCCGACTGGAGGGGTGAGACCTCTTGAGAGTGCCAGCAGTTGCCATAATGAATTCTCCAGAGCAGATTTTTTTCCTCATCTCGTTATTCCGCTCGCGTTTACCGCCTGCTTTCCTAAAAACGCGGGAACAGGAAATGTACCGGCATTCTGCGGGGACGGCCGGATCCCGGCCGGCAGCACCTGACCAGCCATGCCATAGTTTTATGTCCACCGGGTTTTACAACTGATTAATGGCTGCCCGTTGTAATCCTGTCCTGATATGTTCCCTGATACTGTTTGCCGGACTGCTTTTTACCGGCTGTATAACACTCAGTATCGGCAATGCCGGGTATGCCGGTGAGAATATTACGGTCATGATAACGAATGCCGGTGCACCGGCCGCTGCGCATATCCAGGTAACCGTGTACGAGATTCGTGATCTCCTGCAGCAGGAGTATGCCGTGCTGGGAACGGATGTCATGCTTGGACCGGGTGAGAATATCGTTTCTGTTCCGGGTCATCTCGGACCGGGCCAGTACAAACTGTACATTTACCTTAGCCAGAACGGCGAACGCCAGACTGCGGTCATCCGCGATATCGTGGTGAACTAGATGGATTCTTTTAAAAGAGACCTCCTCGAAGCAGCCCGGGGCCTGGCTCCCGCGGATATCATCTGTAAAAATGCGAAGATCTTCAACCCGTTCACCTGTTCCTGGGAAGAGGGAACGCTTGCCATCAGCAACGGTACCGTCCTTGGTATCGGGGATTATGCCGGAAAAACCGTGTACGATTTCAGCGGACAGTACCTTATCCCCGGCCTTATCGATGCCCATGTGCACATCGAGAGCTCGCTGCTGACCCCCCGCGAATATGCACGACTGGTGGCACTCCACGGGACAACAACCGTTGTTGCGGATCCCCACGAGATCGCGAACGTAGCCGGCACTGCAGGCCTTGAATTCATGCTTGCCGAACGGGAAGGGGCAGCAGCTGATATCCAGATCCTGCTCCCGTCCTGTGTTCCCGCAACACCAACGGAAACGGGCGGGGCGACACTGGATGCCACAGATCTCCACCCATTCATCGGGAGAGATGGTGTTCTCGGGCTGGGGGAGATGATGAATGTGCCCGGGGTCCTTGCCGGCGATCCGGGTATCGGGGAAAAACTGGCACTCTCACCATTCCGCGACGGCCATGCACCGCTCCTTTCCGGAAAAGACCTCAATGCGTATATCCTTGCCGGGCTCCAGAGTGATCATGAATGCACCACCTTCTCAGAAGCACAGGAAAAACTGAAGCGGGGGATGTACATTTTCATCCGGGAAGGATCGACCGAGCGCAATATCGCTGACCTGATCCCCCTTGTCACCCCGGCAACGGTCTCCCGCTGCTGTTTTGCCACTGATGACTGCCATGCCGACCTGCTGATGGAGAGCGGTCATATCGACCGCTGCATCCGGAAGGCCATCGGATGCGGCCTCTCCCCGGAACTGGCTACCCGCATGGCGACCCTTTCCCCTGCAGAACGGTTCGGCCTCTCCGACCGGGGAGCGCTGGTGCCCGGACGGCGGGCCGATTTCTGCGTCATTGATGATCCAGGCCGGTTCCAGGTAAAAAAAGTATTTTTTCGCGGAGTGGAAGTTATGGTGTCGAAGCCTGCAGGGAGCGGGGTTCCGCCGGAGTCATTCCATTGTACAACGCCGTCTGCACAGTCCATCCGCATCACCGGTTCCGGTACAGCGCGGGTGATCGGTCTTGTCCGCCACCAGATCATGACGGAGCAGCTTGAATGTGCTGTTGACGCGCAGGCTGTTCCGGATCGGGGCCGGGATATCCTGAAAGTGGTGGTGGTCAACCGGTACCGGCCGGGTTCCTGCGGTGTCGGACTGGTGCACGGGTTCGGGTTTTTGGCAGGCGCAATAGCCACGAGCGTTTCCCACGATGCCCACAATATCGTTGCGGCTGGCACAGGCGATTCCGAGATCCTCTGGGCAATCGACGAGGTAATAAAGGCCCGGGGCGCCATGGTCGCCGTCAAAGGCAATACCCGGACTATCCTTCCGCTTGACTGCGGAGGCCTGATGTCGACCCTGCCCTATCCGCAGGTGGCTGCACGGCTGGCAGACCTGCACCGGACAACGGCACTGATGGGCGGAATCGCGGACCCGTTCATGTATCTCTCGTTTCTGGCCCTCACGGTCGTCCCCTGTCTGCGGATCACGGACCGCGGGGTGTTCGACGTTACCAAATTCAGGGACGTACCGTTATTCATCGAGAACACCGGAGGTCAGGCGGACAGAGGCTGCCTGCCCCAAAAACAGAATCCAGGTTCAGACGTAAAAAACTGATGAAAAATTTGCTTTGTAGAAATTTGCTCTGTAGAAACTTGCATGAACTTTATCAGTTCACACCATAACCATGAAAATCGCAGATATGAGGGCTCCCCGCCTCAGGGCCCCTCGCGGGGCACGGCGGGGCAGTCCGGTATTTTTCAGAAATATCATTCCTGATCCGCCGGGGGGGCACCCTGTCGGGGCGGCGGCAACTATCGTAATCGGGAGTATGGGGATCTCAAACCCCGTATTCTCTCTGAACTTATTCGATTTTCATAAGAAACGCATATGAACGAGCGTTTCACACCCGAGCCATGAAACTCAGGAATAACCCTGTGATAGTGCGAGGGTTCCCCGCCTCAGGGCCTCTCCGAGGTACGGCGGGGCAGGAAGGTCCAATTTCCCAGCTATATTTTCAACCTTCCGGAACCCGCCGCGGGGCGCCCTTTGGGGTGGCGGGCGTACATCGCAACGGGGGTTAGCGGCGCAGAACGGGGATTTCACCTCTTCTTATCGTACCTGACCTGCCGCGGGGGCGCCCCGGTTGCGATAGTGCTGTATTACCTGGTTCTGCAAAAAAACACGATGTTTCCAATAAAGGTTATACCAGGGCATCGCATGCACCATGAGCCCCCTGCGGGGGGAGGGCTGGCGTCATGGGGGGGGGCAGGCACGGTCCCCCCGTCGACATGGATTTTTTCTTGCAATACCAAATGGCATTGGCAGTGCCATCGATTTTGCCGGAGCCGAACCGTGGGGGATACCATCCAGGGACCCGTTCATGACAGCGGTGACGGGCAGGCTCCGTTCATGATCGCCCTGATGCGTCTCCGGAATCTTCCATGATACGCTTTATTGTTCCATAGCCCTGCGAGACGGAGCGGCCGAGCCCGAGGTAATCAGGGATACGGAGATTTGTCCGGAATTTTCCCAGGAAAACCATGAGGTTCTCATTCCCGATCCGGTCCCTGCGGAACCGCACCTTCGCCTCGCAGCTGATCGGAGCAGTTATCCCACAGTCGAGCGACTTTGCGAGCGTCAGCAGCTGGGCAGTCAGGAGCTTCTGCAGAAAGGCGTCCCGCTCCGGCTTACCGTTCAGGTCATAAAATTTTTTTGCATTCTGCTGGTTCAGGGCGATCCACGGGGTCAGGAATTCGTAGGGAATGAAGCTGTCCGTAATCCCGCATGGTTCGGACCGGATTACCGGGTCGCGGGAGGTTATCCGGCAGGCGCTCTCGCCATTCCCCAGCATCGTCGCGTCGGTCGTGAGCTGGCAGAGGCAGCCGGCGCCCTGGCTGATGCCGGTCACGATAAGCTCGGTTTTCAGCTGTTTGCACTGGAGGACCGGGTAGCGGTGAAGAAACCGGTCAGCATCGTCCATATGGAGCGCTGAATACTCAGCCAGTCTTTTGTTGAGGAACGAGCGGAGCACATCGAGAGAGAACCGGAGCGGGTGTTCCGGTTCAAGGGAAATGGTATACATGCGGAGGATCATGAGGGCTACCTGGGAAGTGCGGGATCACCCGGTGGTTATGCCGGGGACCGTTGTTTTTACGGGAAGTTTTACCGGGGCTGCGGGGCGTGCTTCCGGAAGGACCGAGAAGCGGCTGATGCCCGATATGGTGTTTGCGCTGTTGGAGATGCCGATAGCATAATCGCCGGGGACCTGAATAACCCCAGCCACAGACCATGTGTTGGTTCCGCAACTCCCGCCGGACACCGGTGTTGAGGATGAGACGAGCCGGGCTGAGGTCATATTACTGGTTTCGGAGACAATGGCAAAGATGGAATACCGGAGTTCTTCACTGGCGGCAAGGCTCGTTGTCCCGGTGATGGTGAATGGCTCACCGGCATACTGGTCGCTCACCGGGTTTACCCGGATATATGGCGGTGTCTGCTCGGCCGGGGGGCAGGGCATCCCGGCCGGGGTGACCGTGACGAGTTCCCGGAGCAGGAACTCGCGGGACACCCCGCAGTCGCTCACGATCCGGTAACGCCCGGGAGCCCAGCCGGTGGTGACAAAGCGGTACGGGGCGGTCGATTCGCCAAGGGTCAGCTTCAGGGTGTTGCCGGGGGCCGGGTTCTCCTCCCCCATCCGAATGAGCCACTGGCCGTTCCCCTTCTGGTACCGTACAGAGAACGTTGGCGGATCGTTTGTGCAGGAAAGGTCGTGGTTTTTTTCACTGCTGATAACAAATTCAACAACTTCACCGATGTTGTACACATCCGTGTCCATTCTGATGAGTCTCGCGGAGTCGTCGGGCTGCGCAAGGGTCAGGTTATATTTCGCAATGGACTCCGGAACGGAAATATCTGAAGTACCGGGGATCTGGTTGTCTGCAGCAAATGGCATCGTGCAGCCTGCAACAAAGAGCGTGCATGCCAGCAGGAGCAGGGGGACGGATGTTCGCGGGGTCATGGGGCTACCGGTTTCAGGATAAACAAATAGGATCGGTTCAGGCAGGTAAATAGGTATTTTTTTTAATTCTCGTGAGAGTATAAATTTTTTCCACGAACCGTTTTCTCGAGGGAATTCACTGCCGGAAAAAGGAGCGCGGGATTTGCAGATCCCAGCTCCTGGGTTCCCGCGTGATCCAAGACCCGGCGCCGGGTTCACCCGGACCTGCACCACTGAAAAAAACGGGATGTTGCAGGGCTTGACCTCTTAAGTAGAGTAAGGATGACCCCCGGTTAAAAAATTTGGGTAACGTATCAACCTAGCCCCCAACTTCTCGCTCTTATAGTAGTCCCCCCTTCCGCCGGACCTGCCCCCATAGGGGGCTTATGGAGCATGCGATTCCTCTGTATTACCCAAAATCACGGTTTCAGTACTACAGCACGGTCGCAACCGGGGCTTCAAAAGCGGCGGGGCGAAGCCCCGGGAACGTCGGCGTTTTCGATCATCGGCAGGTGCACTTTTTCGCCTTCTGTTCCGGGGAGGCAATTTTTCTTGTTTTTCCCTCGTAAATCCTTTTTAGGGATTAAAATAACACTTTACCCAAAAAAATTTTCTAAAAAAACCGGCCATGAAGCTAACGCAGGATTTTTTGAAAAACTCACAGCACCTTCGTCCCCGTGACCACAGCGAGCAGGAGAATGATGACCGGCTGGTGTATCAGGTAAATGATGAGCGAGTGCTGCCCGAGGAAGACAAGGGGCAGGGCGAACCGTTCCGGCAGGTGCGGGGCCTCAAACCTGCGGATCCCCCCGGCATACAGGTATTCCCCCACGCCCATCCCCGCCAGCACAACACCGAACCAGGGGATAAGCGGCGTATAATCAACAGAGGTAAACGATGCGGGATAGATCCCGAGCGGGAGAAGCCAGGCCGGCCCCTGCAGTGTCCCCGTGAAAAAAGCGGCCGCAATGCAGAGCAGCCCGAGGAGAATGTTGTATTTTCCGAACCGGAAAAAGAGCACCGAGAGCATCACGGAGACGCCGATCAGGTGCAGGATACCGAAGATCACAAAACCCTCGCGCAGGTACAACCATGTCGCGAGCGTGACGACGAGCCCGAGCGCAAAGATGCCGGCCCCGCGCTCCAGGAATTTTTTTATCAGCGCAAAACCGGAGAGCCTTTTAACAGACCGGGAATAACTGAGAACAAGGGAGATACCAACCACGAGAAGGAAGAGCGATGCGGTTGCCATCGCAAACCAGCGCCAGAAGCCGGTCGAGATACTGACCGGTACGATCCCGAAAAAATGCAGATCGAAGACCGTATGGAAAACGATCATCATGAGGATCGCGATCCCCCGGGTTGCATCGATCTCCGGGAACCGCGCAGCAGAATCCATGTACCAAGGTGATCGTTTTTTCTGATATGTTTAATGTCCGGCCGGTCCGTATGATTCAGGACCATGCAATAATCCTTAAACACCGGCCCGGATATTCTCCTGAGAAGGATACGGTATGACACTGAAAAAGGACGAGCATGTCATTGAAGCGATCGGGAGATGCCGGGTTGTCATCAGGAACGGCCAGGTTGTCGACGTTGGTGAAGCCCTGATCAGGGACTGCCCGCTCGCAAAAAGGTTTGCCTGCCCGATTCCGGACATAAAAAAAGAGTCCGTGAAGGCAAACATCGAGCACCGGATTAAGGTGTTTGGCATGTGTACACCCGGCCGTGAGGTCATGGACACGAGGGAATTTGTCGGATTTGGCGCTTCCGAACTGCTCAGTTTCGGGCTCCATAAGGGCTTACTCGATGCGGTTGTCCTTGCCTGTGACGGGGCTGGTACCGTTGTCGTGACAAAACCGGCAATGGTGCAGGGGATCGGGGGCAGGATGTCCGGGCTTGTCTCGACTTCCCCCTACCCGGACGTCATGGACCGGATAGAACGGGACGGCGGATATGTACTGGACCGGGACCATGCATCGATTGACCAGCTCGCCGGTGTTGCCCTGGCACTGGTACAGGGATTCCGGAAGATCGCTGTTACGGTTGCACGGCCGGAGACCGCTGAGACCATCCGCAGGATACATCCCAAGACCCTGATATTCGGCGTACATGTAACGGGACTCTCGGAACCGGAAGCGAAGGTGCTTGTCAATGCCTGCGATCTCGTCACATCCTGCGCATCGCGGACAATCCGCGAAGCGGTCGGGAAAGATGCACTGCTCCAGGCAGGAAACGCAATCCCGATCTTTGCCATGACCATGGCGGGAAAAAACCTGATCATGGAAAAGATCCGCCTGTCACCGGAGCCGGTACTGGTAAAATCCACAAAACTCCCGGCACTCGGTGACCAGCAGCCGGAGCCGCTGGTATAAAACCTCAATAATCAGAGCAATATTCTTATCATCACCGGATAGAATGATAAATCAGGAGAATCCAGAGATCTCCGGAGGTACCAGTACATGGCGACATCAAAAGGATTTGTTGAAGAATTTAACGAATTTCTCAGGAAATACCAGGTGATCGGTCTTGCTGTTGCAGTCATCATCGGTGCGGCTGCGGGCAAGATGGTCACGGCAATGGTCAATGATATCATCATGCCGATTATTGCAGTTCTCGTTCCTGGCGGAGACTGGAAAACTTCCGTGCTTGAAATCGGCCCGGTAAAATTCCTTGTCGGTGATTTTGTTGGTGCGATTATCGATTTCATTATTGTCGCACTCGTGATATTCCTTGTGGTAAAATTCGTCATGAAGGGCGATACCTCACAAAAGGTCTGATCCTTCCTTTTTTTGACCGTTCGGTTCAACTGACGGAAAATGAACCGGAAATGACGGGCTCACTTGTACACAGACAATTCTTTTAAAAATAGTTTACAATGCCGGGATCACCATGGATCGTGAACACTAAAATCAACAAAAGAACAGGAGAAGTGCGAGGGATGGGGTTCTGGGCAACAAGTGCGATGCGCAAACAGAAAATTTTTGTTGAATTTTGAAATGAAAAGTGATTTGAAATTATCAGCCATGCTGCGAAATTAAAATTCTTGCTGAAATCCGAATATAAAAAGAATGAGGGAAAACTCAAAACCGCGCACAAGAGCGCCGGCCCGCGGAGCATGTGCGAGTGCGCCTCAGGTGCACGAAGCGTGCGGAGCGGGGCGGGGATCCTCATGCAGCTGTCCGGCACATGCCGGTGACACTCAGTCATGATCATCTCCACGGGCTGTTACCCGTTCCGCTCACATTCGCATGTACAAAAATTAAAAAAAAGGACAGGTCCGGTCATTATTCACAGGCATCCGATTCTTTCGAACCCGGCTTCAGACACTTCCGGATATTCAAAAAATACATCCAGTGGAGGATCAGGTGGATGATGAGCAGGGTGGAGAATGCCGTTTCCAGCAGCCTGATGTGAATCCGGATTTCAACAGAGCAGATTTTTTGATAAAACGGTATAATCAATTGGGTACATTGTGTAGCTGTTACTATCATAAATTATTTTATAAAGACCAGTTATATCAAAGAGCATGCACGGGGATTCCCGGCATCAATCAGGAGTGAATATCTATGGTAAAGAAATTATTAATGGCCGGAGCGGTTCTGATGCTCATAGCTTTCGTAGCACTCCCCGTGAGTGCTGCGGTCTGCCCAAATCCAGACTGTCCAAATTCTGACTGCGAACCGAAAGACTATAACTGGCAAGGTACCAAGGATGCGGGCCGGCAGACGGTAAGTGGCGTTTGTCCAAATCCCGACTGCACTCCGAATGAAAATTATTATCAATATTTAAGCCCGGGCCCGCACAAGTCTGGCCGCAACATCTGAGTTCAAGGTAACGTAAAATTCATGGATGGACACAGTCCCATCCTTTTTTAACCAAGTTGATATGCAATAATCTCTTCCGTGCAATTTTGCTGGCGGAATCCGCCTTCGTAGAGCATCATGATAAGTGCCCGGCTCATCGGTCGGGTGCACGCCTTCACCATCGCGGTGATCTCGTCCGGTGTCAGCAGGTCTGCGGCTACTTTGGTCATAGTGTCCTTGGGCGGCGTCCGGAGTTTGTGGATCTTGCTTTCGGTAAGCGGGGAATACTTGTTCTCGATCATCCAGAGGTAGAATGTGGATGGCGATAAAATCGCTGATGGTATTTTGTTTGAATGGCTTCTCACGGCTGCTCTTTGCATTTCTCAGCTCAAGGATTGCAGCGTAAAGATCGCCGATAGTGTTGCTGGCATAGGGCCCGTTGAAATGGCGGTCAGGTGATCAGCGTGAAGGAAAGTTTATTCGAACGATCGGGACTGATGTTCTTGCAGGACCGAAGTTCTGCGATAAATTCTTGGATCCGGGCTGCATCGATTGGCGTGATGGTGAGGTCCTGGAGGGCTGCCTTGATCGCGTTTTCCACGAGGCCTTGCCTGAGTGGACGAAAAGAACTGTCCGTGAATAATGGAGCAACTGGGTAAATCGTAGAAAAGTTTCTGAAATGACCAACTGAAAAGGAACTGAACGCATTGAACATCGCGTCCAGATGCGAGGGATGGGATTCGAACCCAAGAACTCCTGCGAGACCAGGCCCTGAACCTGGCGCCGTTGACCTGGCTTGGCTACCCTCGCGCCTGTATAGATTACCCGCCGGATTTAATAAAGGTAGGGGAAATGGAGGGGGAGATTACTTCCTGCCGGCAGGATTGTTCTCACCGGCAAATTTCTTCAGTTCCCGGTCGCGGAGCTCGTTGCGCCGGATCTTCCCGGAGATGGTCTTGGGGAGCGAGTCCACAAACTCGATTGCCCTCGGGTACTTGTACGGGGCAGTGACTTTTTTCACATGGTCCTGGATCTCCCGGACGAGGGCTTCTGATGGTGTTACCCCCGGTTTTATGATGATGAATGCCTTGACGACAAGCCCGCGGATATCATCGGGAGAGCCGACCACGGCTGCTTCCTGTACCGCGGGGTGCTCGATCAGGGCGCTCTCGACCTCAAACGGCCCGATGCGGTACCCGGACGCCTTGATCACATCGTCATCCCGGCCGATAAACCAGAAGTAGCCGTCTTCATCCCGGTAGGCCTTGTCCCCGGTGTAATACCAGTCGCCGACAAAGGATTTACGGGTCTCCTCCTCGTTGTTGAGGTATTCGCGGAACAGGCCGACCGGTCGCGGTTTTGTACTGATCGCAATTTTTCCTTCTTCATGGAGACCCACCGGCTTGCCGTTGTCATCATGCAGTTCGATGTGCCATCCGGGGGAGGGCTTTCCCATGGACCCGAATTTGGGTTTCATGCCAGGGAATGTACCAATGCACAGGACGGTCTCGGTCTGGCCGTACCCCTCGTAGATCGTGAGGCCGGTCGCGTCTTTCCATGCCTTGATCACTTCCGGGTTCAGCGGTTCACCGGCACTCACGCAGTGGCGGAGCTCGGAGAAATCGAACTTGTCGAGGTCGGCAAGGATCAGCATCCGGTAGATGGTCGGGGGACAGCAGAAGGTGGTGATCCCGTATTTTTCGATGAGCGGGAGGATCTCGGTATTATTGAACCGGCCGCGGATATCGTACACGAAGATGGCGCTTCCCTCGATCCACTGGCCATAGAACTTCCCCCATGCGCTCTTTGCCCAGCCCGTGTCCGAGAGGGTGAAGTGGAGGTCATTGATCCGGAGATCGTGCCAGAAGCGGGCTGTCACGATATGGCCCAGCGGATAGCTGCAGTCGTGGAGCACCATCTTCGGCTCTCCCGTTGTGCCTGAGGTGAAAAAGATGACCATCGGGTCGGTGCTCCGGGTCTTCTTCATGCCGGGAAGGTTCACCAGTTTGGCAGAAACCGGAGCGGGATAATCCAGTTCCACCGGGTAACTGATCCAGCCCGGTCGCCGCCCGTCAATCAGCATCCTGCAGGTAAGCGACGGGCATTCCTTCGCAATCTCATCGATCTTGTCCGCATGCTCCTCCATGGTGATGACCATCTTAATATCGGCAACCTTTATCCGGTATTTCAGGTCCTTTGGGGTGAGCATGGTCGGCGCCGGGCAGTATATCGCCCCGCGCTTGATCAGGGCCAGGGTGAAGGTCCACCACTCCGGCACCCGGGGCAGCATGATCAGAACCCGGTCTCCCTTGTTGACCCCGTACTTGATCATCATATTGACGATCTGGTTCGAGAGCCGCATCAGGTCCCAGAAGGTGAATTTTTTCTCCACGCCTTCCTGGTTCAGCCAGATCATCGCCAGCTTGTTCCGGTCCTTGTGCGCCCACGCATCGACCACGTCGAACCCGAAGTTAAAGTATTCCGGAACATCTATCCGGAAATTCCGGTACATTTCATCATAATCCGGCATATTGTGATCACCGGGCCCGAATACGGCCCCTGCTGATGGCAGGGTTGTTGCACCAACCGTGCTGGTCCCGATGCTCTTTGCGAGTTGTGTGGTGCACGCTTCAGTGATCCAGTCAGATCGCGAAATCTTTTTTCGTGCGCACGATTTATCGATGGTCTCCGTAAGGGTATCATCCATCGTTACAGAATATCGCACCATACAGATCCGTTTGGTGGTGCATTTAATACATGTTTCTATTGGGTGATGCACCAGAAACAGGGTCCAGACTTCTCTTTGCAGGGGCTGCACCGGGGAAAAAAGAATGCCGGCGATTATTTCAGGCCGGTGTACTTTTTCAGCTCGGCTGCCCGCAGTTCATTGCGTTTTATTTTGCCGGAGATGGTCTTCGGGAGCTCGGCAAGAAATTCGATCTCCCGCGGGTACTTGTACGGGGCTGTGGTCTTCTTCACGTAATTCTTGATCTCCCGGATCAGGGATTCCGAGGGTTCGTACCCCTTGTTCAGCACAACGAATGCCTTCACGATCATGCCCCGGATCCGGTCGGGCGACCCGACGACTGCTGCCTCCTGGACCGCAGGATGTTCCAGGAGGGCGCTCTCCACTTCAAACGGCCCGATGCGGTACCCGGAACTCTTGATCACATCGTCGCTCCGGCCGACAAACCAGAAGTACCCGTCGTCGTCCCTGCTGACCTTATCGCCCGTGTAATACCAGCCATTGACAAACGACTTTTTGTTCTCCTCCGGGTTGTCAAGATATTCGACAAAGAGTCCCGGGGGTCGGGGGCTGCAACCGATGGCGAGCCTGCCTTCCTCATGGTTGCCTACAGGCTTCCCCTCATCGTCATGGATCTCAATCTGCCAGCCGGGAGAGGGCTTGCCCATAGAGCCGGGGCGGGGCTCAACAGACGGGAATGCAGCAACGCAACAGGCAGTTTCGGTCTGGCCGTAACCCTCGCAGATCGTGAGGCCGGTCCCTTCCTTCCAGACACGGATCACCTCGGGGTTGAGGGGTTCACCGGCACTGGTGCAGTGGCGCAGGGACGAGAGATCGAACTTATCCAGATCAGCAAGGATCAGCATCCGGTAGATGGTCGGGGGGCAGCAGAAGGTCGTGATCTGGTACTTCTCAAGGAGGGGCAGAACCTCGGTTGCCTGGAACTTACCGGTGAAATGATAGACAAAGATACAGGCACCTTCGATCCACTGGCCGAAGATCTTGCCCCATGCGCACTTGGCCCAGCCGGTATCCGAGACCGTGAAGTGGAGGTCATTGTGCCGGACATCCTGCCAGAGCCGGGCTGTGACGATATGGCCCAGCGGGTAGCCGTGGTTGTGGAGCACCATCTTCGGCTCGCCCGTGGTACCGGAAGTGAAATAGATCAGCATCGGGTCGGTGCTCCGCGTCCGGAGCTGATCGGGAATACTGACCGCGTGGTGGGAGACCGGGGCAGGGTAGAGGAGCTCGTAGGGGAAGCCTGCCCAGCCTTTCAGATCCCCGTCAGCGAGGACCCGGGTCGTAAGGGTCGGGCATTCATTACAGATCTCCTCCACCTTGGGTGCGTTCTCGAGATCCGTGATGATCATCCGGAACTTCCCCTTGTTGACCCGGTATTTGATGTCCCGCGACGTGAGCATGGTCGGGCATGGCGCAAAGACCGCACCAAGCTTGATGAGCGCGATGGCAAAGATCCACCACTCAGGGATCCGGGGGAGCATGACGAGCACGCGGTCGCCTTTGTTGACATTATATTTCAGGAGGATATTGGCTGCCTTGTTGGAGAGGTTTGACAGGTCGAGAAAACTGAATTTTTTCTCCTCCCCGCCCTGGTTTACCCAGATCATCGCCAGCTTGTTGCGGTCTTTTTTTGCCCATGCATCGATGACATCAAACCCGAAGTTGAAATATTCGGGAACCTCGATGGAAAATTCCTCGCACATCGTATCATAACTGTCCGTGCCATGCCCGCTTCTGTCCATAGAATCAGGAACAATGTTTTTCCCGTACCTTTTTCAATGTGATCTTTTTCTTTTTGGATCGCTGGTACCGGAGACCGGGAAAGGAGCGGTTGCCGTCATTGTTCCAGGAGAAGATCATGCAAAAACCGTCGGGAAACCACGAACTGCTGGGGGACATAAAGGTTGTGCATTAGTATTATGTTTCAGGGCACAGCATAGTATAGTGGATGGCAGACAAGAAGTACGCTTCATTGAAAATTGAGAACATCGTAGCATCGGGAGTTATTGCCGATTCCATTGACCTTGCTGAAGTCTCCGGCAAGATCAAGAGCTGCGAACTCAACACCAAGAGGTTCCCGGGTGCAGTGTACCGGATCGAGGACCCGAAAATTGCCTCGCTGATTTTTTCTTCGGGAAAGGTGGTATTAACCGGTATCCGTGACAAAAAAGCTCTCGCCGACGGCCTTGCGATTATCATCAAATCCCTCAAGGAAGCAGGTGTCAATACCTTCGATGAACCGAAAGTGGCAGTCACCAACATCGTCTGTTCCTACGATATCGGGAAATACATCAACCTCAACAAGGTGGTTATTACCCTGAATCTCGAGAATATCGAATACGAACCCGAACAGTTCCCGGGCCTTGTGTACCGGATCAAGGATCCCAAGATCGTCGCACTCCTCTTCTCTTCAGGAAAGATCATCCTCACGGGCGGGAAGACCATCGAAGATATCAAGAAAGGCCTGGATTTCCTCGAGCAGAAGCTCGAGAGCATAATGTAATCTTTTTACCGGTTCTCCAGCTCTTTTTCCTTCTCCTGCAGACAGATTCCAGGTAAAGGTATTATCTATTCCTCAGAGAATGGATTAAAAAAGGGTAAAGTGCTTCTAAAGCCCAAAAAAAAAATTTGTGGTCAGACGTAAAAATTATTCGATAAAGTACCAGCTTAGCCCCTAACTTCTCACACTAACAGTAGTACCCCTTGCGCCAGCCCAGCCCCCGTTGGGGGCTCATGGCGCATGCGATTTTTCTGTATTACTCAAAATCACGGTTCAGGTACAGCAGCACTATCGCAACTGTGGCTTCAAAAGCGGCATGGCGAAGCCCCGGGAGCGTCGGCGTTTTTTAAATCATCGGCAGGTGCACTTTTTTCGCCTTCCATTTAGGAGTGTCCAGATGACAAGATATCAGGATATTCCATAGAAAAGAAGGTGCTGAAATAGCACATTCCCCAAAAAAATTGCATGAAGTGCCGCCACCCAGGGGAGCCCCCGCGGCGGATCCATTGCCGATCCGGGGCATTCATTTTCCCCGCCATAGCTCGGAAAGCCGGGCGCGGGGAACTCTCCTGATTCGTGGAGATCCCGGATTTCCGGTTTTTGCCCGTTACGACCAGTACCGGTGGGTCTGGATAAAGTTCCGTTCTGCCTTTAAAATTTCACGATAGAATGCATCCCCGTCCGAAAGAGTCGCAAGTATCCGCGAAGTGTTCTCCGGCCCGACACCACGGGCGGACAGGGCAATAATCGCTTTTTTTCCGCTGGAGAGAACAATATTCGCATTCTTCAGGAGCCGCTGCTCTACTGCCCGCTCCTCCGCGGTCTTCCGGGATTTTTTCACCACAGCATACGATTCTTCTTCATAGGGTTTGAGCGCGGCAATAAGACGCGCACCGCATTTCGGGCACTGCGGGCGATCGGGAACACGGGAGACAACCGTCCGGCTCTTCCAGTCGCGGCAGTTCATACAGCAGAGGAGAATATCGTCCTGCTCAAGCCTGCGCCGGAGCGTTGCAAGGACCGCCTGATCTGCGGTTGGCGGCGGGATCTGGTCCCGCGACGACAGCAGCCCGCCGGCGCCGATCAGGGAGTGCGGGCCCAGCGCAACGCTGATTTCGCCCTCCCCAATCAGCCGCACGATGGACGATGCGGTGTCGATATCCATGTACCCGGTGAGGAGTTCCCGGTAGGCTTCGTGCTGCACGATCGTGTTGTCGAAAAATTCAAGCAGGCGGTGGATGCTGATCTTCTCATAATCCGCATCGGGATCGATTGCGCCGAATTTTTTTGCAATCTGGACCAGTTTCCACTTAAATAACGCGGTCCGTTTCAGCGCAAGACGGATGATGCCGGGCATGTGGGCGGGATCGAGCGAGAGGAGAAGATCCCGGACATCCGCCGCCCGGATACCAAACGGGAGCCGGAGCAGGATCCGGTACGCGTCCAGTTCGAGACCCACCGTGGTGCCGTACCGGGCAGAGATGAGGACCGAGAGGACACGGCCCAGGGCCTCGTTCGCCTTGTGCCCGGCACAGACATTGCACACCACCCCGTCATCGATGTTCTCAAGGGTGATCAGCAGATCCGTCGGTACCAGCGACCGGTTCCGGTCCATCTCGATAAGGAACTTTTCTGCATACGCGGTGCTGTCAGCATCGCTGGTATAGTCCTTGATCTTCCGGGTCCTGCGGATTCCGCCGGCCTCCCGGGCAACAGAGAACGGGACCGGGATCTGCTCGCCCTCCCATGATGGCAGCTCCCCGGTGACCTTCTTTGCCGGCTCAACCGTGAGTTTCCCCTCGGCAATCTCAAGCACGCGCCAGAGCTGGCCTTTTGTAATGAAAACGGCACCGGTATGCACCCAGCCGACAACAAAGGACTCATCCAGCGTGCCGACTGTCCGCCGGGAGACCATATCGAAGACCGGGACTTTTCGTTCGTCATGGATCATGGAAAGGTTCCCGGCAAGGTAGCGGCGGGCGCGGGCGGTGGTGATGATCCGTGTGCCATCGATACGGATGAGGCGGTGCTCCTCCATCTGACGACAGACATCCTCCAGCAGGGGGCCCGGTTCTGAGAACAGGGACGTACGGGCGAGGATCTCATTGATCTTCCCGCGCTCGATCTCCCCGTATTCAACGGCAATTGCAGCGATCTGGTTTGCGAGAACATCTGCTGCATTCTGTTCCGCAACAACATCTTCAAGCTCGTTCGCCCGTGCCTTTTTTGCAATCACCAGCGATTCGAGCAGGTCGTCAAAGCCGGTAGCGAGGATCGTACCCCGCGAGACCGTGTTGAGCTGGTGCCCGGCACGGCCGACGCGCTGGACGAGCCGCGCCACCTCGCGGGGGGAACCGAACTGTATCACGTGGTCGACCCGCCCGATATCGATGCCCAGCTCCATCGAAGAGGTGCAGATCAGGGTATGGATCTCACCGTTCCTGAACCGCTCCTCGGCATCGATCCGCACCTCCTTCGAGAGTGACCCATGGTGCACTTCCACGTCGCCCCGCTCGAACAGGGCATGCCCGAGTGCCTCTGCGGTGACACGGGTATTGACGAACACGAGCGTGGAACCCTGCCGTTTGAGCATCCGTGAGAGCACCTCGGTCTGGTGTTTGAAGTCATCGCCAACATACCGGACATCGATCTGGAGGTTCTTTGCAACCGGCACCTGCACGATAGAGAACGGCCGCTTCCCGCACATGAACCGCGCAATAGCTTCCGGGTTCCCGACCGTGGCCGAAAGGCCGATCCGCTGGTACTCACCGGCATAGACATGGAGCCGTTCAAGGGCAACCGCCAGCTGGGCGCCGCGCTTGCTGCCGGCAAGTTCGTGGATCTCGTCGATGATGACGAACCGCACCTGGGCAAGGTGCTGCCGAAGCCGTTTCCCCATGAAGAGTGCCTGTACCGTCTCCGGCGTTGTAATGAGGAGATCCGGGGGACTGAGCGCCTGTTTCCGGCGCTCAGCCGGGGGCGTGTCCCCGTGGCGGACGCCCACCGTAAGGCCGAGCTCGCTGCACCACCACTGCATCCGGGCGAGGATATCGCGGTTCAGGGAACGCAGGGGCGTGATATACAGGGCCCTGAACCCCCCGCCCGCGGGCATGGAGAGCAGGGCATTGAAGACCGGGAACATCGCACTTTCGGTCTTGCCGGTACCCGTCGGCGCGATCAGGAGCGTATGGTCTCCCCGGTGGATGTGGGGAATTGCTTCCTTCTGGGCATCGGAAAGGACAGTAAACCCGCGCTTCCGGATGCAGGACTGCACCCGGGGGTCCAGCACTTCAATCGCTTTCATCGGGTATCAGGGCATATAACGGGCCGATATAGGTCCCATCGGCAAGGATGATCTCGGTATCGTCCGGGAGAATATGACGGGAGAGCGGGGACGTCGGGTTTTTGATGATCTGGAGGATATCGTACCCGGCGATCTCATTGAACGCCGGCATAAAGAGGACACGCGTCGGCGCATCCGTCCCGTTCTTTTCTGGCATCCCGAGTGCACCGTTGTTTACACCGGCACGCAGGTATGCCGGCGACTGGAGGGCGCAGCCGACCTCGTCCCGGAGAGAGAGAAGGGGGTGGTGATGCCCGGCGATCATGAGGTGCCCGGCAAGTGCCGGCGACGGGTACATATGGCCGTGGAGGTACCCGACCCCGTCGATGATCGAACCTTCCTTTGCGCAGATCTCGGCAGGTTTCAGATACCGTTCAATACCGATATCATGGTTACCGGGAAAGAGCCGCAGGGGAACCCGGTCCCGCAGTGTCTCAAGGATGCGGGGCAGCTCAACATATTCCTGTCGCGTGAGGGACGGGATGCTGTGCTTGACATCCCCGAGCAGCAGGAGCCCGTCAGGGTCAACGCGGTCTACGATCGCAAGCAGCCGCTCCAGCCGGGCTTTGCTCCTGCTCCGGAAATGGAGCCCGTGGAGAGCAAGGTCCGCTTCAATGCCAAAATGGAGATCCGCAACAACAAGGTTCCGCTCTTCCCCGGTAACGACCAGTGCCGGGCCGTCTCCGATAAATTCCAGGTTCATAACGGTTTTACATATCCCTTCTGGGGCTGGTAGCATTCATCTTCAACAATCAGTGATTCGATCACGGTAAGTACCGCTTCCGAAGAAACGGCCCGCAGCCGGGCCATTTCTATGATCTCTTCGACGGCAACGCCGCGGGGACCACTGGCGGTCCGGATATATTCCATTATCATGTCACGGGGATCGGTCTGCACCGCACGTTCCGTTTCCGTTGAAGGGCGGACACTCGAAAGCGCACCGGCAACCATTTCAGCCAGTCTGCGGAGATCACCGGGGGTCAGACAATAGTGCGAACAAACCCGCAGGATCCTCTTGTCGGTGCAGGTTCCCTGCAGGGCCAGGTGCATCGCCTCCAGCCGTGCCAGGGTGGACGATGCGGTCGTGATCACCCACTGGTCCCGGATACGGCGGTCGATAACCTGGACCTGGTCCGGGCGGATGGTCAGCACGGGTTTTCCATCCCACCGGTACAGCTGGGCACGGCCGGATACGGAGATAAACGAGGGGCACGGGATCTTCCGGATCGATCCCGCACAGGGGGTATTATTCCCTCCCAGGACCAGGTCAAATCCCCCGGTCGGATCGGCCAGCCGGGCAGAGAGCATATCACCCTGCTCCTGCACTTCCACCAGCGCACCGGCCAGGAACACCAGCCGACAGGAGGTCCCAAAGGGGGTCACGACCCACGCAGCGCTCTTATCGTCCTCGCCCGGCACTGTGAGGGTCGACTGGTTGAATTCACCGGCAAAGAGCCGGACTGCCCCTTCCATGGTACCTTTTAGTCTTTATCCGGGCGGCACATCAAGATATAGTCAGTGACAGGGGAACAGAGGATCTTGGAGTATCTGGATTGGCATAATGAGCGTGACCTCTCTCTCCATGGGAGGATGAGGCAGCCCACCCATCATCTCTTATGCCGGTTTGTCAGAATTCCTCCCGGTCCCTGATAGATGATAGATTCAGCAGAGATGCCACGGCAGCAGGAGGTGTTCCTGTTGCCCCGGAAGCGTCAGAAGGAAAAAACGATGATTCCTCGAGGAAACAAAAAAATTTGCTCTGTAGAAACTTTTGCGCTGTAGGAACGGGCATGAACCAATGGTGTTCACACCGGAACGATGAAAATTTAAAAAGACATCATAATTTTTACGAGGGCTCCCCGTTTCAGGGCCCCTCCGGGGCACGGCGAAGCAGTTCGTTGTTTTTTTTTTAGGAATATCATTCATTGATTCGCTGCGGGGGCGTCCCTTCTGGGCGATGGCACATATCATAATCGGGGAATGGAGGTCTCAACCCCCATTATTCTGTCTCTAAAGAATTCGATTTTCATAGAAAATCCTTCGTACAATCCTGACGCTCTTGGGGGATTCCCCCCGCCGCTGTGGCATCCCCGAATTGCGATAACGCCGCATTACCGGGTCTATTTTGAATGAGCGCGGTACAGATAATTCCAAGGCATCGCATGCGCCATCAGCCCCCGATGGGGGCTGGGCTGGCGCAAGTGGGGTGGCAATTTAATTTCATTACAATGATTTCTCCAGAGCAAAAATTTTTAACCATGCGGACTTTGAAAAACCGGCTCCCGAGAGAACATGGTTTTTCAGAGCGTATGATTCCCCGGTTCTGAGCCACCATTCCGCAGCGAGGAACGGACGCATGCAGAAGACCGGGGTTTGTTGCAGCTCATACGTCGTGATCGCAATGCGGGGATAGCCCGAGCAACGAGAGTGAAACCCCCGCAAGCGGCGAAAGTTCCCTGAATGGGTTCTCCAGAGAAGAAAAACCAATAAAAAAATGCTCACGTTCTCTTAAAGACAGAGAACATACAGGAAAACACACCGAGCGCAGCCAGGAGAGGGCCGGCAGAAAGCGGTGATTTGGGCGTTGGCGAACCCGGGATATCCCCGCTCATGTCAGGGGGGACGAGCGTGTTATCGAGCGCAAAGGCATGATCATATGCATCCTGTGCTTCGGTAATCCTGCCCAGGGCACGGAGGGCATTGCCCTTGTTGTACCAGGCAATCGAGTGGACCGTGGTCAGGTCGCCTTCTTCTGCCAGCGCTGCATCAGCGGCAGTGATCGCTTCAGTGTTCCGGTGCAGCATGACGAGTATTCCCGCCCGGTTGGACTGGATGAGACCGTTCAGAGAGGTCACATTCATGGCAAGTGCCCGGTCTGCAGCGTCCAGCGCTTCCTGGTAGTTCCCCTTGTTGGCCAGGTCAACACTTTCCGAGTATAACGCACCCGCGGTATTAAGCGGTTCCTGCGAATCGGCTGCTGCACCGGAAACAATCAGCATCGCTAAAAGCAGCATGGTCATCAGGATTCCATGAAATTTCATAGGGGATCTCCGGTAACTCTGGGCGTTCTGTTCCTATAAAAGGGGTGGGAAAAATTGGATAGAATTATTTTCTCTGCCAGACTGCACCCGCCAGGGCGATCCCAAGACCGGCAAGAACGACCCAGGACGGCAGCGGGGCATAGGTCGTCTTTACCGGGACGGGTGTCCGGGTGGGGGATGTTATGATGGTGGACGACGGGGTGTCAGCCGGCGAGGCGGTCACCGCACCGGAAGGAGTACGGCGTGGGGTTGAAACGGTCTGTACAGCAGTTGATTCCGGTTTAATGAACGTAACCGTTGCAGATGCCCCGGTCAGGCCGGCCAGGGTTTCCGAGGAACCGGTTGCGTACATCTCCTGCATATGGTTGAGATTCTGGGTGATAGTCAACGTATACGTTCCGACAGGGTAGAGGGAGTCCCCCTGCACGTTCCGGGATTCACGGTTCCACGCACTTCCGTCTTTCCAGAAGTAGGGTGAGGAGGAAATGAACGGGCTGCGCTCAAAGGAAAGTATCGAAGTATCCGGTTTTCCGTAACTTCCCGTATAGATTGAGGAGAGCCCTTTGCCCCGGGGATCGGTCAGGGTAACCGTATAAAATGAGTCCAGGGGGGTGATATCGGGACGGTACCGGTACTGGAGTGCCCGGTCAAGACTGGTATCAACCCGGTACGTGATATTGGCATTCAGGGGCATGGTTTTACCGGTGACATCCTCGTTCTTGTCCAGGTCCCAGAACCTGACCGCAAGCTCGGGCCTGACTACTTCGAAGACCGCACGGAGGGGTTTCCTGTCCTCGCAGTACCACGTGCCGGTATACCCGGCAAAGAGTTCAGGATCAATCGAGTAACGGAACGCGATACCGGAGTCCTCAACACTCCGGATGATCGTGATGTTCCGTGCCGGGGGATCAATCAGTTCCGTACCGTTCCCCCACCAGGCAATGACATGGCAGCCCTGGAGTCCGGAGGAGATATCAAGGTTCTGTTCACCAACGTAGACCGGTGCACCGGCAGAAATTTTTGTAAGACTTCCGGCAGCGGGGGGTATCACTGCCATGATAAAAACCAAAGCGAGAAAAATATATTTTTTTTGCATGAAAAGTAATTTCAAAACCCTTATGATAAAGATTATGACATTCATTAAAAAGAGCGGGAACCCCAGATAGTACACAAAGGTTGACCGGACACGGTTCCGGTTGGATTCAAAAACCCCTTCCCTCTGTTCGGGTGTGATGCTGATGGATGATACCCACACGATCTGGATTGAGAAATACCGGCCCAAAGTTCTTGCGGAAATCGTCGGGCAGGACGAAATAGTGGAGCGGTTGTCATCCTATGTACGGAGCGGTAACCTTCCCCATCTCCTCTTTACCGGGAGCGCCGGTGTCGGCAAGACCACTGCCGCTGTTGCACTGGCAAAGGAATTTTTTAAGGATTCATGGCAGATGAATTTCCGGGAACTGAATGCTTCCGACGAGCGTGGGATCGATGTTGTGCGCACCCAGATCAAGCAGTTCGCCCGGACTACACCGCTCGGGGATGCGAGGTTCAAGATCCTCTTTCTCGATGAGGCGGACGCGCTGACTACCGATGCACAGGCGGCCCTCCGGCGTACCATGGAAAGCTATGCCCAGACCTGCAGGTTCATCCTCTCCTGTAACTATTCCTCGAAGATCATCGATCCCATCCAGAGCAGGTGCGCGATCTACCGCTTCAAGCCGCTGGGTGCCGGGGCCGTCAAGGAGGAGATCGCCCGCATCGCCTGCAAGGAATGCCTTACCATCTCCGATGCGGCCATGGATGCAATCGTCTATATCGCACAGGGTGATATGCGCAAAGCGATCAATGCCCTGCAGGGCGCTGCCATCATCAGGAATTCCATTGACGAGACGATGGTCTATGCCATCACCTCGACAGCACGGCCGGACGAGATCAACGAGCTCCTGACCCGGTCGCTGAAAGGGGACTTTGACGGTGCCGAATCGCTTCTTGCGCACCTCCTCCACGAGCGGGGTATTGCCCCCAATGAGCTGATCAACCAGTGTTACCGGACGATCCTGAATATGGATATCGACCGGAAACTCAAGGTCCGTCTTATCGACCATATCGGAGAAACGGATTTCCGGCTGTCCGAAGGGGCGAACAGCGATATCCAGCTGGAGGCCATGCTCGCACGCTTTGTCATATCATCAGAAAAACGTGAGAACTAAACCATGGATAAAGCAGCAGGTCACGAGGGTGACAGGACCGCGGACTGGAGCCGGCTCCTCAAGACCCGGTACAAGAAAGAACTGGGTGAGATCTCCCGCGAATACCCGCATAAGCGTTCGCTCACTATCGATTACCGGGATATCGAGCGGTTCGGGAGGACCGGGATCTCGCTCGCAGACGAACTTCTCGAGAACCCCGGGAAAGTCATCGAGGATGTCTGGGACGCGATCCGGAACGACCAGCTGATCAAATCAAAGGACGGGAAAGAGCCGCCAAAAGGCATCAATATCCGGTTCACCAACCTCCCGAGAAAAACCCTGATCCGGAACATACGGTCTGACGATATCAACACGTTTGTGTCTGTAGAGGGGATCCTGCGAAAAACAACAGAAGTGCGGCCACGGATTGTTGAAGCGGCGTTCCGCTGCCCGGGTGGCCATTTCACAAGAAAGATACAGAAATACGGGAAGTTTATCGAGCCTGACGGGTGTGCAACGGACGGCTGCACGTTCAAGAAGCTTGAGCTGATGCCGAAGCTCTCGAAATTCGTTGATTCCCAGAAACTGAGGATCCAGGAATCCCCCGAAGGGTTGCGCGGCGGTGAACAGCCCCAGACCCTGGATGTCGATGTAACCGACGACCTTTCCGGGAAAGTCTCCCCGGGTGACCGGGTCATCATCAATGGCATCCTCCGGTCAATGCAGCGGGTGATCAAGGGAGAGAAGAGCACGGTCTTTGACATCTTTTTAGAATGCAACTCCATCGAGATCGCAGAGAAAGAGTACGAGGAGGTCGAGATCGATGAAAAAGCCGAGGACGAGATCAGGGCGCTGAGCAAAGACCCGATGATCTACCGGAAGATCATCCACTCGATAGCACCCACAATTTACGGGAGCGAGGATGTGAAACAGGCTATCGCCCTTCAGCTCTTCGGGGGGATTTCAAAGGAGATGCCGGACGGGAGCCGGCTGCGGGGGGACATCCACATCCTCCTGATCGGTGACCCGGGTATTGCAAAGAGCCAGCTATTGCGATATGTCGTCAAGCTCTCGCCACGCGCGATTTACACGAGCGGGCAGTCTTCCACTGCTGCAGGACTTACCGCGACTGCGGTCAAGGACGAGTTCGGCGAAGGCCGGTGGACCCTGGAGGCCGGTGCGCTGGTCCTTGCCGACATGGGAGTTGCGGCGGTCGATGAGATGGACAAGATGGAGAAAGGGGACCGTTCCGCGCTGCACGAGGCGATGGAGCAGCAGTCCATCAGCGTGGCAAAAGCCGGTATAACCGCCACGCTCAAATCCCGCTGTGCCCTTCTCGGTGCAGCGAACCCGAAGTACGGCAGGTTCGATATGTTCGGCGATCTCTCCGACCAGATCAACATGCCGCCGTCACTCCTGTCCCGGTTCGATCTCATCTTCATCATGACCGACCAGCCGGAACAGAAGAGGGACCTTGCCATAGCCGAGCACATCCTCAAGGCGCACAGCACCGGCGAGCTCATTGCCCAGCATAAAAAAACCCCTATCCCGGGGGTTACCGATGAATACATCCAGGAGCAGCTCAAGCCAGTGATGCCGGATATCGACCCTGCCCTGTTCCGGAAATATGTTGCCTATTCGAAACGGTCGTGCTACCCGATGCTGACTCCCGAAGCAAAGGACGCGCTCGTAAATTATTACCTGAAACTGCGGGGCATTGCCGAGCCCAACAAGCCGGTGCCGGTGACCGCGCGCCAGCTGGAGGCGCTCGTCCGCCTTGCAGAGGCGAGCGCCCGTATCCGGTTGTCGGACAGCATCGGGCTCGACGATGCCGAGCGGGTCATCCATATCGTGGATGCCTGCCTCCGCCAGATCGCGTACGATGCCCGGACGGGCACCTTCGATATCGATAAGATTGTTACCGGGATCTCCAAGGAGAAGCGGGATATTGTGCGGGTCATCAAGGATGCCATCCGCGATATCGGCGGTGAGGGGAGACGCGCCGGTATCGACCAGGTTATCGACGCTGTCAGCGGGAAAGGCTTCCCGCGGGAAAAAGTCAAGGAGGGCATCGAGATGCTGCTCCGGCACGGCGAGGCGATGGAGCCGAAAAACGGGATTATCCAGTTGATCTGAGGTGAAGAAAGGTGAAGATAGCATGACCAGTGACCGGGAGCAGGCAGTTTTTGAGGCCGGTATCAAGCTGGGGGCGCTCTACCACCAGTGGGTGGGCACCCCCATATCCCGGCGGTCGGCAGCCAGTGTCGAGACCGCTATTGAGAAAGCCGTGATCCTTCAGCCGTTCGTTGAAGAGATCGCGGTAAAACTGGACCGCAGCCTGATGACGGAAAACCGGTTCGGCTACAGCGAGCTCTCCGGGCTCATGTTCAATGCCGAGATCGTCACCCGCGTGGGGTTCTCCTACTGCCGTGCCCGGCTCATGCCAGACAAAGGATACCCGTTCATGAGCGTGGTGGAGTTACGTGAGATCCCCGGCCTATCCCGTCACTGACGACCACATCCATATCGACCCGGTGAACGGCAGGGGTCTTGAGGCTGCAAAGGATTTTTTACGGGCCGGGGGGACGCACCTCTTTCTCGTCTCCAAGCCGTCGTGGTCGCTCGGTGTGCACCCGTCTCGCGGGACGGATTATGCACAGGTCTTTGACGAGACCCTGCGGGTCGCGGCGATGGTCCGCGAGAGCGGGCTCACGGTTTTTCCGGTGCTCGGCGTGCACCCCGCAGAGATCAGCCGGCTTGCGGAACGGATGACTCTTGCAGAAGCAACCGCCGTCATGAAGGCCGGGCTTGACTGCGCTGCAACCTATGTGCGGGAGGGAAAAGCGGTAGCGCTCAAAAGCGGCCGGCCCCATTACGAAGTGAGCCCGGAACTGCTGGCGGCTTCAAACGATGTCCTTGCGCATGCACTGCAGCTGGCTGCCGGCTGCAGCTGCGCACTCCAGATACACGCCGAGACCGGTCCCTGTGCAGATGTCGTGGAGATGGCCGCGGCAGCCCATATGCCGGTTGAACGGGTGGTGAAGCATTACGGATCCCCGGACACGCCCCTGCACCCCTCGCTCATTGCACGACACGAAGCCCTGCCCCGGTTGATCCGGGAGCACCGCCGCTTCACCATGGAGAGCGATTACATGGATGAGAACTCCCGGCCGGGTGCAGTGATCGGCCCCAGATCGGTGCCCCGGTACACGAACCAGCTCGTTGCTTCCGGGCAGATGACGCCGGAAGACTGCTTTTTTATTCATGCGGAGACCGTTGAGCGGGTATACGGGGTGACGGTGCAGCTAAGGTAACGGGATTCTTTTTTTCGTAAATGAGGTTGGGGCTGACGATTTTAGCGAAAAAGGGACACCACACTGGATAATTCTGCTCGGTGGAAACGGGTATGAACCGGTGGAGTTCTTACCGGAACGATGAAAATCGGAAACGATATCATAACTTACACGAGGGCTCCCCGCTTCAGGGCCCCTCCGGGGTACGGCGGGGCAGTTCAGGGTTTTTTTAGAAATATTAGTCATTGATCCACTCCGCGGGGGCGTCCCTTTTTGGTGCGGCATCGGCCATCACAAGGAATCGCGAAGGTATCAACAATCAACCTGTCACATCTGTCCAATCTCATTTTCATTGGAAAACCTCTTTTTAAAAAATGAGATCACCCCCATTGCGCCAGCCTTGCCCCCTTCAGGGGCGGGGGCGCATGCGATGCCCCGGTATGATGTTTATTGAAACGTCCTGTTTTTCCAGGAAGTGGCCGGCTGCGTGCCCGGCCCGGCTGTCCGGCACGTTGTACCTGTGCGACCCCCTGCCTGCCAAAAGCGCCACACGATCAATAGCACACGTCGTAAAATCAGCGAAAATACGGTAAAAACCGGAGCAGGGATGGAGGGGGTCGGGCAGGTACATCTGTAAAAATCTCCAGGCAGGATCTCATGAAAAATCCCGTTTTTCCTTGAGTGATCCCATTCTGGATCCCGGTCCAGCTCCCGGCCAAAGCACACACGACCCCCTCCCGCTCCCGTGCGGGAAGGCGGGGGCACTGGGGCGGGGAGCCCTCCCGGATCCTTTGAGATTTTTTTCTGTGCCGGGTGAAGAACCCTTTCGGATTCATCTCCCGTCCGGTTCCTGCGGAAAGACCGCTGGACAAAACTCACCTTTTTAATTCCCTCCCGCCAATGCATAAACAATGTTTTTAAAGGTCCATTGCTCGCGGGAGACGGGAGACGTTGTTGCAGTCTGTGACCGGGAACTGCTGAACACGACGATATGTCATGAAAAACTCTCGCTCACCATCACGGATTCATTTTATGGCACTACCCCCGCCACCGAGAGCGAGGTAAGGGAAGCGCTGAAACGCGCCGGCAACATCAACCTCATCGGCGAGCGCTCGGTAAACATTGCCATTGAAATGGGCCTTATTGCACAGTCCGGCTGCATGATGATTGGAAAAGTGCCCCACGCACAGATCTACCAGTTATGAAAAAGAATATTACAGGTAATTTCTGCCCGAAATGCGGGGAACCCTCGGAGACTGCCGGTCTGTGCAGCCAGTGCAGGATTGGCAGCACCCCCTGGTTCACGTGTGACCAACGCGTAAAAAGCACCAACTGTCCCAGCTGCGGTGCCATAAAAGTGGTGAATACCTGGACAGATTCGACGGTAGAACGAGCAGACCTTGGTCCTGAAATAGCAAAATCAGCCGTGCATTTTCACAAGGATGTGAAAAAAACCTCCATAGAGGTCACTATCCGGGACCTTACCCTGAACCGGTCGCGTGCAGCACTCGTTCTCCGTGGTGTCCTGTACAACAAACCCGTTGAAGGGAACTGCACGGTTGAGATCCTCTGGCACAAGGAACAGTGCGATCGCTGCAACCGGATCAGCGGGAGTTACTATGAAGGGATCGTGCAGGTGCGCGCGGAGGGGCGGATACCCAGCACGTTCGAGATCCAGACCGCGGCCTCGATTGCCCAGCAGATCGAGGACACCCTGCAGGCCGGCGGGGAACGGCTCTCGTTCATCTCGGACATAAACGAGATCCATGATGGCATCGATATCATCATCGGGTCGCAGCACATCGGGCTGCTTATCTCGCAGGGAATCATTGCCCAGCTGGGCGGGCGGTACACGACACACCCGAAACTGGTCGGGGAAAAGAACGGCAGGCAGCTCTATAGGGTTACCTACTCGGTCCGTCTCCCGCGGTTCCAGAAAAATGATGTTATTAAAGTCAGGAACCGGTACTACGAGGTCCAGCGGGTGGAGTCCCACCACCTCCAGGCTACTGACCTCACTGACGGGATCCCGAAATCGATCCGGGAAGATGATGTCGAGAAGATCATCGGCAATTCACGGAACGCGGAGCCGGGCCTCGTGGTTTTTGCAGACGGGAAAAATATGGGCATCCTGGACCCGGTCAGCAGCCGTACACAGGAATACCCGCAGCTGAAATGGCTGGAAGCCCGGGCCGGTGACCACCTCCGGCTGCTGCGCGACGGCGAGCAGATGGTCTTTGTCAGGTAGCGCATGCGGGTACGGGCGGTCCGGAAAGATAAGGCCGAAGAACTTCGCACCGCCGGCTGGGTTGACAGGACGCGGGGCCCTTTTGCGGATGGAGAGATCCTCTGGGTTCCGGTCATTGCATCCGAGCCCTGCGACCGTGAACTTCCCGAGAGGAGACGCTACAGCGGGCGGGGGTATTCCATGCTCGGGGAGATTGCGGTCATTCATGGAAAAAAACCCACCCCGTATGAGATCAACGCAATCGCCGCTTTTTGTCGCCCGCGCGGGATCCTGTGGATCAGATCCCTGCAGGACATTACGCGGACACCGGATACGGAGATTCTCTGGGGGAGCGGCGGGGAGGTCTGCCACCGGGAAGCCAAGTTTGTGTATATCCTCGATCCGGAAAAAGTGATGTTCTCGACGGGCAACCGCGAGGAGAAAGCCCGGATCTCCCGCCTGGTCGGAAACAGTCCCCGTCCCGTGAGGATTGCCGACATGTTTGCCGGCATCGGCTATTTTTCCCTGCCGCTTGCGGGAGCGGGCGCCGATGTCCATGCCATGGAAATTAACCCCGTTGCATTCGGGTACCTGGTCAGGTCTATCGAGGCAAACAACCTGTCCGGCCGGATCACGCCATCACTCGGGGACTGCCGCCGGCTCCTCTCCGGAACCTATGACCGGATCGTGATGGGACATTTCGATGCGGTCACCATGCTTCCCGATGCGCTGCGCCATGCGGCTCCCGGAACTGTTATCCATGTCCACAGTATTGGGCCGGTGGAAGATCAGGTACGGGAACATGTTGAGAGCGCAGGTTTTTCTGCCACTATCCATGTACATACAGTGAAGAAATACCGGCCGCATGCATGGCATATGGTCCAGGATGTGTATCTCGCATGACCACGGTTCAGACACTTGTCGGAAAACAGGTCGTTATCGCAGTCACCGGGAGTATCGCCGCAGTCGAGGTCGTCAGGCTGATCCACTCCCTGCGCCGGTGCGGTGCCGTTGTCCAGGTGGTCATGAGTGACGCCGCGACCGGCATCATCACCCCGGACTCCCTGACGTATGCCTGCGGGAGACCTGCGCTCACCCGTATCTCCGGCATGGTCGAGCATGTCGCGTACTGCGGGGACGGGGGCTCTGCCGACCTGCTGCTCATCGCACCATGCACCGCGAACACGATCAGCAAGATCGCGTGCGGTATCGATGACACCCCCGTGACCACCTTTGCCACAACAGCGCTTGGGAGCGGCATGCCGGTCCTTATCGTCCCGGCAATGCACCACAGCATGTACCGTCACCCGGCCATATGCGCGAACCTGGAGCGCCTCAGGACATGGGGTATCCAGGTCATCGATCCACGGATTGAGGAAGGAAAAGCGAAGATCGCGGACAATGAAACGATTGTTCTCTGGTGCGAGCGGATGATCCTTGGCCATTCGCTGAAAGGCAGGCGGGTCCTGATCACCAGTGGTTCCTGCCGTGAGCCGGTGGATGATGTGCGGGTGCTGACAACCCGGTCAACCGGCCTGATAGGGCGGGCACTTGCACTCGCGGCATTCCGGCTTGGGGCCAATGTCACGGTCGTCCACCGCGATGAATTCCCCTGCGTACACAACGTGCCGGCCGATACCGCTGCTGATATGCGGGACGCTGTCCACCGCTGTTTTTCAGACGGGGGGGCTGATATCTACATCAGTGCAGCGGCGATATCGGACTATGCCCCGAAGCGGTACAACGGGAAGATCCCGAGCGGGAAGAACGTCAGAATCGATCTTGAACCCCTGCCAAAACTGCTTGAAGACGTGATTCGTCAATGGGCTCCATTCACCGTAGCGTTCAAGCTGGGAGCAGCGCCGGAAGAGCAGTCGGAACGGATGCTGGATATGGGCGTCAGAATGGTCCTGATGAATTCCCCCGAAACCATGGGCAGCCGGGAAGGGGAATACACGCTCCTCTCAGCGGGAGGACGCAAAGAACTGAAGGGATCAAAGGATGCGGTTGCCCACGCATTCTGGAACGTGATCGCGGACCTGAAAACCTGACAGCCCCACCCATGATCTCAGCAGGGGTTTTTTCCTCCTTTTCGGTTAAATAGCGAGTATTCATGTATCAGAAAACATTGAATGCCCGGAATTGTTTGGATATTTTTATATGGTGTTTATGTAAATACTGATACATGTGTGCCATGAAACGGACTGAGATCAAACCTGCCGCCCGTGGTTTCAGTATACCGATCCCCATATTCTACAAGCTCATGGTGAGCATGCTCTTTGTCGCAACATTACCCATGATCCTTCTGGGCATCGTTATGATGGGGGATAAGAACAGCATTTTCAGCAACATCGGTCTGACCAACAGTATCGTTATTATTACCCTGGTGACGCTCTCGGTTGTTGTCATGTGGAGCTTCTTCCTTGCCAGCAGCATAACAACCCCCATTGTCAGACTCTCAAAAATCGCCACGAACATGAGCACCGGCGATCTGCAGAACCCCGAGATCGAACTCCTCAGCAATGATGAGATCGGGGAACTCCAGACCGCGTTCAACCGCATGGTCAACACCTATAAAATCCTTGACACGCTCTCGAAGGAAGACATCGAGTGATCATCTGACGAAATACCGAGAAATTACAGGAACGAATGTTCGTATGACCGGGGATTACGGATGCTGAAACAGATCCTGAGCAGATTTCTTATTTTGAATGACGTCCAGGCTGCTATCCTTATTCAGGAGAACGGGGAAATCATCCAGAGCATGAAATCCGGCATCATCATGAACGAGGATATCCGGCAGGCCATGGCAACCATCATGCTCGATTCAAAAAAAACTGCTGCACAGTTTGGGAATACGGGTCTTTCCATGGTTTTTGTGGAATTCTCCGACTATCTCCTGATCCTCGGGCCCGTGATGGAGGAGTTTTATCTGGTTATCATTGCAAAAAACACCGCAAATATCGGGCAGATTACGTATGAGATGAAAAAGAACCAGGATGCGATCGTGTCACTCATATGATCAACCAGTTGCCGGAGGGAAAAAGCATAGGCTGGATGCAGGCACCGCCGGAATGGATATTCACCCACACGGTCAGGTTCGTTGGTATTGTCCGGGTGGTCATCCAGGATGGCGAGGGATTCATCCTCATCAGGAAAGGAAAACCCCTGGTGTATTATTTCAAGCATGGCCGCATCGAACTCGTCGGGAGCGGGGCACTGGATTATTTCAATTCCCATCCAATCATAGAATTCAACCTTTGTAAATACACTCCGGAAGAGTTCTCCCTTGCATTAAAAGTCTGTAATATTGAAGAAGCCCGCCCGGAACCAGACGGCGGGCAGGAGCAGGTCCCGGTCAGGCCGGCCGCAGAAATTCCGGCATCACCGGTGAAGGACCCGGGGGTGGATCTGCCCGGGAAACCTGGTGCAGGATTAAGGAAAAAACCTGAACCGATCAGGGAGACAACCAGACAGATCCGGGAGACCACTGAACCGATCAGGCGGA
>DAPW01000029.1 GCA_002502245.1 Methanoregula sp. UBA154
CCTGGATATGACTTCCCAAAAAGCATCGAAAGAAAATCTAAATTGGTGGCTTTTGTTGAGGAATCACCTATTTTAATCCAGCGTACAATAACAATATCGGCTTTGGGTTTTTCCGGATTTTTACTTTTCGGAAGGTAACATTATCGGTACGGGATAACCGCCCGAATGCTTTACCCGGACAACACCAATATCTGCGGCTAAATGAAAGTATTATTGTCCGGGATAAAAGCGTTGATGAGGGGAATACAATGAGAGAAAGTACTGCAAAAAACCCGTTCTGTTCGGAGACGGCCTGAATGGATCACGGAATTCTGTACGCGGCAATCACGGTTGCAGCCGGGCTGGTCCTGGCCGTTCTTGCATATGGCATTCTCCGGTGGCTGAAAAAGAGAGCGGATGCAACTGAGACCCAGCTGGATAACATTATCCTGAAGGCGGTCGGTACCCCCCTCGTGGTTGCAATCTTTACCCTGTCGGTCTATTTTGCCCTGACCCGTTTTGAAATTATCCCGGAATCCGTGGGCGGGGTCAGCACGAGCCAGGTGATCAATGCGGTCTTTGTCCTGCTCTGGGCATGGATCGCCTCGGTCTTTTTCCAAAACTTCATCAGGACCTATGGGTCGGTGATAGCAGAAAGGACAGATGCAGACCTGAACCGGCTTATCCCGATCCTCCTGGTCTCGGTACGATACCTTATCTGGTTCGCCGCATTTCTCCTCATCCTCGCCGTTTTCCAGGTTGATATCACCCCCCTCCTCGCGGGCGCAGGTATTGCCGGTATTGCCCTTGCCCTTGCTGCGCAGGATATCCTGAGCAATTTCCTGGGCGGTGCGATCATTGCCATCGATAAGCCGTTCCGGATTGGCGACCGGGTAAAGATCGATACGTTCTTCGGAGACGTTGTTGCCCTCGGCGGGCGGAGCACCCGGCTCAAGACCATGGACAACCAGATTATCACGATCCCGAACGCGAAGATCACGTCAAGCGTGGTTATCAACTATTCGCTGCCTGATAATTCCCTGAAAGTCCGGATCCCGTTCTCCGTTGCCTATGGTTCCGACATGGACCGGGTTACGGCGATCCTCATGGAAATAGCCCGCGAGGCCGCGGAAGAGACCCCCTGGGTTCTTTCCGATCCCGCGCCATCCGTCTATTTCCTTGAGTTCGGGGATTCTGCGCTCACCGGCCAGCTCATCCTCTGGACGAACAATTATGATTATGCGTGGGAGGTCCAGGACTGGATGAACCGTCGGATCCTCCGCAGGTTCCGAAAAGAGCGGATCGAGATTCCGTTCCGGCAGGTAGAGGTCTGGATGCGGAAGAGCGGGTCAGCAGAGCTGACAGGGCCGAAATAATCATACGGCTTCGCGATCGTCCGCGTATTCTCATAGCGGACCGGCCAGGTGCGCTGCAGCCCGGGGCTGAGGCGGCAGGGTACCGAAGAGACTCAAAGCCCGGGTGAAGAAGATTGCAGACATGCAGAGAGGATGAGTGAATCCTCAGGACCACAACGAAGATTGAAATTCTGGGTAAAGTATCAATTTAGCCCTTAACTTCCAGTTCTGACAGTAGTTCCCCCTTGCCCCAGCCCTGTCTCCATTGGGGGCAGGGGTGCATAGTGATTCCTCAGTATTACCCGAAATCACGGTTCAGGTACTACAGCACTGTCGCAACCGGGGCGCCCCAGCGGGGGGGCGAAGCCCCCGGGACATCGGTGTTTTTTTTTTTAATTATCAGCAGGTGCACTTTTTCGCCTTCCATTCCAGGAAGGCAATTTTTCTTGTTTTCCCCTCGTAAATCCTTCCTGAACTCAGGGATTAAAAAAACACGTTACCCCCATTTTTTTTGAGAATCGTCGGTCAAGATGGAGCGCGGGATGCAACAAAACCGGCCTCTCTCTGTGGCAGAATCTCCTGGACAGGATCCATAATCTTCGGAGGAATGAGTCGGCGGGCAGACCAAAAAGAGGCAACCGTGTTGTGTTCTGAAGAGTCCCGGCGACACAAAAAACGGGAATCCTGACGATCTGTGCCGTGGCAAAAAAATTACCGGTTCCAAACCACGGAATCTTAGATTCAGGGCAATGACTGGGGCGGTGTCCTCTTCATCGGGAGCACGTTTGCCCCTTCCATCTCTCCCTGTGCCCACGCGTAGCGTTCCCTGATGGTCGGCGGGAGTTCATCCTCCCCGATCGGGACGAACCCGTAACTGCCGTAGAATTTTTCAAGGTTCCGGACCGAATGCATGTAAAGGATATCATTCCCGCACGCCTCGACAAGTCCCCATACGGCGGCATTCGCGTACCCGTGACCGCGGCGGGTGACCGGCGTGAATACAGCATCAACCTCGTGCCCGTCCGGATGCCACCGGCACCGGGCGACCGAGACTGCCTGACCGTCAAGAAATGCGGCAACTATCCGGTCTGTTTGGGGATCTCCTGTTGTATTGTGGTAATCGACCCAGAGTGCATCTGCGACAGGAAATTCCCCGGAAACCAGCTCTTTCACGGTTACACCGGTGCTGTGCCGGATGATGTGCCGTCCGGGCGATGAACGGAGGGGCAGCGGGGGGGCATCCGCGGTAGTCCCCTCGATCCGGTATCTTCCGGGCGGAACATGGATTACAAACCATGCTCCTTTACCCGGGGTCCCCTTCTCGCCAAGCGTCATGCCGGTCACTTCGACGATCTGCCGGCAGATAAACAACCCTATACCCGCCTGCCCCCCGGCATCATACTCGAATATCCGCTCTTTCTTTTCGGCCGGAATCCCGGTGCCGTCATCTCTCAGAGAGAGATCGAGCCCGTCAGGAGTCTCGTGGTACGTGACAACGATGTTTTTTGTCGTGCCGCCGTGACGGAGGGAATTTTCCAGAAGGTGGATAAGGACATCGGAAAAGAGCGGGTCCGCATAGATCTCGAGGCGCTCGGTCCAGATCCTGATAGCAGCCGTACCGGTGTCCGGAATCAGCCGGGTGGATTCGAATGCCTGCTGAACACTCATCCAGACCGGCGGTGATGTACCGAGATCCTTGTAGGACTCGGTGAGGATGAGCTGGCGGGCAATGGTCCACGCCAGTGTCCGGATACGGTCAAGGGAGCCGCGTATGCCGGCATCTTTGCACTCTGCATCAGCCGCATCGGCCGTTTCGAGGATCTGGTCAACAGAATAGTGGAGGTGATCTGCCGAAATGCGCGAAAGGAGGTTGAGCTTGTCGTTTGCAGTCTTCAGTGCCTGTTCCGCACGGACACGGCTCGTGATATCCACAAAGGTGAGAATGGCCTTCTTTTTTGGGAGAGCGGCAGCAGAGACGAGAACGGTGAACGACTTCTCATCCGGTAACAGAAACGAGGTCTCGGTCGTATATACCGCTCCCTCGAGGGAGAGCCGGGCAAAAAATTCCTGCTCTTCTTCCCCGTTCCAGATCGTCGATAAGGGACGCCCCCGGAGATCTACGGTCTTCCGGTGGAGCAGGTCTGCTGCTTTCCAGTTTACCTCCTCAATCGTACGGCCGGTGCCGGAATCCTGAATAAGGATGCTGCCTCCTTCCGAATGGTCGAAAAGACCCTGATAGAGATCCTGTTGTTCATGGAGACGGAGCGTGAGCGTTCCGACCAGCCATCCGATCGCGATCATGACACCGGTACGCACGAGCGTTTCAGCAACTGAAGTCCCCGTGCTTCCGTTCAGGAGAAGAACCATCAGGAAATACACTGCCCCGATCAACCCGGCAATAATAATCCCCCATTGCGGGTACCGGTAGGCAGCAATCACTACCGGAATATAGAGGAGATGGGGAATGACGATTGTGATCCCGGAGAGGAGACCGATGAGGTTCAACAGGAAAGCAGCTGCTGCCGTTACAACGATGACCGCATCCCAGAAACCATCACGCTCCCGAAAGACTGACGAAAGGTTCATCGCTCATCTCCTCCGGTGTCTCCGGCTCCTCTCCCCGGCTGGCAATGAGCCGAATCTGCGTTTTCGGTATACCCCTTCAGGGTATCCGGGATACTGGTTCCGGAGTGTTTATACCGGTTATATGAAAAGCAGGTGTATCCCCGGACATGATCGCTTCCGGGAAGTGCGCAGAACCGGGGTCCCTCCCGCCCTACGGCATCACTTCCGTCATGAATGTTCTCACTCTTGGCCGGAATTTTTCGTATGTATCCTTCCCGGTCAGGGTTTATTGTCATCACAGGCTCCGATGTGTTTAATCTTCTCCTCCTTCATTACATTCTTTACGAAATGATCTTGGAGCCCCGTGATGCTGCGATGCGGAGGGGCCGGTCAGGTCCGTATCTCAGCATTTTTCTTAGATTTTTATTCACGGGTCAAACTATGCAAAAGACGGGATCTGTTTGGTCCGGAATGTTTTTCGCGGAGATGCCCCCGCACCGGTCTGATGGCCGGATTTTTGTAGTTCATGATTTTTTCCCTTGTTTTTCCGTAATTGTCCGTACAATCCGATGGATGAAAAAATACCTTAAGTATCACGAAGGCATACAAATTCACGTGGTCACGCAGATCCAACGGTTCTCCCAGATCGTTGAAATCCTGGGAAAATACGGTTTTGGCATAGTACTGGAAAAGGTGTTCCCGGATCATTCCCGCGGAGGGTATCCGATCAACGGCGGTTCTCCGGAACCGCCCGCCATGTACGAACGGATGCGGCTTGCCATTGAAGAACTCGGCCCTGCCTTTGTGAAATTCGGCCAGATACTGAGCACCCGGGCAGACCTCCTGCCCCCGGAGATGATCGGGGAGCTCAAAAAACTGCAGGACCGCGTGAAGCCCGTGCCATTTTTGGAGGTCCGCCCCGTGATCGAAGAGTGCTGCCCGCATCCTGACGACTTGTTCCGTGAGATTGACGAGACCCCGGTTGCATCCGCCTCTGTTGCACAGGTCCATCGTGCGATCCTCAAAAGACGGGACACGGGTTGCCCTCAAGATACAGCGTCCCGGTATCAGGGACGTCATCGAGACCGATCTCCGTATTCTGCAGACAATGGCGGAACGGGTTGAAGGTGTCTTTCCCGATACGGAGGTCTACAATCCGACCGGTATAGTGAAGGACTTTGCACGCCAGATACGAAAAGAGCTGGATTTCACCCGGGAGGCGAGGGCAGCAGAACGGGTGAGGCATAACTTCCGGGACGTGACCGGCATCCATGTTCCGGGGATATACTGGGAATACTCATCGCCCCGTCTCCTTGTCATGGAGTTTGTTGAGGGGGTCCGGATCGATAATCCGGAAGCGATCTCTGCCATGGGACTTGACCCGCACGTGATCGTGGAACGGGGTTTTCAGGCATATCTTAAGATGATCTTCGAAGACGGATTCTTCCATGGCGACCCGCACCCGGGCAACCTTCTGGTTACAAAGGACGGCACCATCGTCGTTATGGACTTCGGGATTGCCGGGACGGTCCGCCCGGAAAAGCAACGGAATTTCATCAACATCCTCTTTGCCCTGATGAATGAGGACACGGGACTGATGATAAAGTCCCTGGAAGGCTTCGGGGTTGTGATACCCGATGAGAACCGCGAACCGCTGCAGGACGATCTCTTTGTCCTGATGCAGGATCTGGCCTTCGGGTACACCATCTCGCAGTTTCATTTTGCGCTTTTCGTAACTGAGCTTTCAGCAGTAATGCGCCGTTACCGGATTAAGGTGCCCGTGAACCTGCTGCTGCTTCTCAAGGTCCTCGTCATGACACTCGATATTGGTGTCCGTCTCGATCCGGCGTTCAATGTCAGGCACGAATTGTCCCCGTATCTTACGCGAATTGCCCATAAGAATACGTTCTCTGTTGCCAGTACAAAAAGGGTCTCGGTCTCCCTGCTGGAAACCATGGATGCCCTGATTGATATGCCCCGTCACCTCAACCTGATGCTGCGGCGGTACTCCACCGGCATGCTGGGTCTGGATTTTGTCGACAGGGATCTCCAGGATTTCGAGGTGGCGCTTGATTCAGCGAGCGACAAGCTCATGATTGGTCTTGTCGTCGGATCGCTGGTTGTCGGGTCTTCGCTGGTTCTCAGGGCTGCTCCCCTGCCCATCCCTTCGGAGGTTTTGTGGCTCGCGGTTTTCGGATACGCGGCTGCGGTGCTCGTCGGATTCTATGCAGTATACCACGGCATCTTCCTGAAGCTCCGTATCGACCGGTGAAATATCACAGCAGCTCCGGGATACCCTGGCCGTATTCGTGAGATGAAAAAGATGTATCTAGGAAAAGACTCCAAATTAAAATAATCATGGCGGAAAAACCAACGTGTGAATACTGTGAGAAGGATGCAATCGGGTTCCAGTCATTCGGTGCCTGTTTTGACTATGTCTGCGAGGACCATGCCGACAACCTCCTGCTCTCCCTCAAACCCGGTGAAAAACAAGCGTCCGGTGAATGCTACTTCGAACGGTTCACCTGATAGCTGCTTATTCCCCGGATGATGATGGATGCAGCTCTCCTGCGACGGCAGAAATCGTCCCGTAATTCTGGTGGTGAATCATCCGGCAGGACCGGGAGATCATCGCATTGTTCCGTGATACGCACTGCTGACTTTTTTTTCATCCGGTCCGGATGTGCTTTTACCCGGAACCTGCGGGGAATCCCCGGGTATGCCGGCTCTCCCCGCGAGATGAAAAAGATGTATCTGTGAAAACCCCCTAGAGAAAATAACCATGACAGAAAAACCAAAGTGTGAATACTGTGAGAAGGATGCGATCGGGTTCCAGTCATTCGGGTGCTGTTGTGCCTATGTCTGCAGGGACCATGCCGACAATCTCCTGCTCTCCCTGAAGCCAGGTGAAAAACAAGCATCGGGTGAATGCTACTTCGAACGATACGATACAATTGGTACCTGATCTTTTTCCCGGAAGGTGATGGATACCGGTCACCCACGACCTGAAACAACGTTCCGGCAGAATCCGTTCTGCCGCTCCCGATGATTGAAGGGAAGATATGCCGGTTGGTAATCGTCAGAGGGGGTCCGCCCGGACTGTGTCGGGTGGCGTGGCCGGCCGGCGTTGGGCAGGTAGTACCGGCGAACGATGATCGGAGACGGGGACTCGTTCGGGAACGGCTGGAAAAAATCCGGCAATCATTTGAAAAAGCGCGCTCTTTTCTATCCTTTCCCTCAACCGAGGATCTCAGGTGTAACAGAACTGGCTACCCGATCACGATAATCCGGACGACAGGCAGGAAAAACCTCATCTGTTACCACTGCAGCCAGGGATCGGACCGGAACGGTGCCGTTACCAGGGGATATCTCCAGAGCCATCAAAAAAGGAATTTCCCGGATAAAAAATTCCCGCACGGTTCATCCGGCACGGGTGCCGGGGGCCCATCACGGTGCAGGCTGGTCATCAGGCCGGTGTTATGGAAGGAATCCTGACACGTATGGAAATGTCTGTCCTCCTCTGCAGGGAGTTGCTTTTTCGGACCGGTCAAACCAGTACCCCCGCTACAGGCCTCTGATGCAGCGGTGGCAAGGGTGACCCATCGGGATTCCCCGGCCATGCGGCCTCCCGGTAACCATGGTGACAAAGAAACCGGGCGGGTGCCGGCATGGACCGCTGAGCTGCAGGCTCCGGAAACGGATCGGGAAGAGTGCTCACCCAAAAAACTTATACACCTTCCCCTCCACATCACGGTTATGTTGCAAAAACACCTGAGAACACTACTCCTTGTCATGGTCATCCTCCTTCTTGCCCTGCCTGCCCTGGCTGCGGTCCCGCCCGGGAGGATCACCGTTTATTCAACACCTTCGGGTGCGAATGCCTGCATTGACAACACTGAGTGCGATATCACGCCCGCGACCTTCGTTGTCGAAGGAAATGCCTGGCATATGATCGTGGTCACGGAGAAAGGATACCGGGACTGGACCGAGACGGTATATGTGACCTCCGACATGACCCGCGCGGTCAATGCATACCTTGACCTGGACCCTGCCGCTACCTCGATCCGGGTCAACGTGACGCCGGGGGGCGGGATCATCTGCCTCGACAACAGCCAGTGCCGGGCAAATGTAGGAACGGTGAACAGCACGGGGAGTACGCTGTTTACCGGCGTGAGCCCGGGATACCATACCATCTCGGTCGAGAGTCCGGCCGGGTACGTGGACACCATAAAGCTGGTGTACGTGAACCTGGGGAAGACCTCCGATGTTAATATCACGCTCGACGTATTCATTCCCCCGCCAACCACGACAAAACCGCCAGATTTGGCAACCGGCATGGTACGGGTGTACGTTGACCGGACCGGCAGCACGGTCTGCATCGATAACACGCGCTGCATGTACAACGTGGGCGGGAGCCCCGGGCCGGGAACCGGCACCACGTTCTTTGATGACGTGACCGTGAACACGACGCATATCGTCACGGTCGCTGCCGACGGGTACGAGCCCTACTCTGCAACGGTCTCGGTTCAAAAGAACCTGATCACCAAGGTGGATGTGTCATTAAAGCCGATCACCGGTGTGACGACCGTCCCGACAACCGTTCCAACAACCACCCGGACAACCGCCCCGACGACTGCCACGCCCCCCCCAACCACCCTTACGCCCACCACTATTGCGTCAACACCCGCGCCCATTCAGACCCGCTCCGGGCTGGATGCAGTACCGGTCCTGGGGGCGCTGACCCTGTGCGGAATATTTTTCCTCTTCAAAAAAGACCGGGAATAATTTTTTTCTTTTTCTGTGGTGCAAAATGACACCGTCAGACAGGTATGCCCCGCGCGGCTTCAGATTTGTGCTTTGGAGAAACGGGCATGAACCGGTCGAGTTCGAACCGGAACGATGAAAATCAGAAAAGACATTATAATTTTCATGAAAGTTCCCCGGATCAGGGCACATCCCGGGCACGGCGGGGCAGTTTGTGTGTTTTTGAGAAATATCAGTCATTGATCCGCCGCGGGGGCGCCCCGCCGGGGGCGGCGGCACATATCATAATCGGGGGTATGGGGGTCTCAACCCCCATTATTCTGTCTGAAAGGTTCGATTTTCATAGGATATTGTTTGGATACCTGACGCTCCGTAGGCTTCGCCCCGCTGCCGGGGCGCGCCGGTTTGTGATAGTGCTGCATTACCAGTTTTTTTTTAAAAAAAACAGGACGTTTCAATACACGTCAGAGCGGGGCATCGCATGCGCTCCCGCCCCGACGCGGGCAGGATTGGCGCACAGGGGGTGATCTCATCTTTTTTAAAAGAGGTTTTCTACCGGGCACAAGTTTTCAAACGGGTTATGGTCAAATTTTTTTACTATCCGTTTTGGGATGTTTTTCATTTTTTTCATCGGGATTCGGAATGAATTTACCTCACAAGACCTGTCAAAACCAGTTTTTCTCAAAAAGGACTACCGCATTATCGCAATTCGCCTGAGGGGGACCGGGGAATCAGCATTGCCGACTCTCTGACTTATTTCAGGTGATACCGGGAAAACCAGGGTTTTTTAACGAGCCGGAAAAAAGATAAAAAAACGTCATCCCGCAACGCACGCTGTGCCGTTAAAGCACTTGTCTGTTCCACAGTTGCATCCCCGGATCTGATGGCTGTCTCCGGGTGCACATCCGCAGGCGCCCATCAGGCAGAGGTTCGGGAAGTCATTCACCGCATTGCAGCACAGCATCGTGGTGACAGTGCCTCCTGAACGTATACATGCCTGCTCCTGTTCGGACACCCCTGACTGTGTTTCGGAAATGACTGCGATGACTGGTTTCAGCGAATACTTGTCCGATCCTGTCCGGATGATGGATTTTTCCACATTAAAGTCAAGCGTGAGCTTCAGGGTCTGATTCGGTTCAAGGACAAAACCCCGGTTCAGCTTGAGCACCCCGCTGGGAACAGCAAGATTATGTTCAGTACCGTCGACCGTGATGGTCCCTGAATCGATCTTCAGCCGTATCTGGGTATACGTGCCCGCTTCCATATCCTTCTGACCGATCACTTCACTTATATCAGTGAGCTGCATCAGGTCAATGGTCTGGGGCTGGTTGACAACCACGATCCACCCGGCCGTTTCAGAATCACCCGATTCTGTTGCTTCCATCTCCTCGTCCGTTTCCGTGACAGACTGATCTGCTGATGCCCGGTGGACACTCACTTCCCCGATATTCAGGCCAAGATAGGTGATCGTGCCAATATCAGTGGTCTTCGGAGCATCCTTTACTGCAATGATAAGGGTCGATTGCCCGGCCGGTGCAGTGGTGCACCCTGCCATGATAGCGGATATGAGAACTACAACAACCAATGCAAGATACGTAAATTTCATCGATGAAGTCACCTCAGTTACGTGTATACTGGCATCCCCCGTATAAATAGTGACAATATACTTTACAAAAAAAAATTCCGGTCAGACCCCCCCGATCCTGAGAGTTCCGTTCCGGCTGAACGGGTAACGGACTATTGGAGACGGAAAGGATTTCCCAGGTGTGTTTTTTAAAAAATTGCACATACACGCACGCTGCCTTGACGTTCAGAGGCGCGTACTTTTTTTAACAATTGTCCGATTCTCCATAGCCGGACGCTGTCAATGTGTTCGCGTTTCTGAATCGAATCAGATTCCGGAAAGAACTTTGTTTTATTGATATGGATACCTGATAGAACGTTTGGTGTTATTCCCTCTTTTCAGGTTCCCGGGTATCCGTGCCGAAAGCATGGGCAGGGAAGCGCGTGGGAGCGATCCCACGTGAACCCGTTGAAGACGGAGCCCGGAAAAGCAGGACGGGAAGATCCGATGAAGGATTTTTTGTTTCAAAGATCAACCTTGGTAGGATCTTCCTTGATTGACTACATATTCAAATGACCATATATGTGTTGGTACCCTCACCATGAGAAACGCTCACAGAACTCGAAAATGAACTTCTCTCTACAAAGGAACTTATGATTTTACTTTACCGAAAAGTGTTTCCCGATCAGACAAGGGAATGGGTGACTATCCCCACCTGATACCATATCAGGGATCATGGATCTTCCACGCGATACCACGCCACATTACAAAAAATGATTTCTGACGTAAGGTATATATTTCTCCATAGCGATGAGGGAACAACCCGAAATGGGAGGATTGGAGACATGATCGGCATTAAAAAGGTAACACTGATAGTAGTAATTTGCATAGCACTGGCATTCGTAGCTGGTTGCACAACCACAACCACGGGCGCGAATTCACCGAATCTGCCGCCCGGGGATACGGTCAATCCGGCCCAAACCCAGGTCACCGCACCCACTGCACCAACCGCGCCCACTCAACCAACCGTCTACGAAACAAATCCACGCCGGTAGAACCGATATCAAAGTTCGGGTGGGATGATAAGCGGTTGAAATCACTTTTTTTCCCTTTAGAAAACCCGCCCCCACCTGAGGGTTTGCTTCACGATGGCTCCTGAAGGGTTTTTCCGAAACCGTGGCATTGCATGGATTTTGCCTTCATAAAATGGTGTACTATTGAGATGGATACCATTAATCGGACTTAGATACGGGGTTATTTTCCTCATCTTCTTTTTTTGATCGCGCTGTAGTGCTGCCATGCGTCAGACATTTTAAAAAACCATTTATTTCACGGTTCCCGCCTCGCCATTTTATCCCCCGCACACCACAGGAGGATCGCCAGCTTTGTCGTCACCCCTGCTTCGAAGCAGTTTTTGCAATAACCGGGCAGAAGGATATACTCCCGCGTTCCATGTTGGCTGTAGTCAATAACATCCGGCATCCGTAAGAAAGAAACCGGGGCCGGAATGGAGCTGAACATACAAATGACCGAAAATACCAAAGTCATGAGCGAACAGGCCATCCATGACGGTTACGTGGCGGCACACCGCAGACCCGGAGATCCGGAAACGGGCCATAACAAGCCCGTATCCCGGGATGAAAAGGGCGAACCCAACAATATGGACGAGGATGTGACCACCTCGATCAGCCAGGAGAAACTCACCTGCCCCCAGTGCGGAAAAACAACCCTTCGTGCAGAATTCCCTGACCAGTATGAGGCGTGGATGAAATGTTCGTCCTGCGGTTTTTTTATGGGGATGAGCAACGCAGACTGGCACCGTATGAAGAACAGTCCGAATATCGGGCAAAAAATCAAAAAAATGGCACTGAAAAAAGAGCTCCTGAAACCCTGGCCCTGAACCCTTCGCGAATCTGGGGCAGCCCTGCGCAGGGTGTTTTTTTCCCATAATCCAAATTTTTATCGCATAAAATTTGCAGGCACTACTCTGAAAACATCTCCCGCTCTGGCGCCAGCAGAGGGATCATGCCGGTATCAACATCCGGCCATTTGGATCCGGATTGGTCCGGGGGCTCTCGTTTCCGGCTCTCCACAAGTACCCTCAGGTACGGACAAGGCTGACCTGCCGGACCGTCTGATTCTTCCCAACGAGGCTGGCTGTCGATAGTTGACTAAAATTTCATAATGCCCAATACAATCATTGCGATAATGGCCAGTATTACCGCACCCAGCAGACCAAAGAGAAACCAGCCGATAAGAAATGCGATTACTGCCCCTACTCCCATTGCACCCCAGTTCACGGACACCATGTTTCATCACCGTTATTTCAAAATCTTTTTCACTTGGGACCGGTCTGCCGTATCATATCGGAAGACCGTCCGGGTACCATGCAAACCTTTTCTCATCAACTATAAAAACCAACTAAAGGTCCAGGGATCGCTCTTTGGCCATGATCCGGATAATCTGTGGTCTTTTCATTTTTTCATTGCCACGAAAATACACAGGATAGATACGCGAATGGGCGTTTTTCATCTTTCGCCACTGATTATCCGGACCCGTTCCCGTTCTCGTTCCTTTTCCATGCGGGATGCTCAATCCGGCCATGCAGGTTTAACCGGTAGTCCGGGGTTTTTTCTAAAACATTCGGGTATACAAAATATGCATACCCCGGATACAAAAAAATCGGTATAGGTAACGAAAAGGAAAAGGATTTGCACTCGTTGCAAACTTTGATTTTCGTACAAAGTTTTTAATATACGGATAGAGGGAATGCTAGACCATGGACTTATTTGGTTCTGTTGTTGGTATCCTACTCGCAATAGTGGTGGCAATAATTATCTATTACCTCCTAAAACAGGTCGTAGCGCTTGTTATCAATGCTGTTGTCGGCATTATCATCCTCTTTCTTATCAACCTGTTTCATCTCATGGGACTCTTTGGAGCTCCCGATCTTCCGATTGACTGGATCACGATCCTGATCTCAGCCATTGGTGGACTGGTGGGTGTGATCATTGTGATTGTCCTGCACTTGGCAGGGGTTGTGTTATAGACGGGGCTCCCCTCTTTTTCTAAAGGAACGAATAAGCAATCATCTGGTTGTTGACCATACCGCACGTGGATTTTTTTTTTAGAGGCAGATAAAAAATTTCCCGGACCCGGTTGTTGGTTGGTATTGCGGAGCATTGCCTCCGGCAGGGAGGTGATTAGTGTACCGGGGCGGCCCGGGAACGGGCCGACTTTCACGCGATCGCTCATCACGTGCCGGGCGGGGTGTTATTTCACGGTGTGACTCCCGTCACAGAACGGCATATTGCCCGATCTCCCGCACCGGCAGAGCGTGACCCGGTTCCGGATCTCGTACGGCTCGCCACCGGCAGATATGACCGGGATACGGCCGCGAACCCAGATCGGCCCGTGCTCATCACGGGGCGGGTACTCGACTATCACAAGGGATTTCCCAAGTGCCGGTTCGATTGGCCTGCCGGTCGCGTTGTCGTGGACAACCAGCCGTCCGGAGGGACAGTTGCATGCTTCTTCAATAGCGGTGTCCCGGTCTGTCAGAGTTCCGGGCTGCCTGACAAGGTTCCAGATTCCCCCGGCCCGGTCACAGAACCGGGCATGGACACAGAGATGTTTATTATCGGTCAGCGTGAGGTCAGGACCACGGATCACCTCTGCACCTTCACGGTAGAGTGTACGGTCTCCCGTTTCGGCGCCGTCAAAGTGAATCGCTGCATGTGTGTTATCGCAGAACGGCTTGTTCTTCGAGTTGCCGCACCGGCAGAGGGCGTACTGTTCCTGTACCGGGTACGTTTTAACCCGTCGCCAGCTCCGGCAGTAGCCTTCCTCATCATCGCATATCTCTTCAGAAGAGAGCGGTACCCCGCCGGTTACGATGCAGGGCCCGTTTTTCATCACGGTGATCTTCATGGAACCGTCGCAGGTTTCAGGAGATTTTCCGGTCCTGCCTGTCTTGACCGGCCTCCGTTTGGCATTCCCGGTATCATCCGGTATCAGCATAACCGGTATGGTTTCCTCACCATCTGACATGACGGGTCTCCCGTATAACCGGAACCTGAGGGGACTCGTGGATTCCGGATACCCGTGGGGAACCTCCACGCAGGATATGATAAAATATGGTATGTGAACAGCGGACGTTCTCCAAAGGGCTCATTTTTACCATACCTGGAAAAACCGATCTCTCCCTTCTCGTTCGGCCGGGTCTGAAGGATCCCTGCCCGATCCGTGAGACCGGAAATACGTATCAGCGAAATGACTCCTGTGAACATGACCTTTGCACAAAAAACCAGCATGTACGCGGTGTGGGAAGGACGGGAAATACAGCACCATCGCAAGGTACCGTTCGATCGGGGATTTGGTCCCATCGGTCTGCAGGTATTTTCCCGCAATCATGAAGGTTTTAAAAAGACCCGGGAAAAAATGATATCCGTAAAAAAAAATCGTACAGTTCAGGTGTTCATGAAAAAGAAGGGTATAGTGCCATTCTGAAGACTCGATGTTCCTGGAATGCGGCAGGAGAAGCAACGCATTCAGACAATCCGGGGGGCTTCGCCACAGGCCCACCCCCGCCATCGTGGCGACCCCCCTCTTGCGATAGGACGATGAAACCCGTCTGGGCCATGGATCAAATCCGTCTGCAATTTTTGCACTTTTTTTCCAAATGGTCTGGTTCAATTTTTTATCGAATTTTTACGTCTGAATCTGAATTCTGTTTTTGTGGTTTCATAATGACAGTACCCAAAAGAATTACCGGCGCCGGATCACAGAGTACCCGAGGGCGAGAGCAACGGCCCCGATAACGAGCGCCGGATCAACCGGCGATTCCGTAGTTGTCGGCCAGGGTGTGGGGATATCCAGTGTTGACTTCCTGACCGTTGTGGCGGTGGGCACCGGTGTAACTGGGGTTGTCTCACCCGTCAGATCGTAGGTAACGGGCGTGAGATCGGCAGTGAAAACGATCCGTTTGCCCTCTTCCACGGTAACGGTATCCGTGTAGCTTTCGTACCCTTTCTTCCATACACGCACCTCGAATGTTCCCGGTTTTTCGAAGTAATACGTGAACGCACTGGTCCCGATCTCGACATTGTCCAGCCAGATCGTGGCACCGGGGGGGTATGTCTCAAAATAGATACTGCCGCCGGACCTTTCAGGGGTTGTTGTCGTATCGGCGGCAGCGGCAATCCCCGGCTGGACCAGCAGGAGCAGGAATGCCAGACAGATATAAAATCGTTTCATGCCACTCCTTCCTACGAGATGACCTGATTGAATGAACATGGTGCCGGAATCTGAGATATTTTTTTTGAAACCTGAACTGCCGTCTGCATCCCGGTTGTCTCTCTGCTGCAATGCGGTAAATTTTTTTTTAAAAAGATGGTGTTTGCCGGAGTTATTAAATTCATATGATGCCGGGATTTCTGGCAATGGGTATCTGGTGTTCCCATCATCGTCCGGACCGTGATTTTCATCATGCGAGCCCTCTGGTGCTCACGTGTCCCCGGTTTTTGCAGAAGATCATTCTTCTCAAGAGTATGGAGGATACACAGTACGGAAACCCGGATGGAGTGGGAAAAAAATAGGGGTGTTCAGGTCACGCAGGCGTTGTTCCCTGCGGCAGGGAAGCATGAGGTTCCTGTACCAGATCGCTGACCCCACCCCGCTATCCCGTTTGCTCACGGAAGCTATACGGCGCAATAACAGGATAGGAAGACCCGTGGCCCTGCCGAATCAATGCGTCCCCAAATCAGGGAGCGGAACATCCATGCATGTGGTTTTGTAAATGGGATCTGATACCGGCACTAGGCCACCGGGACCTGGGCAACGAAAAAATTGAGATACCCGTCACCAGTGTTCCTCGACCTGTGCCCTTTCCCGGATGTATCTTCCAGCAGGATGATATCTCCCGGCCCGAACTGCTTTACCGTACCGTCGCTCGTCTCAACCTCTACCGTACCCGAGAGGAGTGCCAGGAACTGCCGGGAAGGAGACGGGTGCAGGTCACCATACCACCCGGGTTCAAAAGAATAGAACAGATCTCGCGTTGCTGGTCCCGTGTCTGAGAGATAGAGCGGGGGAGCCGGTGGAGCTGCACTCACGAGGCGCTGTTCTATCAGTACCGTATCAAAGTGCGATTCGCCCTGCGCATCAGCATATATCCGGTGATACTGCAGCTGGGTGATGGCAGGTGAGACCGTAGGGGTTGTGTTTATTCTCTCCGGGGCAGAATTTGCTGGCTGGGACATGCAGCCTGAAAAAATTACGAAAATTACCATGACAAATACACACAACCACATGCATTTTCTTGCCATAGATGTCTCTGTTTTTCCCTGCCACATGTAAAAGGAACCGGTTTTATCGGGAGTCCTGCGAGATCTGCTGGTGACAGCCGCGGTAGTCTGATGATATCGGGCGGCGGGAGCCCGTGTGCGGGTCCCCCGCAAGGTCCATCACCGGAATACCGGACCTTGAGGTGAGAGTCGGTCTGCTTTTTTTCACCGGTGTTATCCTGCGGGACCCGTCATTTCGTGAAAACGAAACGCCACAACCCGGCAGACGGCATCGAACTATTCCTGCGCACAAGGGCTGATCGCAGCCACAACCCGTCTGTCCGATGCCCGCGTACAAAAACGGGAAAATATTGTGCGCCGCTACACTCTTACCGGGCCTGAGTATTTTCTTCCCAGAGCCCGAACGCGTTACCTTCGGTGTCTATGCAGTTGGCTAAAAAACCCATCCCCGGCACCGCCATCTTTTCAGAAATGAGCTTTCCACCAAGGTGTTGAACCTGTTTCATCGCAGCGTCAATGGAGGGTACCCCGAAGTAATTCATCATACGCTGCGAGGGCTCCATCCGCTTTCCCAGGCCGCCTCCCACCCCGGGTGTTCCATCCAGGTTCTTTGTTGTAATGAGGTTGTACTGCATCTCCGGGAATGCCTGGAAATCCCACCCGAAAAGCGCGGAATAGAATTTCATTGCTCGTTCGGTATCTTCTGCGGGGACATCAAAATGAACAATCGTTGGCATCAGACCATCACGAAACTCACATTGGGGGATAAGATAATAATTATTTTTATCACGGCAATGGATAAAGAGCGGCCATGATCCAACCGGAACAACTTGGCCGGTCGCCTCTTGCAAGTGATGACGCATATTCAGAATAAAGTGAGGTGATCAGACTCCCGTGTTCCGAACCGCACGGTGGAAATTTGCGGAAGGTGTTTGGACCTGTATGATCGGGACCCGTATAATCCCTGCTTGCGGATCATGATTATGTATTTCAGGAAAAAAAGAGAGAGGAATATCTATGAGCACACCTTTAACACCGGATGAGGACGTGGTGTTTCGTGAATTTTTACGTCTCGATGTTGAACCCAACCAGATACCTCCCGAATTATTTTCCGGATTCATGGAACGGCTTGCCGAATCGGTCAACCTGTCCCTCCAGCGGGCACGAATTGCGACACAGGGATTGATCGATAAAGGAGTATTCGATGTAATTGTAGAGGACCATGAAGAACGCATACACCGTGAACGTGAAATAATCCGGGACCTGCTTTTACATGACCCGGAGATACAGGAACTCTTGAAGAAAATTGTCGCGGAAATATGTGCAAAAAAGACCTGAGCGGATACCGTTAATACGGGAGGGACCTGTTTCAACCTTTTCTGACTGGGCTACATCCGGAACGTGCCCCCAAAAAAAACTGAATGATTCATTTTGTCTTTTGAGTGGTTTTTCTGTTCTGGAGAAATCATTGTAAAGTGATTAAATCGCCCCCATTGCGCCAGCACTGCCTCCGGGGAGCTCATGGCGCATGCGATGCCTTGGAATTTTCTGTATTGTCCTCATTCAAAATTGACCAGGTAATACGGTGTTATCGCTATTCGGGGATGCCACAGCTGCGGGGACGAAGCCCCAAGAGCGTCGGAATTGTACGAAGGATTTCCTATGAAAATCGAATTCTTTAGAGACAGAATAATGGTGTTGAGACCTCCATACCCCCGATTATGATATATGCCGCCGCCCCCGGCGGGGCGCCCCGCGGCGGATCAACGACTGATATTTCTGAAAAACACACAAACTGCCCCGGCCGTGCCCCGGAGGGGCCCTGAGGCGGGGAGCCCTCGTGAAAATTATGTGTATTTTCCGCTTTTCATCGTTCCGGTGTGAACTCCACCGGTTCATGCTCGTTTCTACAGAGCTGTTTTTCCGTCATTTCGGAAAAAACAGCATTCACCGAAGAGCAAGATGAAGTGTTTATATCACAATCGCGACAATATCCGGTATACGTAAATGGCTCGCGATACGATCCGTCCCTCTGATGGCGGGGCAGGTGAGACAGCACCGGTCGAATCCCGGCAGCGGACGGTTCTGGTCAGCCTTTGCTCTGACATTCTTATCTGGCTCCCTGAGGTTATCGCGGTTGCAATTACCGGTTCGGCCACCATGTTCGCCGATGTGGTGAAATGCGGTAACGAGCTTCTTGCAACCTTCTTTGCCTATCTTGTCATCAGGAAGATGAGGAAAGAAGGGCAGTACTCCTATGATTTCGGGATGGGAAAGTTCGAAACCATAACGCGGATCACCACAGGTGCCGTGATGCTGGTTTCCCTCCTCATTATCACATTCTTCACCTATAACCGGCTCGTGCATCCCGAACCGCTCCAGGAGGGTGCCTTTTTGAGCATCGGCCTTATGTTCGTTGTCAGCATTGTCGATGGCTACCAGTGGCGGAAGAATTCCCGTATCGCACAGGTCGATCCGTCCCCCATTATCGAGTCGCAGGTGAGGCTCCGGAGGGCCAAGACCTTTACTGACATCGCTGTCCTCCTTGCGCTGCTCCTTTCATTCGGTCTCGCCGGATATCCCGGGATAGAATACCTTGATCCGCTCGTTTCGTTTGTGATCATCGGGTTCCTGCTCGTTGCCGGATTCAGGGAGATCTCGTATTCCCTTCCGGACCTTGTCGATAAGACGCTGGAAGAGGAGTACCAGATTCTCATTCTGAAGGAGCTGACCGCGAGGTTTGATCAATTCAATGCTTTCTACGGGGTCCGTTCTCGCAGGTCCGGAAGTCATATCTACATTGAGATATCAGTAGGATTCGAACCTGAACGGAAGATGGGTGATGTTCAGGACTTTATCGACTCGGTGAAAATTTCTATCGAGAAATTGATACCTGGCAGTATTGTCAGTATCGTCCCGACCAGCGAGTAAATCCCGGGACACTTATCAGGTAGAGAACGACAGCGTGTACGGTTCCGAAAAGTCCCTTGCACCGGATGCCCCTTTTTACGCTCGACCTCACGCCGGGAACCGGTTGCGAAATTCCGGGCGGATGACTGTGTAAAAAAATGTGCGGTCCTCCCCGGTGAGTCGGAAGATCTTCCGGTACCCGGGGAAAAATCATCCGGGGCCATCGGCCGGCTGGATCAAATCTTTCCTGACCTGTCGCCTCGCCAGCATCTCAACCATCTTCCCGATCGCGAGGTACAGGGGGTTGAGCGGAACGTCCATGAAATACTGTACATCCGGTGAAAGCCAGCCATGGTCTTTCCAGTACCGGAAATCGGCAGGTGATATTTTTTCCAGTTCCGTAAATGTCGGCCGCATGCCATAAAAATGGAGCACTCTTTTGAGGCCGGGACTTTCTGGTCCGGTCCGGAGCAATGCCAAAGAGAACCTCTCTGCGCCGTCCCTGAGCTGTTTTTTGTTCGTCTCGGCCCGCTCTCGAGGCACCGGGCCGAACTGCGAGATAAGTCCGGCTGTTCCTGCACATTCAAATCCCCATGCCCAGGTAATAATTTTCAGATACTCCAGGGTTTCATCAGTCCCGATAATACCGGCAGTGACAAGGAAGAATGCCGGTTTTCCGAAAAAACGGGGCCGGTGACCGATGTAACTGATCCGGTCAATGAAGTTCTTCATCAGCCCTGAGACGTTTATGCTGTACACCGGTGATGCGAAGATCACCCCATCGGCAGCCAGCATTTTTTGTACAATGCAATGGACATCGTCATCGTGGCTCGGGCATTTCTCCTCCCCGCGGGAGAAACAGACCATGCACCCTTTGCAGGGATCAATGTGAGCATCCTTCAGCCAGGCATATTCAAATTCCGTCGGGCAGATCTTCTGCAGGTGTTCACGGAACTCTTCACAGGCACGGAATGTGTTTCCCTTGCGCGGGCTTCCCATGAGAACGAGGACCTTCATGAGACCTGCCCCCGGTCAATGCGCTGCCCTTTCGGTCCTGACGCTGCCGGAATCATAAAAAATTCACCCATACCACGTGTAATACTCCTGGAAGGATATAACGATTTTTACCGTTTCCGAAGAATGCGGGGAGGTGATTCTACCCTGAGCCGGTTTTTCCGATCAGGTGTGCCGGCGCGTGGCAGAGCGGCCGATAAAGCGGACGTACCGGGATCTCTTGGGGGACCTGCATTCCCCAAAATCCCTCCACATTGTCGTAGTCTCGCGGCCATAATCTCCTGTGCCATTCCCACACCACGCTATTTCATAGAAAAACGGCACCATTTCCCCCGGTTTTCCTCATTTTCACACCCGGAAAATGGAGACGTTATTCAGCCGTATCCGGTGGGGCGATCCCGGTCCGGATCGACATCAGGGCGGAGTGAAAGGAAGGCCTGTTTCCCGGCCCGGGTTTCTGCTGGTGATGGCGGCGCTCATTCAGGGAGGATGGGGGTAGAGGGGCATCCTGTTTCCGGTAAGGGGTGCCAGCGCCTGTCCAGGCTGGATTTTTTCATTCAAGATCTGTGCTGTTGTGAGCAGGCCACGTCCAATACGCTGCCAGCAGGGAAGTTTTGGAAGGGGGAAAAATGTACATGCCCGGTTTATTCATCCATTCTCACGGGTTTACAGACCCATAAATTTCCTGAAAACACGTTTTCCATACCGTTCAACAATCTTCCCGATTGCCCGGTACAGGGGGTTGAGCGGGACATCCAGGAACCAGTTCGCATCCGGCGAGAGCCAGCCCCGGCTTTTCCAGTACTGGTAATCAGCGGGTGAAACGGTTTCGGTTTGCGAGAGTATACCCCGCGCTCCATAAAAGGCAATGACATCCATGATGCGCACCCGCCTTGGTGTTGTGCGGAGTAATGTGGCAGAGAATGTCCCGGCAGCATCTCTCAGCAGCCGGGTGTTTATCTCGACCCGGTACGGGGGAATGACACCATTTGGCGTGATGAGTCCGGCAGTTCCTGCACATTCAAACCCCCATGCCCATGCCAGTGTTTTCATGTACTTCAGGACATCATCAGCACTCATGATGCCCGTTGTCACGAGGAAGAACGCTTTCTTTTCAAAGAATCGCGGCCGGTGGCCGGTATAACTGATCCGGTCAATGAAGGTCTTCATCTGTCCCGACACATTCGCACTGTACACCGGTGATGCGAAGATCACCCCATCGGCATCCAGCATCTTCTGTTCAATGAGACGGACATCATCGTCACGGTTGGGACATTTGTCCTCACCGCGGGGGAAACAGACGAAGCACCCTGTACAAGGCTCAATGTGCGCATCCCTGAGCCAGATGTATTCAAATTCCGCCGGGCAGATCTTCTGCAGGTGTTCACGGAACTCTTCACAGGCGCGGAATGTGTTTCCCTTCCGCGGGCTTCCCATGAGAACAACGATCTTCATGTCCGTTCCCCGCGGATCACCGGTGCAGGTTCATTCCCGGCAGCTCTTCCGGAAGACAGTCCCCGTATGATCGGGCGCGTGCCTGAGGTCGCCATTCTTCTGTACCAATGCTGGTACCATAAATCCTGGACAGTCATCCTTCTGTTCTCCACCTGATTTCTCCCTGTTGTCTGTTCGCGTTTTCGTGCTGCAGCAGATCCGGCACTGTCGGATATGCAGTTATGTAAACGCTTGATTACTTATTTGGGCATGTAGATTAATAAAGTTAACGATCGATTACTTTCAATTTCGTGCTCAGGTGCTATAACATCCCGGCAGGGTATAAGAAAACCATGAAGCCGGAGGCTGTCCGGGGCAGTCAGGGCTTCAGGAGTTTCTCGAAAAATTCGATAGGGGCCTGCAGCTCCTTCTCCATCATTTCGATCGTCCTGGGTTTTGTGTAATCCATGATGAATGTCTGGTAGAGCCAGGCAAACCGGAATGCATTAAAGACCTCAGCCAGCGCACGCGGGTCGCAGGGACGGATCTTTTTATCATCCATCTGTTGCTGGAACAATGCTTCCGTATAATCTTCAGCCCGTGACCCGTATTCTCTCTTCAGGTAATCACGGATCTTCTCGTTGTGGTGCATTTCGATGAACAGGACGTGCACGATCCTGATGAGGGAGGGATCCGCCATGAGGTAACGGGGCAGGCCTTCCAGCATATCCCGGAAGATACTCCCGTCATCCCCCGCCCTCCGGGCCGGGGGCAATGGCGTGTACACCCGCTTTTCCATGTACGCAAGGATAGCATCAAGGATCGATTCCTTGCTGGGGTAGTGCCGGTAGACCGCACTTTCCGTAATGCCGACCGCACGGGCGATATCCCGGACGGATGTGCGGTCGTACCCCCGTTCAGCGAACAGGTCAACCGCGGCATCAAATATCTTCTCCCGGGTATGCTTCTCACCCGGTACCTTCGCCGGGCGGCCGCTCTTTCCGGTTGAGACTCTTTCGGTCATGCACTCCACCATTCACCGCAACAGGTCTTCTTCATTATGTTCTCACGCAGGCTGATGAATTCATCCTGGCTATCCACGATCCCATATTGATGTGAATATGATATGAATTCTGCCGGATCCGTACGGGGATCATCCTACATCCACCTTACGTGCTCCGGCCAAAACGATTGTCCGGGAGACGGAATATCTCCGGGTGTGGATGAGGGGGTGGTCATTCCCGCCAATCAGGGGTCAGGAAGGCAGGGTGATACGGTCAACATGAAGGTCAAAATAATCATTGGAGATATTTACGGAACCGGAGATGAAGAACAGCGTCAAAATTCCGGGCAGTCCCTGGTGGAACGGGGGCATTCAATTGGTGGCAGGGATCTCTGCGGCACCAGGAATAACCGGCAACCGGTGCAGGGTCCATCATAAGCACGGATTTTTGTACCAATACTGAACGGCATGGATCCCGATTGGGTCTCACCCGTATTCGGATTCTTACCCGGGGCCAGGCTCCGCCCTTGGAAAAAATTGAATTGGATCCGACGGTATCTGGATTACCGGTAACGGCAGACCCGCATGGGATTTTTTAAGGGTATAGTACTAATCGGATTGCATCTGATAAATGAAAAAAATCTCACAAGAAGCCTATTATGCTCATGATACGATCCCTCCAGTATGCGAACCGGTGGGAGTATGGTGGAGGATACCGAAGAGAACCGGCAGATCTGCCGGAAGTACTGCGGGGTTTGCCCGAGCTTCAGACACAACTCACTTGAAAAATTTCAGCCCGATACACTGTTCTGCTCACGAGGAACATCACCGGCCCCGTCCCAGAAAGAGATAAACTGCTATTGTCCGGCCTGCGAACTGTACACAAAGCACAGCCTCGTCATCGGACACTTCTGCGTTAAAAGATAGCGGATTTATGTACCGGTCGATGTTACCGGCCTGCTTTTTTCCACCGGGGTAGGGTTCCTGCGTTCACCTATCTGCTGGCGCCACATCGCATAATACAGGCCCTTCTGTTCGAGAAGACTCCGGTGAGACCCGGTCTCAACGATCTTTCCCGCCTCCATGACAAAGATCACGTCTGCGTGCAGGATGGTAGACAGGCGATGCGCGATCAGGATGGAGATCTGGTCCCTGCTCGTGGAGATATCCCGGATGGTATTCGTGATATCCTCCTCGGTCAGCGAATCGAGTGCCGATGTTGCCTCATCAAAGATCAACAGGCGGGGATGGCGCACCAGTGCCCGGGCAATGGAGATACGCTGCTTCTCCCCGCCGGACAACATCATGCCGCCCTCCCCGATGTGCGTGTCAATCCCGAGCGCAGAACGACTCAGGATCCCGTCACACGAAGCCTTGTGCAAGGCATCGATTATCTGTGCATCGGTCGCGTCCGGCATCACGAAGAGGAGGTTCTCCTTGATCGTACCCGAGAACAACTGGGGGTCCTGTGTTACGAGGCCGATCTGCCGGCGTAACGGGTTGAACCGGATCATGGAAGAGGGCTGGCCGTTGAAATAGATCTCCCCGCTCTCCGGCCGGTATAATCCCGCCATAAGCTTCATGAGCGTTGACTTGCCGGCACCCGAAGGGCCGACAAACGCTATCGACTCGCCAGTCCTGACGTGGAACGAGATACCGTCGATCGCATTATACCGGGCAGTCCGGTGACGGAAGACCACGTCCTCAAAACGGATATCGGCGAGCTCATCAATCGCGATCGGGTTCTCCGGTCGTTCTTCAACATGCTTCTGCATCAGCTGGTCGAAATTACTGACCGATGCTTCGACCTCGCGGTAACTCACGATGATGGTGCCAAGGTCCTGCAGGGGCCCGAAGATGATGGCAGTGATGAACTGCATCGAGACCAGTTCTCCCGTGGTGAGAACTTCGTGAAAGATCAGCCAGAGAAGGATGAAGAGGATCGACTGTTTCAGGACGCTCAGGGTCGTTCCCTGGAAAAACGTCAGGAGACGGACCCGTTTTACCTTCGTCATCTCCAGGTTGAAGATCTTCAGGTTCTGCTCCTGCAGCCTCCGGATCTCGGGAAAGGTCAGGCCCAGGCTTTTCACGAGCTCGATATTCCGGAGGGATTCGGTGATCACCCCTGCCATCTCTGTTGTTTCGCGGGTGATGTCCCGCTGCGTTGTCTTGATCTCCCGGGAGAGCAGTATGGTGAGCGATCCCAGCACAATTATGCCGATGAGAAAAACAGGAACCAGCAGCCAGTTCCGGGTGAGGGAGTACGCTATGAGAAATCCGATTCCCACGAATGCGGAGAAGAGGATATTGATGAATGCATTGATGAAGGTCTGGGTATCCGCCCGTACTTTCATCAGTACCGATAATATCCTTCCGCTCGGCTGGTCCTCGAACTCGTCATAGGACAGGCGAAGCGTCTGCGCGAGGCCGTCATTGAATATCTGCATCCCGAACGTCTGAACTGCCAGTCGTGCGTAATAATCCTGGAACGTCTTTGCAACCCGGGCAAGCACCGCGATAGCGATGGAGACTCCCAGCCAGAAGAGTACCCCCGCGACCAGCGCCTGTTCCGGGATGTTATTGGGATTTAACGCATAATCATCGATGATCTTCCCGAAAATAATCGGATCGACAAGGTTCAGCAGCTGGCTGATACCCGCTAAGACAAGAGCGACAATGATAAGCCACTTCTGTGGCTTCAGATATTTCCAAAGGACCGTCATTATTCTGGCAAATCGGCGTTATTTCTTTTCTTCTCATATATAGTCGATGTCGTGTATGATAGAGCTGTCCTGAACATTGACCGACAGGTCCGGAGGATATCAGCAGAAGCGGGCTGGCATCGGTGATGTCGGATTTCCCCACCGGAGCAATGGGTGTCGTACTGCACCCTTTGCCAAGGAAGAGGCATGGAGTGCCCGGTGTGGTGGAGGGTGCGAAGGAGGGTCCTGGAATTCTTTGGATTTTTTAACACACACGATTGAAACTGATTAGGGAAAATGTGCTCTATAGAAACGCACATGAACGGGCGTTCGCACCCGAACCATAAAAATCGGCAAAAGAATGTGGAGATTACGATGGTTCCCCGCCTCAGGGCCTCTCCGAGGCACGGCGGGGCAGTCCTGTGTTTTTTTAATATAAGCCATTGATCCGCCGCGGGGGCGCCCCGTCGGGGGCGGTGGCACCTATCATAACTGGGGGCATGGGGGTATCAACCCCCATCATCAATTCCGGAATGAACGATTTAATATGAAAATCCCCCTTTGAATTTTCATCCTGTATGCTTGTGGCCCTTTGGCATCATATCCGTTTTCATGGGAAATCATCGGATATCAATCATGATGCTTTCGGGGACTCCGCCCCCGCCGCTCGGGCATCCCCCGTGTGCGATTATACCAAATTACCTGTATACAATCGCAAGAGAAATTTTCTGTACAGGTCCGAGGCATCGCATGCGCCCCCGCTCCCAACGGGGGCTGGGATGGCGCAAGGGGGGGGCGGATAATTTCCAAAAAATTGGTTTTCGACAGAGCAGGAAAATGGCTCACGAATCAATGCCCCGGGCGGCACGTTATCATGTGAGAGACAAGACTGCACGCTAGTCAGTCCTTTCCAATCCAGGCTTGTACTAAAGAGAACAGATTACCGGATAATGTTTATAAGTATCCTGCGAAAAGTAAAACCAGATAACATTTTAAAGGAATCCGCTCCCCATGAATGATTCGCTCTCGCAATCCAGGTTGTCCGGTATCCTCATCCCCCTAGCTGCAGCAATAGTCCTCCTCGCCGGGATAAAGGCTGCATCCCCGATTCTCGGCCCGCTAGTCTTCTCGGTCTTCCTTACGCTCATCTTCGGCATGCTCCTCCACTGGCTCGAAAAAAAGGGACTCTCCCCCCGTACGGCCCTTATTCTCACCCTGCTGGTCTTCTTTGCCATCATTGCCATTTTCATTGTGGTGATAGCCGGGTCCTTTATCCAGTTCATGTCCGAGCTTCCCGGCTACCTGCAGAAACTTGAGGGCAGCCTTGAACCCGTCAGCCCGATTCTCATCTCGATCGGGATCGATCCCGCATCCCTGACATTCCAGAACCTTATCCAGTCCTTCTCTGCCGGAATCGGCGGCCTGATCAGCGATCTCTGGGACATTGCAAGTCCCCTGGTCCTGATCCTGCTCACCACGCTCTTTTTACTCTTTGAAGCAAAGGGATTCTCCGAAAAGCTGCAGATCATCATCGGGGAACTCCGGCCCGGTGAACTGGACCGCTTCATTACGCTCACGGAGAAGAACGTTGATTACATCGTCATCCGGACTCAGGTGAACCTTGCCATGGGTATCGGGACGGCAGTCATTCTCGCGCTCATCGGGGTGAAATACGCGATATTCTGGGGTTTTGTCGCCTTCCTGCTCGGGTTCATCCCGAATATCGGGTTCTGGCTTGCCGTTGTCCCGCCCATGCTTCTCGCCTGGTTCGATCTGGGGCCGGTGCCGGCCCTCCTGGTACTTGCAGGATCAGCGGTAACGGACACCCTGGCCGAATACCTTCTGTTCCCCAACCTCACCGCCCGGGGACTGGAACTCTCTACCGCCGTGGTATTCTTCTCTCTGTTCTTCTGGGGATGGATCCTTGGCGGAATCGGGGTTCTCCTTGCCGTGCCCCTGACGCTTCTTGTCCAGATGGTCTGTGAACTGTTTGACGAGACCCGGTGGATCGGGTATCTGCTCGGTCCCCCACCTGACGGGAATGGCAAAAAAGAATGAGTTCTATCGGGAATAAAATAACAAAAGGAATGCCGGTAAAATTACGTGAGAACACAGCAAAATTCATGGGAGTATCCGGAAGGAAGGAAGGACGAAGGATCCTTCATCATAACGCGATAATTTCTGTGGAGGGTCCGTACCGGTTATAGCGAGCGTCTGCGGATTGGTCGCCGGATCTCTGTGTTACAGACCCCGTTGGTTAACTCATCCAAACACCCGGCGGGCCCGGGCATCCGGTCCTGCTGATTTATCTGGTCTGAATCCGATCACTCTGCATGGTTACCCATACGGTCGAAGAGATGGCGGCATTCGTTGAGAAGGCCTACGAGTATGCACGGGAACAGGGAAAGGACACCGCAATCGCCGGATTTAATGACCCGGGCGGCCGCTTCGTGGAGGGGGAACTCTATATGTTTGCGTATGACCTCGGGGGCAACACCCTCGCCCACCCGTTTCAGCCGGATCTCCTCGGGAAAAACCGGCTGGATACAACGGACGCAGACGGCACGGCATTTATCCGGGACCTGATCAGCACTGCGCAGTCCGGCGGGGGTTTCGTCCGTTACCTCTACTTGGATCCTGCAGATAACAACAAAACCAAGCCCAAACTGAGCTATGTCATGATGGTGGACCGGGACTGGATCATCGGGTCCGGCGTTTACGGATGGAATGAAGAGGATCCCTTTATCCGGCAGGGGGGAGATCCCGGCGTGCGGGGAGATCTCAAATCCTATGTTGAAGAAGGAATCGCGTATGCCCGTAAGCATGGAAAAACTGCCGCGCTCCGGGAGTTCAATGACACAAACGGCACCTTCGTCCGCGGGAACCGCTACATCTATGCCTACGATTATCAGGGAACAACCCTGGCGCTTCCTTTCCAGCCCCGGTTGATCGGGACCAACCTCTCTGGCCTCCGGGATGCCTTTGGGGTCGCAACCAACCGGATCCAGTCCCTCCTTGCGCAGCAGGGCGGGGGTTTTGTCTTTCTCCACTACCACAACCCGGCACATACCATGGCCGTTGAACCGAAGATGAGTTACGTCTCGCCCGTGGACGACACGTGGTGGCTGGGGGCGGGGATCTATCTGAATTAAAGAGACGGGCGAAAATTGTGGAGGGTCTAAAACCAGCGATACCGGTGTCCGGGATTCCGGGAACGGATCCTCCCGCTCTCTGAACGTCATACCTGTTCATCTTCTACGGGGGGTTCTCCTCCCTCATCGGGATTATCGCTCTTTTTTGACAGGGCTGAAGTGATACTATCGTTGTTGTTTCTCATGGCACAAGCAGCAGTGATCATCCGTTCCGGGAACCATGGATACGGGAATGTTCTCCCGCTATCCATCCGGTCAGAAACAGATTCCCCGTCCCCGGCGCGAGAACCGGCAAAAACCAGCGCAGCACGGTATCCCGTACGCACTGGTTCCGTTCTGGTCTGACCCTTCACACCGTTTTCATTTACAGGCCTGTCTACAGCCGCCTCGCAGTGGCAAGGAGTGCCACGACCGCGACCGCACCGATCGTCGCAACCGGGAGCGTGCCGGACTGGGTAGGCAGCGTCCCGGGCAACTGCGTGACGTCAGGTGTTGTGACTGCCGTAGTCAGCGCTGCCTGCCCGCCAGACCCGAGCGGCGGTACCACATGGACGATGTACACTGAGATCGCCTGCGGGCCGGCCATCATTGCAGGGCTGCCCGCACAGCTCGTTGAGGAGGCCTGGCCTTTGACGAAGGTCACCGCAATGCTCGATCCGTCGTTCCACCCGTTGTAGGTCATATCAGTGCCGGGCCGGAGCGGCTGAACCATGACGGGGCTCTTGCCGATCAGCACCTTCACGAGCGAGGTTGTTGCCGTGCAGGTGGTCCCGGCGCAGGTCGTGCAGTCGGGCTCCGTCTTCAGGTCCAGCACATAGTTGCCGGCAAGCGGGGTCGCGATTGCCGAGGGGTCCCCGACAATGTCGGTCACGGTCTCTTCCGCAGCCGACGGCCCGGAGAGTTTTGCGAGCGTGATCCAGATTCCGCCGGCACCGCCAAGGCTCGTTGCAACCACGCTGTCGCCGGCTGCAAAGACAGTAAATGTGCTCTCCTCCGGCACGCTTCCCGTGAGGGTGGCGTTGGCCATCGGGGTATATGAGCAGACCGGGTCGTCGCTGCCCCGGTAAATGCAGCCGTATCGAGCCGGGTCCGCGATGGTCAGGGTATTCGTTTTCTCGTCAAGCGCGGATAGCGTCCCCTTCACCGTGACTTCAAGGATAACTGCCGAAGCCGGCAGGACACAGAAGCACAGGATGAGGAGGCTGAACAGTGCGATCTGTTTCATGGTATGAGGTCTCCTTCCCGTTATGGAGGAGAATTCCGCGGGGGAGATAAAAAAGGGACGGGAGGGTGCCGGGCAGGAATAACCCCGCCCGGGATACACGGGCCGTCATTTTTTTCATCAGGCTGCCTAGACGGGGACCACGAGGAACATGGCGTACCCGTCACCGGTGTTCCTCGTCACGTGCCCTTTGCCCGACATATCTTCCAGCAGGACGAGGTCCCCCGGCCCCAACCGCCTGACCGTGCCGTCGGTTGTCTCCATCTCTACCGCACCCGACATGAGGGCCAGGAACTGCCGGGCGGGACACGGGTGCCAGTCACCGATCCAGCCGGGCTGAAACGTATAGAAACGATACTTCGACGCGGGGCTGTCCCCGGAGATGTAGAACGGGGCAGCGGGGGGTGCCCCGCTCGCGAGATGCTGTTCGACCGTCACGGTATCAAAGTGCGAGCCACCCTGTGCGTCCGCGTATATCCGGTGATAGGTCACCCGGGTGATTCTGGGCGGAAATTCTTGAGACATGGATAATTTTCCTCCTTGCTATGCTGGGATCAGGAGATGCTTCCCGATGAGAGTAAACAGAACGATGGGAGATAAATGTTACGACAGGTATTCGGCCAGAGAAGGTTCGGGCTTTATAGCGTTTCAGGAAGGTAACGGAAGGAGAGCCGGCCCCGGGTCATCGAGGGTACGGGGCAGATCTCGGTTTCCCGCGGGCATGAGGATGGGGGACTCATCCCCGGAACAGCACGTTTTCATGAATGGTCTGACTCTTTTCTTATTCAACGGTTCCTGCATTTTCATCCGGGGGCAGACCTGCGGATGGTAGCCTGAAGATATGGATTGACTGGTCTTTTCTGGCACAGCGTCCGGGCTGATCGGCCTTCGCTTTATCTGACACCACTACCACCCGGCCGTCTCCAAGCCATGTCACACCTTCCAAATTACCGTACAGGATCCGATCTTTCCTGTCACGGGGGAACAGGAACAATCGTCCATCGTCTTTGATCCGCTCTTCGGGACCGGTCGGATCTGCACGAAGGCGCCCAACCCAAAGGGCAGACGATGCCTGCGAGATGACGGTCAGACAGCCATTGCGGAGATCGAGACCGGAGTAATCCCGGAAACGCACCGCTTTTGGCAGCCTGATGGTTCCGTCATGCTCCCAGGTTTCCGCATCCCACCTGAAGACCTGGATGCGTCCCTTCCCTGGTTTTGCCCCGGCGCTCCCTCCTTTACACTTATTTCCCTCGCACAGGCAGAGCAGGTAATCGTTCCCGGCAGCGTGCAGGGTTGACAGGCCTTCGAAACCCTTGTTGCCGGTCTTGAGCGGGAAGTCCAGCCAGTAACTTCTGATAAAGGCGAACGATTCGTCAAATGCATCGATACGGGGCATGAAAACGCCGGACGTTGTTCTGGCGGCCTCGATCAGGCAGTACCACCGGTTGGCCGATGCCTGATACGTGATATCTTCATAGCCGGCTCCCGTGCCCTTCAAATCCAGCAGCATCGGTTCCTCTCCCGCGTTGTGCCAGTCCGGCCTTATCCGCAGAAGGCATGGAACATCATCGAAAACAATGTGGAGCCAGCCATCCTTCAAAAAGACGCCACTCGCTTCGTAGCGCGTATCGCCAGCGTCTTTGAGCACCTCGCTGATCCTGACCTCCCGGACAAGTTCCAGGAATGCTGCTTTATCCTGCTTCATTACCCCGTCACCATATCTGATGGGTACTCATTGGCTGAGATGAATCACGCGAAATGATCGAGGTAATTCCCCCTCAACCGATTCCCCGTTTTTTTTAAAAAACAGTCCTGTGCGTGAAACAGGCCTTACCCTATTTCCGGTGTTTTTTCACCCGTTCCCGGATATAGATGATCTTTCCCACCTGGTCCTTTGATTGCCGTTCGTCTTCATCGAACAGGTCGAGAGAGTGTATGAGTTCGTACAATTTTCTGAACCCGTAATTCCGGGCGTCAAATTCCGGGCTCTTCTTCTGGATGTTCTGCCCGACGAGACCGAGCTCAGCCCAGCCCTGTTCATCCGATGAATCTTCGACACTGTTCTTTAACAGTTTTAAGAATTTCTGGTCCTTTTTCATGTCCTTGAAGACCGCCGGGGTGCGCTGGACCGGCGGGGCGGTCCCGGCAGGTTCTGCCGGCCGCAGGATTTCCGTGTAAATGAATTTGTCACAGGCATCGACAAATGCCTTCGGGGTCTTCTCCTCGCCGAACCCGTAGACCATCAGGCCGGATTCCCGGATCCGTGAGGCAAGACGGGTGAAATCGCTGTCACTCGATACCAGGCAGAAGCCATCCAGGTTTCCCGCGTGGAGCAGGTCCATTGCATCGATGATCAGCGCACTGTCCGTTGCATTTTTTTTGGTTGTATAGTTGAACTGCTGGATCGGGATGATCGAATTTGACAGGAGGACGTCTTTCCATCCCTGGAGCTGGGGTGTCGTCCAGTTGCCGTAGATCCTCTTGACGGAAGCCACGCCATATTTGGCAACCTCGTCGAGCAGATTTTTGATAATGCTTGCCTGGGCGTTATCGGCATCGATGAGTACTGCCAGCTTTTTCTGGCGTTCAATCGGGACTGTATTATATTCCATTGATCCACCATTCGTTTGGGAGGATATAATCCTGGGGGTTGAACTCCGCCGGGATGTGGTGCCTGTTTTTTCATGATCGCTCCCGCAGGTTCGATACGGGCTGGAACGAGGGCACCAGAGCGGGAACGTTCCCGCTTGTTGATCGACAGAATGTGCATTCTGCAGGGGACCCGGTAATGGCTGCTGCGATGAAATTTTGCCCTGTTTTGTATTCCCCGTTTTGTGGTGGCTCGCGGTTCAGGTTTTAGTTTTCTCGAGCACAAAACATAAGCCAGTCAAAATACCATGAGGGCATAACGGCATTTAATGCCGGCACGAACGGGAGGGAACAATGGTGAATCTCACTGCAGAAATGAAAGAAGTATTTGCGAAGAATAAACCCTATGCTATTGCCACAGCCTCCAAAATTGGAATCCCCAATGTTGTACCGATGAGCACGGTACAGATTGTTACTGATGATACAATCTGGATCGGGGACAATTACATGATCAAGACGCTTGCAAATGTCAGGGAAAATCCCCATATGGCACTCTATATCTGGGACCCTGAGAAGAGGCGCTGTTTCCAGATCAAGGGAACCGTGACGGTGAAGAACAGCGGTCCGGATTATGAAAAGATCAAGGCGCAGATAAAAGCAAAAGGGGCACATTATCCTGCAAAGGGATTGCTGATCCTGAAAATCACGGAAGTATTCGAATGTACACCCGGGCCTGATGCCGGGAAGAAAATTGAATAACTATTTTTTTGCTTTGTAGAAATCATTTCGATATCTGACGCGCCCGGGGTTTCGCCCCCTCGCTGGGATGCCCCGGCTGCAATAGTGCTGTATTACCTGTTTTTTTTCAAAAAACAGGACGTTTGGAATAATCGTCATACCGGGGCATCGCATGCGCCCCCCCTCCAACGGGGAGGAGGGTTGGCGCAAGGCGGGTGATCTCATTTTTTTTGGTGATTCCTCAACAAAAGCCACCAATTCAGATTTTCTTTCGAGCCTTTTTGGGAAGTCATATCCAGGGGAGATGATGTTAGACGTTCTTGGGGGCTTCGGTTCCACCTCCGCCCCCGCCACTGCGGCATCCCCCAAATTGCGATGACGATGTATTACCGGTAACCCACCTCGTCCAATCACAATGCGCCCCGTCACCCCGGGGGACTTGAGGCGCAAGAGGGGGAATTAGAGGCAGGATTCCTTCAGAGCAAAAGATTATCTGCTGACTATTGAATCCAGCTATCTGATATCAGAGATTGGTGGCACCAAATGATGAATCACCTTTTTTTAAAAGAGGTTTTCTACCGAGCAAATTTTTTTAACTTGTTCCGGTAGCTGCCCCGCTCATTGTCCCTTTTTTGTTGAAAGCTGATATGTCCGCACCTCATCCGATCATCCGCGTACAGTGTTTCTGCCGGCATACGGTATTCTCCAGAAAGCATATACCATCACTACCCAATACACCACGTCATGTCAGAAGATTGTATCAGAACCGGAGACCGCAGATGGGCAAATATCATTTTTGTATAGATTGCGAGCATATCAGCATCAGGCAGGTATCCGGCCTTCATGGAACCCCGGTTAAAGAATTGTCATGCCCGGCCCGGTTCAACCCGATGGAGGGAAAATGGCCTCCGATCGAGGGTAAAAATCCGCACGAATGCCCGCGGAATGAAAGTTTCATTCAACTCCAGAAGCAGAGCAGCGAACGCAGGCTCCGATGACCCGGGGTGAAAGGGCGATAACAGACTATCCGGACCGGAATCACAGATAAATATCTCTTTTTCATATTCCGATGATTTTCCCATAACCGAACGAGGATTGTCCCGGCAGTCTATACAATTTCCCGTCTGGAAAAGCGATGCATCCCTGTGATAAAAAATGTAAGGAATGTTGGCACGCAAATGCACCGTGAGATAACTCCCCGGTGGGCGAGCGGCTGACCTCCATGAGCGTGCTGGTTCTGGAACCGGGAGGTGGTGAAGAATACTACGGTCCGGTCTGAAATGAACCCCCGGATTTTTTTTGCAGTAACCCCATCCTTAAGTACCCGGCCACACAATCCCCTTGCAGGGATTTTATGGCACGCATACTCATCGCATATGTGACAAGAAAGGGGTCCACGACCGCGATCGCAGAGGCTATCGCAACAGAGCTCCGGGCCGCCGGGCATACTGCGGATGCCGTTGAGATCGAGAAGGTGTCCTCTCCCAAAGGGTACGACGCGGTCGTGATCGGAGGGCCGGTATATATGGGGCATATGGACGGCAGGATGGGAAAGTTCGTGAGCCGCCACTACCCGGATCTCGCCGGTGTGCCGGTTGCGGGGTTTGCTGTCGGCCTTGCGGCGGCAACGCATGACCCGGAAGGGGTGGCATGGACAGAAAAAGCGCTCCGTGCTGCCCTCGACCCGCTCCGGCCGGTTGCGGAGACCGTCTTTGCCGGGAAGCTGGACCCCGAAAAGCTTTCCTGGTGGCAGCGGTGGATCACCCGGAAAGCGAAATCCCCGGTCGGGGACTTCCGCGACTGGGCAGCCATCGCGGCCTGGGCCCGGGACCTGCCCGGGAAGATGAACGTGTGAGGGGGCCTATCGCAAACAGGATCCAATGGCAAAACGGAACTGTAAGGGGATGTGAGGTGGAGACCCGGGATTTTCAGCGGCATGCGGCATACCACGAAGCCGGGCATGTAGTTGCGAACCTGGTATCCGGCTACCGGTTTTTCGTTGTCACCATCAGACCCGATGAATCCGGGGAGTACGAGGGGAGCCTGTATCGCAGCGCCCGGGGCCGGGCACGGGACCTTGCGGTTGTGCACCTTGCGGGGATCGTTGCATCGGCAAAGATGACCGGGTGCGACCCGTGGGAGAACCCGGGCCCGTTCGATGATGACAAGGCTGATATCGCCGCCGCGGGCGATTTTATCGATAACTGGGTTGCATTCCTTGCCAGAACCTATGGGGAATCTTCCCTGAAGAACCAGATCCGGGAGGAGATCAGGAACAGTACCCGGGTGCTGGTAGACGAGAACTGGAATGCAATAGAAGTCATCGCGGGGGCACTGCTGGAAAAGGAAACCCTGTCGTACGATGACGTGATACGGATACTGATGGATGTATGTCCGGATTTTCGTATTGCCGAAAAACCCTGATGGGTGTAATACCGGTCTCTGGAGAAACGGGATGACCGGGTTGCAGGTATACCGTGACCGGACCGGATAAAGGAAGTGAAATGACCGTTATCGTGAAGGAAGTCCTGGCAAAATCCATTCTTTCCCCCTCAAAGATCTATCCCTGGGTCATCAACCCGTATACCGGCTGCCAGCATGGCTGCACGTACTGCTATGCACGCTTCATGAAACGGGTGACCGGACACAGGGAGCCGTGGGGCGGATTTGTTGATGTCAAGATCAATGCCGCGGAACTCCTCCAGGTTGAGATACGGAAGAAGAAACGGGGGCGGGTCTGGGTGAGCGGCGTGTGCGACCCGTACCAGCCTCTTGAGAAAACGTACCGGCTGACCCGGCAATGCCTGGAGATCCTGGCAATGCATGAATGGCCGGTTATCATCCAGACACGCTCTCCCCTGGTCCTTCGCGACATGGATATTATCCGTAACGCCCGGGATTTCGAGGTCGGCCTTTCAGTTACCACCGCGGACGACACTATCCGGAACCTGTTCGAACCCGATGCACCTCCCATACCCGACCGGCTGCAGGCGCTGGAGGAACTGCACAATGCCGGTATCCGGACCTATGCCATGATCGCCCCGGTGCTCCCGGGTGCCGAAGGGCTTGCAGCCCTTCTGAACGGTAAGGTTGACTACGTGCTGGTTGACCGGATGAACTATCACTATGCCGACTGGGTGTACCGGCAATACGGGCTTGAAGACAAACTTTCGGACGATATCTTTTACCGCGTCAGGCAGGAACTGGATGCACTGCAAGGCGAATGAATTCTTGTCCCTGACGCTCTTTTCTCCTGGCACTGATACGGGATCTTCGGGTAACGCAAATCCCGGTTATCCTGCCCGTATCCTCCCGGAGAAAAAACCGGGAGTTTGTCCGGCTGAATAATTTTTTGTGCAGGGAACCATAATCTACCATTCAATGGATGCGGAAGAACAGAATAACCTGAGGAAAAAGATCGCGGTGCTGCTCCCCGCAGTCTTCCTGGTCCTGGGCCTGATATTCTTTGTCCCGGCCGGAACCTGCGATTACTGGGAAGCGTGGGTCTATTGCGCGGTTCTCCTCGTCCCGTTCCTCTTCGTGCTCACCTGGCTGCTCCGGACGGACCCGGAACTCCTGGCGCGGAGACTTCGGCTCAGTGAGAAAGAATCCGCCCAGAAGAGAATCGTCAGTGCCTCGGGCGTGTTATTCTTTATCGGGCTTCTCATCCCGGGACTCGACCACCGGTACGGGTGGTCTGACGTACCGCTGGGGACTGTCCTTGCCGCTGATGCCCTGGTCATCGCAGGCTATACCCTGATATTTCTCGTTTTTCGTGAGAATTCCTTTGCCTCCCGGGTCGTGGAAGTAGTACCCGGCCAGCGGGTGGTATCCACCGGTCCCTACGCCGTAGTCCGCCACCCGATGTACCTCGGGTCCAGCATCATGTGGCTCGCTACACCCGTTGCGCTCGGCTCATACTGGGCACTGCCCTTCTTCTTCTTTATACCCGCAGTCCTGGTGTACCGGATCCTGAACGAAGAAGAGGTCCTCCTGCGGGAGTTGCCGGGCTACCGGGAGTACATGCAGAACGTGCGGTACCGCCTCATCCCGGGGATCTGGTAACTGCGACCGATGAAAAAGAATCAGAAGACCGTGACCAAGGGGAAGATTGCAGATTTGTAGTATCCTGAAAAATTTATGAGAGGGATTTAAGAGAAGTTCCGGACCAGATTTTCGATTCTTTTGTCTGAATCCAGGTCCGGAACGGTTGTCCGGGTTGACCACCTCACGGGATTCCCGTTGGTGACCAGAGTAAGTAGGGAGGATCGTGAGGATCGATCAATGCAGTACCGGTAAATGTGTACGAGTATCCGCCTTCAATCTCATACTGGCCTCTTGCATTGAACATGTATTGACATTTTATATCCGGGTCCCCCGGACAACTGGGTGATTTCCCCATGGGCCACCCGGGGTTGTACCCCCAGGTGTACGTCCCGTCCGGGAAGAACCGGTAACATTCTCTCACGTTTGTGGGTGCCTTCCTGATGTTCATGGTCGTATCCCGGCACCAGAAACCGTCCGTAATCGTGCGTTCTGCATAGGGAATTGGAGTCAGTTCCGGTAGCTGAAATGTCGTGGATGTTGTGATGATTGCGGGTGTTGAGAAGGGCACGGTTGTTGTCCCGACAGGACTGGTGCCGTCATTCCGGGTATTCTCAATACAACCGGTGGTAACCAGCGCTGTGACCAGGAGCAGGATGTACAGGAGATGGTTCATATTCCCCCCTTTCATCTGGTTGACGATAAACTTTTTCTGACAACCTGTACCGCGTTCATGGTACCCGGTTTTGCGGAGGGGTTTTCCTCCTTCTTTTGGAACCAGTACGGTTTTTCATGCCTGGAGAAATCAGTGTATAGTGATTACATCGCCCCCCTCGCGCCAACCCTGCCTCCGTCGGGGGGAACGCATGTGATGCCGTGGAATAATCTGTACTGTCCTCATTCAAAATTGACCGGATGATACGGCGTTATCGCAATCCGGGGATGCCCCAGCGGCGGGGGCGAAGCCCTGAAAGAGCGTCAGAATTGTACGAAGGATTTCCCATGAAAATTGCATTAAACAAATGTGATTTTAGGATTTTTTACTCTCTTTAATTATTTGCGATGAACGACGCCGCACCTAAAAGGGACGCCCCCGCGGCGGGTCAATAACCTGGAGCATTTTGGAAAAAACACGAACTGCCCCGCCGTGCCCCGGAGGGGCCCTGATGCGGGGAGCCCTCGTAAAAATTATGGGAAAAGTCCCAATCCAGCCACTAAAATTTTCTTGATTTCGTCTTGAGTGCATTGATATTCAGACACTCCTGGGGGCTTCGCCATTGGCTCGCCGCCGCCGCTCGGGCGACCCCCACATTGTGAAAATGACGTATTACCTGCAATCGACTCCGTCCTATCATAATGCGTCCCGTCCCCCGACGGGGGACTGGTGGCGCAAGAGGGGGGCTTCCTGCCATGAAATGAGCATTTCTTCATAGTAAAAATGAGCACTTTTTTTCTATCCGTTTTAGTTCTTTTTTATAAAATAATTTCACGTCAGATGATGAAATCTATTTTTGGGGCTTTATAAGCACTTTACCCAAAATTATTATCTCTTTTCCGATTTTCATGGTTCCGGTGTGAACTGACAAAGTTCATACCCGTTTCTTCAGAGCAGTTTTTCATACTATGGCATTAAATGTTCCGGGATACTCTCTTGTCTGTACCAACAGGACAGGGAAACAATCGTATGATGACACAGGATATTGTCAGAAAACTCTGGGATGAGGCGGGATACGGGAATATCGCTGTCTGGGCGGATGATACCCTGTCGGTAGTTCCGGCGGATTATTCCGGCCAGACCGCGGGAAAAAAGCCGCTGGTCATCCTCAGGCCCATCGCGCTCGTAAACCGCTTCGAGCTCCTTGATTTTGCGCTCCATGATGAAGAACTGCTCACGATGATCGAAACAACCATCCGTGCTGCCGGAGGCCATGTGACCCGGGGTCCCCGATCATAACAGTACCCGTGTCCATGGGGTGTCATGGATTACCGGTTGTCGGTGTGGAGCAGGTACGCGAAGTCCGGTAAATGATCCCCCGGGAATTTGCGGCAAATGAATGCACCTTATGAGTACAGGCATTTTCCGGCATATCCCTCCGAACCGGGAGTGCATGAGTTGTAGATCTCCGGAAGTTTGTCCGGCAACGGGGAAAAAGAATGCAGAAGAGAAAAACCGCACGTTCCGGTTCCGCTGAGCCAAGTTATCCCATAGATCCCCGGGTTGTTACCACCTGTGAGCGGACCGTTGTTCCGGTTCCCGTTCCCCGGACTTCGATTCGGCTCCATCCCCAGGATGTTTCACACTTTTCAGCGAACGGGTATGGCATCTGGCGGTACGACCGGGGACTGGAGTACGAAAAAAGGCTGGACCTTATGCCCCCCGGCTCTCCCGGTGCCCCGGTCACCCGAACGGTAACCCTGCTGCATTTCTTTGCCCTGGCGGACCCCCATATCACCGACAAGGAATCTCCGGCACAGGCAGTCATTTACGGCAGCGAATGGGGCATCCCTGCCGGCTATTCGCCGGCGATGCTCTATACAACCCAGGTGCTGGATGCAGCAGTCCAGACGGTGAACGCCCTTCACCGGGAAAAAAACTTTGATTTCGGCATATTCCTGGGCGACGGGATCAACAACGGCCAGTACAATGAACTGCGATGGTACATCGACGTGCTTGACGGCCGGGTGATAAACCCCGACTCCGGTCTCAAGGATGATCCGGTGCCCGGACCGCTCAATGATTATCAGGATGAGTTCAAGGCGGCAGGGCTTGACCGGACCATACCATGGTACCAGGTGCTCGGCAACCACGATCATTTCGCGATGGGATTGTTCCCACCGGACGAGTACATCAAAACTGCCCTTACCGGCGAGAAGATACTCAACCTGGGCAATGCGCTCACCGACCCCCTCCGCATCAGAAGCCGTGGTTTCTATGTGGGGACCATCGACGGCCGTACGCCGCAGGGTGACATTATCGGTGCGGGGCCGGTCAGTGATTTCCCAAGGGGTCCCCCTATAGTGGCTGCCGATCCTGACCGCAGGTTTCTCTCCCGGACGGAATGGATCGCAGAATTTTTCCATTCGGATTCAGTTCCCGCAGGACACGGGTTCAGCCAGGCTGCAAGAACAACGGGATTTGCCTGCTATACGTTCGAACCGGGACCGGATAAATCAATCAGGGTCATTGTGCTGGATGACACCCAGACGGACGAAAATACGCCGGATGGCAGCAGCAACCGGCACGGTTCTCTTGACCAGGAACGGTATGACTGGCTGGTACATGCGCTCGATACGGGTCAGGCTGACGGGAAGCTCATGATCATCGCAGCACACATACCGATCGGCGTCGGAGCGGGGAGTTCTGGTACGGGTTTATCCCTGCACTGGGACAGATATGCGGCGGTATCTGAAACGGACCTGATTGCAAAACTGCAGACCTACCCGAATCTCCTCCTGTGGATCGCGGGACATCGTCACCGCAATACCGTGACCGCCTTCCGGTCACCGGATGCCAGCCGTCCCGAACTCGGCTTCTGGGAGATCGAGACCGCATCACTGCGGGAGTTCCCCCAGCAGTTTCGCACGATCGAGATCGTCCTCAACAGCGACAATTCCGTTTCAGTCTTTGCAACCGATGTTGATCCCGCGGTCCGTGACGGGTCACTTGCCGAAAAAGCGCGATCCTATGCAATCGCAGCCCACCAGATATACAACACGACGGCAGATCCCATGCCGGGCGGTTCCTGCAATGCCGAGCTGGTCATACCGTTAAGTCCGGAGATGAAGGCCAGGATTCAGCACAGTGGAACGCCGACAGCAAAATAATTTTTGGTGATTGATCTCCCAGAGCCACCTTTTTAAAAATAGGTGAGTGCAAAAATTTTGGATCCGTTGACTTCCTCATGAAGTACGATGGGGGCTGATGCCCCCATATCCCGATCATGAGGGGGGCGGCCGCCCAAAAAGGGCGCCAGAGCAACGGCTTCAATCACCGGATATCCTGAACCGGCGACAAAATTATTCCGTTAAAGAAAACAGCTCATACCTTGTCATCGCATTGGGGGGGTGCCCCCGTGGCGGGGGCAGAGCGGGAGCGGAAGCCCTAAAGAACGTCAAGAAATTTTCATTCAGGGAATCATCAATGAACGTACATCCCTGTTTTTATTTGTGGCTTATTTTAAGGAATCACCTGATTTTTTTCTTTGGAGTCCCGGCGAACGTTTCACAATTGGAGAACTTCATGATCGGGCACATCTGCTTCAGAAGATGGACGAATTTTTCCGGTTGATCCCGCCTGCCATGATAATTGCATACCGACATTTGGGAGATCGCCGGCTGGATCGTGTGGCTGTCCGGGAGCTGTCTGGCGGATGTGCCAGGGCCCTGCTGAAAAAACGTTCACCGGGGGGATTCCAACGGGGTCCTCCATGAATTGAGTTTTCTCTGGAATTTTCTACAGGTTATGAATAAAATCACCAATCCTATGGCGAAAATGATTGTTCCTATGTTGAACAGGCCCTGTTGAGCGGAAAAAAGAAGAATCAGGATACATCCTGTCATGAATGCCAGGAGGCCGATTGCCAGAAGTTTCCATAGTCCCAGTATGATGAAGAGGATGAGCAGGCCTCCTTCCCAGCTGTCCATGTTGATCCCGGCAAACCCGGCCTTCGCCCGCTCCCGGTATTCATCCCAGACATCCTTTGGCATGAGCCAGATCGCGAGTGCGATACCCGCAGGTATGATGATCAGATCATCGAGATATCCGAGATACGGTATGAAATCCGGGATAAGATCGATTGGGCTGAGTGCATAGACTACCGTCAGGATTATGGTGGCTTTTGCATACCAGGGGATCCGTGAATCATTCCGCGCAAGGTAGAGCGCATACACCTCGCTCATTATCTTTTCTGCACGCTGTTTGAATGATTCGAATGAGCCCATGGTCCCCTGCCGGTTATACCCTTGTATGCGTGGAGATGTCAAGACAGAAATATCCGGGTATACCTGATCCCGCAGCCGGTACCGATCCTTTCGCTGCCGGGGTACGGCTGAATCCGCCGGGGATGACCGGGGCACGCCCTCCGGATGCACGCCGGGCGGGGCTTCCCCCGCCAGCGGTATCACCGTTCCCGCCACACCGCACGTTACAGGACTTTCAGTACCATGATGGTGATATCATCGAACTGGGGCTGGTTCCCGGCAAAAGCGGTCACGTCCCGGACGATCGCGTCAATAATCTCCCGGGAAGACCTTGCCCGGTTCGTCTCAACGCAGGCCGTGAGCCGCTCGGTGCCGTACATATCGTCCTTCTCGTCAGACGCCTCGGTCACGCCATCGGTGTACAGGATGACGAGATCCCCGGGCTGGAGCGTTATCTTCACGGACTGGAGCGTGATCTCATCCACCACTCCCAGTGCGATCCCGTCGGCAGAGAGGAGCGTGACCCGGCCGGAGCCGGCCCCGAGATGGATCGGGGGATTGTGACCGGCATTGACATAGGTCAGGGTCTTTTCCCGTGCATCGAGAACCGCGTAGAAGAGGGTCACGAACATGCCCCCCGTCTTTGCGTCCTCCACGATATGCCCGTTCGCCTCGCGGATCGATCTGACCGGATCGTCGATACTGTGTGCACTTGCCCGGATCAGGGTACGCGAGAGGGCCATGAAGAGTGCCGCGGGTACGCCCTTGCCGGAGACGTCCGCGATGACAAGGCCCCAGTGATCGGTACCGAGCGGGATGAAATCATAGAAGTCGCCGCCCACCTCCAGCGCCGGGATATTGCAGCCCTCGAGATCAAAACCAGGAATCTCCGGGGCTGTTTCGGGCAGGAAACTCTGCTGGATCCCCTTGGCGATCTCGAGTTCCTTCAACATCCGCTCTTTCTCGGCGGTCGTGCGTTTCAGGGTGCTGATATACTCCCGCAGGTCCGAAGCCATGGTATTGAAGGCACGGGCAAGACTCCCGAACTCATCGCGCGTGTTCACGTCCACGCGGTACTCGAGGTTCCCGTGCCCGACCTCCCGGGCGCCTTTCTGGAGTTTTAAGAGCGGCTCGGTCAGGTACCGGGAGAAGACGACCGTCAGGACAATGACCACAAGCACAAGGATGACGAAGAGCGCGATAAAGATCGTCGTCATGATCTCCTGCCGGCTGGCCATGTGGGCGGCGGTATCCTTCGTCTCGTCCTGGATAAGCTCTCTGGTGAGGCGGGCCGGTGCGATTACATCGTCGACCGGCATCACGACGCCAACGCTCCAGTTCACGCTCGGGACCGGCGCATAGGCAATGAACCGTTCGCCGTCATCGAACGCCACCCGGGCTATCCCGGTCCCTCCCGCGATCATGTCCCCGGCAACGGTCACGAGGCCGGTGTTGTTGCTTTCAAGCAGGTTCTCCGTGACAAACGACTCGTCCCACCGCCGGTCCCCGGCCGAGAGGCCCGGCCGGGTGATGACATTGCCTCGGCTGTCAATGAGCATCGCATACCCGCGGTCCCCGACCTGGGTACCGATGATGTTCTGGTTGATCGTATCAATGGTCACGTCAGCGCCAACCACCCAGGCCTGGCCGGTCATGGTGTCATACACTGGGTGGGAGCAGGTGACCATCAGGCCGTGGCCGAGCAGGTCCACGTAGGGTTCCGACCACGTGATGCTGCCGCTGTCCCGGGCATCAGTAAACCAGCTCCGGAGCCGGGGATCGAACGATGCGTTCAGCCCGCTTGTCCACGGATAGATAGAGGATATCCCGCTTTCGGTCCCTACGTACACGGCCGCTATCCGGCGATCGTTTGCATACACCGGGATGAAGACCTGGTCCATCATGCCGATCGCGTTTACTTCCCCGGCCGTCACGGTCTCCTGTGCGCCCGGTGAGTAGAAGAGAACGGACGTGCTGAGCGGATCGGCCGGCTTCTCGTACTGGGTATAATGGCGCCGGCCGGTGACTCTCTCCGGATCCTGCTGGATCCCGCCGGCATAATACGCCAGGATCCCGATCTCCCCCTCTACCCGTTCGAAGATGACATTGCTGATATAGGCCTGGTCCGCGGCCAGCTTCCGGAGGGAGTCCTGTGCATTCTTCTCAAGCGCCTCCGCACTGTCTGCACTCGCCTTGTTGCCAAGGTCATTACTCCGGCTGACCGCAAAACTGCTCACATCCTCCAGCTGCGTGAAGGCAAGGAACCCGGTCAGGAGGAGGGCCGAGATAGAGAGCGCAAGGAACATGGCGAGGATCTTTGTCCGGACCGGGAAACGGATATCGGGGTCGGAGGGCGATGCCGGGTTCATCGTATTCCCATCGCCGTTCCGGACAAAAAATGTTGGGATATCCATTTTCAAAGTTCGCGTCTTCGGACTGCAGGTTCCCGTGCGCATCCCTCCCGGGCCCGGCTGGTCCGCTGCAGAGGTACCGCGGTGCCACTCAACAGCCGGGTTTTTCCCCCGGTGCGTTCAATGATCCAGCGAATCAGATGGATTACCGTGCGCTGTTCAAGGGAAAGATGAAATTTTTCGGTGCTACCGAACGGGAACAGGCACTTTTTGTAAGCCTCCTTGCCGCGGTTATCCCCATCCTCCCCGCGCTCGCGGCATCGGTTTTATCCGGTTCGATAGCATTTTTTGCCCTGACCCTCAAGACGGTCAACGAGGCGGTCTCCACGCTGATCGCCTGGATGATCGCAAAAAAGATCTCCCGTGGCGGCCAGGGCACCTATGATTACGGGATGGGGAAACACGAGACCATTGCGCGGGTTGTGACCGGCGGCCTGATGCTGGTCTCCCTCGTCTTCATTGTTTTTGCCGCCTTGTACCGGTTCCTGGTGCCGTCACCCCTGGTCTATGAGGGCGTTCTTCTCTCGGTTGTCATCCTCACGATCTCCGTTGCAGCCGATCTCTGGTTCCTGGTGATCAACTACCGGATCGCCGTGAAAGAATCCTCGCCCCTCATGGATTCGCAGTGGCGCCTCTTCGGACAGAAGGCTATCGGGAATCTGGTCGTCCTCGTCGCCATGCTTCTTGTGATCGTCTGCTCCGGCTATCCCTGGGTAGTGTACATTGACCCGCTTGGATCTGTCATCATCATCGGGTCTCTCCTCTGGTCCGGGTACGGGATGATCCGTACATCGGTTCCGGATCTCCTCGATCAAACACTTGACGAGGAACTCCAGCTCGTTGTTGTCCGGGAACTGGCAGAACATTTTGCCGGGTACGAGCAACTCCACGGGATCCGGTCGCGGCGGAGCGGCGGCAGTATCTATATCGAGATCTTCCTTGAGTTTGCGGGCACGATGCAGATGCGGGAGGTGCAGGACGAGATCAACCGGATGAAAAAGGACCTGGAGACGAAAATACCCCGGAGTTCCGTGAACATCATCCCCACGTGCGACACCGGTGAGGTCGGGGGGAGTGCGTGAAGGTCAGCCGGCAGAGCGCCTGTAGCCTGCCATCCGGACACCACCATTCATTACCATAACCGGGAAATGATTGAGTACCCGTATGATCTTCTGGATTTACTGGCTGATCAGTCTCACCGTCGTTACCTGGATATCCGCCACGATTATCCGGCAGTATCCCCGGCACGCGTTCACCGTCCTCGTAGGCTTCTACCTGGTCTATCTAACCGCTGCCCAGATCCTGGCAGCACGGATCATTGAGTTCGACCTCGGTTTCATCGTCCTGTATTCACCCGCATCGGTCTTCATCTACCCGTTCATTGCCCAGGTCATCGACATGATCAACGAAGTGTACGGGGTGACCATGACCCACACCGCCATCCTGATCGCCTTTATGACGCAGGTCATCCTTATCATCCTTATCGCGCTGGTCAATACCCTGACTCCCGCACCGTACTTCCTCTACGAGACGGCATGGCAGGAGATCTTCGGCCTCAGTATCCGGATCACGGTCGCCAGCTGGATCGCCTTCCTCATCTGTTCGAATATCGATGCATGGATCTTTGACCGGCTCAAGAAGAAGTTCATTGAACGGGAGAAGGCGTGCCGCTGCCGCACGATGGCAAACCCGTGGATCTGGCTGCGTTCGAGCGCCAGCGATGCCGTCAACCTCATGCTCGACTCGGTCATCTTTGTCACGATAGCATTTGCCGGGATTCTGCCGCTTGCACCCCTTATCATCGGCCAGCTCATCACAAAGACCTTCATCGGCTTTATCGACAATCCCTGGTTTGTCTGGTACAAATCGATGCTGAAGAATGATGCAGAGGCTGAATCTGTCCCGGTCTCATAGGATGTCCCCCCCGGAGGGATACCGTAGCCTCCCCCTTTTTTGTCATGGATCCCTGCAGCCTGATACCATAAAACCCCAAAAAGAGAGGGACCGGATCCAGGCCCGGGTACCTGCTGCCCCTGTGTTCCCGGATTCTTTCCGGCTCTGATGCAGGGGGAGGTTATCCCCGCAGGCTGACCATGTCCGGTTCCACGTACCGTCCGGCGCCGAGCACCCAGGTTCCGTCCACATCCGTCACAAAACTGATCTTGAGCCGGGTACTATTGGTGAGCGGGTCCACCGAGTAATACTCAACAAATCCCGTCCTGTTGCGGGCGCTGCTGAGGATGGCCTGGATATGGTTCTTTCCCATGGGATCGGTCTCATTGAGCCGGTTTTTCCCGACCAGGTCCGGGCGGTACGGCCATGCAAGGAGCGTACCATTGTAATCGTAAGCAAAGATGTAACGGTCGCCGCTCGTAAACGATCCGTTTGGGTCATTGAATTCGGCCAGTGCCCGCGCTTTCCCCCGGGTTGTCACAAAGGACTTTGCATCCGCGACAAACTGCCGGATTTCCCGGTCAACCAGCTTCTCCTCGCTCGTGTAGATGCCGGCCCCGATCCAGTACGTGTCATCGACCGGACGCACGTAACTGATCTTGTAGCGCACGGTGAAATTCCGGGCCGGGTCCGGGTACTGGTACAGGAGATACCCGCCACCGTCCTCTGCGAGCTGGATCTCGGTCCGGGTATAATACCGGCCGGAGGAGTCTCTGATGTCATAGAAGCTGGTGCCGACCAGCTGCGGCTGGTATGCCAGCGCGAGTGCGGTGCCGGCATAGTCAAGCGCGTAGATGTAGAGATCACCCCGGGTAAACGGACCGGATTTATTGTTGAACGCTACCAGGGCCGCATCCTTCCCGTTCTTCTTTGCAAAGGCGGCAGCAGAGTCCACATAGTCCCTGATCTCCTGCGTGGATGAGGGAGTGTCCGGCGATGAGGCCGGAGACTGTTCGAGCGGGCCGTAATAGACGCCGGAGCCCAGCCACCAGCCGGCATCCACTTTTGCCACGTACCCGAGTTTCTTTTCGATGGCGTTGTTGTGCACCGGGTTCTCGTAATAGAACCAGAGGTACCCGGTGCCGTCATGCACGGCATTGATGAAATCCATGGCATTGAGGTTGCCGAGCGCATCGCGTTCGTACCGCCGGTTCACGCCAATTTTTTCCGGGCTGAACGGGTGGGCAAGGGTCGTGCTGTTGAAATCATAGGCATAGATATAGAGTTCCCCCCGGACGAACGTCCCGTTGGGATTGGAAAATTCGGCAAGCGCTGCCTCTTTGCCGTGCGTCTGTGCGTAGGCGACCGCTTCATGGACAAAAGCGACCAGCGTCTCATTGGTCGTCACATTGACCATGGCAGTCTTCTCCGGGCTGTGCGGAACGGTTGCGGGGGAAGGCTGGGTGCATCCGGCGGCAATGAGGAGCAGGGCGAGAACAACAAAGAGGGATACAAGAGAAAATCCCGGTTTCATGTACACGTATGGTGTAGGAATTCCTTTAAAGATGCAGTATTCCGGTTTTGCACGATCATCCGGGGAAACCGTCGTGGTTTAATTATGCCAGTGAACCTTCCCGGCCGGAGATCATCGGACCGGGCCGGGGAATTCCGCAATCGCGGGGGGGGGGTATTGTGATGAATGAACATTGAATGAAACAGCAGTGATGCATGGATTCTTCACCATTGGCATTCTCCGGGATGAACGCCGCCGCCCCCGGCGGGGCGCCCCGCGGCGGATCAATACGCTCCATTGCTTCCGGATAAACAGCGTTTGCCAGCCACAGCGGTTGCCAGAAAAACCTTCCTGCCCCGCCGTGCCCCGCGAGGGGCCCTGAGGCGGGGAGCCATCATACGTCTGGTTGCTTGTTCCACTACCTCAATTCAGGCACCCATGACCCGGAAAAATCGAAGAAAACTTCACAGCCCCGCCGTTCCGAAACGAGACCCTGACGCGGGAAGCCCTCGTACCTATCGGACCGCTCAACAATGTTCATCTTTCGGGTGTATACTCGTTCAAGCCTGTTTCAACAGCGCAGATTATTTGCCAGTCGGGTGGGGTGCATCCCGCAGAAACCGGATCTCCCCGTGAACTCCCTGCTCCGACTGAGTACAAAAAAACGTCTGGTTCGTGCACCGTGCAAAACCTGCCGCAACGAAGTGATGTACTTTAATCAGGTAAAAAACGAAACTGAGTATTGATTGAAAAGAATGGACGGCTGCATGCAGAAAAAATTCTTCCTCCTTGGGATCCTGGTCTGTCTCATGAGCGTTCCGGGCGTCGTGGGTTTCTCCGTATCGGCCGTGACCATAAACCCTGCCGGTGAGCTCTTCAATGACACGCCGGTATCTGTCGCGTTCGATGTATACGGTGAAGATATTGAGCTCTACGATCAACTGATCATTACCACCGATCTGAAAAATCCGGCATGGGACACCCGTCTGGTCACAAACGGGAAGGATACCCCGGTCATCTCCGCTTTTCAGGACGGGAATACCCTAACGATACCCGGGGCGGTCTTCAACCAGAGGCCGGGGGTCAAGGGAACCGTCCATGTTCAGCTGGACGGGATCGTGCCACCGGAATCTTCTAGCAAATATTTATTGCATACCCGGCACGTGGATGCTGGCGGCACCGAGTATGCCTATCCCTCGGGCTTTGACCTGTCCATGTATGTTCCCCCGACACCAACACCATCCCCTGCCCCGACAGAACCGGCACCGGTTACCACGGAACAGACCACAAAGGTCCCTTCATTCGGCGACCTGATAGCGGCCGAACCGACATATCCTTCCTTTGGCGACCTGATAGCGGCTGAATCGGAGACAACTCCCGTATTCTCATCCACCCCCGTACCGGTCCCGGAGAACCGCACCCTTTCCGTTCCCGCTTCATGGGCAGGCGAACCACCGGCAACAGCCTCTCCCCTTGATCCCCTTGTCAGTATCGGTGCTATCGGTGTTATCCTGCATGCAATACAGCGATTGGCATCCCGCTCACGGCGGTCATGATACGGTTCTCATCCTCCTGATCAGGAGGGGTGCACGCATTCCAGCGCGCTCTCTTTGTTCCCGGCAGGACCAGAAACCGTGACAGGGTTCGTCCGGGTATCCGGAAACGCACTATCTGACCGGGGACAAGCGGGAGGTTCTGCACTGGAGATGAGTGGGGATCCTTTCCCCGGCACGTGCCATGATTCCCATCCTCGGGTTGAGGATAGTACGATACAGGATCTCCCGCTTTATGTCTGCTGCGGACCGGAACAGTATCCTCATATACCGGGCACGCCATCACTTCTCCAGGGATAGCGTATGAAAAAACTGTATTGTATTGCTCTTATCCTCCTCCTCACTGCTGCACTGGTGAGCCCGGTGCTGGCAGGCAAACCCTCCCGTGAGGGAACGTGTACGGTTGATGTCCGGTCAAAGCCCGTTGCCCTTATCGCAAACCACCTCTTTATCGTCTACACCAACGCGACCGGGAGTTACTATTACCGCGGCGGCCCAAGCGACGACGGTATCTCCGGCTGGGGGACGATCGTAACCGATTCAGGGCTGTACCTGCCCGGGACCATTGATTATGTCCGGCGGGCGCCGTCGGTTACTGCCGCTGAGGGTACCGCGGCCTGTGCCGGGGCATGTTTTGACAATACCGCAGAGCGGATAGAGGCAGGCAACATCGCGTATGGCGTATTTACCCCGAACAGCAATTCCGTTATCCGGACACTCCTTCACGCCTGCAGTATCCGGGAAGTGAAACCGAATGTCTGGGCTCCCGGCTGGGAGACCGTCATTCCTTTCCCGTAATTTTTACCGCTTTTTCTCCTGTGGGTCCGGTCTGGCGTCTCCCGTTTCAGGCGCGGGACATGACCCTGCAGGCAGCGTGCTGCCAGATTTGATAATGCAAAAGATCCATATAGTACCGGTACCGCACGCGATGAACTTTGAAGCTATTGAACGGATCGAGGACCTGGAAACCGTATCCGAAGAATCGGTCTGGCAGAATTTTGAACGGCTGGCAGCGTTCATCTTTGAAAAAAATGAATTCAGGGTGAACGTCAACACGGTCAAAACACTGAATAAAAAACGAAGGCAGTACGATGTTATCGCCCGGAAGAACAGTCAGACTTTTCTTATCGAATGCAAGAAATGGGCGGGCAACCGCTACCGGTTATCTGCATTAAAAAGTGCGATCCTGAAACATAAGGAAAGAACCGCATTTTATGAAGATATCATGCAGGAGGATGCGGTCCCCCTCATCGTCACACTCATTGAGGAGGAGATACGGGTGTATGAAGGGGTTCCGATCGTGCCTGTCCTGAAGCTCAACGCATTCATCAACGAACTGGACAACAATGCAGACGGGTATTCTTTTTCCGATTATGGGGAAGATATCCCACTACCGGATGATTCGAAGGCGGAACCATGGGAATGGTCCGGAGAAGAAGAATCGTGAGGGATATCCCCCGTTCGTCATACGCGATCGAGACATTCCGGAGATGCCGTCCCGGTTCCCATTCTCCGACGGTGACTCCCTCATCCTTCCGATACGCGGACATAAAAACCATTTCCGTTTCTGAAAAAAACCGTGTCAGTTCCTGAAAAAAACCGTGACAATCTCCCGGAAAAATTTTGATTTTTTTCGCTTTCGTAGAAACATGCATGAACCGGCGGTGTTCACACCGGAACGATGAAATTTAAAAAGACATCATAATTTTTACGAGGGCTCCCCGCCTCAGGGCCCCTCCGGGGCACGGCGGGGCAGTCCGTTTTTTTATTGAGATAGCAGTCATTGTTCCGCCGCGGGGGCGCCCCGTCGGGAGCGGCGACAACTATCATAATCGGAGTTATGGGGGTCTCAACCCCCATTTTTTGTCTCTAAAGAATTCGATTTTCACAGGAAAACCCTTTTAAAAACATGAGATATCCCCTCCTTGCGCCAGCCATGCCCCCGCCAGGGGGCTCATGGCGCATGTGATGCACCGCTCTGACGTTTACGAAAAACGTCCTGTTTTTTGTAAAAACAGATGATCCAGCACTATCGCAAATGGGGCGCCCCAGCGGCGGGCCGGAGCCCCGGAAGCGTCAGGTATCCAAATGATTTCTCCCAAGAAAAATGAAAAAAAATGGTAAACCGTTCTCACATGCCCGGCATCTGCCCGGCTGCGGGATTCCTGGACTGCGTGATCATCATATCATCGACGCGGATGAGCATGATGGCAGTCTCGGAAGCGCTCTGGATGGACTGACGCTTGGACCGGAGCGGTTCGATGACGCCCTCATCAAGCATATCAACGACTTTGCCTTCGAACACATTCAGGCCGGCATTCTTCCTGCCCTTTGCGTGGACATTCTTGAGCTCGACCAGCTTGTCGATCGGGTTGAAACCAGAGTTCTCTGCGAGTGCCCGTGGAATGGACTCATATGCGGTTGCATAGGCCTCGAGAGCGAGCTGGACCCGGCCCCCGACAGTCCGGGCATAATCCCGGATTTTCATGAGGAGCTCGATTTCAACTGCACCGCCGCCGGCCACGTAGGTACCGTCTTCCATGGCGTCCATGACCACGCGGGTCCCGTCAACAACGGCACGTTCGAGTTCGTCGAGCAGGTAATCGCTGGTCCCCCGGAGCAGGATCGTGATGGTCTTCGGGTTCCTGCACCCGGAGATGCGCGTGACCTTGCCCTCCGTATCTTCTTCGGCCAAGGCTGCGATACCCAGGTCTTTTGCCGTCAGGGACTCCGCCTTGTTTACCATCGTTGCATGAAGTGCCCGGGCTGCGTATTTCATGTCCTTCTCGGGGATGTCCTCAATGGCAAGAACGCCGGCTTTTGCAAGGTAGAACTGGGCGATGTCGGATATCCCCTTCTGGCAGAGGAGGACATTCGCACCGCTGTTGATCACCGCATCCGCGAGTTTCTTTAATACCTCGCGTTCCTGCTCGCTGAAGGCATTGACCTGATCCGTGTTCGTGATCCGGATCTTTGCCTTCACCTGGGTCTTGGTGACCTCAAGGGGCAGCGCAACCATGGCCACCTTTGCGTTGGCGATCTTCCTGGGCATCCCGTCATTGACCCGTACCTTGTCGATGACAACTCCGCGGATCAGTTCAACGTCATCCATGGACGGTCCCTTCTGCTTCTTGATCATCACATCTTCTTCGTCAACGAGCGTTTTGCCGTCCGCCTTCTCGGCTACGGTCATGACCGCGTCGACGATTATGCTGTCAAGCTTGCCCTTCACCTGCTCGATGGACTTGCCGGTGATGGCGGTGTTGGCGATCTTCAGGAGGATCTTCCGGTCGGATGAGTCGACCCTGAGCGAGAGACTGTCGACAATGGCGAGCGCCTTCACCATGCCCATGCGGTACCCCTCCGCGATAACGGTCGGGTGTATGCCCTGTTCAAGCATTGATTCTGCCTGTTCCATGAGGGCACCGACAAGGATGACCGCGGTCGTAGTACCGTCGCCGACTTCATCGTCCTGCGTGCGTGCGACCTCGATCACCATCTTTGCCCCGGGATGCTTCACCGCGATCTCCCCGAGGATTGTCGCCCCGTCGTTGGTGATGACAACATCACCGGTCGGCCCGACAAGCATCTTGTCCATGCCCCGGGGGCCAAGCGTTGACCTGACGGCACCGGCGATCGCCTTTGCTGCAGCAATATTCGAGCGCTGGGCCTCCCTCCCGCGATTCTGTATCGTTCCCTGCCTGAGAATAATAATTGGCTGTCCGCCAAGTTGTTGTGACATTTCAAACCTCACTGTATGTATTTTCCTTTCGTATATCCGGCATAGCCGTTTGTACCCCCGGTATGCTGCCCCGGGTGTTGCGCACCCGTGACGGGGGATGACAATCCCATCCCATCACGGTTTGTTCGAAAGGGACGCCGGCCAGGACCCGTCTGGTGATACTGGTTCCCTGCATCCCCGTGACGGTCAAGACTTGCTTCGTGGCCTCATATGTCTATCTGTAGCCCGGGGTATTCCGTCAGCCCTCTTTCGTGCGGTAACGATGTCTGTGTAGTTTCGGGTTTTTTATGCACCCGTAATACAGCACCACAGGTACAAAAAAACACGGTTGTACGGGTTACACCACCGGGGACATTGTTGCACTGCAGGAACGGGGATCGTATGACGGGACGCCGGGCTGGCAGACAATACTGTGACAGAAGATCACGGAGTCAGCATACATCCCTCAAGAGCAGAAAAGAGGGGATGTTATCGGAGTCTGCGATCGCCATTCTGGTTCTGAATCTGCATGAAATTTTCATTCCGTGGACATTCGTGCGGGTTTATGCCGTCCTTTAAAATCCACTTCGCCTCCATCGGATTGAACCGGGCGGGGCATGACAGTTCTCTGACCATCGTCCCGTTAAGTCCTGACACCATCGTGGTTTTGATCTGTTCACAATTTAAGCAAAAATTGTAGTTACTCATGTATAGTCTCCTGTCTGGTTGTATTCTTACCAGAGCATTGATGGTATGGTTCGTTAATACCGCTATTTATAAAAATAACGGGAAAATTCTGAATTTGTCACCGATCGCGTTTTGCCAGCGTTCCTGTTCGAAAAGACGCGATCAGGATTTTCCGGTCTTTGTCATCTCCTTGATGGCCTGATAGTCGGGGCCGGGTTGGTATGGGCCGGCAGCTCATCGCCCATGGGCATGGGAATGGGTATTATGCCGGGGAGGCATCGACGTTTTTGCCTGCGGTCCCCGGCCGGTAAGATCCTCCCGATGCATCCGTTTGTGTGGCATTGTTTCGATGCTGGCGGGCAAACTACGGACGGTCAGATGAGATGAGGATTTTTCTCTCCCTTTTGTGGAAGCTGGCTCCGCAGGGGTACTGGTATACCCGGTGCCTACCTCTTTTTGGAAACCAGATAAACCCGGCGGGACTTTGCAATCCTTGCTACATTTTTTTGGCACAAAGACTGACCCATTCCGGCACAACCGAAATTTATCTGTTTTTTGTGCGTGGCAAAAAAACAATTTTCACGTGAACGTATGCCCACCTCCTGCGCCCGGTTGTCCTCCGGTGGGGGACAGGGTGCATTGCGATGATCCGGGTAAAGCATTTTTTGCAACAACTGCCAAGGTTTTTATGAACATCTCGCTATATGCAGGTTCACTCTGATATGAGTGAAAAACCCGAATTATTCCGGAATATTCATCCACTGCATCAAAAAAATCATATCAGGGATTGAAGGAGTTGGAAAGGATGTACCAGAAAAACAAACACGCACGAAACGAAGGTGCGTAACCATGGCAACGAGTACCGGAGACCGGATGGTCAATGCGGGCGTTGCAGAGGCCGATCATATGAAGCTCCAGACTGCCGTAGCGCTTGAGGACGCTGCCCGCAGGCTGCGGGATACTGATATCGCATCCAGAGGAGAGGATGTGAAAGAAATCCTGCATAACGTGGAGTCAAAGGTAAACCAGTTCAGGACAGAATGTGGAGTCGAGTTCGAGAAGATCGAGGCAGGTTACCATAAGCGCGTTGAACCTGTCGAGCACGTCATCATCGATCACCCCATCCCCTCGATCCTTATCGCTGCCGGGTTCGGTCTCCTCATCGGCATACTCCTGTGCAAGGCACGTGACTGATGGAAGATCGCTGGAGGATGCACCTTCTGATGATGAAGGAGAACTCAAGGCTCCTGATACCGGGGAATGTATACGGAAATACCCGGGAAAAATACGGTTTAAGAGATTGACTGTCGGGATAACCTCAAGGTTTCCGGTTACCCTGACGGCATTCGTTTTTTTTATTCCATTGTCCGTGCTCGCAATTTGCATTGAACTGGGCTTTTCAGTACCGGGACACTGTTGAAGAATCCTGTGTATTCCCGTTCCCGAAACAGGGATACCGGATAAGGCTTTAGAGCATCCGGTACAGAGGGTAGTGTGATCGGAGCTGCGACAGCTCACTATAATAGTCGGGGGAAACGGTGTCCGTATCCGGACCGGCTGTTATGAACCGTGAAGGCACGGGCGGTTTGCAGCCGTGTGCTGGCGTGGCGGGAGGTTTTACTCCGGGGCGAGCCCGGGCCGGGCTCCAGGTAATACGAAAATTGGGGATTAATCCCGGGGAATTTTTTTAAGTGGAAAATTCATGTTCCGATCCAGCTTTTTTCAGAATCATAGTTCAATCAGTTTTTGCATTGACCCGGAAATGGTGAAGCTGGGGATGAAGGATGGCCGATGATCCTGCAGCATACCGGTTCTCTCACAGAGAAAGCGGTAGATGTGGTCATGGAAAACCTGGCAAAACAGGTTGAAAGTACGTAAATCTCCGGAATATATCCATAATCAAAGCGACAACGGACCCGGCAAGCAGCACCCTCTCCAGGGTATCATCCCCACATGTCCGGCAAAAGATGATAAAGGTCATGAAAGAGCGGAGGTTCTTTTGAGGTCGGTTACTCCAGGTCCCGGGTCGCGAATACATTTTCCGGATATGGCAACAGGTAACCCCGGGAAAAGGATCTCGTGTTCTCTCCTTTCCCGTACGCGGGTACCGGTACCGAAAGCGAAGATGGCCGAAAGCGTTCCGCGGTGAGAACGTCCCGGTTGCGCTCACGCACTCGTCACGGTCGCTGCACGGGCCGGTGCAGCCCGGCGCGGGCAGAATATCCTGCGGCGAGCATGAGGAGGATGCCAATGCCCGTGAGCGCTGTCCCGAGGAGAAGGACCGTCCAATCCTGAGATGCAAGGAGGAGGATGCAGAAGAGGATCCCCGCGACCGGGAGGAGCGGCAGCCTGCCGACCGCACCCGGGACCCGGAACGCCCGGGTGGCCCCGGGGGAATGATAGCGCAGGGCAATGACCGATGCATTGATGCCGATGAAGGTGACAAAGAGCGTGAAATTGGTCACATTCGCGATGAACGCGATGTCACCGGAAAATATCAGCACGACCGACAGGGCCCCGCAGACAAGAATCGCGGCCCACGGGGTCCGCCTGCCCGGGTGCACCCGTCCGAAACGGGCCAGCAGCGGCGAGGACCCGGCCATCCCGAAGAGGAGACGGGTCGAGGCATAGAGGGACATCAGGACTGTATTTGCCGTTGCAAAGAGGGCAATGAGGATGATCAGCACCGCCCCTGGCTGACCCAACGCACCGGATACGATATCGACAAACGGCGCACCGGAGGCCGCCAGCGACTGCCATCCCGCCACGGAAACCGCCGATATTGCGACCAGGATGTACAGGACGAGGCTGATGGCCAGGGCAAGGATGAGTGCCTTCGGGATGGTGGACTCGGGGTTCGTTGTCTCTTCGGAGAATTTGACCATGGATTCGAATCCCTGGAAGGCAAAAAAGATCAGGCCGGTTGCTGCAAAGAGGCCCGGAACACCCTGCGGCAGTTCCCAGTAACTGACACTGCCCAGATGGGGGAGACCGATGGCAATAACGATGATCAGCCCTGCAGCCTCGATGAGTGCCGAGACCACCGCAACCCTGACGGTCTCGCGGATGCCCAGTGCAAGCACAACGGTGAGCGCCAGCAGGAGGACAAGGGCGGAGACCAGCACCGGCACACCGGTCAGGGCCTGGAAATACCCGCCAAAACCGAGGGCAACCGTGGCAGCGGCGAGAACCCCGGAGAGAAAGACCAGCCAGCCGATCACAAACGCTGCACGTGCACTGAACGCGTTCTTCACATAGTCGTACTCCGCGCCGGCCCGGGGGAACATGGAGGAGAGTTCAGCATAGCTGAGCCCGGTCAACAGCGCGATAACCGCCGCCCCGGCAAACGCAAGCCAGACCGCGTTGCCGCACAGCCCCGCGGCCTGCCCGATGAGGACGTAGACGCCGGCACCCAGGATGATCCCGACACCGGAGAGCGTGACTTCAAAGAGGCCCAGTACCCGCCTGAGAGGAACTGGCGCCTTTTCCTGATTCACAATGCTGTACGTTCTCATCCGAAGCTTAAAAAACCAAAGATCGTTTTGCTCCTCTTCCGATCCGGTATGACCCGTAGTAATGGTGGAACTAAATCGGGCGATGCAGGAAAAGGGTCTGAAATTCTGCTCTGTAGAAACGGGCATGAACCCGTGAAGTTCACACCGGAACAATGAAAATCAGAAAAGCCATCATAAATTTTTAGGATGGCTCCCCGCTTCAGGAACGGCGGGGCATTTCGGTGTTTTTTTAAATATCAGTCATTGATCCGCCGCGGGGGCGCCCCGTTGGGGGCGGCGGCACATATCATAATCGGGGGTATGGGGGTCTCAACCCCCATTATCCTGTCTGAAAGATTCGATTTTCATGGGAAATCATTGTAAATTGATCAAATCGCCCCCCCTTACGCTATCCCTGCCCCTGTTGGGGGCTCAATCGCGCATGCGATACCCTGGAATTATCTGCACTGTCCTTATCCAAAATTGACCCGCTCATACAGCGTTATCGCAATCCGGGGATGCCACAGCGGCGGGGGTGAAGCCCCCTGGAGCGTCAGAATTGTACGAAGGATTTCCCATGAAAATTGCATGAAACAAATGTGATTTTAGGATTTTTTACTCTCTCAATTATTTGCGATGAACGCCGGGTCACCTAAAAGGGACGCCCCCGCAGCGGGTCAATAACCGGGAGCGTTTTTTAAAAAACACACAAACTGCCCCGCCGTGCCCCGCGAGGGGCCCTGAGGCGGGGAGCCCTCATATCTGCGATTTTCATGGTTCCGGTGTGAACTCACTCAGTTCATTTCCGTTTCTCCAGAGCATGAAATTCTTAAAAAAAACTAAAGTGTTGTTGATACCCAACCGGATTTCCCGATATACAGGAATCCGGTGAGCGATGCACGACCGGGATCCCTGTTGCGGAATGGCGGCAGGTATCCCGGGCTTATCTGCCCGGTGTGCGACCGCTCCAGCATGTGCCGGGCCGGGTGACCGGCCCTGCCGGCTGTATATGTTCTTCGCCGGTACCCGCACTACCGTTCGTTCAGGGAGTACTCCACTCTGCTTTCAGGGAATGGTCGGCATCCGCATACCGGATTTCACAGGCGGGTGAACCGCCGGAGATGACGAGACCGTTCAGGAACTCAAGCGAGGTGAGCGTTTTTCCAAAGATGCTGTACAGTACCGGGAAGATAGTGACATCATGGGCAATGACGACCATGAGATCTCCAGGATTCATATCCTGAAACTGAACCAGTCCTGTCAGTAATTTCTCACAATATGCGTGAGGATCTTCCAGCGTCTCCTCAGGGATCTCCCCGTTGAGCCATCTCTGCATGAGTGATCGCCAGCCAAGCGCTTCCCGGAGCCGGATATAATTTTCCGGATCCACGACAACACTCCCGACTTCAGGACGGCATCCCAGTACCCGGACACGATCCGGCGATGCATACCCGTGACCGATTGATTCAGCCGTCATCTGACAGCGTTTTGCAGGTGTGTGCCCGAGGAGGACCCGTTTTTTGGGAAACAGCTGGCTTAAGGATGCTCCAAAGTTCCGTGCCATGATGACCCCTTCGGGAGTGATCGCAACGCCTTCCCGCAGGTGATCGGGAATTCCCTGAAACGAGATCCGGTGTGAATGACGCATCAGGACGATTGTTTTTTCGGATTCCTGGACGCCCATTAACAGGTTCAGAACATAATCCCCGTGATTCATGTAATACTCCATCACCCGTATTGCATGGGTACGTTCAGCATGGATTTCATAACAATTTTTCCGATGATACTTGCACGATGTGCAGCAGGTCATGTCGGAAAAAAGACCCGTTACTGGGAACCGGGCGCATGGTGGAGATGAGGGGTTCCCGATCAAAAAACCTGCAGGTATCATCTCCTCCGGGTCTTTTGACCTGCCGGATTTGAACATTTCCGGGCAGGATTTAACTGATGACGTGCAAATGGGATCCGTGTGCCACTGAAGGCAATTGTTGACGGGGAGACCATCATCGGCCCGGACCTTTCCGGTGAGGAATGGGCAGACCTCAGCATGCGGCATAAAAAAGGGCTCCCCATAACAATGGCCTGTTGCGGAGCGCCGGGACATTTACGGGTATCAAAAAAAGGGACCCGGCACTTCTATCACGCGTCTGATACCGGATGCAATTCTGAGGAGGAGTCAGCGGAGCACCTGGCGCTCAAAGAGCAGATATACCGGATCTGTACATCCGAAGGATGGGAGACCTCCGTCGAATTCCCGGCACCGGACCGGACCTGGATCTCGGATGTCTGTGCAGTCCGGGATGGCAGGAAGATTGTGTTTGAGGTCCAGATAAGTGCCATCTCTCCGGCTGAACTGGAAGACCGGGAGGGGAAATACCGAAACGAAGGCATTGAATCGTACTGGTTACTGGATAATTTCCTGGGGAGATCAAGGGATTTTGCAGCCTGGTATGATGCGCACCTGCACGACGAAGACGGCCGTCCCGGGGAACCAATCCCCTACATAGATCCTTCGCTCTTCGATACCGGTCCTGAAAACCATATTTTTATCGTAAAGGGCATACGGAGCGTCGGACTGCGTGCAAAAAAACAGACGCTGTATACCACCAATAACCCGGAAATTTCCCTGACCGACTGGGTCAGGGAGGTCCTGAAGGGAAACTACCAGCGCTACCTGGAAGAGACTGCCGCTGCCGTTCACCGGAAGTGCCAGGTAAAAAAACTGACAGCCCCGGCACTTATCCGGTTCAGAGAATTTTACCAGACGATCATCCGCGATGAAACCTACCGGAAAAAGGTTGATTCCAGGTACCGGATCTTCAAAACTGACAAGACCTTCCGGGAAGAGCGGGCACTGCAAAAAAAGTTTGATGAACTGTTTTCCGAAACAGACTGGCTTGAGAAAGAATATCGTTCCTGTATAACTGAAGGGTATGGATTGTTCACGTGGAAAAAAAACCCGGGACAGAAAATACCCCGGCCCTTCTTCCGGTTCGAACCGGCAGTGAACATCAGGAGATTACAGGAATGCGTGCAGAAGTTCAGCCAGTGGGAAGCGTCTTTTTACCATGCGTTCAGCAACCTGGAGCGGGAATTTCCCGCTCGTAAACAAAGATTGCCATGCCCCTGACGGGGGCTCAATCGCGCATGCGATGCCCTGGAATTACCTGGACTGCCCTTATTCAAAATTGACCAGCTCAGACCGCGTTATAGCAAACCGGGGATGCCACAGCCGCGGGAGCGGGTCCCTCCAAAAGCGTCGGAATCGTGCGAACGATCTCCTCAGGAAATCGAATTCTTTGGGACAGAATACGGGGCATTGAGACTCCCGTACCCCGATTATGATATGTGCCGCCTCCCCCGACGGGGCGCCCCGCGGCGGGTCACAGACAGATATTTCTAAGAAAACCGGACTGCCCCGCCGTGCCCCGGAGGGGCCCTGAAGCGGGGAGCCCTCATATCTGCAATTTTCATCGTTGTGGTATGAACTCCACGGGTTCATACCCGGTCCTCAAGAAAAAAACAGGTACCTGTTTTGGCGGTTACGGTATATTGACTGCCGGAACTATTCTGCCCGCCATAGTTTTTTCCCGGAAACGCATCCAGAAAACCCGCCTGTCTGCTCCCCCTGGCAAAAAAAAGTATGCGTTTTCCTCTCCTCCTGATCCGTGCCTTCCGGAGTTATTCCTGAGGACCAGTGAAGGCGGAACATACCGGAAAAAACGTGCTTTAAAAAATGCACAAAAAGCATCTCACTCTGTGTACGAGCGGATGATGATGACCGGCCGGGTCGAGTTCATGATCACATCATGCACCATGCTGCCGAAAAAGAAGTCATGCAGGCAGCCCTGTGCTTCAGATCGCATCCAGATAAGGGATACGTCCTCCTCATCTGCAACCCGTGGAATCGCAATCTCGGGTTTCCCCGTCACAACGATAGTCCTGGCATTGACCCCCTGTGATGCGAGCGTGCCGCAGGCTTCCTGGATCCGGAGTTCTGCACTTTTCAGTGCAGGATACTTGATTCCTTCGCTGTTTTCAAGAACATGCAGGAGTATGATCTCTCCGGCACCCTTTATGGTACCGGCCATAGTGATTATTCTGAGGGAGTCCTCCGAGAAATTTGTCGGGCAGAGAATACGGGAGAAGATCATCGGGCAGTACTTCTCATAGGTCTTCCCGGTCAGGGCGTCGACGAGTTTATCGGGCATGATCATGACATTCATCTTACTGATACGACAGAGAACCGTGGAGGGTACGTGACCGAGGAGCAGACCGGTCACGATGCCCTTCATGTCGGCGTGAATAAGAATCAGATCGACCTGGTGTTCTTCTGCTTTTTCAAGAATTGCGCCGGTGATATCCGTTGCGGTCATCTCTTCAAACGTTACCCGGATTTCCGGGTTGAGTGCGGTAATATAGGCCTTGGCCTTCCGGAGATAGTTTTCAGCAGCCTGGACCGCAAGGCTTTCAGCCATCGGCACCGGGTGTGTCCTGATCACGTGAAAAAGGAGTATCTCCTCGATTCCGGGTATACTGGCACTACAGCTGAGTTCAGTGGTGGCCTCTTCTGAAAAATCGGTCGGGAACAGAATTTTCTTAAACATTGCCTCACCCCGTACGGTATTCCTGAGATCGTGGCGGATTTTCGTGAAAGGGAAATGATGTTCTTAAGTCAATTCATACTGCGCTCATGATATAAGGGTTTGGGGGCATCCTCCTTGTTCTGAACCGCGGTCTGAGGCCTTTTTCATACCGGGAGAACATTCCCCAGTCCTGCTTCAGTACGGCAGGACCGGTCCCTGGCGTGATATGCACATGACCAGTGCAGGCCGGACCTTCCTCATCCCGGGAAGAAACCCGGGGGACCGTTTCCCGGCAGTGTAGAGATCACGGCAGCAGGGGGGCCGGTCATGCCGGTCCCCGCGCCGTCACCCGGCCGGAGAGGAGAACGAGGAGGTGCACGATGACCGCATTCAGGACTGCCGTACCGATGATGATGGGAAGGTATGCCACGAGAAAAGCGCCGAAATCCCCGAACCGGGACAGGATGGTCCCGAAAAGGAAGACCGTGACGACTGCAACAAAGACAAGGCCGCTCACGAGCGTGGCGGAAAATGTTGTGACCAGCGGGGCCGCTTTACCGTCCCGCAAGAGTTCATAAAAATAATAGCATCCGTACGCGCCTGCAGGCCCGCTGATCAGGTTTGCCCAGGGCAGGATGGAACCGGGGATCAACATGGACAGGAAACCTCCGGCAATACCGATACCCACTGCCTCGTGGATCTTCGGCCGGGTGAGGATGATCCCGAGACAGTAGAACGCGGTGATCACGTCCGGGATGAGCAGCAGTCCGAGCGGGGAAATGATGTATTGCACGAGCATGCCTGCCGCAAGCAGGCCTGCAATGAGTGCACCATCCCTTGAATTCACCGGTTTCACGCTCCAGGAGGATCAGAGGATCTTCTTCCCGGGTTCCGCTCCGGGGAGGACGGTGTACACATCGGTGATCTTCATGGCCACAGCGCCTTTCGGCTTCAGGTTGGGCCGGAGTTCCTTCATCCATGCAACATCCTGCCGCCAGATCCCGTCATCGGTGTGAATCGTTACCTCACCCTTGATCTGGAAACCACCCTTCTCCCCCCACCAGGAAAGGGCGGCCTTCGGGTTCTTTTTCATGTTCGCGAACGTCTTGTTGAAGAACTGGTCCGAGATGAGCAGCGTTGCATCATCCATGACTTTGAACGCCGCGATCGGGACAACGTTGGGCGTCCGGTCCATAGCGGATGTTGCGAAAAATGCCACCTTTGTGGCAGCCAGCGAATCCTTGATCTCATCGGTAAGTTTCACCATCGGAATTCCCCGTATGCAGTATCAACGCGGGATCTTCTTATTGGTTTGCCACTTCAGTGCATCCGTCCTTCGGGATGGTACCGGCTCTCGTGGAAGGAGCGCCAACCAGTACCAGATCCTGGAAGCGATCACCTCCCGATGATGGAAAACGCCGACGCCCCCGGGGCTTCGCCCGTCCCAATTGTACCCCGGGTTGCGAAGAGTACCGCAGGAGCTGAACCGTGATTCCGGGTAATACAGAGGAATCTCTCTGCGCTCTCGAGCCCCCGATGGGGGCAGGGCTGGCGCAAGGGGGCCCTCCTGTTCGCGCTGGAAGTCAGGGGCTACGCTGATACTATACCCTTTTCGAATACGAATCTTCATGACGGATGGAAATACATTCCCTGATATGTGGAGGCACGGAGCATCCGGGAACCGGAATATCCCGGACGCCATCATTGATTTTTTACCGGATGCCACGCTCGTCATCGACCGGGATGGCCGGCTCATCGCGTGGAATAATGCGATGGAGCAGCTCACCGGGGTACCGGCAGCATCCCTGCTTGGGAAAGGCGATTACGAGTATGCGATCCCGTTTTACGGGAAGCGCCGGCCGATCCTGGCAAACCTGGTCTTCCTGCCGGAAGCTGAACTGCAGGAAAAATATGATACCATTGAACGGACCGGCGACACGCTCGTTGTCGACATCTTTATTCCGGATTTCCGGCAGCGCGGGGTCTATCTCTGGGCAAAGGCGAGCCCCCTGTATGATCCGCAGGGGAACGTGATCGGCGCAATCGAGACCGTCCGGGACATCACCGACCGCAAACAGGCAGAACAGGAGATGGCAAAGACGAGCCGGGAGCTCGAGGAGATCATCGACTTCCTCCCCGATGCCACGCTCGTCATCGACCGGGAAGGCCGGGTCATTGCATGGAACAATGCGATGGAGGAACTGACCGGGGTACCGGCAGCGTCCATGCTTGGGAAAGGAGACTACGAATATGCCATCCCTTTTTACGGGAAGCGCCGGCCAATCCTGGTCAACCTGGTCTCCCTGCCGGAAGCCGAGCTGCAGGAAAAATATGATACCATTGAACGGATCGGTGATACCCTCGTCGTCGACACCTTCATTCCGGATTTCCGGCCGGGCGGGATCTATCTCTGGGCCAAGGCGAGTCCGCTGTATGACCCGGAGGGGAAGGTGAGCGGCGCAATCGAGACCGTCCGGGACATCACCGCCCGCAAACGGGCAGAGCAGGAGATCATCCGCTCGCAGCGGAGCCTTGCCGATATCATCAGTTTCCTTCCCGATGCAACGCTTGCGATCGACCGCGAAGGCCGGGTCATCACCTGGAACAAGGCGATGGAGGAACTGACCGGCATTCCCGCGGCATCCATGATCGGGAAAGGCGACTATGAATATGCCCTCCCGTTTTATAATGACCGCCGGCCTATGCTCGCAAATCTCGTGCTGACGCCGCAGGCTGACGTGGAGAAACTCTACACCAGCGTGAAGCGGGAAGGAGACACGCTGGTCGTGGACACGTTCATTAAAAACCTCCGCGGCCGGGGTGGCCGATACTTCTGGGCCAAGGCAAGCCCGCTGTATGACCCGCAGGGGAAGATCACGGGTGCGATCGAGACGATCCGGGACATCACCGAGCGCCGTGAGATGGAAGGGAAGCTTGCCCGGTCGGATGCCGAGCTCCAGATCGCCGCGGAGATCCAGAAGAGTTTCCTGCCGGACGTGATACCCCGGATCGGCGGGTTCGATATCGCTGCCCGGACCGTCATGGCAAAGGAGGTCGGGGGCGATTTCTACGATGTGATCCCCTTCGAGGTCATGACGCTGGAGAAGGGGCTGCTCGGCCTGCTCGTTGCCGATGTTTCCGGAAAAGGCGTGCCGGCCGCCCTCTTCATGGCATTATCCCGGATCGTTGTCCGCGTGAATGCGCTCTGGCACCATGATCCGGCAAAAGCGATCTTCGATGCCAACAATATCATCACGGCGGATTCCCAGTCAGGCATGTTTGTCACCCTCTTCTTCGGGACGCTCCGGGAAGCGGACCGGACCCTGACCTATGTCAATGCCGGCCATAACGCGCCGATCGTGTACCGGGGCCGTGACGGGTCGCTGGAGGAACTCCTGCCCACCGGTATCGTCCTCGGCGCTGCCGAAAACCGGGCGTACGGTTCCCGCTCCATACCCATTGACCGGGACGATATCGTGGTCATGTACACCGACGGGGTTACCGAGTCGATCAATGCACAGGAGGAGATGTTCGGGGAAGAGCGGCTCAGGGATATTATCCGGAACAATGCCCGCCGTACGCCCGGGGAGATCCTTGAGCAGATCCTGGCCGGCGTCCGTGCATTCACCGGCGATATGCCCCAGTTCGATGACATCACGCTGCTGATAATAAAGGGGACGTGACCGGTGCTGTCCGTCCGGAACATCGTGATACGTGACCGGTAAACCGGGGATCCGGGTGGCTGTCCGGCTATTCTCCTGACCCGGGAAAACGAACAGTATCAGCAAAATACCAAGGGCAGTCGAGGACTCCAAGGCGGCCCCGTTTTTTTGAAAATACCTGCATTGTGGAAACGGGTCTGAACCGGTGGAATTCACACCGGAACAGTGAAAATCAAAAAAAGAGATCATAATTTTCATGAGGGCTCCCCGCCTCAGGGCCCCTCGCGGGGCACAACGGGGCAGTTTGTGTGTTTTTCAGAAAGGGTAATGTGCCATTTCAGCACCAGATTTTCAATCAACTATGCACGGGACCATGACCTTCAGACACTCCCGAGGGCTTTTACAATGCCTTCGCCCCCGCCGTTGAGGCGACCCCCACATTGTGATAGAACGGTATTACCTTTTTTTAGACCGATGAAAAATTTTAATGAAAATCAAGTACTTTTTCCATCTCCATTTTAGTTCATTTTTAAAAAAATATTTTCACATCGGACAGCAAAACTTTTTCTTGGGATTTTATAAGCATTTTAACATTTGAAAATATCCGTCATTGACCCGCCGCGGGGGCGTCCCTTTTTGGGGCGGCGGCAACTTCATAATCGGGGGGATGGGGGCATCAGCCCCCGCAGGTCGCCCACCCGTGCCCGCTCATCTGCGATGCTCCGATCTCTCTGATTTTTTTTAAAACGGAGAATACAGAAGACTGTAATTTTGAGATGTTAAATTTTATTGAATGCCGGTGATGGCATACCGGCTCTCACGCCCTCGGAAAAATGAACAGGGATCTGGTAATAAGTGTGAGTACGAGAAACGTTAGGGAACGAAAAAGCCTGAGGTGGGTATGGAAAACGAGTTAAGGTCCGGAGAGATTCTCCGGAAAACCCGGGCGCTGATGCCCGGTGTCCTGGAAGACCTCAAAAGTCTTATCCGGTATCCGTCTGTCGCCTTTCCCGGTTATCCCGCAGAACCGGTCAATGCGATGGCCGGGGCAACGGCTGCGGTGCTGGAACGCTACGGCCTCGCGGACGTCCGTCTGGTGGATATCCCCGGCGGGTACCCTGCGGTGTTCGGGGAGATCCCGGCTCCTCCCGGTGCACCGACCGTCATGATGTATGCCCACTACGATGTCCAGCCGGCTCGGAAAGAGGACGGCTGGGATGATGATCCCTGGACGCCGGTGGAGAAGAACGGCCGTCTCTACGGGCGCGGCGCCGCCGACAACAAATCAGGGATCCTGATCATTGCTGCTTCCCTGAAGGTTTTTGACGGAAAACCCCCCGTTGGGGTGAAAGTCCTGATCGAGGGGGAGGAGGAGACCGCCGGCCACCTCGAAGAGTACGTTGCGGAACACCCGGCATTCTTCCGGTGCAATGTGTTCGTAGTGGCGGATAACGGGAATCTCTCGGTCGGGGACCCGGCGCTTACCACGACTCTGCGGGGCGAGGTCTCCTGCACCATCGATGTCCGCACCCTCGATCATGCGGTGCACTCGGGAACATTCGGGGGAGCGGCACCCGATGCCCTGGTCTCCCTTATCCATATCCTGGCAACACTCCATGATGAGCAGGGAACCGTGGCGGTGCAGGGTCTCCGCTCATCCGCGTCCGTGAACACAGACTATCCGGAGGAGACCTTCCGTGAGATTGCCGGGGTGCTCGCGGGCGTGGATCTCATCGGCACCGGATCCATCGGTTCGCGCCTGTGGTCAAAACCTTCCGTGACCGTGATTGGCATCGATGCCCCCTCCATCGCCGCTTCTGCAAACATCCTGATTCCCCGGGCTTCGGCAAAGATCAGCATGCGGATTGCTCCCGATGCCGATCCCCGTCATGAGCTCCAGCTCCTGATGGATCACCTGCGGGCGGTGGCGCCCTGGAACGTCCGGGTTGCTGTCCGGGCCGTGAGTGAACAACCGGGATTCGTCTGCCCGACCGGTGGCCCGGGGTTTGCGGCGGCCCGCGAGTCGCTCGAGGCTGCGTTTGGCAAACCTGCTACGGAGAAGGGAGCCGGAGGGTCGATTCCCTTAATGCGGGTGCTCCACGATGCCGTGCCGGCGGCGGAGTTCATCCTGTGGGGTGCCGCGGACGACGCACAATCATATATCCACGGGACCAACGAGAGTGTCGATATCCGCGAACTGGAGCGGTTTATCGTAGCGCAGAGCCTGTTTTTGCAGCTGGTGAGTACAAGGAGATAAGATTGTTCGTTGGAAAAAACCAGGAACACGTATCGAGAGAATCATCTGTGATCTTACCGGTAATCCCCGGCCGGGAGATTATTTTGATCTGACAGGAAATCCTTTCTTTTTCCCGGGTCCGCCACCGGCCCCGCTGCGGGAACCGGTTCTTTCTTCCGGGATCGCCTTTGCCACCAGCTTGTCCAGGCGGAGAGGGCAGGAACCAACCCGGGATAATTCTCTCTGTACCATGAGACACTGTGCGAAAGACCCCCCTTCAGAATGGATGTATTGATCGCAGTGATTTCCTTCACAGAACTCCTCGAGCATGTACCGAAATGAGACACGTGAGGGTATAAACAAATGCCTGTGATAATTCCCGCCAGGGATTCTCCGGTTGCGATCCAACGGAATTACGGTAAAACTGGCTTTGTAGAAACAGGCATGAACGGGAGTTCACACTCAAACCATGAAAATCGGCAAAAGAATGTGGAGATCACGAGGGTTCCCCGCCTCAGGGCCTCTCCGAGGCACGGCGGGGCAAGACGGTTCAATCTCCCAGATTTCATTAACCGTCCGGAATCCCGCCGCGGGGCGTCCTTCGGGGCGGCGGGCGTTCATCAGAATCGGGGGTATGGGGGTATCAACCCCCATCATCGATTCTGGAATGTAACGATTTTCATGGGAAATCATTTGAAATTTTAATGACGCTCTCGGGGCTTCGCCCTGCCGCTGGGGCACCCCCTATAGCGATATTGACGTATTACCGGTTAACTTAACTCGTCAAATCGCAATGAGCTCCCGCCCCATTGGGGGCAGGGCTGGCGCAAGGGAGAGATTTCCAGAAAAAAAGGTTTTCTACAAAGCCGTAAAACTGTGTGCCTGAGCAGAAAATACACCATATGCCACGATCCTCAAGACACACCCCGGAGGCCCCACCCGCAGGGATGAACAACCCCGGCTTTTCCGGCATGCAGGCCCGCTTCCTTCTTGCTGCCGATGATGGTTGCCCGCGATATGCTCTTCAACTCAGAATATGGCAGGGTTGGGAAGGTGATACCGGTTCAAACGGGCCGGGGCAGGTGGAGGTGAGAGGAAGGCGTATTTTGGGGATTGGGCTAACGTGATCTGTTGCTGGTTTTACGTCGGCAGGCCAGTGGCGGAGAGAGGAACCCTCCTTGCCGGAGATCGCCGGATGGTGCCGGATATGATCTCCGCCAGGTTCCGGTCTTCACCCCACGGTGTCCACCCGCGTGTTCCGCTGCCCGTGACAGGATAAAGGGGAATGGCGGGACAGACGGTGGATTCCTGTCTCCCGTGGTTCATCGCCGACGGAGAGGGCCGGTCTGGTGGACAAACCGGGATTTTTTTCATAGCCGGCACCGTGTCCACCAGTTCCGGGATCTACCGGGTGAGCCCCCGGGCACCCCGGAGCGGAGTGAAAGGGAGAATGGCCGGGGTCCGGTGGTTTCCGGCCCTGTTCCGCAGGGGTTACGTTGCTGTCTGTGTTTTACGTCAGACGGATAATCATGGAAGTGAATCTTCTCCAGGCAGGGAATCTCTCTCCGGAAACCTTCATCAGGTATCATCGAAGCCGGCGCAGGGAATCCCTTCGGGCACCCCGCTGCATCGACACTGGATCGGTTAAAACAAGCCGGATCCATTATCTCCACGACAGATCATTCAGGCATGATAACGATTGAATCAACTGGTGATACGGATCATTTCACTGCTGAAAAAATAACATATGAAACTCCTGACCGTACATCTCATTATGAAGATAGGTAATCCTTTATTCCTGGTTTAATAAACAAAGTCTGGTGACATCTCAGTTAAAAAAATAAAGAGATTTGATAATGCCATCAGAAAGCGGTGCGATCTCTCGTGAAAATCATGCTGTGGGGCGGCATGGTCATCCTGTTGACCGTAACGGTCGTTCCGATCCTATGCGGACCCGGAGTATCATCCCTTTGCAATGGATGAGAACCCGGCTACCTTCACTGCTCCTCATCATCATCCTTCTCTCTGTTTCTGGATGTACGCAGCCGGAAGATGCACTCACCCCGGGGCAAAAAAATTCTGAAAAAACCATACACCTTCAGGAATCTGTCACTGATTATTCAGCAACGGTTGAAGAACTGTTACAGGATGGTGGCCCCACGATCACGCGGGATATCCTCATCAGGCGGCCCTATATGTACCGTGTCGTGGATTCCGATGGCTGTCACACGCTCTCTGACGGCTATATACGCTGGTCATATTGTACCGGATCAGCGACAGCAACGTATTTTGAAGACCCTTCGGTCCGGGGTTTCTTCAATGATCTGGATTACCAGCAGATATTCACGAATATGCTGGTTGAGAGTCCCGGTACGATGGTTGGGAACGGTACCATCGGGGGTTCCGGCACGTGGATCATCGACTCGACACCTGCCCCCGGACGGTACCACCTGAGGTATACGTGGAGTACGGTCCGTCTGTGGATAGATATGAAGACCGGGATGATTCTCCGGGCGGAATTTATCCCGGATGACACAACGAACGTGGGGATCATCCGCTTCCATAATGTGACGGTGAACCGGGGGATCCCCGACACGGTATTCACGTTTGTTCCGGATCCCGGAATGGAACTTATCAATCAGAAGGCCGGGCGGTTTACGGAAAATCTCGAGGGGAAATCAGGGTATTCACAGGAAGCCACACCCTGTACAGACTGCCCCCTGCCCATTCGGACTCCTCTGCAGTGAGCTGAGGAAAACACGGAATGACTGGTCGATTGTCGCATAGGTAATTTTGTTTTTATTGAATGGACACCGGGGATTGTCTTCGATGGATACGTGTTCTGTTCCTGGAACGGATGGTGCGATCAAGCCCCGGTGTGGTGCATCCCCCCGTTCCCTCTTTTGCGGAGACAATCCTGTGGGAGGGCCGGATCCGGAAAAACAACTTCGCCCGCCGCCTGGGCGCCGGGTTGCGATAGTGCTGTATTGCCTGTATAAAAAAACAGGACGGTTAAATAAACATCCCACCATGGCATCGCATGCGCCCCCGCCCCCGACAAGAGCAGGGCTGGCGCAAGGATGGTGATCTTATCTTTTTAAAAAAAAAGGTTTCCTATGAAAATCGAATTCTTTAGAGACAGGATAATGGGGGTTGAGACCCCCATACCCCCGATTATGATATATGCCGCCGCCCCCGACGGGGCGCCCCCGCGGCGGATCAATGACTGCGCTCTCAAAAAAAACACCGAACTGCCCCGCCGTGCCTCGGAGAGGCCCTGAGGCGGGGAACCCTCACTCGATCACCGGGTTCTTCCTGATTTTCATGGTTTGGGTGTGAACGCCCGTTCATATGCGTTTCCTATGAAAATTGAATTCTTTAGAGACAGAAGAATGGGGGCTGATGCCCCCATAACCCCGATTATGAAGTTGCCGCCGCCCCTGACGGGGCGCCCCCGCGGCGGATCAATGACTGCTCTCTCTAAAAAAAACACCGAACTGCCCTGCCGTGGCTCGGAGAGCCCCTGAGGCGGGGAACCCTCATATCTGCGATTTTCATGGTTCCGGTGTGAACTGACAAAGTTCATGCCCGTTTCTACAGAGCAGACATTTTCATTCAGGGAATCATCAATGAACTTAAAATCCCTGTTTTTATTTGGGATTCTTTTAAGGACTCACCAAAGATTTTAAGGAGCCGGTCCCTATGAGCTGATCAACCGGTGAATAACAGCCGGGGGAGATGAATGCTGGCAGGAATCGGTGATGTTGCAGCCACGTCGCTTATCACGCTGTATTGTCATGCCATCGATACCCGCTCAGACAATCCCATCCTTGCTGATGCAAAATCTGTTGAGATTGCAGCAGCACTGGACCGGATGCTCGCCCGCTCGGAAGAACCGCTCGCGAGGACCCTTGTCTCCCGCACGCTGGACAAGAGCATCGTCATCCATATCGCGATCCGCGCAAAAAAATACGATGAGTATGTACGGGATTTCCTTTCCCGGTACCCGGATGGCGTTGTTGTCAATATCGGCTGCGGGCTCGATTCACGGTTCCTGCGGATCGATAACGGCCGCGTGGTCTTCTGGGACCTGGACCTGCCGGAGATAATCGCGATCAAAAAAGATTTTTTTACCGAAAATGATCGGTATCACCTGGTTGCGTCATCGGTACTGGATTATGGCTGGATGGCGCAGGTCCGCCGGCACAAGGGGCCGTTCCTGTTCATGGCAGAAGGGGTGTTCATGTATCTTGACGGGGAGGATGTCCGCTCGCTGGTACTGGAACTCAAAAAAACATTCCCGGGCTCCGAACTGGTCTGCGAGGTGGAGAATTCCTTCTGGCTCGGTCCCCTGACAAAGAAGATGGTCAGCTACAAGCTGCAGCGCCAGTTCCACCTGGGAGAGGGTGCCCTGTTCCGGTCCGGCATCCGCGACAGCCGGGAGATGGAACAGTGGGACAGCGGGATCCGCTTCCTTGATGACTGGAGTTACTTTGATTCGGATGAGCAGAAACTGGGGCTGCTCCGGCTGTTCAGGCACATCGGGTGGCTCCGGAAGACCCAGTGGACGGTCCATTACCGGCTGGGCTGAAGCGGGTCCCGTGCCCCGGGACGCGGGCGTACGCCTGCGCAGGTGGTTTACCCGTCGGCAGGGACCGGGACAAAAGAGGCACCTGATGGCCGGAGAGAGCCGGACGGGATCCCCTATCCTGAAGGGGAGAAAACCTTGCCCATCAGCACCAGGTCCTCGTAGGAATCGTTCAGTCGGAAAGCCTGTTTTTTCACCCCCTCCTTTTCATACCCCAGCCGCTGGTACAGCCTGATGGCACCCGGATTTGTCGCTGCCACCATGCACTCCATGCGGAGATATCCCCGGCTGCGGGCTTCTTCTTCAAGAAACCGGAGTGCCCGGTTACCGATCCCCCGTCCCCAGAAGGGAGGTTCGATATAGAGAAAAAAAGTCGCTGCATGGGAAAGCCGGGTTCCCGGGGGCTGTGCGTAAAACCCGGCACCGCCGATGATCCGGCCGTTTGCGTGAATGCCCCAGAGAGACATGATGCCGGTCTGTATGTATGACCACAACGCATTCGTCGCTTCAATGGGAACCGGCGGGATGGTTTCAAAATGTTCGGCTATCTCCGGAATATTGGAGAGTTCATTGATCCGGGGAAGGTCAGTCTCCTGCAGGGGAATAAACTGTATTGGGAGTGCTGGTGAATCATGAACCATAAAAAAAAGGGGGGGGAGAAGACGATAAAGGTAATTCCTCAGGCCATGCCTGCGCGCCGAAATGATGGAAGGGCGGTTTTGGGGATCGGCTTATGTCACCTATTGCGGGTTTCACGTCGGGAGGGATCGTGACGGGGGGCACACCACCTACGGTAGGAGGGAGGGCCCGGGCTCGCAGGATTATACCATTGAAAGTCTGCCTGAAAATTTTCAAACGGGATCTGGTTAAAAATAAAAGATCACGATCCAACTGAACAGAAATTCTGATGCGATCGATCCGGATAAAATTTTCAACCGGGTCATGCACCAGCAGGATTTCTAACACGAAAACAGCCACCAATTCAATAAGGAATGTATAATACATCCGGCCTTAACCGGTAATTAACAATCTTAAGGAGAGCTGGATGTCCGGGAGTTTCAGACTATATTCAGGAAAGAACACGAACCTTTCCCCTCTTGTTTTTCTCATCATTATCGTACTGGTTCTTTTGGGAGGCTGTACGTCGACCAGGGATACCGGTTACAATCAGATAAAGGATCCTGCTGTTGGTTCAACGGTTTCAACCGGCATAGCGAACGGGAGTGACTCAAAGGGTACTCCCACCGGCCCGGTCCAGTCGGCCGGTACGTATGATTACAGCGTTGAACTTGCAAAACTGCCAGAAGTCACAAACGGGTACCTAAACCCGGCAACAGTTGCCCATTACAGGCAGCTGATTGACCGTCTTAATAGAACAGACCCCGGCGCTGCGAGATGGGCAGTCAGCACCGGCCTCTTTGCAGAGAACAGGAATATTTCCGATGCGGAGACCCGGTTTGTGGACGTGGTCTCCGGAACGGACGACCCTCTCCGCATACTGGTGACAAAGTGGGTGATGGACGGGGTCGGTGAAAGCGAGGCAGGCTGGGCCGCAGGTGCCTCGTTCCCTTCCGGGGAGTTCGGCTTCCTGAGCGATGACCTGCAGATGATCGAGTCGGTGAAAGGCCCTGCCGATCCTGCGGCAAAAGAGCGATTGAAGGCGATCATCAGTGCTTCAGCCGGAGATTATGAGCTGAAAAAGGGTCTTTACCTTATCGATGAGTATGGCGTCCCGGATAAGAACCGTTTCAGTTTTCCTGTACCCGCATACAACACCCAGCTCAGTGTCCTTCTCGATCTCCTGAAAGACACGGATATTTCCCCGGCATACTACCGGGTTGCTCTTGCTGCCGGTATCGATTACGGGGCTGTAGAGGCGATCGGCGACACGGACGTCCGGGCGTCCCTCCCGGGGTACGTGAAGGACACGGTCACTTTCACGTCCGGGACGGACCGCATGCTCAGGGAGAAGGGGATCAGCTGGCAGGCCACGGACTACCCGCTGGAAGCGGATATCATCCTGCTGTGGGGAGCGACAGGAACGATGCGCCCCTACCCGTACGACAGCAGGCAGGAGAAGTACCCTCCGGACTACCAGCCCTGGAGGCACCCCTCGTGGGAGAGCGAGTTCTATAAAAGCCCTATGGGGATTAAGGATTTTACGTGGAGTTTTGTCTCCCTCCGGACCCTTGAGGAGATGCGCGATGAGATGATGAATATGAGCATCCCCTCAACGCTGACCGGCTATATCGCAGCCGGGTACAAAGGGAAGTATAATGAATACCGCGATGTGAAGACGAATTACCGTTCAATCCTCAATACCTCGTCCGGGAATCCCGTCTATTCCCGGGACAGGACAAATGTCAACCTGGACTGGGAGAATTTCCGGACTACCGGTGTGTTCGACTCTGCCTGTCTCTCCGGCGATCTCTTCTTCCACGGGGTGGATGAGAACGCCTGCTACGACAAGCTCCTTGACGAGAAGACTCTCTCGCGGAGTATCAATATCGCTGCGCTCCCCGGGGCAGCGGTCAAGCACCGGGAGGACGGTGTGAGCCTGCGGACCTTTACGCATTTCCCGGTCCTCTTCACGTTCGACCTGAACGGGAGTGTGCTGAGCGCGTATCCCGGTGACAAGAGTGCGGTGGATAAATACAACCGGGCAATATCCCACCACACCCATGTGTCTTCGGAATCAGGCCGTCTCGTCCTGGAAAACATCTATTATGCGTTTGTGAAAATTCCCTGGTCGAATTATGCGGACAGGGACCTTTTCTCCGGTGTATACATGGATGGCGCTACCCCGACGGGCTATCCCGGCACTGCCAAAGGCGGGTTCATCCCGGCATCGGACGCCCTGTACCGTCTTCCCTCCGGCTATCTTTTCAGGAATCCTGTCGCAAGCGTCATCGATTATGAGAAAGCCTGAAGCACAACCCTCCTTTTTTCCCAATGGTTTCATATCCGGGCTTATGTTTCAGTGGTTGTTTACACGTCGGCTGGGGCCGTGGAGGAACGGGGCACCATTTCCGCCGGAGATTGCCGGATAAGGCACTGCCGGGGAACAGTACCCCGGAGGCACCTGTCTTTCGTCGACGCCCGGGAACCGGGGACATGACCCCCTCCCTCAGCACCCGGCTGACTACTCCCGCATCCAGCCCTCATCGAGCAGAATGTACATCCGCTCTGCATCCACGGTGAGCGCGAAGCGGTAGGTTTCCGGGCAGACGCTGCACACCTGGCAGGTAATGATATCCAGCTCGATCTTCTGCACATTCCGGACCTCGATGCCGTATACCGCCTGGTAGTAATGCGTGATGATCTTTTCATCGGTCGGCGCCCGTATGTACACCCGCCCGGAGTTCTCTTCCCAGACCTGCCATGGCGTCTTCTCGCACTGCATCGGCTGGTACCAGAGGGATACCTCGGAACCGATCAGGTACTGGCCCACCTCGTCCCATTTCCCGTCAATCACCGCAGACTGGACGATACCGTCATATGTCAGCATCAGGGTAATCGAATGCTCCGTGATGACCTGGGCAGTCACCGCCCCGGTCCGGTTGCCATACCCGGCGTGGCTGCTGGTGAAGGTCCAGGTGAGGTTGTGCGAAACCGGATCCGACCCGGCAGGAACATCACTGGCAAACACGAGGCCGGAACCGTCGTACGCGTACGTTGGCGCTCCCCGTATCCATGATTCGGCGAGTGTTTTGCGCTGGTTCTCGTCCAGCGTCCGGGTAAACTCAACCGTTTCCTGGAGTTTCTTCCGGATCTCTATGAGCCCGGCCGGCATGTAGTCATTGACATTGTACGTGGTCACGGTCTTTGACTTCCCGTTCTCCGCAAACGTGATATCCGCAAACCCGACGTCGGTGACGTAATTCTGCCCCTCGTCATACCGTTCGCCGAAGGAAGCGAAGTTATTGTCGGTAAATACCCGGACGATCCCGTTGTACTGCTCCGGTGTCAGGTTCTTTACAGACCGTGCGGTGATGTTTCCGTCAAATGACTTGATGGTGAAGCTTGCCGTGTCTTTTGTCACCACCAGTTCCTGGATCGCATACTCCGGCATCACGAACCCGCCATAGAGCCTGTACGTGATGACGGCATTTCCCGTAGCGGGCGCCGGGGCCTGCGTGCATGCGGCGATCAGCGCCGCGGCAATGAGCAGTACAGCGAATATTCCTGCTGTTCTGTGTTTCATGGTCTTTCTCCCTGCCGGACGGTTCTTTCCGTTATCCATGATGCTCCCAGGTTGTTCATAAATTTTCTTCTGGTGACAATCATCCGGGCATTGCCTGCCCGGAAAATGCCGGCATGGCTTTCCTGCGATGGTACATCCTCTCTGACGAACGGTTCCTCGCCGGGATCCTATTCTCATCCTGCAGAATTTGCCTGAGAGCAGGGTTTCATACCGGATTTTTGCCATGAGAAAATCTGTATAGCTCCATAACCAAATGGAGGTCATGGCAGGAAAGGAACGGTGGTAAATAATGTCACGGTCAGACGACATCAGAGCAACGGTGGAGCAGCAGGTTATCAACGCGTACCCGGACAACACCGCCCCGGGCGCAGCCGTTCTGCTGGTCAAAGACGGAGAGATCCTCTGCCGCACGGCGGTCGGCCGGGCAAACCTCGAGCACCAGATCCCGATGCAGCCCGGTATGCCCTTCCGGCATCCCTGACCAAGCCGATCACCTGCACTGCGGTGCTGCAGCTGGTCGAATCCGGGCAGCTGGCGCTGAACGATACGATCGATCGCCTGCTGCCGGGGTATCCCCGTGGTGAAACGCCCGTCACGGTCGAACACCTGATGACGCACACCTCAGGGATTCCCGAGTACACGGAACTCCCGGCGTGGTGGGCGATCCATCGCCAGGATGTGAGCACCGGCCAGCTGATGGATCTCTTCAAGGCACTGCCGCACGCCTTTCCCCCGGGAACAGAATGGTTGTACAGTAATTCGGGCTACCTCGTGCTGGGAGCCATCATCGAAGCGGTCTCCGGGATGAGCTATGGGGAATTTGTTTCCCGGCATATTTTTGCACCGCTGGGGATGTCATCCACGTTCTATGACCCGGATCCCGGCCGCATCGTCCCGCACCTGGTCAGCGGGTACTCCCGGGTGCCGGGGGGCTACGCGAATGCTGAATATTTCAGCCTCACCCATTTCCATGCGGTCGGCGGGCTCACCTCAACCGTGGACGATCTCGCCCGCTGGTTTGCCGCCCTCCGCGCCGGTACCCTGATCTCCGCCCAGTCCTTCCGCAGCATGTGGACGCCGTACAGGCTGCGGGATGGCCGCTCCGCCCGCTACGGCTATGGCTGGTGGCTGGGCACATGCCTCGGGCAGCCCGGGGCAGAGCATTATGGATCCCGTCCTGGTTTTTCCAATTACCTCCTCGCCCTGCCCGATGACGATCTCCTGGTCGTCATCCTGTCGAATGACGACGGGAAACTCAACCGCGTGGAACACCTGGCGGTGGAGCTGGCCGGCGCGGCCCTGGGTAAACCATATCAGCCGCCGGCTCCGTTCCCCCTGCCCGCGCCGGAACTCGGCCGCCTTGCGGGAACGTACCGTACCCGGGAAGGCACCCTGCTGACCCTTGTCTTCGAGGCGGGGCAGCTGACCCTCCGGAATCCGGCCGGAGAACAGTTCATGCTCCAGCCAATGACTCCCGGGGAATTTTTCTTCCCGGAGATCCCGGAGTCCCGGATTGTGTTTTCCGGAGAGGAAAACGGCGGGACCACCCTCGAATGGCGGCCCCGCCGGGGTATTCCCGTCAAGGCACGGAAAACCGCCTGATCCGTGCAATCCCTGCCCGGGGGGCCGGGCTGGAAGACGCCTTTTTTTTAAAAAAAATTCCCTTTTCACCACGTGTGAGGCGTATTCATCCTCACTTCGCGGACCGGCGCAGTATCCCGGACAGGTGACAGGAATACCGGGGCATTCCCAGTTGACTGAATACCCCGATGAATACTGGTACGGCCGGACCGTCCCCCCGTAATCCTGGCAGGAATTACCGGGGAACCGTCGGGCAGGAACCCCGGGTCAGAAAAGGAGATTACAGGATATCATCCGGCATGCCGAGGTACGGCACCCCGCTTTCCCAGCCGGCATTGCGGCGCCGGGCAAGCTCGAGCATGAACCGGTCCTTGAGCGCCGGGTCTTTTGAGAGGCGCTCGTACATGGTTTTCGCAAACTCCGGAAAGATGATGACTGCCTCATTCTTCTCAACACCCGCAAGGATGATCCGTGCCGCCTCGTCAGCAGGGATCGCCTCTTTCGGGATCTCGGTACCGGCAAAAATGGCGGTCGCGACATTGGCCGGGCAGACTGCAGTGAAGGCGATGCCGCTTTCGGCAAACTCGTACCGCAGTGCCTCCGTCATGCCGGTGACCGCGTACTTGGTAGCGCAATACACCGTCTGCGCCGGTGGTGCGATGATCCCTGCAACGGATGATGTGTTCACGATATGCCCGCTGCCCTGTTTCAGCATGACCGGCAGGGCGAAATGGGTGCCGTGGACAACTCCCCAGAGGTTTAAGTCGATCGCCTTCTTCCACATTTCGAGCGTGAGGTGCCTGCTCGGGTGCGTCATGCCGATCCCGGCATTGTTGAAGAGATAGTCGATCCGGCCGGATCCGGCAACGCAGGTGTCGATCATCCGCTTCACCTCGTCAGCAACAGTCACGTCCACGGCCGCATACCGCGCATGCCGGTATGCCGCAAGGGATCTCTGTGCCTTTTCAACGCTCTCCTGCCGGCTGCCGATCACCCAGACCGTTGCGCCGCGTTTCAACAGTTCTTCCGATACTGCGTAACCGATACCGGAGGTTCCCCCGGTCACGACCGCAACTGTTCCTTCAAATACGTTTGTCATTGGTGTCATCTCGTTTCTGTGCTGGGAAGGGCCCACGGGGCCCTTTCACGTTCTCAATTCCTTCCGGCTGCCGATCACACGGGCCGGCGGCCCGCGCCGGAGCAGCTCCCCCTTTACCGGAGGTCCCCGGTCGCGATGGCGACTTTGCCTCCGGACACCGGCAAGAATCGTTCCTTCAGGGGAGCGCACGCGCAAGGTCCATGCGCATGGCGGTTGATCCCTTCCGGAATGAACCCGTGAGGTATTCCCTGACCGGGAGGTCCGCGAGCGCGGCAATGATGTCGTACTGCGTCGGGTGATCCAGCGGCTTTGGGACGATCCATTTTATGGTGCCGCTGCAGACGGAGGCTGAGGTGAAGGCGTTGTCCACCGGGTAGTAGGTTGCCTCGGAAAGGGCAGGTCCCGGGTACGGGCCGACCTTCGGGATGTAGCGCCAGCCGAACTGGACAACCCTGCCGTTGTCCGCGTTCAGTCCCGCAAGTTCTGCGGGTGAACAGGCCCGGCCGATGGTACAGTCCATCTCAAGGAAGGTGCGCCCTCCATGGCTGAGGTTCCAGGAGAGCTCCGTTCCCCTCCGGCGGTATTCCGGGATGTCGGCGAAGATCTTCGGCATTCCCGCCTCCTCGCGCCCCCCAAGGATTGGTTCGGTCTTATCCTCCCAGAGCACCAGGTGGTAGACACCGCTGATGGGCTCTGTTGTCTCCCGGTAGGTAACCGGGACCGAGGCAGTTGCCAGGGAATATTCCGATCCGCCCATCCACTGTACACCGCTGCATTTCTCGTACATGATCATGACGAGCGGCCGGGTGATCGAGAACTCTTCCGGAACATAGTCCCGGAGCTTCTTTCCATCGGTCAGGTAACTGATCTCAAGGGTCGTGCAGTCATCGTAGGGACAGATGCCCCCCGCGGGAACCCATTTACGGAAATGGGCCGGCATGCGGCGGGTAAACCGGTCCTCTCTGTCGCTGATTCGCATCTGTTTCATCACCAATCAAAAGTGCTGTGCCCCGTTCAATTAACAAATAACCCTATTTATGCGCTTCGATTTGCATTTTTTCCGATATCCTGCAAGATTTTTTAATTTTATGACAGGATACTCCCGCAACGGAAAAAATACCGAAAGAATCAGGATGAAGGAGATCCTCCTACTCTGCCGCGGGCAGGGTGGAGAGGATATAGGCAAGGACAAAGAGGAGCAGCCCGTTGCAGAAGAGGATTGCCGCTGTTACCATGCCCGGGATGAGCCCCGGAAGCAGCATGGAGCTGCCAAAGAGGATCCCCACGATGTTGAGCACGGTCTGGGTGACGAGCAGGTTTTTCAGGTGCGGCGGGATCGGGACCGGCACGGCCGGCGGGTTTCTCATCTGCCGGATAACCGGGGAAAGCCGCAGGGCAAGCGGGATGATCCCTCCGGCAAGGTTCAGGAGACCGAGCATGACCCGGAGCCTGTCGGTCAGGATCCCCGGGACAATGCAGGAGAAGACCCCCAGCGCAACGAAGGCGATGCCGATGATGACGAGCGCCCGCGAACGCCGGAACTGCCCGACCGGCGTCTCGCCCATCGCGAGCACCTGGATCGCCATGATGACGAGCAGGAGGCCGAGCTGGCCGTCCGGGGAGAAGGGAAGCGTGCCCAGGTTGACCGGTACGAGCAGGATCGCAAGGAACGCGAGGAGGACGCCGAGGAAGATGAGGAGCGTGGTCGTGAGCGGGAGGGGTGCGTCCCGCACGAGGAAGGGCGGTCGTTTTCCTGCCGGCTGCACCTTTGGCGCCGGCACCGGAGCCGCTTTTTTCCGCTCGCCCATCGCGAGCGCCTGGATGCACCATGCCAGGTAGAAGAGGCTTGCGCCGTCGATGATGAGGAGGACTGCGGTCAGCGTATCGCTCGTGAGGGCCGGGAGGAGCGTGACCAGGCCGAGGAGGAACGCCATGAGGTACACGAGGGCGCAGGCAAGCGTGAGGTGCCGGAGGAGGCCGGGAATTTTCAGCCATGCCGCGGCTTTATCCCGGGAAAAAACCAGCCGGGACAGGAGCACGGCTCCCCCGGCCGTAAGGATGACGCCGACAAGGGTCCGGACAAGACCCGAGAGGGCGCCCGGGACAAAGCAGGCCGCCATGCCAATGACCGCGGCAGCGATCCCGGTGATGATGACAAGCCAGGACCTGCGGACATCGCCGAACGGTGTCTTTCCCATGGTGATGACCTGCAGGGCGACAATGACGAGGAAGAGGCCGTACGTGCTGTCCGGCGCGTACGGGAGGTCACCGGTGTGGATGGGGAAGAGGAGCACCCCGAAGAGGAGCATGAAAACCGAGAGGACGAGCAGGATGACAGCCTCGAGCGTGAAGTTGAATTCTTTGTCTGGTGCAACGGTGTGGTCAGTCTGTCCTGTCACGGGTTTCCTCCAAGAATTGCATTCGGGTATGTTGACCGGAAAACTAAAAAAAGGGTTACGCTGTGCGGGAGCCGGGATGATTGAACAATCAACAGGGCTGCCCGCCGTGCTCCCTGACGATGCGGCGTACCGGGCGAAGATCCGGGAGTTTCAGGTATCGAAGTGATTTTCTCTGAAAATCGAATTCCTTCGGACAGGATGATGGGGGTTGAGACCCCCCTGCCCCCGGTTATGATGCGTGCCGCCGCCCCCGGCAGGGCGCCCCCGCGGCGGATCGATAACGGATATTTCTGAAAAAAAAACTGAACTGCCCCGCCGTGCCCCGCGAGGGGCCCTGAGGTGGGGAGCCCTCGTGAAAATTATAACGTCTTTTCCGATTTTCATGGTTCGGGTGTGAACTGACAACGTTCATGCCCGTTTCTGCACAGCAGTTTTTTTTACAATCTGGTAATACCGGACTATCGCAACCGGGGCACCCCGGCAACGGGGCGAAGCCCGGGAGCGCCGGTGTTTTCCGATCATTGGCAGGTGCACGTTTTCGCCTTCCATTATTGGCAGGCATTTTTCTCATTGTTTTTTCTCTCTTACATCCCTCCCGGGTCCAGTGGCTGAAATTATCCAGTAACCTTACGGAATGCACCCGGGCCGGAACCCTGTTCTTTTTTTCGTTTCCCGGCAAACAGAACCGAACAATTTTCCGACCGGGAGACGATATAGAGCGGAATTGTACCGGCGCCCCGGGAGTCGTTGTTCCCGGGAGCAGGAGACCAGCATGGCAGATACAAGTTTGAGGCACACACCAGATGCACAGCCGGAGAACGACGAGGAATTCGTGAAACGCTATGGCGAACGGATCGGCGCCGGGCAGTCCGCGGTCATCTATGCACGGGACGGGATTGTCGCAAAGGTGTACCGGGAAGGGCAGCCACGAAAGCAGGTTTTCCAGGAGGCCTTCACCCTTGCCGTTGTCGGGGACATGGGCATCCCCGCCCCAAAGGTGTACGGCGTCGAGACGTTCCGGGGCAGGACAACCCTCTTCATGGACCAGGTCCGGGGCGAGACCCTCCTGGATATGATGCAGAAGTCCCCGGAAACGGCCGGGGAGTGCATGGACAAGGTCGTCGGGCTCCAGGTGGCAATGCACAAGGTGCAGTCAACGGAGTTCCGCCCGATCAAGCTCGTTATCCTCGGGACCATTGTCGCAAGCCCGTCTCTTGTACCGGAAGAGAAAGAGCGGCTCGCAAAGCAGCTCGCCGGCCTGCCGGACGGCCTCTCCATCTGCCACGGGGACTTCCACCACGGGAACATCCTCTCCGAGAACGGGACCTGGCGGATCATCGACTGGGCCGAGGTCGCGGTCGGCGACCCCGCGGCCGATGCCAGCCGGACCTACATGGACCTCCTCATGACGGGCGGGGATGACGCGGAGCAGTACCTCGCAAAGTACTGCGCTGCATCCGGAAAGACCCGCGAAGAGATCCTTGCATGGCTGCCGGTCGTGGCCGGTTCGATGTACGGGTATCTCGGGGAAGGGGCAAAGAAGGTGCTCCGGCCCTTGTTCTGAAAGCCGGTACGGGGTTGTGCCCGGGTCATCCCCGCACCGGGGCAGCCCGTATTTTTCCCATCCGGTTGCCGGGACCATCCATCCTTCCGGCCATCCCCGGATTGTTACGCCCGTGTCTTTCGAACCGCTTTAATAGTAAAACAACCTCTTCTCGTGTGCCATGCGACCGCCGGATCTCGAGTATGCTGCCGACGACAGGCCCCCGTTTCCCCAGATCTTCCTGCTCGGCCTGCAGCACACGGGCATTGTCGCGACCGCATTCGTCTTCCCGATCCTTGTCGCCCGGGCCGCGGGCATTGAGGCCGGTGCTGCCGCGTTCTTTGTATCGATGTCGATGCTCGCCAACGGTATCGCAACGATCTTCCAGGCAGTAAAATACCCCGGGTTTGGATCGGGTTTTCTCATTCCCCGGGTGGCCGGGCCCAATTACGTCTCCGCATCAATCCTCGCCCTCCAGTCCGGGGGCCTTTCGCTTCTCTGCGGCATGACCGCCTTTTCCGGGGTATTGCAGGTTTTACTCTCGCGGGTGGTCCGGCGGCTCCGCGTGCTCTTCCCGGTCGAGGTGACGGGCCTCGTGATCATGATGCTCGGCGTTGCCGTTGTGCCCTATGCCCTGCCGAACTTCTTTGGTATGACCGGGTCAGCCACCTCCCCTGACCTGATGGTAACCGCTATCTCGATCATCACCCTTGCGCTTACGGTCGGGGTGACGGTCTGGGGCCGGGGGCAGCTCAGGCTCTTTCCGGTTATTGTCGGTATGGCGGCCGGCTACGCGCTCTGTATCGCGACCGGGCTTGCGGGTGCCGACCCGCTGGGGCAGATCGCCCGCTCACCACTGGTGGCCCTTCCCGACCCCCGCTACTTCGGCCTCTCCTTCCAGCCGGTGCTCATGATCCCGTTCGGGATTGCAGCGCTTGTCACGTTTGTGAAGAGCGTTGGCGAGTTCTCGATCTGCCAGCGGATCAATGATACGGAATGGAAACGGCCGGACATGGAGAACATCCGGTCAGGGCTCTTTGCCGACGGGATCGCGTCGTGTCTCGGTGGCGTGGCCGGGGGGATGGGGCAGACCGGGTCTTCGTCGAACATCGGCCTCTCTATCGCCACCCGCTCCACGAGCCGCTCCATCGGTTTTATCACCGGCGGGATCCTGATCGTGCTCGCGTTTCTCCCGGTCCTTGCCACAATCTTTCTCATCATGCCGGGCCCGGTCATTGGCGGGACGCTCGTGTATGTTGCCGGATTCATCATTGTCGGGGGTTTCCAGACCATCACCACCCGCATGCTGGACTCGCGGAAGATCTTTGTGATCGGGATCTCGTTCATATTCGGGATCAGCGTCTACCTCCTTCCCGGGGCCTACGCCGGTGTCCACCCGCTCTTCCGCCCGCTCTTCGATTCCGCCCTCTCCCTGACAACGGTTATTGCCATTGTCCTGAACCTCGTGATGCGGATCGGCGTCAGGCAGCGTATTACGGTGACCATCGATCCAAAATCCAGTATCTCGGACCAGATTTTCACCCTGATGGATCGGCAGGGCGAGGCCTGGGCTGCGCGGGGGGAGGTTATCCACCGGATGGCCATGGCCCTGACCGAGGCCTGCGAGCTGGTGGCTGGTCAGGCATCAACATCCGGCCCGGTTACGGTTTCGGTCTCGTTTGACGAGTACAACCTTGACGCCGAAGTCTCGTATACCGGCACCCCCGTCCCGCTTCCCGAAAAGCGCCCGGGCGATGAAGAGATCCTGAACGACCCCTCTGCGATGCTCCTGCTCGGGGGATTTCTCATCCGCGCCCATGCGGACCGGGCAAGCTCTTCCGCTTCCGGCGGGCAGGCGCTCCTGAAAATTCACATGGAGCACTGAGGTTCTCACGNNAGGGCCTCGGTATGGCACGGCGGGGCAGGAAGGTTCAATCTCCCATCTTTCTTTAACCGTCCGGAACCCGCCGCGGGGCGCCCTCCGGGGCGGCGGGCGTTCATCACAACAGGGAATGTGGGGATCAATCCCATAATCAATTCCTGAAAGAAGCGATTTTCAAGAGAAACGCATATGAACGGTCGTTCACACCCGGACCATGAAAATCGGCAAAAGAATGTGGAGATTACGATGGTTCCCCGCTTCAGGGCCTCTCCGGGGCACGGCGGGGCATTTCGGTGTTTTTTTTAACTATCAGTCATTGATCCGCCGCGGGGGCGCCCCGTCAGGGGCGGCGGCAACAATCATAACCGGGGGGATGGGAGTATCAACCCCCATCATCAATTCCGGAATGAAACGATTTTCATGGGAATTCCTCAATAAGAACAAGAACTGACAACGGAGAGATCAATCCTGAGGTGTTGTAGAGAATCACTTTGATTTTGCGTCACGGGCACACCAGGGTGTCTGGCAGACACGACCACAAAAACCTTGACCCTTTGCATGCAACCTGTTTTTAACATTCGTTCTGGTTTTTTTATGAACAGATCCGATTCCGGATGCGCAGAGCCGCATTCCTATACCCTGAAACAGCTTGGCTGGACAGAAGAACATGCAAAAACCTTCTCAAAATATGCCGGACCCTACGTGCCCGGCCGCGTTTCCTGCCGGCAGAAGACCGTGTGGGATGTCTTTCTTGAGGGAAAATCCGTTACGGCCGGGATCTCCGGGGCATTGAAAAAAATCGGCCGCTTTCCCGCGGTGGGCGATTTTGTCGTAGTGCTCCACCAGCCGGAGGCCGGCTCCGATACGATTGTGGCTATCCTGCCACAGAAATCGGTATTCACGCGGGGTACTTCCGGAAGAGAGGGCACAGACCAGGTCATTGCGGCCAACATCGATATCGTGTTTATTGTCACGGCCGCCGGCCATGATCTGAACGCCCGGCGGATCGAACGCTACCTGGCGATCGCCCATGCGTCCGGCGCAACACCAGTGATCGTGATCAACAAATCCGATCTTGCGGACGATCCTGCACTCCTTTCAAAGGAAATTGTCCCGGTCGCATCCGGCATTCCGGTGATCCCTGTCAGTGCGGTCACGGGCGAAGGGATCGCCCGCCTCTCACCGTTCCTCTCCTGCGGCACAACGATCGCGCTCATCGGGTCCTCCGGTGTCGGCAAGTCCACGCTGATCAACCGTCTGCTGGACCAGCCCTGCCAGGAGACCTCGCACATCCGCAACTATGACGGGAAAGGCCGGCATACCACCACCGTCCGGCAGCTCTTCGTCCTCGCGGGCGGGGCACTCATGATCGATAATCCCGGGCTCCGGGAGGTGGGCATCGGGACGGCATCGGCCGGCATTGCCGAAACATTCCCTGACATACTCGAACATGCAGCCGGATGCCGGTTCTCGGACTGCCGGCACGAGCAGGAGCCCGGCTGTGTAGTGCTGGAGGCAGTGAAGAGCGGGACGCTCTCTTCGTCCCGTCTGGAGAATTATCACCGCCTCATGCGGGAACTCGCGTTCGAGCAGGAGAAGGCTTCAATCGGGCTTGTGCGATCCGAACGAAAGCGGTGGAAAGGGATCACGAAACTGGCAAAGGAGATCAACAAAGCAAGGGATTAACGGGACGGTCATGCGGACATGCCGGTCTTGTGATTTTTTATCTGCGATCACACTCCGTGGAGCACCGGATGATTTTCCGGACATGAACAGGGCACCCCTGCGCCGGTGAGGGGACCAGGGCCGGGCTGCGGGAAAAAGAATTCCGTTCCTTAATGTCTGACAGTTACGGATTGTTCACGTGGAAAAAATCCCCGGAGCATGATACCCCAAGGCCCTTTTCCCGGCTCGAATCGGCGTCACCAGATGAGGAAACTGCGGGAATGCATGGAGATGTTTCCTGATGGGAAGCGTCTTTTGATTGTGCATGGGTAAAGTATCAACTTAGCCCCTCACTTCTGGCTCTAACAGTAGTCCCCCCTTGCGCCAGCCCTGCCCCCATGGGGGGCTCATGGCGCATGCGATTCCTCGGTATTGCACAAAATCACGGTTTAGGTAATACAGAATTATCGCAACTGGGGCTTCAAAAGCGGCGGGGCGAAGCCCCGGGAGCGTCATCACGGGATCTCCTCATTCTCACGACAGGCAATTTTTTTTCCGTCCCCTTGGGAAACCCGGCAGCGTTCAGATCAGATGTACTGCCTCACGCGGCTGCAATACTCCAGATACTCCCGGCCAAACACCTTCCGCAGGTGGTTCTCTTCTGCAAGAACAATCCGGTGGTGGACCGCGATGACAAATAACCCCAGCAGGATGACGAGCGGGTTTGCGGTGTACAGGGTGGATGCAGCAATGGTCAGGTACACCCCAACGTACATCGGGTTCCTGCTCGTACGGAATAACCCATCCGTTCTGAGGCGGGTGTCTTCCCTGGGTGTCCCGAGGCGGAAGGAATCCCCCATCGTGAACCGCCCGAGATACATGAACGCGAACCCGCATACCCAGAACAGCAGTGCGATGAGCTGGAGGGGGCGGGGCACACCGACCATGTATATCCTGATGCCCCAGCTCTGCATAACCATTGCCCCCCAGAGCAGAAGGATGGAATACTTGCTCAGGTAAAACAGCGTCCGGTTAATCGGCGCCTGCCCGTCCTGTTCGATCTTTCTTTTTTTGAAGAACGCCCCGCCGCCGAATAACACCACCAGGAACCCGGCGGGAAGGATCGTTACCAGCACAGCCTCAATCATGGTAGTCCCCCCGGATGTATCCCGCACTTCAGGAGGTCTTCAGGAATCCCCGGACCAGTACCCCGATGCCGGCAAGGATCATCAGTCCCGGGATGGCATATATCCAGACTGCGGCCGGCGCCCAGACAATGCTGATCCCGGCAAGGACAAGGACCGCCCCGATGAGGAGCAGGGTCACGTTCGCGCCTCCCGCCAGCGGGTACTCACCCTCCCGGGATTTCCTGGCAAGGGGTAACAGTTCCGAACCGAACAGGCCGGACCCGAGCCCGACAAGGAAGCCCGCGACCGCCTGGTCCACGAGCAGTCCCGCACCAAGGCCGATCAGGATACCGGCCGGAACAATGAATCCGTTCTGCCGGTCCTCCACGGGTTCCGCAAGCCCGCTCTGTCGTTCAATACTTCTGGCATCTGTCATTTCAGTACAATGCTCCGTTTTCATGGTTTACACCTCATGAACCTGATTATGAAAAAGGCTGGCCGGGATGTTATGAATTGAGCCCTACATGTATGGCCATATATTATATCATGTCCCGCATACCAGATCGGCTCATGAAGAAGATGACGGTCAGGCTTTCTTCGGACATCTTCGATTACTGCAAATCCTATGGATCTGTCATCGAACGATTCGAGGTGATCTCGCTCTTCAACCTGGCAGGCGACCAGCACAGCGAAGTGTGCAGGTTTACCATCCGGGAAGGGGTCCCGGTCGATCAGATCCAGTGCAATTATGTCTCGAATCTGATCGTGCTCCAGAACAGGGGCCGTGAATATACCTGTCTTGTCAAGGGAACATTTTCCAATGATATTACCCGGTTTCTTCTCACCTATGGATCAAAGTTCGAGCCCCCGATCGTCTTTGAGAACGATCGCCTGTCATTCAGCATGGTCGGCGATGCGGAGGACTTCAGCACGTTTGTTCAGGATGCCGCGGAGAAAGGGTGGGGGCTCGAGATCCTTTCGGTCTGCGAATACAACCCCGATGCAAGCGGGATTTTTGATCTCCTTACCCCAAAACAGAAAGAGATCCTGCTGGAATCGTACCGCAGGGGATTTTTCGATCACCCCCGGAAGATAAACGCCGGCGAACTGGCGGAGAAGATGGGCATGCACAAGACCACGCTGCTCGAACATATCCACAAGGCAGAGAAACGGCTGATCGGGCATATTCTTGAACAGGTTGCGTGAGCGTAATCCCCCAGCCAGAATGCCTCGGTCGAGACCACCAGTTCGGGCAGCGAGGTGCCGAATGCCAGGACCGTGAGCCCGATCGTGGTCCGTGAGACCCCGATCCTGACCGCAAGGCTTTCGGCACCATGGACCATGAAATCCGCCCCTTTCACGAGAAGGATGATGCCGAGAAAAAACATGACCGGGGGAAGAAGAATGTTACACCACTCCTTGATAACGGAGGCGAAATCCGGGCTCCCCCAGAGCAGGGTTTAAAAGAGAGAGCATAATAATGTCGTTTATCCCGTTACCTTTTTTTGCGGGATTGAGACAGGTCCTCTTCCTCAGATGCTTCCGAGAGAACTCTTTTGACTACATCCTTGATATTATCCCGGTAATTCGGGGTATTGATGACCGAGTCCAGGAATGTATCCCTGATGAGCTCCTGCATTGCCTGCTTATACTCAGAATTATTGATATACGTATGCCAGTTCATGGCGCTCTCACCAATATCTTTCCTCATTTTCAGCCAGTCCTCAACAATAGCCACCACAAAGGGGGAGAGTTCCATGTGTTTTTCTTCAGCTATCTGTTCCAGTCTGGCTTTCGTCTCTCGTGGGAGACGAACAGAAATAGGGGAGGTCAGTTCCCTTTTATAGGTCATAGGTGCATTTCTCCGATGTACTCTTTCGTTTTTTTTGCAATGTCTGTTTTGAGAGAACTACAAGAGCATCTTTTGTAATAATGTTTATTACTACTCCTTGCTTATTACTGTTTGCCAAAAATTCATGAAAACGCAATTTCTCTTGCAGGGTTAGCCATTCACGTATCATGATTTTGTTTCGGAAGTGAAGTAATCGTGAGTGAACAGACGAGGGAATGGAAAGAACCGCGAGTGCGCGAGCTGTATTCAATGGCACGAACGTCACGGAATAAAGCAATTCACCAGGAATTGTTAGCAATTCTTGGAGCATTGGAGCGGGCAGGCAGTAAGGATGCGGAATGGGCACTCGATGCTCTTAAGAAAAAAGAGGATTGATTCTTCGAAACAAATGGTGCGTCGGGAAACCACTCCATACCCTGCAGCCTCTCAAATTCCGATATCCGGAATTGTGATTACCCCGTACTCAATCACGTCAAACCAGGTTTGCCACAAAGGGTTTAGAACATGAGCCTGAAAGAGAAGTTCACTGAGTGGTGCATTCAACTACAAACAATTTCTGTTAATTGCATCAGGAAATTTCCGCACCGCTCAACCCCTGCCCGCTGACGGGCAGGACATAACCCCAAACGCGAGGTGACTTAAATGAATCCCAAGTACATTACATCAATTTCCGAGCTTGACAACCTTGTCGGGCTTGCCCCGAAAGAGAGGGAGAAGATGGAGACGGTGACAGACCTGTTTCCGTTCCGCTCCAACGACTATTAT
>DAPW01000032.1 GCA_002502245.1 Methanoregula sp. UBA154
GTGAACATCTATCCCACAAACTTTTCGTCTCTCTGTTGACATACTGATCCTGTGGGCAGCTAACTCCTGTACAACGGCAATTTCCCATCCGCGTTCCAGGACGCATTTGGGTGTACGGGAGGGACTACTTTCTACAACAGGATTTTGATCCTAAAATCCTCTCAGTCTTGGCTGCCCACAAAAATGATTTCATTTTACGCAATTTTCATGCTTCGGGTGTGAACTCCCGTTCATGTGCGTTTCTACAGAGCAAAAAATTCATCAAACCCGGATTGAAAAAAATTCATCGCAATCAATCTGACCCGACTCAGTTTCTGGATTTAGAATTTCAGCTGGAATTTGATTACCTATCCTTTTACCGGAAAACCAGATATTCCAGTGCAACGGCAACAACAAAGATCCCGATACCCGCGAGCGCGATGGGCAGGGTGTAATTCTTCACCACGGTTCTGATATCATCCCCGGTTGTCCGCTGGACAAGCCAGAAGAAGGGATCGGTCACATAGGATATGATACATGCCCCGGCACTGATAAGGAGGATGAGCGGCAACGGGTGAATCGCACCGGCAACTGCCGTTCCTGCGAGGACTTCAGCCGTGATAACCGCGGTAACCACCCGTGAGCCTTGCGCAGTCTCGATGAGTGCCGCAAGGATGAATGGCACGAAAATGATGGGGATTAAAAGCATCAGCTGACTGAGTGCATCCTGTGCAAATCCGCTCTGAACAATCACAAAACCCAGCGCCCCGGCCCCGCAGATATCAAAGATAATCATGCCCGCATGTTTTGCACCCTGGGACAATCCCCGGGTCCGTTCATCCTGGGGGGCAAGGGCAACTGCCGTGACTGCGCCTACGAGCATTATGAAGTTGATCATACTCGCATGGGAGAGGTGCAGCAGTAACGCGACCGGAATGGCGACCAGGATTGCGATAAACGGGGTCCATGCCCGCCAGTGAATTCCCCTGTTCAGGGCCGCCGGCGTGCCGGAGTTTCGGAGGACCGTCGTCTGCCCTCCGGCGTTTGTGGCATCAGGGCTTCCGAACCGGAAGTACAGGAGGATGCCGCCCAGGAGCAGGAGCGAGATCGGGATGGACACGGCATCGAACAGGAGCGGGCTCATTCCACCCGAGAATGCATGGAAGAGCGGTATGACCACCGGTGTTGGGTAGACAAGGGCATACGAGATGATGCTTCCGACCGCAGCAAGGTACAGGAGCACGTTCCGCTTCGTCCTGTCGTTCTCAAGGGTTTCGAGGATCGGGTTCAGCATGATATACGCGGTGATGCAGCAGGTGATCGGTACGGACAGGAGATAGCCGGAGAACCCGGCAATCACGGGCGGGGTTTTCACGAAGCGCCTGATATCGGCTACGATCTCTTCTATCTGGTGCTGCTCCTGCAGGATTCTGGCAATGACCGCACCGGAGAGGATGATGATACCGAATGCAGAAAAAACCTTGCCGACCCCTGCAATGATCCCCAGCATAGTCTCGTCGGGTGTCATGCCTGCAAGGAGCCCGAACAGGACAGCGCCGCCAACCAGGGTGAAGAACGGAGAAATCCTGTGCCAGAGGCTGACGACAGAGATAAGCGCGAGGGTGATGACGAACGCGATGAGGGGATCCATAGATACTGTACGTTTTACCGGAAAGAAAAAGACTTTGAACGAGAATCGGCGGGCAGCAGGTACAATCGGGTTATGATATAATTAGAAAAAATAATTTCAGACCATTTCGGCCTTGATTATCACAATGTTCTTGACCGGACGATCCCCGGGGCCGGTTTTGGTCTTGCCGATCTTGTCAATAACGTCCATTCCTTCAATAACTTTCCCGAACGCCGGGTGCTTGCCGTCAAGAAAGTTGTTGTTGACGAGGTTGAGGAAGAACTGCGAGCCACCGGTGTTGGGGCCGGCGTTCGCCATAGAAATGGTCCCTCGGTCATTCCGGTTGCCGGGCGGGAATTCATCTTTTATCGCGTAGCCGGGCCCGCCGCAGCCAGTACCATCAGGATCGCCGCCTTGGATCATGAACCCGTTGATAACCCGGTGAAAGATCACGCCGTTGTAAAAGCCTTTCTGTACAAGCGTTTCGAAGTTGCCCGCAGTGATGGGCATGTCGGGAGCAAGGGCAATTTTTATTGTGCCCATGGTCGTCTCGAGCTGTACGGTTTTTCCTTCTGGTGCTGTCATGGTATGCTCTAAGAGTCTGGGTTGTGCAGGTTCATCTGTTTTGTGAAAAAACCCGACTTCAGGTCTAAAAAAAGGTTTTTTTAAATCATCATAGCGCGGATGATCGTTACATTCTGGAGTGGTCGATCGGTGGGATACCCGGTTGTCTGTACGCTCCCAATCGCGTCCACAACATCCATCCCCTCAACGACATTGCCGAAGACCGGGTAGTTCTTGTTGAACTGGTAATCCTGAAGGGGGCTGTTATCAACAAGGTTGATGAAAAACTGCGATCCCCCGCTGTTGGGATGCCCGGTATTGGCCATAGCCACTGCGCCCCGGCTGTTCATGTTGTGGTCGGTATATTCATCGGTAATAGTGTATCCCGGCCCACCCCGGCCGGTGCCGGCGGGGTCACCGCCCTGGATCATGAAACCGTCGATGACACGGTGGAAGATCACGCCATCGTAGAAGCCTTTCTGTACAAGCGACTCGAAGTTACCGGCGGTGACAGGCATTTCAGGATCGAGCGCGATGGTGATAGTGCCCATATTCGTTTCGAGCCGGGCCCGCCTCCACGACTCCATGGATACCGGCACCGTGGATGTTGCCGGTACCTGACCAGCAGCTGTTCCCGAGGGAGTTACGGTAAGGGTACCGGTAAAGGATCCCGGTTTTACCGTTTTGTCCACCTGGTCGGTACAGCCGCCTGAGAGCACGAGCAATGCAACAAGCATGCCAGCGAGTATGAATAAACGCACTGATGACATCGGCATTCCGGTTTGCAGTAAAAGAAAATAGAGATTGCGGGGATTCAATACCCCGGTGCTGACGGTTGTATCAGTTTCCATCAAATCCGTCCTACCACAGACAAAGAGTATACCGAGAGCAATAAGCAAGGAGGGGATGCCAGCAACGAGGATCAGACCTCCAGTGGTGGTAGCTGCGGGATAATTACTGGCAGGCATGTCGACTGGAAGCACGGCATAGGTGGTACCGGTCGAGTCATGGATCGTTGCATCGATATGGGTGCATAGGCTGACATGAATGAGCCACATTTTGTGGTATAGGGCTCCCTGGATGCGGTCGGGACTGAGCGGGCGGCAAAGATCTTTATCTTGTCCCGGCTTGTTGCTACCTCCCCGATATGAACGGAACCCTGCGGGTCGTCAATCATTACCTCAGGAACGTAGGCTGATGGATACGATTACGTGACAGAACGGACTGCTATCCTCTCTGGCAGTCTTTTATAACCCGAGCGAGCCGGTGCAGCCCCTCGTGTATCTGGTCCTCTGAAGCGGCCGAGAAGTTCAAACGGATGATCTCATCCCCCCCGCCATCCGTGTAAAACGGGAGCCCGGGGAGCACGGCTACTTTGGCCCTGATACCCTCAGAAAAGACCGTCCGGGCGGACAGTCCTTCCGGCAGTTTCGCAACAAGAAACATGCCCCCTTCAGGAGTTGTATGTTCCAGCTCCGGCAGCAGGTCGTCCAGCAACCCGCACATCAGGTGACAGTTTTTCCGGTAAACCGATACAATGTTGTGGATGTGTGTATCGAGATCATTTGTCATCAGGTAGCGGTGCAGGATTTTCTGGCAGAAAAAGTTGGTATGCAGGTCCGCCGCCTGCTTGGCGATATTGAATTGTCTCAGGATATCCTTTGGTGCATACATCCAGCCGATTCGCATACCGGGTGCAATGATCTTCGAGAAAGAACCGGAAATAACCGTCTGGTCGGGCAGGTATTTTTTTACCGGTAGCCGGGGTTTTCCATCAAAAAAAAGCTCACCGAACGCATCGTCTTCGTAAAAGACCGTACAGGTGGATTCCAGTATCTCTGCAACAGCCTTCCGGTTCTCCTGCGAGTACGTCACACCCGAAGGGTTCTGGGAATTCGGGATACCATAGAAGAACTTGGGACCTTTTTTTATGACCCTCTCAAATACTGCGAGATCAAGGCCGTCATTATTGAGAGGTACCGCTGAGATGAATGGTTCGTAGAGCGAGAACGCTTCAATCGCCCCGAGATAGCCAGGCCTCTCCATGCCGAGATTATCGCCGGGGTTCAGGAATATTTTTGCAAAGATATCAAGGCACTGCTGGGAACCGTTCACTAACTGGATCTCATCGGCGGTTGCCCGGCTTCCCAGCCGGGTCCGGTAGCGTTCTGCAATATACTCCCGCAGCGGAAGGTACCCGTCAGTTGTCGTATACTGCAGGGCAGCAGAGCCATCCTCCTCAAGAACCCAGCCTGCTGCCCGCGCAATACCTTCGGTATCGATCAGTGGGGTGGAGGGGAGGCCACCGGCGAACGAGATGATGGAAGGATCGGCAGATAACCGAAAGAGCTCATCGAGAAATGATACCGGTGCCAGCGAAAGTCTGGTTGCAAAACGATACTGCAGGGTCCTCACCCTTTTATTCCTGATACGACGGATCGGAATATATACCAGCAGGGTGCAATCCGTGCATTTCACAGACCGGACTCTTGTGGCTATTCGACGACTGGTCCAGACAAGCTGTTCTCAACTGTTTCTGCTATCCTGAAAAAAAGGGGAGATTTTTTCCTACCGGTAAATACCGGAGTTATGCGGTGTCAGCGACTTCGATCTTGATGATCTCAGAATGAACCGCTGCAATTGTCTTATGCAGTTCTGCATTCTGGGCCTCCCGCACCACTTCGATTGCTTCGCGGATCCGGGCAAGGGCCTCGCCCTGCGTGCTCCCGTATCCTGCAGCACCTGGAATCTCCACGCAGCGGGCGGTAAAACCGCCTTTCACGTGCGATTCCGTGATAATGGTGTAGTGCATGATCATAGTACGAGGATGACGGGATTGACATAGTTTGTGGTCAGAACTGCCCGTTTCCGCGGTCCCGTGCTGGATTTCCCGCATCTTTCCTGGGCTCGTACTCGTTTATGTGCCCGGTGAGATCATCCCCGAATTTTTCCGGGTACCGGTGAAATTCCTGATCGACAAGGAACATACGGGCGGCATCGCCTATTGCCTTGTGCGGTTTTATCAGGTAACGGTATTTCTCCGGCAGAGCATACGAGAACTGGGCAGAACTGACCCGGGACGCCGTGATCCCGAAATGAGTAACAAGGGATATCCTGTCAAGCGACACGTGCTCTTTAAGATGAAAATATGACCGTATCTCGTCCTGGAGGTCGCGGATCAAAAACCCGTCGGTCTTAACCCCGGAATGCCGGAATGTGTCCGTTTCACGGTGGTGGGCAAAAAAAACAAGGGTACCGATGTCCTTGCGGTTGAGTGCCTGCATAAACTCCCGGAGATCTTGATGAATACTGGCTATTGCCTGGCGCGCCTCTTTTTGCCCTTCCTCACCAAGGTGGAACTTTTTATCAAAAATTTTTGTATGCCCATGGGATGCTAGGCTGAATACCCGCCGCCGCCCGTCAATCCGTTTTCCCACGTCATCCGTGATATTTTTCCAGAGTTCCACGTCAATGGTCTGGCTGAATGCCTTTCCGGCGAACGAGAGCGAGTCCGTATCCGGCTGGTAGATAACGACACCGATCTCTATGGGAATTTGCATGCCCTGGTGTGTACCGTAGATCCCCGCAAATTCCATGTCGATATACGCGGTGCTGGGTCTCATGTGTGGTGGTGGATCGTGGTTGGATACGATGACAATATTTCCCTGATGCCAGTCTTATGCGCCAATCCCTGAGGTAACCGGCTCCCCCTCCAGCTGGTGCTGAACCTGTTCCGCAGCTGCCCTGGCCGTTTCATCAAGCGGGATGAGCCTAATCCTGTCAGCTGAACCGATCCCGACACCCAGTTCCGCTGCACGGGCTATCTGTTCCTGTCCAAAGATCTTACCGTCCATCACAACAGGAATGGTCCCGGATGCCCGGAGCAGGGCAACCCCCACTGCATCGATGGCAACGCGGTCCCGGCTTGCCAGAATGAGACCGGGCTTTATCACCTTCCCCTTGTCCGGCCCACCTGAGGAGAATCCCTCTGTGGCATCCATGATGATAATATCCGCCCGGCAGAACTTATTGATCTCGGCAATCATCGATCGCTGGCGTGGTGAAGCATGGAGTTCTTTCATGAAATCATAATCAAGACCGGGTACCCTGCGGGCGATGGCACCCACCATATTTTTGAGCGACAGAGTGAAATCACCCCCGTAGCGATGGGTCTTGAGGCAGCAGGTCTGGACTACATGATCGGCCCGGGCAACGTCTTTTGCCAGGAAAAATCCCCTGCTCCAGTGGAGGCCGGCTGCCTGTATCTCCTGCCACCCGCCCCGGTCAACCCCGTCCAGCACTTTTACCGTCAATCCCAAATCAGATGCAAGGTCAAATACTCCTGCTCCTTCAAGCACGTTCCGGGTATTCCCCATACCACTGCGCTCTACCAGTGTGATACTGGCGGGGCGTTGTTCACGTACTGCGCTGCATATGATGTCCAGCGTATCGATATGCGTTGAAGCGGGAAAAGGGTCTGCGCTGTTGAAATTGGCCTTGACCGCTACCGATGTACCGGATAACACAGAAAGGTCAAATGCTCCAAGAATGCCCTGAACACCGGCGGTACGGTTCTTTCCGCCGATGATAAACACGTCTGCCTTGTCCGTCATGGATTCCTCCTGACAGGTACCGTTATCGATCCTCTTGAACATTCGCATATCCCCCGCAAATGGTATACGGAATTCTGTCGGAACAGGTTGTTATTCCGGTCGGCCTTCGCGTTCAATCCGGGCGGATGCGAGCTCACAGTACCGGGGATCGATCTCGATGCCAATTCCCCCCCGGTTGCACAGGGATGCTGCAACAAGCGTTGAACCGCTGCCCATAAACGGGTCAAGCACGGTATCCCCGACAAAGGAAAAGAGTTTCATGCACCGGAGCGGGAGTTCAACGGGGAAAGGAGCCGGATGCCCGATCTTTGTCTTTTTCTCCCCGTTAAATGTCCAGAGCCCGTTTGTCCATGCCAAAAATTCGTCCCGGGAGATATCTGACGTGCGGGACCCGCTGGTCTTCTTCCAGGTGTTTTTGAACAGGACGACAATGAGCTCCACAGGAGCTATGACGAACGGTGCGGAGGCGCTTAACCATGATCCCCACGCAGTCCTCCGGGAAATATTTCCCTCATTCCAGACGATGGTCGAGTGATAGGAGAATCCTGCTTTTTTTGCAATCGTGGTAAGATCCGCGCCAACACTCTGCTGGCCACCCTTGTTCTTGTCAAGCGGGATATTGAGGCAGAGCCGCCCGTCGTCCCTGAGCCAGTCATGGCACCGCTGCATCCAGGAGTCTGAAAAGAGGAGGTATTCCTCATACGATCCGCGGTCATTATGGGAATTGTATTGAATATCCACATTATATGGAGGCGATGTGATGACAAGGTCTATACTGCCGGGCCTGATTGCCCCGGTGGTAAAAACATCATCATTGAGGATACGGATTTTCCCCCTCTCATAAAAATACTCCTCCCCCACGCTGGTCTCTCCGATAGATCTCTGTCTGCAAGCAGTAAAGGATTTTGGACAACGAATCCGGTAAAAGAAAGACCGGCCCTTCACTCACGGCCTGTATAATAGAGGACAATCGCAAGCACGATCAGTGAACTTGTTATCAGGATGGGAAATGTGTAGTCCTCCGCTGGAGGAACCGGATTGTTTACGGGCCTTTCCAAAGAGGATGACGGGGGGGCGGGGTATTTTACGGTGAATGTTCCATTACCAAAGGCATTCGATTTTAGCCATCCGGCGGTCAGTTCATAGTCCCCCGGTGGCAGACCCGGTGCATCGAGATCCCATATCCAGGTGTTCATGGGATCGCCTGCTATCACCGGGATGGTTTTTACCGTTACGATCTCTTTCGTATTCCGTGTCCGGATTTCAGTGGTCAATGTGTTATCCGTCCCAATGTTCGTTGTCCCGGAAATTACAATGCGCTCACCCGTTATCTGGTCTGGTAAGCGGAATCCTGAAGCCGGGATCAGGTTATCGAAAAAGATGGCAGGTTTCTGAACAAAGAAAAATTCGGCATGAAAAATATCGTCAACACCTGAAATAAATGAAGTTGAAAGGATCTGGTCTTCTACTATGCGGATATTGTCACCGAGTTCCTGACGAGGTCCGAGTCTTGCAACGATCTTTCCCCGATTCATGACGACGAGGCTGCCGTTGATATCAGTTCCACCCTCGATCTCAAGGATACCGCTTTCACCCGGATCCTGGTAAATGATGACATACCGGCCACTGGAAAACCCATCTGTAGCTGATGGTCTGATGGTTATCGAGAAATTCCCGTGACGGTCCGGGGCGCTCGTCAGGACCTCAAAATGATCTCTCCCGACGATCCATAACCCCACCGTCCCATTGACCGCTCCGGTTCCGCTTATGGAAAAAGGATCGCCCTTGGTGATAATTCCCGGGGCGCTCGTGGTAAAATAAACCGCTGCGGTGACCGGCGTTGCAATGAGTGCAATCAGCAGTATGAGGATTACTGTTCCACGTTTACCCGGATTCAATGGTTCCACCGCATTATTGGATATGGATCTTTTAATTCCGGATTGTTAAACGCTTTCTCTACCCGGAACAACTATTGATATCTTAGTCCTTTTCGAACCTTATTAATCGTATATCCCGGACGGATCTTCAAAAAAGAAATGCAGCACTATCGCAAGATGACCTTTTCGCGCAGTCAAGCGCCGCTCATTTGTTTTGCATGTCGGTGAACCAGATCTCCAGAGTCCTTTTGAATATCCGGGTAAAAACGGTGTTTATTTTCTTTTCGTTATCCCTGGACGGACCTTCACAGTATCAATGACAATGTATCAAAAATCAGCAGAGTTGTATATATCAGCCGGCAGTTTATGAGTGGATATCATTGGAAAAACGCCGTTTTGGGACAGCTGAACGCCCTCGCAGATCAACAGGAACATTTTTGCCTATCGTAATTTTTTCCTTTTTGAAGAAATGCGAGGGGGTATTCGCCCCAATACCCCGGGTATTTGTGAGAGGGATGGTTCGTGAGCGTTTATTACCCGTACTTTATTTAGAGAAAAAACCGCACATTTTCCCTGTTGATTCTCTGCTATCCCTTTAGATTTTCCCTGTGCCCTGTATTGTTCGTTTGTCTCGCAGGAAACGATGCAGTGGATTTATGAATGCCCCACGAGACCGGAAATCCAATACGGGTATCGGTGGTGAAGGCCCGGTCTTAACGCTATTCTTCTGGTATGTTCTGCGGTTTTTCTCCAGCCTGGTCTTTCAAAGAGTCCTCTGTTCCCACAACGTTCTTACCGGAAAACATCTTGTTATCAAAGGCCCGATGAATACCGGCGGATTTTTTTCGTGATCCGGATCGTATGACCTTTATGAACGTGAAGAACGTTGTTCTTTTTCTGACAGGTCTGCACTATCCATCGGTTTGAAGGGTCCTGATGGATTCTTATCATGAGCCGGGGGTCCCGCGACCCTAAAAAAATTAGATATATGGGTTCCGGAGACCCTTGCCCACACCAAAGGTTGCACGGGCTTCGAGAGTCTTCTTGTTCTTCGAGATCTTCTCGTTGGCGAGCTTGGTAACGAGTTCAAGACCGGGCTTGACCTTCTCGATAGGCTGGGTCTCGAAGCAACCTGCTGCCATTGCCTTTGCCCAGACCGAGTCTCCGATCTTAGACCTGACAAAGACGGTGCTCCATCCGTCAGGGCTGCCAACGGAACCGGTGGAGATGTCACCGAGGTTTGCAACATAGTCAAGGCAGACATGGCAGCCGGGCTGCTCGTACTTATGGGTCACCTTGAGCGGCAGCTGGACAACCTGCCCGCGCTTGCCGTACACCCAGAACTTGCCCTTGCCAATCTCCATCTTCCTGACGGATTCCATCTTCATTGCTGCGTGGTCTTCCACGAGCTGGAGGATGCTCTGGTAGGGGAAGTTCTCCATGCAGAAGATACCGACGGCAAGAGCGATGCTGGCGCCGACATCACGGGCACCAACCGGGTAGAGCTGGAGTTTCCTGATTGCCTGCATCTGGCATGGGGTGCCAACGATACCAACTTTGTCCAGGCCAAAACTGCGGGTTGCTTCCTTGATCAGGGAAACGTTCGGGCTGATATTGTACTTGGTACCTGCTGCTGCAATCAGCTCAGCCTTTGTATTGACGATTGCGGGGATGGGCCTCCAGGGTTCCGGGAAGTCCATGTTCGAGTTGTCCATCATCACTTTTGACGGGTTCTTTGCAGCGAATTCCTTGGTTGCGGCAACGATCGCGCCGTCAATGATGCCTTCATCCAGCGCAAATGCAAAGAGTGAGGTGACGATACCGCCATCCTGGGCACGCTTGAGAAGCTCCTTATCGGTGCTCCGGGCTGAGATGCATGATTTGTAATTACCGAGTTCTGCTCCCATTTCAATCACCTTCACTGGAGTGCCGCCATGATGGCCTCGTTGATCGCCTCATAGTTCGATACCACATCAAAGCTGAACCAGCTCCGCGGGCACTGGTTGTAACAGGCACCGCACTTGATGCACAGGTCGCGTTCACCCTGGGGCTTGCCGTACTCATGGGTAATCGCATTGACCGGGCAGGCCGATGCACAGCTCCCGCATCCCATGCAGAGACCCTGGTTGATGACATTGGTCATCAGGTCGCAGAAGCATGCGGTGGTCCCCTTGTCGGCTGCCATCATCAGTGGTTTGAGATATGCAGTCGCGAGTTCCTTCTGCTCCTTGGTTCCCTTGAGGAGCAGGTATGCCATTACGGCAACGTTCCTGATCAGTTGCGGCGTCGGTGCGCACCCGGGGATGTACACGTCCACCTTGATCAGGTCACCGATAGGCAGGTACGCCTCGTGTGCCGGCTGGTTCTGCTGGCCACCACGGGAGAACCGGGTGATGTTGCCATAGCAGGCACAGCCGCCGAGCGCGACGACGATTGCCGACTTTTCACGGGTTTCCTTGATCTCTTCCACTGCGAGTTTGTCGTTTATACAGACTGAACCCTCGACGAATGAGACATCGACCTGCTGGATATGCCTTGCGTCTGCAAGTGTTGGCATGTATTTCAGGTCGACATATCTGTCGAGGAGTGTTAATAATCCGGCATAGTTGTCTGCTAATGCCACAGTACAACCGGTACACCCACTCAGGTGCGTGTAACCTACAGTAATCTTGTCTGCCACAGGCTTAACCTCCTTTTTTGTTTCTGTTGTTTTTGGTACTACGTCAGCTGCTTTGTGGGGAGCCGCAGATTTTGGCGGTTCGTGGCTGGCGTCCTTCTTCTTGAGCATTGATAGTAGTCCCATAATCCACTCCTATTGTTTCCAGTATCACCCGAATTGTCTTCGGAATTGCCTTCTGGAGTTCTTCAGAAAGCCCGAGTTCAAACTCAGGGGCTGTAACCCGTGCCGGCTGGACTCCGATGATCGTAACCTCTATCCGGTCCTTGATCCGCTGGAGCGGTTCGGCAAGATCCCATGAGTGGGCGTCCCGGTACGCACCCGGCGGCAGGTCCTCTACACGAAGTTTGGTGATGGTCCCCGGCTCTGCCCCGAAATCGGCAATATCGACGATAATGAGTTTTTTCGTCACGTCCGGGTCGAGCAGCGTAAAAACAAAGTGCGGACCGCCAAGGCCCGCATCCAGTATCATCACATTGTCGGGAAGCGAGAGGTTCTCCATCTCTTCGATCACTGCCGGGCCAAAGCCATCATCGGCAAACAGGGGATTTCCACACCCTGCTATCACGATCTCTGAATACAGCATCGCGGGTTACTCACTGGATGAGCTTCTGAGCCACTACCGTGTTCTTCTCATCCACGACGATCATGTGGGTTGCACATGACACACAGGGATCGTACCCGCGCATGATGACTTCGGCAAGCTGCCAGGGTGCACCGGTAAGTGCCTTACTGCAGGTCGCGAAGTTCCAGGTAGTCGGGACGAGCATGCTGAAGTACTGGACCTTCCAGTCCTTCACGCGTGCGATGTGGACATCGGTGCCGCGAGGAGCCTCGTTGGCCGCCCAGCCGAGAGAGCCGTCCCCGTCGGGGATGTAGTCTGCAATGACCTTGCCGTTCGGATTGAGGGCGTCGATGCAGTCGATCATCTCGTAGAAGCAGTCCTGGTACTCCATCTCACGGGCAATGTTCTGTCCCTGGGTGCCTTTCTCGTCAAAGTTCTTGAACGTGACGAGACGGGCGCGGGGACCGACTTCAACTGGCTGGCCGTCGTACATCGGAATCCCGGTGCAGGCTTCCATCTGGGGGTTGACTTTGGTGCCGAGCTTGGTGGTTCCGCCGATCGGGTACCGGGGCTCTTCAAGCGTGACATCCATCTCACCCATGTACCAGTCCCATGGCCGTGCTTCCTTGAACCGGTTGATATCCCAACTGGGGCACTCGTCCAGGCTTGAGCAGCCATAGAACGCGTGGGTTGCAAGGTAGCCCTGGTCGTGGAAGCCGAGGTCCTTGGGGAGCGCGACCTTCATGCCGCCAACATCCACGAAGTCTCTCTTGTGGTATGCGCGGATAACCGCGATCATGAACTCTGCCTGAGCGTGTGCAAGGACAAGTCCTTCCTTGGCAAGGTCGTACATCTTGGTCTTGGCCTGCTCGGAGCAGTTGCGGTACATCCCACCGATACGGGTGTTCCGCGGGTGGATGCAGTCGCCGCCGGCGATCTGGCCAATGGTCTGGCTGATCTCACGAAGCCTCTGGATCCGCTTTGCAACTGAGCGCACCGGCTCTTCTGCTGTAAACGGGTTGATCTTCGTCTCGGTGCCCGGAATATAGAAGTCGGGCAGGATCAGGATATCGTGCAGTGCAATGCTGTGACACCGGTTTGCCAGCTGAAGGATGTGACGGAGCATCTTTGCATCATGGGGAATCTCACACTTGATGGATGCTTCCATTGCTTCAGTACCCGCGAGATTGTGGGCAATCGGACAGATACCACAGACACGGGACGCGATCTTGGGGACCTGCTCGGGGGTTTTCCCTACGGCAAGTTTCTCAACGCCCCTCACCGGGGTAATGGAACACCAGTTACCTGTCTCGATGATTCCTGCGTCGTTAACCTTCAAGACAAGCTTGGAATGTCCCTCATGTCTTGTGGTCGGGGAAATCTCTACAACTTTCGACAAATATTATCGCCTCATGTTATGTTGCGTTGTTCTTACTGCTGTACAAATTTATCGTGGTTTGGATCTCTCTCATCTTGGAGATAATTGACCGTACAACGTACGTTCAGATCATCTTACATCACGGGTTTTATAACCTTTATGACTCGATCAGAAGACGGAAAAAGCCCTTAATTCATCCTTATTTGACGAATTCTCCCTTTCTATATGAGGAATCAGAGATTCGGCTGAAAAAAGGCGAGATTTTTTAAAATAAAATCGGTTGTGCTAATCTCACAATTATTTTTTGGATTTTTGAACATTATTCATCATTATTATGCTTATCGCCGTTCAGTTCATCGACCAATTCGGCAATCGTTGCCTGCCGCTCGGCATAAGCATCGTGCTGGTGAATACTCTCCTCGTTGGTCTGCTTGATCGTGACCACGGAATCCCCTGACAGGTACTCAAACTCTGCAAGTACTTTCTTGGCCATTTCCCTGACACAGTCTTCAACGAACCGTGGATTCTTATGCGCGGCGAGAACCACGGCACCTTCGTCTCCCCGCTTGAGGAGCTCGTAGATACCGCTGCTCATCGAGTTTTTGAGGATAGCGATGATCTTCTGAAGATCCACATGCTGGTCATCATCAGTTTCGATACAGAGGAAACCTCTGCCGCGCTGGTTGTGGGTAGCCATCGGAACTGCGGAGAAGAACTCATCGATCTTATCCTTGCTCACTTCAAGGTTCTCCAGTACGCGCATTGCACGCTCTTTCATGATATTCTGGGCACAGGGGCACGCGGTCATCCCGGTTACTTCCGCACCGATACTTTTCCTGACAATAGGGCTGCGGAATGTCCGGCGGGCAATTGCGCGTGCATGTACTTTAATTATTTCATCACAGGCCGTGTGACTGACCGGGGTTTCGCGCTTCACCATGTACTCACTGCGCATAAACACTTCTGTCCGGTCCGCGTATTCATGGCGGTCGAGCAGTTTCCGTGCCACAACGCTGCAGAGCTTCTCAATCTCGTTGACATCCCCGTCAATCGCCTGCTGGAGTACCTCATCGATCACTTCAAAATTCCGGGAAAGGTTTGCACCTTTGAGGCTGCCGGGCAAATCGACATACACATCGAAATTGGAAATGAAAATGACCGGTCGTTTTTCGCGGCGGTGTACTTCAACGAGTTTTTTCACGTTTTTAACCCCGACACGGGTAAGGTTTATGCGGACATCGGGTGAAGAAGCCTGAATATCCGGTAACTCCCTGTTAAATGATCTGTCCGGGGCCTGATCGTTATTGTTGTTCTTAATAGGTCATCGCATCCAGATGGTTTTTCACGTGTGCTTCTTTAGTTTTTTCATATAATATTTATGTGCTTTGTTGCTGATATCTAATCGATACTCTATGATGAAAAAATATTATGAAGCTGATGCAGATATCGGCGTGCTGAAAGGCAAACGTATTGCGGTGATCGGCTTTGGTTCCCAGGGCCGAGGGCAGTCCCTGAACCTGAGAGACAGCGGGCTTGACGTTGTGATCGGTCTCCGGCCCGGAAAGAGCTGGGATGCAGCGATCAAGGATGGTATGAAGGTCATGAAGGTCGCTGATGCTGTCAAAGGGGCCGATATTATCCAGATTCTCCTCCCGGACGAACACCAGGGTGCGGTGTTTAAACAGGAGATCCACCCCCACCTGACTGAGAACAAATGCCTCATGTTCTCGCACGGGTTCAATATTCATTTCGGCCAGATCGTTCCTCCGGCAACCGTTGACGTTATCATGGTCGCACCCAAGGGACCCGGTTTCATGGTCCGCCGCCAGTACGAGGAAGGGAAAGGAGTACCAGCACTCATCGCTGTTCAGCAGGACCACACCGGCAATGCTCACAAAATTGCCCTTGCCTACGCCAAAGGCATCGGAGCTACCCGCGCGGTCGTACTTGAAACCTCGTTCCGTGAAGAGACCGAGACGGATCTCTTCGGTGAGCAGGCAGTCCTCTGCGGGGGCATGACTTCCCTGATCAAGGCCGGGTTCGAGACCCTTGTTGATGCCGGGTACTCTCCGGAGATGGCATATCTGGAGGTACTGCATGAGACCAAGCTCATTGTGGATCTTATCTATGAGGGCGGGATTACCAACATGCGCAAGTATATCAGCAACACGGCACAGTTCGGCGACCTTACCCGCGGGCCCCGGGTCATCGGCCCGGAAGCCTATGAGGCAATGCAGGAAATTCTCGAAGAGATCCAATCCGGCAAGTTTGCCCGGGAATGGATGCTTGAGAATATGGTCAACCGCCCTGTGTTCACGGCACTCACCAAAGCTGATGAAGAACACCTTATCGAGGAAGTCGGGAAAGAAGTCCGCGGGATGATGCCCCAGTTCAGAAAATAATTCCCCTCCTGGAATTTTTTTCTTCATGCGGAGAGCGAACTATCGTTACGGTTCACTACAAGGGAACCAGCGTTCACGTGACATCTGTTCTGTTCAGAACCCGTGTATTCTCATCCGGTTACCTCAATAAATTCAGAATACGCAGTATCATATCTCCGTTATTCACCAGTACATTGGAAAATTTTTTGCTCTGTGGAAATCTTGGTTTTATCGCGTGATCTCACCGGAGACCCGGCCGTATGTTATCGTCAGATGGGATGGTTTTCACCGTCAAAGAACCTCGGGGGAATTCTGATGCACCGGAGCCTGCAACGAGCCCGGTTGTACCTCATTTCCCCCGCCCCCGAATTTTAGAGATCATAATCCGGAAATATGCGGAACCCGGCCGGAATGATTGGGCTGTCTCTGGTGGGAACGGATGAGGTCATACATAGCAACGTTACAGTGGCCGAAAGAAAGAGGGAATGTGGTTTGGGACGCGGTGGGTACCGGCAGGGGGATGTGCCTGCCTCCTCACCGGGAACGTCAGGGATAAAGAGGAATTCTACAGAGCAAAATTTTTCAATCATTCTCTGTCATTCATCCCTCCCGATTTCCGGTTTTGATCCGCTGGCTGATGCCGGTGGAAATGATGCAGAGACTCGCGACCAGCCCCGGGCCCGGAGAAAGCCTTTTGGCGATGTCTCACCTTTATATTGTATTACTATGACGGACTCCTATGAAAATCTCCTCAAACAGGCATATTCCAATATTACCGAAAAAACAGAATCTTCGGAGCGTTTTGTAGTTCCCGAGGCGAAAGCATACGTCGAAGGGAAGACAACCGTCCTTGAAAACTTCGCTGAAATTGCCGGGAAAGTCCGTCGTGACCAGGACCACCTGATGAAATTCCTCCTTGGTGAGCTGGGAACCAGCGGTAAAATCGACGGGAACCGGGCCATTTTCAATGGGAAATTTGAGATCTCGCTCCTCAAGATGATCATCAAGAGCTATGTCGAGGACTATGTCATCTGTTCAGAGTGTGGAAAACCTGATACACGGCTGGTGAAAGACGACCGGGTCATGATTCTCCGGTGCGATGCCTGTGGAAGCCACCGCCCGGTCAGGAAACGCAAGGCCAGGACTGAGCCGGTATCAGAAAACCTTGAAGAAGGGACAGTCATGGACGTGGAGATCCAGTCCATATCCAAGCGTGGTGACGGTGTCGTGAAGATGGGCAGGTATATCATGTACGTGGCAAATGCAAAGCCCGGACAGAAGGTCAAGATCAAGATCTCCCGTATCTCTGGATCTATCGTTTTTACCGAAAGGGCAACAGAATAATGTATCCCCCATATCCTCTTCTTTTTTTTAACATTCACTGATGTCAGGTGCCCTTACTTTCGCACTATCTTAAAAAAAGAGAGAAATAAGTAATTAATCAGAAATCGAAGTTTTGCTCTGTCGGGCCGCCGGTCTTCACGATGGTTATCTCATAGGTGAACGGCGGCGTATTATCGTAATTACTGTCATAGCCCATCCATCGCCCGTCAACAACATAAGTCAATGGCCGGACCTCCTGGAGGGTAAATTCCCTGGTAATATCGGTGGCCTTCTCTAGTACCATTTCCGGTTCAATCAGGCCCCAGTCTACCCCCTTCAGATACGTCTGGTAGCGGGGGATCAGCTGGGAGCCCTGTAACTGGCCTGCCTGCTCAGTGTTCACGGCATAGCCCAGCACAGGTTTTTCTGCCCTGATCGTGATTTTGAATTTATCCCCCGGGTAGAGGAATTTATAACCCATCAGAGTCTTGAAGTCGTACGTTTTGTAGGTTTTTGTCGTGAGAATTCCCGTTTCATGGAGGACTTCTTTATCGACTGGTGCCGTTGTGGCCGTTGATGTGACAATGGTTGTTGTAACCATTACCGTGGTAAGTTCAGCCGTTGGTAGTTGTGGAATTGTCCCGACAGGGGTTGGCAGGGGGGCCGGGCCTGGTGAACCTCCAGTAATTGTGCAACCCGCGATGCAGACCGCTGCCAGGAGAAGTACAGCAATTGGTAAAAATGATTTTTTCCCGATCATACTGTTTTACGACTTGATTTTTTTATCCTGTTAATTGTTCTGGATTCTGCCCGCGCGGATTGATGAACGAATGAACGTATCCGAAGAACACGCAGTCGGCAGAATGGAAAAAAGTATCAACAAAATCAGTTCTTTTTTAAACCTTCGATGAGCTCGTTACAGTTGCTGGCAATCCGTTTGCATGCTTTTTGTATGAGAGGAATCGGGCTCTTCTTCCCTTTAGTGGTAACGAACAGTTCCGGGTCGGAAAACTGGAATTCAATCATATATCTGGCAACATCAACATCCGGATCGTTCAACAGCTCCTCGATAAGGGCATTCATGAACGTGTGCCCCTGGCCCTGGATGACGAGGCGTGCTTTGTCTTTTTCGAGCTCAAGTACTTTTACAATCATGCACCTATGTTTGGGAACCTGAAAACTATTAAAGTATGGGTGGCAACGAACGCCAGCCCCGACGTACCTGTTCTACGATTGACCCCCCCATTATGGGAATTCAAAGGTGTCGCCATCTCTGCCGAGGTGGGGCAAATCCCAGGGAAGCAGGTGGCTCTGGTGGACACAACGGAAATCTTTCGGTTTCAGCCTGTCTGCAAGCATGCATGCTTCATAATAATTCATATGTTTGTGAATTGTGGTAATCTCAGATGGCACAAGTGCGTCCAGAAGGAGGAGATCAAGGTTACCCAGAAGGTCAAGACTCTTCTGTGGAATGTCGTAATTCGTATCTGATGTAAATCCTACCCTGGATTTCCCGGTCTCAAAAAGCATTCCGCAGGTAAACACCGGTGGATGATTGACGATAAACGGGGTTATGGTAATACCGCAGAGGCTGAACGGTTCGTAGGGATGGATAATCCGTTCATCAAACTTAAGAAAACTGAATATCCCCGTGCAATAATCCATGACCGGGGGGCCGGCGAATACCGGCGGGATATGCTGAACGCGGTAAAATTCCCCGAATCCCATGAAGTGATCGTAATGCCCGTGGGTCCAGATCACCGCATCGATGTGCGGAGATCCGTGCCGGAGCAGCTGCTGGCGCAGGTCCGGAGAGGAGTCTACCAGCAGGTGAAAGCCATTGTTTTCAATCAGAAGTGAGGTCCGCAGGCGCATCGTGCCGGTGGTTTTCGCATGGGTACACTGGGGACATGTGCACCCGACCTTTGGTGTCCCGATTGCATCACCGGTCCCGAGAAGGGTAATTCTCATGGTTATAACCAGTTCAGGTGACGGATTGCTTCCCGGTTCTTCACCATGTGAATACCTTTTTCGATATCGTCTGCAGTGATGCTCTCCCGTGTATCCATGAGCGCAGAGAGGATAGCTTCCTTGACCATCATGCGGATATCCGATCCCGAAAATCCCTCTGTCTGGGCGGCAAGGCGCTGGTAATCGATTGTGCAGTGGAGCGACCCGGTCACCTTTTTCAGGATGTCTTTCCTCATCTCTTCATCGGGAAGTGCAAATTCCACAACCTCGTCGAACCTGCGCCACGCGGCTTCGTCAAGGAGTTGCGGGTGGTTTGTGGCTCCTATGAGGACAACGCCATGTTTGACGAGATTCATCTTGTCGATATTTTTCAGAAGCGAGTTCACGGCCCGTTTCATTGCCCCGTGGTCATCCGCAACCCGGCTCTTTGCGACAAAATCAAACTCGTCAATAAAAAGGATGGCGGGGGAGAGTTTTTTTGCCAGATCGAAGATCCGGTCAATATTCTTGGAGGTCTCACCGAGATACTGCGATGTGATCATGGAAAGGCGGACTTCAAGGATTGGCATATGCATGGTCCGGGACATGGCAAGGGCGAGTGAAGTCTTCCCTGTTCCCGGTGGCCCGACAAAGAGAAGTTTTCCTACTTCATAGATCCGGTGACGTTTGAGGAATTCCCGGTGGACGATCGCTTGCTGGATCTTACTGATAATCGCGAGCTGTTCGTGCGTACAGACAAGGTCCTCCATTCTCTGCTCGACCTCTTCTGGAGCAAGAACGATGACAAGATCGAGAGCACCGCGAAGTTTTTCATCTTCACCGACCAGTTTTGAAATCCGTGTATCAAGATATGCCTTTGTATCCTCATAGAGGGGATTCGCCGCCCGCACGGTATCGTAGGACACCCCCGTGGAGTCAACGCCCTCAAAATACGAAGCGAGCGCCGGGTTTCTTTCTATCATGGTTTTCCCCCCCTGCTTGAGGAACCATTGGGCTGCCGGCTCAAGTGCGGTGATGCGGAGACGCTGCCCGAACTCCTCGTAGGAAACGAACGGGTTTGCAGACATCTTCTGATGAGCATCCGGGATGCCCAGGGTGCGCTTGATCAACCCGTCACTGACATACACCGGTCTTTTGGCGTCTGTCGCATGGGCGATACTGAAAATCTCGCGGCACGCGGGGGTCAGATCGTTGATATCCAGTTTTGGGTTCTGGTTGAATATTTCGGCGGTCAGCACGACTTCCATTATGTATAGGGCATCAGAATCTCCGGTCATGGCTGTAACCTTACTTATTCTTCTTGTAATTGAATAAGTCTATCTCACCGGGTTGTAACAATACACCCGTCAGCCGTTACAATGATGGTATGTTCTGCCTGTGAGACCAGGGATCCCGGAATGTCAGAGAGGACCGGGTACACATGAAGTACCTGCGAGCGGATCAGGGTGGGGAGTGCGAGATCCATTCTCTTCCCGTTCAGCCAGCGCCGTGCAAACGGGAGCCCGTGGCGGTCCCTGATCTTTTCAAGAATCGCCCTTGCCGCAGGGGTCCGGACGGGTTTTGGGGAGATCTGCGAGTAAATTTCCCGCCGTGTTTTTTCGGTTACGTGCCCGCTGCCGGTTGTTGCGAACGGTTCAATAGCAAAGACCATTCCTTCTTCAAGCACCGTGCCCCCGTTGATTCCGACATTGGGTATCGTTGGCGACCGGTGAAGGACGTACCGGTCAAGCCCGTGTCCGGTAAGGTTGGATATCGGCCGGTATCCCCGGCTCTCAATCGCTGACTGGACTGCCATGCCAAGCTCTCCCACAGTAACGCCGGGCCGGATCCTGCTGATGGCTGCTTCGAGCGCCTCCCGGGAGGCCTCTACGAGCAGGGAGTTGATCCCAAGGTCAATGGTTGTTGCGGTGTCCGCGATATACCCGTCAACCTGTACGCCGAGATCCAGTTTGGCAACGTCTCCTCTGGCAAATACGCGGGTGTCTCCGGGAGAAGCGGTGTCGTGGGCAGCATCCTCGTTCAATGACAGGTTGAGGGGAAATGCAAGTGCCGCCCCTTCATCGATCACCCGCGATTCCATCGATTCAACGAATTCCAGATACGGTGTTCCGACACGGATCTCCTTAGCGCCGTCCCGCAGGATCTTTGCTGCGATGAGACCCGCTTCCTGGTATTTATCGAGGATCTCATCCTTCATACGATCAGATCCTCGGAAAACGATGTGAAATTATCAAAGCCGGTTTTTGTAACCGCTCCAATGTCCTCCAGCCGGACACCGCCAATACCGGGATAGTACAGCCCCGGTTCAATGGTGATTACATTGCCCGTTTCGAGCGTTTTTCCTGACGGCCCGACTGTTGGCAGCTCGTGTATCTGCAATCCGACGCCATGCCCGAGATTGTGTACAAATCCCTGTGTATCGTTCCCGTATCCCCGATCCTTAAAAAAATCAACAACGAGCTGGTGCAGTTCAGCACCGGATATTCCGCTTTTTATCCGGGAAACAGCCAGCTGTTTTGCCTCGCGGAGGGCTGTGTACATCTCAAGAATATCCCCTGAGGGCTCTCCTTTGACTACGGTCCGTGACATGTCGGCATAATACCCCGACTTTTCGTGCACCGGAAAGAGATCGATGAGGATCGGTTGGTCTGCCCGGAGAGGGCCGGTGCCGGTCATGTGAGGGGTCGCAGTATCATCCCCGCATGAAACGATTGTATCCTCTGCATTGCACCCGTGTTCCAGCAGCACGCAGTGCATGACGTATTTTATGTATTCGGATGTCAGGGGCTTTTCGTCCAGATACAGGATTCCTTTTCTCACCGAAGCGCGCCGTATCAGGGTAACTGCGTGCGCCATTGCCACCTGTGTCACGTTCTGGACGTTTTTCAGGCACCGGATTTCGGGTCGGGTCTTTTTCGCCCGCATTGAGAGGACAGTACCCTTATCAACTGTCACTGAACAGAACTCACCAACAGCGTTCGCCAGCGCAACGGGAAAGTTCGGAGGAACCAGTATTTTCTTCCCAGCCAGTCCTGCGATCATCAGTGCTGTGGCCCGGTACGGATCTTTCTCATTTTTCATGATCTCCGGAAGCCCGGCCTCGGCGCGGGTCATGATTGCGGTTGTTCCCTCGCGTGACGCGCGCCCGACCTCCATCTGGGAGATGATAATCGTCCCTTTCTCCCCACGTCTCCTGAAATAGACAAAGGGATCACTTGTCGTAAAATGGGTCAGATATCTCATATCTGCATCGCGCGAGTTGGCATACACAACATACGTGTCAGCGTCGCTTTTCTTGATCGCTTCTGAAAGGAGATCCATCTGATCGGATATTTGTCGTGAAACGTCAAGTACTTTTATTCCGGAGTAGACGTACCTGTGATGGACGAGGATGCAAAAAACCAGTTCAAATTGAAGTTTTACCGTCTCACGGTAGAGCTCAATATCATCATACTGTTTGTCGCTGTGTCCGTACTTGTTTTTTTTATTGTACATTCTCCTTACACAATACCGGTCAGCCTCGGAATGCTGGTACTTGCCATTTTTCTGTCCCGGGATTTTATCAGAAAATACCGGGAGACCAAGGCATGGCTTGATGAGATTGCAGAGAAAGAAAAAGAACTAAAGAAAGAAACAAATCCGAATCGCCCTGAGAACAGCTGATGCAGGTGTACCATGCTCGGAAAAATGAAGGATGAAATTGAACTCCTCAGCCGCCATCTCGATGTAGCAAAGGCTGTGGCGGATCACCAGCCTATCGGTATCATGAAACTATCCGAGCTGCTCGATCTCCCCTCCCATCGTATCCGGTATTCCCTGCATGTGCTGGAACAGCTGGGATATATCCGCGCCTCTCCTGACGGGGCTGTTGCAACCCCGAGGACCCATGAATTATTCATGCACCTCAACGAGGACCTGGATGGTCTCATCCACTTGTTGACGGTAATGAAAAAGGAGTAATCCGGGACGCGCGGGGACCATCAACGGTCCACTCCCTGATCATACTCATAGTTACCTTTAAACGTACTCAGAAAGAATCTAATAAGGCGCATTGATAGTGCCTCCCTAACTCAGTTGGTAGAGTGTCGGACTGTTAATCCGAATGTCACAGGTTCGAGCCCTGTGGGGGGCGTTTGGGGGCCCGTAGCTCAGTCCGGTTAGAGCGCCCGGCTCATAACCGGGCGGTCATGGGTTCGAATCCCTTCGGGCCCACTGCTCCGTGTTTTTGTGATCCGTTTGCTCCGTGTGCTTCCGGCCCGATGAACGTTTGAAAACCTTTGTATCATCGGACATGCATAGGAAGCAGCATGAAGTGTCCAGTATGTGGGATGGACTGCGTGAAATCCGCAAAGGACATTCTTGCCCTGCTGCCTGCTGTTTTTCTTCCATGTGCTGAGTGCAGCATGCGGACACTTGACAAACGGGCCCCCCTGCCAACCCTTGAATTCGGACAACCCTGTCCGTGCGGGAAGCGGTTCATCGATGAAGTATTTGCACACATGTATGTCATCATGGTGGAAGAGGGTGACTTACTGCCCACGGATCCCCTTATCTCTGTGGGCTCCCCGCTCGTGCACCCGGGATACGCGATGGACCGCCCCCCGTTTCTTCCGCAAAAATCCCTCACCCTGCTCACCGCTGCCGCTACGAAAAAGACAGCGGAACGACTGATGGAAGAAGTGCCCGAACTGCGTGGCGTGATAAAAAAGGAAAATTTCATACCGGGAATCGCCAGTCCGGATATTGACTCAGTCCCCCGGGTCTATGAGCTCCTGGCCGGCTGCGATGTACGCGCCGATATCTTCCCGATCAGGACCGGGCCGCTTGTCATGTATAAGCAACAGTCCCGCATCCATATCGAGTTCCCAAGGGGGGGCTACCCGAAAATCCGCGCAGTTGAACAACAGGTGGGAAATCCCCCGGTCAGGTATTTTGTTGATGCATGTTCCGGTGTCGGAACGCTGGGTCTTGCTGCAGCCTGTCTGGGCGTCCCTCATGTCGTGTTGAACGATGCGTGGTATGCATCAGCATTCTGGTCGGCATTCAATCTTGAAGTCAACCGGGAATATCTCCGGATAGACAGGGTCCGGATATTTGAGCAGGAGGAAGACATGTATAAACACCCGATAACCAGAGAGCCCATCAAAATTGCCGAAACAGAGGGGGAACAGGTAATCGAGGTATACCAGGGAGATTTTCGCCGGCTGCATACGGTACTCTCCCTGGATCCCCCGCCGGTTACAGCCCTCGACCTGTTCGAAAAGAAAGACAGCCCCGCGTTGCACCAGATCATGAACGACTGGAAGAAAAATGTGGGCGGCGTGGTTTTTATACCATGATTCCACCCATATTCCCGATCTCTACGCCCCTCTGCATTTTTTCCGGGTAAAAAGCCTTTATTGACCGGTGCACAAAGGTATATGGGGACTAGCCCGGGTGGCTCGGCGTCACTTGTAACCCGAAACCGTCGGCATGCGGGGGGCGAAGTTTGACTGAGGCTGCAACGATCTTCGGGAACCTGTATGTCCTGACTGTGAAACCTCGTCCCATGAGGTCGGTGGCCAGGTATCAATATTCCGGAGGGAATAGCGACCTGTCGCTGCGGGGACCGGTTCAGGCCCGGAAGGGAGCAGACTTACCGCAGACATCCGGCGCCCATGGGGTAACGGGGCTGAGAATGGATGTTTTGGCGAAGGGAGAAACGTACAGTCGACCGATAACCCGTCCCCATTGACGATTATTATGGCAAAAGTAACGATTATCGGTGCTACGGGAAATGTCGGTATGTTTGCCGCCCATGCAATTTCTGCGATTCCTTACGTAAGTGAAATTCTTCTCTACGGGCGGGAAGGGCGCGAGTCTCTTCTGAAAGGAATCACCCAGGATCTCATCGACTCCTTTGCTGCGCGGGGAACCGATATCGAGACCAGCTGGACGACAACCTTGAAGGATGTTACCGGCTCTGACATCGTCATCATCACCGCAGGTCAACCGCGCACGGCCGAGCAGGACCGGCTTGATCTTGCGCTGGGGAATGCAAAAATCATTGCGCCGATTGCTAGGACCATTGGTGCCATCGTTCCTGACACAAAGATTCTCATGGTCACCAACCCGGTCGATATCATGACCAGCGTAGCGCTGAAGTATTCAGGCCTTAAACCAAGCCAGGTATTCGGTCTAGGCACGCATCTTGACTCGATGCGCCTGAAATCCCTTATTGCCGCCTATTTCCGGGTGCATGTCAGTGAAGTACATACCCGTATTATCGGTGAACATGGTGACAGTATGGTTCCGCTCTGGTCTGCGACCACGATCGGGGGTATCAAGATCTCCAACCTGCCGGAATTTTCCCACCTGCCGGTGCAGGATATAATCAACTCGGTCAAGTGCAGCGGCCACCAGATCATCCAGAATAAGGGCTCCACGGTCTACGGGCCCGGAGAAGCAATTGCGTCCCTTGTCCGGACGGTTCTTGGTAACGAAAACCGCATCCTCACCGTCTGCACCTATATCCGGACCGAGGTCCATGGGATCGGGGATGTCTGTATCGGTGTTCCCGCGCGGGTGAACCGGGAAGGAGTTTTTCCGATTACCATACGGATCGATGAATCGGAAGTGATCGCTTTTCGGGAATCGGTTGAAAAAATACGTGCAAACACCCGTTCGGTTATCCAGGCATTGGATGAAACGAATGGAAAATGAGAAAAAAGAACGATAGAACCGTATTTTAGTTCAACGTTACTTCAATAATCTCTGCCCGCTCAACGCCCGGGATACCGCTTAAGGACTGCTCCAGTGCATCTGTCTCTCCGCCGGCATCGTTGATAATAGCGGCGAACTTGATTGCCTTGAGCCCGAACCCGATCGGTTCTACCTGCATGTCCTGGATACCCGGCACTTTCTGCTTCAGGGCTGCTTTCAGCTGTTCAAGGTCAACTTCCGGAGATTCCGGCATGACCCTCATGATGACTGCAACACTGCCCATTTCGTTACGGTCCCCCGAATCCGCATTTCGGGCAGACATAGGAGATACTCTGCTCCCGGCACCGGTAGCACCGGCTGATCTCAGCACCGCAGGCTGGGCACCCGAACTCTGTTGCGCCCTCTACTGCGAGCGGGGCTTTGCAGGATGTACATTTCTTCTCTGACATTTGTGCTCCTCCAAGGATTCCTATAGTATCTCTTTTAGAACCTTTAAAAGGTTGTACCGATCCGGGTACCTGGAACGGTCTTCCCTATCAGGAATTTCTCTAACCGTTCGATCCGGGACCCGTTGATAATTGTTGTTTTTATCTTTTTTTTGAGCACGAACGGGATAAAAAACGGATCAGTTACCTCTGTTCTGACCGGGAGGTTCACCTGTTTTATCAGGCTGCCATCTTCCAGAATCCCGTCCACTGATTTGAGGAGCAGGAGATCCAGGCCCAGCGAATCAGCAATCCATGCGGCGATCGAATCTGAGGTGACATCCCAGGAGTGGGGCAACGGATCGTGTTTTCGCACACTGCAGTAGGGAAGAAATACAACCGGTCTCACCGGCTCCGACAGGAGACTGGTAACTGGTATCCCCTGTGAAGCCACGTACCAGCCATACTGGTCCATGGCTGCAATCGCCATCCAGTGCGCGGAATCGTTATCCAATGGTAATTTCCTGACTGCATCTGCAAACATACCCCCGCCGGGGACAATGAACAGCGGGCGCGCGGATGCAAGAAAAGCCCGGACCAGATCCGGTACATGGTCACACAGACTCCCCCCGAGCTTCACCACAATCGGTTGTCCCGGGCACGGGCGTGAGGATTTCTGGTTCATCGTGGCAACCCCTGAATATTATATCATTATATTAAATATGAATTGTATACAAACGGATTTTCTATGCGCGGTATCATCCCATTCTTTCTCTTTCTGGTATGTGTGGTGCATGCCGGTGCAGCGGTACAGATCATCGAGTTCTGTCCGGATCCTTACCTGCACGATGATTCGGATGAATACCTTGTCCTTTCCGGTACTGGATTTCTGGACAACATAATAATATCAGATGGCGAAGGGGGATTCCGCTTCCCGCCCGGTACCAGCATCAGCGGATCCATCACCATCGCCCGCAGCGCGCAGGCATTCGAACAGAGTCATGGCAGGCTTCCGGATTTCGAATGGCTGGATTATTCCCCGGATGTCCCGGATGTGATCAATGGCAATCCGCTCCGCATGGCAAATAACGGCGACGAACTGGTGCTGTATGAAAAGGGCGCGGTTGTACAGGAGGTATCCTGGCCGGGTGATCTGACGCCCCGTGAAGGTCAGGTGCATTATCTGGAGGACGGCATCTGGGATCGCCGTGTCCTCATGATCGGGCAGTCCCGTTTTCTACCGGGGATTTTCCGGAATGTGACGGTAACAGCATTTGTCTCGCCTGACTGCTCCACAGAGGTCTATTCAGACGCGATACGCCATGCATCGGATACGATTTTTGTCAATGTGTATGAGTTTTCCAGCCCGGCGATGGGAGAATCACTGATCGCTGCGAAAGCGCGGGGGGTTGACGTTCAGGTGCTTATCGAGGGGGGGCCCGTCGGTGGGATCAGTCTCTCCGAAAAAGCACTGATCTGGAATATCAACAGGAGCGGGATCCCGGTCGTATCGATGGTCTCGACCAAAACCGAACATGCCCCCTATCGCTATGACCATGGCAAATATGTGATCATTGACAATACCTCTCTCCTCCTCACCAGCGAGAATTTCAAGAACAGCGGATTTCCTCCGGAGGGACTGAGCGGCAACCGCGGGTGGGGTGTATATCTCCGCGATCCCGCGCTGGCAGGATATTTTACCAGTGTTTTTACAACAGACATCAGCAGCAGGTCTGTTGTTCCCTACCGGGGAGAGGCCGGGGACCGGGAACCGTCTCCTCCCAAAAAACATGCCGCCGAATTCCGCCCGGAGCAATTCGAAGGTGCCACGGTAATCCCGGTCCTCGCGCCCGATACCAGTTACCAGATCGTGGATCTCCTGGACAGCGCCAGGACCAGTATCGAGATCGAGCAGGCTTCTATAACAAATGAAACCCCCTCGGCCCTCAATCCCTATCTCTCGTCAGCGATCAATGCCTCGCGCCGCGGAGTCCGCGTGCGGGTACTGCTCGATTCTTACTGGTTCAATGTGGAAGGTCCCGAAGATAACGATGAGATGGCAGCCCTGATCAACCGGATTGGTGCAACAGAGCATCTTCCCCTGGAAGCAAAGTGCATCGATCTCTCTCTCAGCCCGGTGGAAAAAATCCATAACAAGGGAGTCATTGTTGACGATGAACGGGTACTGGTCAGCAGCATCAACTGGAACAGCAATTCACCAAATTTCAACCGGGAAGCCGGTGTCATAATCGAGCATCCCGGTGCTGCCCGGTATTTCCGCGAGGTTTTCGATGATGACTGGAATCCGGTAGCGAATATGGCCGAAACGAAAACAGATTATGTCAAGATCGCTCTCGTTGCTCTTGTCATCGTGCTTTTACTGGTCATTTATTTCCGCCGTCACCGGACATAGTCAGGAGCAGCAGGGTATTCCCCTGTTCGGCAGAACGGATTGAATGAGAAGAGTCAGATTTTTCAGAGTTTTTTGAGCGCACACTGGCAGACATCACACAGGTTGATATCGCTCTCACCGGTCACGACGGCAAGTGCCCAGCGGTCAATCATCAGGTTCAGTTCACTTGAGATCTCAACTTCACCTGCTCCTCGTTTTCTGCTCATATACTGGCAGACAGCCGCCCGCGTGACCCCCAGCTTTTTTGCAGCCTCGCTCTGGCTGAGTCCCTGCTTCTGAACCAGCCGGGATACCATCTCTGCCCGCATGGGTGGGAGCAGCGTCCTGACCATGGAATCGCAGTGCATCAGGGTACAGGTATGTTTTGTCATACGCACGCAGGCTGGGGTTTCGGATCGTGCGTACTGCGGTTCTGGTAAATGATCTGGCGCGCATCACGGAAGTTAAACTTCTCGATGATAAGCTCCCGCTCCTTGAGTTTCTTGAGTGCATAGCGCACGGTGCGGGGTGCAAGATGGGTCTTCTGCACGAGATCCTTGTGGGTCATCGCACCGCCCATATCCAGTATCTCCAGTACCGTCTTGGATGACGGTGGCAATGGTGTATGATACATGGTTGTAATGTTAACAGTGTTAACATATCAAGCTATCGATCATTTAAACAACGGTTCTATAATACTCATGCATGTTCGAGCGCCAGGAACGCGTGGCGATCCTCCTGCTGGTGGGTGTTGCTATCGTCGTGATAGTCGCCCATTTTGTGCTGGCCGGTGTTGGGAAACAGCCGTTTGCGCGACCGTTCACCGACAGTTCATCGGATGGGGAGCTGGTGCTCGTTGAGGGGTGTATTGACCAGATTACGCTCACAAAGAGCGGGGGACACATGATCGCAGGTGTGAATAATCTCTCAGTTTTCCTGCCAACCAACGTGGTACGCGCTGTATCGCTGCAGAAAGGGGACCGGATCTCAGTCTATGGCATTGTGCAGACCTATCGCGGAAAAAAGGAGATTGTTGTAAGTTCTCCCGAAGACGTCCGTATACTGTCCGGCGGCTCATGCTGATTCAATCATGAAAAAGGGTTGAACATGATCAGCATCCCCGGCGTTTGTGATAGTTCGCGGGGAAATCACTCGCAGGGCGTGTCGTGTTATGAGATCCCCGTGCAAAAAAAAGGGCTCTTCTCCCAAATCAGGATTGTCTGAAATTACCTTAAAGAAACGATTAGGTTCCGTTTGAGAAAATCCGGTTGCAATGAAATTCAAACGGAGTTATTATAACCGTGTTTTCGGATTCATCCTTTTGTTTCAGGAATTTTAATTATTCGGGTCATCATCAGGTTGGTAAACCACGATCTTGGCAAACATAGTAATGGGGGCTGCCGCCCCCAAACCCCTGCATTATGAGGATTTCCCCCCTGATGGGGGTCGGTGCGACGCCTCGTCGGGTCCCACCCGGGTAAGGAGGTTTTTGTGATTTCATGCAAACTGACTTAATTATTCATCTTACGCACATACTTCAACAAAGAAACGTTTGTCGTCGGCCATCGAGATAATGTAGTTGGATAATTTAATTTCCTAAAATCGGAGAAGAGCCAAAAAAAGAATCGTCTGGTTCCCTCAGGTTCCTGTTCCGGAAATGGAGGCCAGTGCTGCCTGTGCTGCGTCACGGACCTCCCCGTCTTCATCTGCAAGGGATTCGGTCAGTCCGGGGACCGCACGTTTATCCCCGATATTGCCCAGCGCCCACGCGGCGTTTTTCCGGACCGTCTTTTTGGTATCCCTCAGGAGCAGGAGCAGAGGCTCGACCGCACGGGGATCGCGAAGTTTTCCAAGACCCCATGCAGCACCGACCCGGAGCCATTTATCTTCAGATTTGAGCATCTCCAGGAGTGGACCGACTGCACGGAGATCCCCAATCTTCCCCAGGGATTTGGCGGCGAGCCACTGGACGTCAACAAACGGGTCCCTGAGCGCCTCAAGAAGCGGTTCAACTGCTGCAGGATCCCGAAGGTCTCCCAATGCTTCTGCTGCCCGCCACCGGAAATTCAGGTTTTTGTCTTTCAGGAGCTCAATGTAGCCGTTCACCCGTCTTTTATGCCGGTCCTCGTTTGCTGCAATCTCCTCGGGTGTCTGCTCCCGTGCCGGTCCAGCACCGGGATCGTGTGCTTCGGTATCCACTATACATTCCTCTTAAACCACCCATACGTGATACCGCACCATTAAGGTTTTCCCCGGTGTCCTGTCGAAAACGTCCCCCGAAAAAAGGGTAGTCAGCAAATTGCCGGAACACACCGGAAGATTACCGGGTGCCCGCAATGGGTCATTATCCGGAGCCGTGCAGTATTTCCAGGGTTACGGAAAAATTTTTCACGGTATGGGTGAGCGCGCCCATGCTGATGACATCAACATCGAGCGCTGCATATTCCGGCAGTGTTCTCTCATCGATCCTGCCGGATACCTCAATGGTGATCTGATCCCGAAGATCGGCGCGTTCGAGGCCGGCAAGGGTTTCCTGGACCTGCCGGGGGTTCATGTTGTCGAGCAGGAGGATGTCTGCGCCCTCCTGTGCAGCCGTCAGGGCATCCTGAGGTGTTTCCACCTCCGCCTCAATCTTCCGGTAGGCAGATACCGCCTTTGCAGAACGGATGGCTTCCGTGAGCGGGACGAGCAGAAGGTGGTTATCCTTGATCAGGATCCCGTCGCTCAGGCTCATCCGGTGCGGGTCCCCGCCACCCAGCTGTACCGCTTTCTTGTCAAGAGCCCGGAAGCCCGGGCAGGTCTTCCGGGTTGAGGCTATCCTGCACCGGGGGTTTACTGCAGATATCCTGTCCGCGAGTTTTCTTGTCTGCGTGGCAATCCCGCTCATCCTCCCGATGATGTTGAGTGCGGTCCTTTCCACCAGCAGGATCCCTTTTGCACTCCCTTCAAGTGAGAGAACGATATCGTGCAACATTACCGCATCCCCGTCTTGTTTCAGAGGTTCGGCCACGATGCCGAAATGAACAAAGAGGGCCCGGGCTTCCGCAATACCTGCGATAATCCCCTCCTCTTCAGCCCGTATTACTGCCCTGCAGGTTATGTCAGGAATGACCGCATCCGAGGTCACATCCCCGAACGGCGAATCCTCCTCAACAAAGCGAAGCAGATATTGTATCGGGACCATACCGTTAAATCGTCTCCTCTTGGATCATGTTCCGATGACAATGGGATCATCCATCTTTTCCAGGAGCGAGAGGATCGAAAGCGCGGCAAGATAACTGGTAGCCTGGTTATCGGGCGAAGGTACGTTCGTTACCCGGATCTGTGCCTCTCCAAAATCCCCTTCAACGAACAGCTCGTGCACGTTGCGGTCAACCGCCGGATCCACCCAGAGCTCCACGTCGGTATCCTGGCCGGCAGCAAGACTCATGGCAACGGATACGTTCACATTTTTCGGGAAGGCCTTGATACATTCATTGGCTTTTCCCGAGAAGATCAGCCGCCGCCCTTCCGCCGCCATTCCGAGCGATGCCGGGCTCTTGGTGGTCCGGAGGAGCAGGCGGGTAATCTTCGAAATCCTGCCGATCTTCAGGTTATCAAGCCCGAAAATTGCCCCGCTCGGGATGTATACTTTTGTACCGGACGCGAGCGCCGTGGAACGGATCTGGTCCCGGAATGCAGGGTCCGCAAGTGCCCCCACGCTCATGATGATGAGTTTCTTCCGGCGTGAAAGGATCTCCTGTGCATGCATCCAGACGGCAACAACCGATGCAGCCTCTACAACGATATCGATGTCTGCGCTGATGAAGGATTCAAAATCCCGGTACGCCCGGGCACCCGATATTCTGGCAATTTCTTCTGCCCGCTCCGGCACCACATCGTAAACAGCGGTGATGGTAAAACCGGCAGCATGCCCGGCAATGATATGCCCGATATTACCACAGCCAAGCAGCCCGATCTTCCTCATGATAAACAGATTACGGGTATCATCGGTTAAGCATTGTGCTTGCCCTGCCCTCAGGAGCGGTAGAAACCGGCATTATAACGGATGACGATCAATGGATCCTCCGGACCTGACATGGAACCTGCCGGACCTGGTGACCGGAATGAGGAGATCGTCCGGGCGCAGGGCCTTCCTGATATGCTCCGTGGCCGTTCTGTCTATATCGAGACCTATGGCTGCCGGTATAATTTCGGCGATACCGCCAAACTGGTGGAGATCCTCCGGCATCACGGCAGCACGGTCGTGGAGGACCCCGGTGATGCAGATGCGGTCATCGTCAATACATGTACAGTTGTGGGATCTACGGAGCGGCGGATGCTCCGCCGGCTTGCAGGGTTCCGGGACCAGGATCTCTATGTAACCGGGTGCATGTCGAAAATCCAGCGCGAAGCGATCCTTGCTGTCTGTTCACCCACCATTATCCTTTCGGAAACCATCCAAAGCCTATATCGTTCCGTACGGACTGTTGCCCGGGGGGGTATTGGCATTGTCCAGCTGGCGCAGGGCTGTGCCGGGAGATGCACCTACTGTCTCACCCGTCTTGCCCGGGGCCCCCTCAAAAGTTTTCCGGAGGATGAGATCCTCAGGCAGGTACGGGCGTTTGTCCGGGCCGGGGCCTGCGAAATCCAGCTGACTGCCCAGGACGCGAGTGCCTGGGGGCTGGACACCGGACATTCCCTGCCGGAACTCCTCGCAGCCCTTGACCGGATTCCCGGGCATCACCGGATCCGCGTTGGTATGATGAACCCGGCAACGGTCAAGGGGCAGACCGGTGATCTTATCGATGCTTTTTCCGGTGACCATATCTTCAGGTTTCTTCACCTGCCGGTCCAGTCCGGATCGGACGCAGTCCTCGCCCGGATGGGCCGGGGCTATACCGTGGCTGAATTCGAGGAGATCGTCAGGGTATTTAGGAAACGGCATCCCGGAATTACGATTGCAACGGACATGATTGTCGGTTTTTGTGGCGAGACCGCTGCTGATTTTTCAGCCTCCCTCGATCTTATACGGCGGGTGAAGCCCGCCAAGGTGAACGTGACCCGGTATTCCCGCCGGCCGTTCACACCCCTTGCCCGGGAAAAAGATTTTCCCGACCATGTCAAGAAAGACCGCTCCCGCACCATGAACGCGGTTGCAGAAGAGATGTATGCGTCCCTCAATACGGTACAGCTCGGGAAGACCGTACCCTTCATGGTCACCGAAACCCTCCGGCAGGGGTCGGTCATGGCACGGTCACCGGAGTATACCGGGATTGTCATCCGCGAGGACCTGCCGGTCGGTTTTGCCGGGGATGCGGTCCTCAGGCAGGACCGGAACTATTTTTTCATCGGCGAACGGGTGCTGCCGTCCTGAAGGTAACGGATTTTTCACTTGGTTTTTTCCTGATGGTTCCTTTTTTTAAATCCGGAAACAGAAACCGAGTGGTTTTATAGCCGCAGGAGATACATTCCCTGTTCCTGATCGAAACGGAACCGGGACAGGTGATCTGATGGATGAAATAGAGACCGGATTTACAAAAATAATGGAAAAGATCGAAGAATTGAAAAAAACCGAAGGAGCTCTCGCAGACACTGTCAGGAAAAACGATGCAAAACTCCTTGCCCGTATGGCGGACTCAGCGATCCCCGTTGTCAAGGCTGTCGGCATCAATCTGCTGAAGAAGGGAAAACAGGACACCAAGGGGGAGATATACGATCCCCAGTATTACCCGCAGAAAATGATCATTCTCGGGAAAGCGGAAACTGCGGGATTTCGTCCTGACAACCCCCAGATGCCGGTCACCGACCAGTTCTGTGTGCTGACGGAAGACGGCGATTTTTTTGAACTGATGTACAGTTTCGACGGGTTCCTTACCGATTCCTATCTCAACCCCCTCGATACAAAAAGGGCTATCGATGAGTACGGGTATGATATCATCTTCATGCTCTACAAGGCTCTGCATGATTATCTGAAGGGAGAAGAAGCGCTTGTCGCAGCGCTCGATACCGTTGTCGGGTATATCTTTGCCCGGGCCCCCTGATTTCCGGTCCTCCTGCGCTCTCTTTTTTTCAGATGAATGCGGGCACAAGTACCCCGGGTGATCTTTTCAGAGGACCGGACTGATTTTTGCGTATCATAATCCCGAAAAAACAATAAAAAACGCGAATGAGAGTGGGCCCGATGTGATTCGAACACATGACCTCCCGGTTATCAGCCGGGCGCACCACCGGGCTATGCTACGGGCCCAAGAGTTTGCCGTGAATTTACCCTAATTACTACTCCATCAGAGTTTTTATAGGTTGTGAATCCCGGACTGAATGCCGAATCCGTTCAGATAGGGATATGTACACAAAAACCACGGTACTTATACGGATCTGGAATCATGGAACGAAAATATCTCCTCGGGAACGAAGCGATAGCACACGCCTGTCTCGAATCCGGCGTGGATTTTGTGAGCGGGTACCCCGGCACACCGTCCTCGGAAGTTATCGATACGCTGCGTGTGCAGCCGGATCGATCCTGCTATATCGAGTGGTCGGTCAATGAAAAAGTGGCACTTGAAAACGCCCTTGCCGCGGCATGGTGCGGCGTCCGCGCACTCTGCACCATGAAGCACGTGGGGCTGAATGTTGCCGCCGATCCCCTCATGACCAGCGCCTACACCGGTGTCACCGGGGGGCTCGTCATCATGAGTGCCGATGACCCGTTTGCCCACAGTTCCCAGAATGAACAGGACACGCGGTGTTATGCCCATTTCGCCAGGGTTCCCTGTTTCGATCCGGCAAGTGTGCAGGAAGCGCACGACATGATCCGCGACGCGTTCCTGCTCTCTGAGGAGTTTGGTCTCCCGGTCATCTTCCGGCCGACCACCCGCATCTGCCACTCGAAAGGGGACGTGGAGCTGGGACCGGCCGTCACGAGTACAAGAAAGGGAGAGTTCCATAAGGATCCCCGCCAGTATGTCGTGATTCCGGCCCATACCCGGATCCTGCATAAAAAACTGAACGAGAAACAACCGGCAATCCGGAAGCGGCTTGTTGAAAGAGGATTGAACCGGTTCGAAGTCCGTGGAACGGCCGCGATTATCGCAAGCGGGATCGCTGCATCGTATGTGCGGGAGCTATTGCCCGCGGGGGTTTCGTTCATGAAGATCGGTGCCTACCCGATCGATGAGGAATGGCTTGGCGATTTCGTGAGAAAACACGAAAAAATCCTCGTCATCGAGGAGCTGGCACCGGAAGTCGAGGAGTGCGTCCGGCAGGTAGCAGGATGTGTCCCGGTCTTTGGCAAGAAGAACGGGTATGCCCCGTACGAAGGGGAGTTGTCCCCTGCTTCTGTTGCCGCGATCATGGAGAAGGCGGGCTTCCTGCAAAAGAACCCGTATCCCCCCGTCCAACCCGTGCCGGATATCCCCGCCCGGCCGCCGATCCTGTGTGCCGGCTGCCTTCACCGGAGCGCGTTCTACGCGATCAAGAAAGTCTACAAGGACGCGATCTACCCCAGCGATATCGGGTGTTACACCCTCGGAATACAGCTCGGGGTTGTCGACACAACCATCTGCATGGGTGCATCCATAACGGTCGCGAGCGGCATTGCCCATTCCGGTGAAACGCGCGATGTCATCTGTACCATCGGGGACTCGACCTTCCTCCATACGGGTATCCAGGGGCTGCTGAATGCGGTGTACAATGGCGCGAATATGACTGTTGTTATTCTCGACAACCGCATTACTGCAATGACCGGTCACCAGCCGAACCCGAACACCGGGGTAACCGCGTGCGGCGTGGAGAGCCCGCCCGTCTCGCTGGAGGCACTCTGCCGGGCCTGCGGGGTCACGTTTGTTGAGACCATTGACCCGTACGATGTCACGGGGATGGTCAATATCCTGCAGGAGTCGAAGAAGCGCGAGGGGGTCAAGGTGATCATCGCAAAGCAGATGTGCGTGATCATGGCCCGGCGCACCGGGGTGAAGCGCGGACGATACATGGTAGACACGGAAACATGTAATGGCTGCGGCACCTGCGTCCGGTACGGCTGTCCGGCGATCGAATTTTCCGATGAGAAGGCACGGATCACGGATTTATGCAACGGATGTGCGGTCTGCGCCGATCTCTGTCCGACCGGGGCAATTGTGCGGGGGGGAAAGAGATGAGCAGCAGTTTTGATATCCTGATCGTCGGCATTGGCGGACAGGGAACCATCCTTGCCTCGAATATCCTTGGGGAGGCATGTCTCATCGAGAACCGACACATCCTGGGGGCAGAGACCCATGGTATGGCACAGCGTGGCGGATCGGTGGAGAGCCACATACGGATCGGCGGGGAGCATGGCCCCCTGATCCCCCCCGGGCAGGCAGATCTTCTCATATCATTCGACCTTCTTGAGGCGCTCCGCTACTCTCACTACCTTAAACCGGGCAAAACGATGGTTATCAACCGGGACATGGTCCACCCCACCTCGGTCTTCACGCATAAACTCGTGGTCCCGGACGAAGAGGAGGTAATTGCGGCGTTGAAAAAATTCGATCTCCGCCTTGTCGATGCCGATGAACTGGCAATCAAAGCGGGAAGCCCGCTCTCCCAGAACGTGGTGATGCTGGGCGCTGCGAGCAGTGCCATGCCCCTGAAGCCCGAGTCACTCCTCGAGGCCGTAAAACGGCTCGTCCCGAAGAAGACCATTGACATCAACACCAAGGCGTTTGAACTGGGCAGGAAAGCCGGCGGTCCATCCTGATGAAGCGGTGCCTCGGGCCTTTCCGCGCGGATACCCTGTACGAAGGGGACGCACTTTCCCTCCTCCCTCAGGTACCCGGCGGGTCAGTTGATCTCATTGTCACGGACCCCCCCTTTGCCATAGATTTCAAGGCCCAGCGGCTGAACTACAACCGGACCGGCAGCAATGTCCTTGAGGGCTACCAGGAGATCCCGGAGGAAGAATACGGGGAATTCACCCGGCAATGGATTGCCGAAGCGGAACGGGCACTTGCCCCGTCCGGCAGCATGTATATCTTCTCAGGCTGGAACCGGCTCCGGGATATCCTCGAAGGAATCGATGCAGCGGGACTCACTACCATAAACCACCTCATCTGGAAATACCAGTTCGGCGTCTTCACCAAGAAAAAATACGTCACCAGCCACTACCATATTCTCTTTGTGGTAAAAGACCCAAAGCGGTACACTTTCAACAAGATCGACCATTACCCGGAGGATGTCTGGGTGATCAACCGTGAGTACTGGAAGGGCAGGAAGAAGACGCCGACCAAACTGCCGTCCGAACTGGTGAAAAAGATCCTCTGCTATTCCAGTAACCCCGGCGATCTTGTGCTCGACCCGTTCCTTGGTTCCGGGACGGTTGCCATGGTTGCACAGCAGGAGGGGCGTCATTTCCTCGGGTTCGAGGTTGTCCCGGCATATTGCGCCTTCGCGCGGACTGCCCTGACTCCGAAAACCGGCAAAAAATGATATTCCTGATGGGTAACGTGCTTATAAAACCCCAAAAATAAATTTTGCCTATTCGACGTGAAAATATTTTTATAAAAATGAACTAAAATGGAGTGTGAAAAAGCACGTTATTCTCATTAAAATTTTTCATCGGTCTAAAAAAAGGTAATACCGTTCTATCACAATGTGGGGGTCGCCTCAATGGCGGGGGCGAAGGCATTGCCGAAGCCCCCAGGAGTGTCTGAAGGACATGGTCCCATGAATATTTGATTGAAAATTTGGTGCTGAAATGGCACATTACCCTTCCTGATTTTTGACGAAAGGGATCCATTGTTTTTTATTTGCGGATCAATTCCCGGTCCAGGGCATATTGATGGGATCTGATTTACGTCAGGAAAACGGAGGGTCGGACCTCCATCAGGTCCAAAGAGGTACCCCCCACCCCACTCACTGTGAGCAGGATCGGTCCCCACCCCCAGCCTGAAGGTGGGGGGACCACCCCCCCATTGCTTCAACCGCACGAGCACGATTTCCTGTGGATTCGCGACGATGAACCTGGTTTCTGAACCAGCGACAACGTGGGGATAGTCCCAACTCATTTGCCGGATGAGTGCCTACCCCCTCCCCCTCTCATCCAAAAGAGGGTATCCTCCCACCCCCCGTATCGATCAGCATGAGGGAGGACTACCCCTTCTGGGTTGCAGGAACGATGGCATCTGTTCCTGTGGAGTTCACGACGAAATATGCGATTCAGGTCTCAGAAACCAGGTGGGGGATGGTCTCCCCTGTCAGGCCCGGAGGGGTACCCACCCCCCCACTATCAGGTCTTTCAATGGGGGGTCACCCCCCTCCGGAAAAATTATTGGCGGGGGGGTGGGGGGTACCTCAACCCTACCCAACGTTGAGTTATTTACCTTGTTTTCCTGCGGTTAGGACCCTGACCCGCATGGTTTTTCAGACGTGAGAACGGTTTTTGTCCGGCTACCCGAAAATGAGAAGGGGGGTCAGATTTGGTGGACCGCAAGGGGGGGGTGGTCCCCCCTCCCCTCCGCAGCAGGAGGGGGGTAGCCCCCCTCTGGAAAATTATTGGGCGGGGGGTAGGGGGTACCACCACCCTGTTGAACGAAAAAAATCCTGAAAACCAGAGAAACGCTGAAGGGGAATCGGAAAAGTGGCAAAAAAAGAGGATTAATTCTCAGCCGGTCGGGCAGTGTCCCGGATCACTTGTTTCTCTTCTTCGGTGAGAAGATCCACCCCTTCCAGGAATGCGTTTTTTAATGCAATTAAATGGTGCCGCTCGTAGACCTCGCGGAACGCTGGTTTTTTCATTACCGCTTCCATAAGCAGATCCTCTACGCTTGCTGTTTTTCGCATATCTATTCTTATGTCTGTTCTCTCCGTTGTGTCTTTTGATTTCATCTGCTCACCTCAGCAACTGCTCCTTTCGGTTGGCGCTCGCAGGTAAATGACGATTATTTTACGAGCCGATAAAATTCTCTAAAAAAAGCCTTTTAAGGGCTCTGTTTTCGATTTAGAACATAACCCATTGCCAGAACGCTGAGGGGGGGAATTGAACCCCCGAGGCACTTTCGCACCACAGGCTTTCCAGGCCTGCGCCCTACCGCTAGACTACCTCAGCAAAAAGTGTATCCTATTGGTATGCCGGGTATTTTTTTAATGGTATCCCTTCTTCCGGGGCCCGGGAGCAGGCCGGGGACCGGCTTTCCAGTACTGCTTCCGGTCTGTTTGCCTTTCGCGCCGCCCTGCAGGTCTCTCTGCCGGCTTCTTCTCCGCCCTGCGTTCGGATTTTTTCTTTTCCGGAAAGACCTTGTCAGACCTTGTCCAGCCCCGGGGATACGAGCCGGGCTGCAGGAAGACCGTAGTCGGGGCGATGACAAGTCCTGTATCGCCGGGTTTGAAGGAAGTGGACGATACCAGTGCCTTGCCGAGGCAGACAAACTCGTTTTTCTGTGACAGGACTGCCACGGTATCCCCCTGCCGGAACTCTTTCATGCTGATGACCCCGACACCGGCGAGTTGTGCGCCCCGGCATACCGCATCGATTGCAGCATCGCGGATAACAACGGCTGGCAGGTCCGGCACCGCGGCATCGACCGAGAGGATCATGGCATTCAGCGCCGCGGGATCGTCGGCCCGTGCGGCAACAGCAGCGTCCTGCACGTCGTGGAGGGTATGCATCCTCTCCTCGCCAAACGCGCCGGAACGGGTGCGGCGCAGCTCCTGCATGTGGGCGCCGGCGCCCGCTGCAAGGCCCATGTGGTGGCAGAGGGAGCGGATGTACGTGCCGGCATCGCACTGCACGCGGAACAGGACAAGCCGGTTGTCCATATCAAGGATCTCGAGCTTACGGATCTCGCGGATGCGCAGGGCGCGCTTGACCGCACTCTTCCTTGGCGGGCGCTGATACAGCCGCCCGGTGAACTCTTCTGCGAGCTTCAGGACCCGTTCCCGGTCAACCTCTTTATGCAGCCGCATCAGGCAGACATATTCCTTGTCGTGCTGGAGCAGCAGGGGGGCAAGGCGTACCGCATTGCCGAGCATGATGAGGAGGACACCGGATACCTGCGGGTCGAGCGTACCGGCATGCCCGACCTGGCACCCGAGCATCTTCCCCACCCACGCGGCCACTTCGTGACTGGAGGGGCCCTTCGGCTTATCGATGACGATAATGCCGGGCCGGTTCCAGATATGAACAGTTCCGGCTTCCCCGGGTTCACCGGTCATGATACCTGCTCCCCCCGACCCGCGAGGTACGCATTGAGCGCACCGAGCGTACCTTCCAGTGACCCGTCACCAACAACAGCGGGATCCGTCCCGCCCGTGCGCATGGCATCAGCCGTGATCTCCCCGATTGCCATGATAAGGAGGCCCGGGCGCGGTGTCCAGACCGCCTTTTTAAAGGACATGGCACTGGTGAACAGGATCGCATCGGCACCGGCAAGGTCGAGGTCGTCACCGGTCGGCTCAAGACTATAGCACCGGAACTCAACCGGTATCCCCCCCGCATCAGAGATCGCATCCATGAGCCCGGGGTTTGGCACATCCGCCCGCGGGATGCCGATGTGCCTGCCCCGGATCCATTCCCCGAGGTAGGGCACGAAGTCCCGGGAATAGAAACTGGTCAGGACCTCGCAGTCAACGTCATGCCGGCGGAGTTCCGTTGCGGTCTGCGGCCCGATGGCAACCACGCGGGGGAACCGGTTCAGGCGCGGTGCAATGATCTTTGCCGGGAGTGCGCTCGTGAAGAAAATGCAGTCGAACTCACCGCGGTCAGCCGCATTGACGAATGCTGCGATCGAATCCTCGCGGATCGCCGAGCGCAGGGGGTGGACACTGTAACAGCTGTGCCCGGACGCCGCGCACCGTCCCGCATCACTCTTCTCCTTTCCCGCCAGACGGGTGACTGCGATCTTCATTACGGATTCATCGCCTCGTTCTGTATTGAGGGTATGCATTTCGGTTGATTTATGTCCATTCTCCCCTACCTCTTTTCCATGCTGGAGATCCTGCTCGGTACCCTTCTTGGTGTTCTCCTCGGCACTCTCAGCGGGATCATCCCCGGCGTCCATGCAAACACGCTTGCCGGCGTCCTTCTCAGCCTGCAGGCCCTCCTCCTCTCCGTGCTCGGGCCGGTCGCCCTTGCCGGGGCACTGTTTGCAGCCCTGATCACGCATACGTTCGTGGACGCGGTCCCGAGCACGTTCCTCGGGATACCGGAGGCTGATACCTCGCTCGCAGTATTACCGGCCCATGCGCTCTGCCTTGAGGGGAACGGCGAGGAAGCAGTGCGGATTGCAGCACTCGGGAGCGCCTGCGCCATGGTCATCGCGATCCCGGTCTCGGTGCTCTGCTTTCTCATCCTCCCAGCCCTCCAGCCGTTTTTCGACTGGTGGATCGGGATCCTCCTCATCGCAAGTATCGGGTACATGATCGTCACGAGTGAAGCGCCAGGCTGGGCGCTTGCGATCTTCACCGTATCGGGAGCGCTCGGGGCATTCGCCCTCCATTATACCTTTCTCAGCTGGCACACGCTTACCGGCGGGAGCGCGATACTCATGCCACTCCTGACCGGGCTGTTCGGGATCTCGGTCCTTCTTGTGGCCTCGCGGGGAACCCTGCCGGTACAGCACTTCAGCGGGCTTCGCGTCGAGGATAAGGCCGTGATCAGGTACTCCCTGCTGGGGACCGGTGCCGGCGTTGCTGTAGGGTGGCTCCCCGGACTGTCAACAGCATCGGCAAACGGGGTACTGGCCTCTGTGATAGGATACGAAAAAGACCGGCGGTCCTACATCCTTGCGACCAGCGCGGCAAACACTGCCAATGCGTTCATCGGTCTTGCAGCCCTGTTCGCCCTGTCGCGTATGCGGAACGGGGTCATGGCAGCCCTCGCGGAGCTCCCGCTGCCGTCCATGGGCGAGCTGATGGTCGTCGGGGTGCTCGCCGCCTGCGCAGCGTATGTCATCACCGTCGGGCTGTCCACCTCTGCCCACCACCTCAACGGGTTCGACAGCCGTGCCCTGAACCGGGCGGTCATTGCCTTTGTCGTCCTGCTGAGCATCGTTCTCACAGGCCCCTTCGGCCTTTTTGTCCTGCTGCTCGCAACAACCGTTGGCCTTGTCCCCCATATCGTCAATGTCCCGCGGGTGTACTGCATGGGTGCGATCATGGTGCCGGTGATGCTGTACTCCTTCGGTATCGCGTGGATCTGATCCACGTTCCGTCCTTACACCCCGGCAGATCTATGGTTTTATACTGGCATACTTCCTATGTATCCTCTGATGCAGTCGTACTGGTTCGGGGATGTCAGCGAAGGGAGCTGCGTGCCGTTCACGGGAGATGTCAATGCCATCGTCAGCCGTGTCCTGTCGCTTTCTACGCAGCTGGACACGTTTATCCCCCCGGACTGGCAGCAGGCAGCTGCCTGCGGGGCCTGCACTGACCGGGCTGATTACCTTGCCCGCCTGCAGGCAGTCTGCATTGCCGCTGCCGAGCGTTCGGTCAGGGAGCACTATGCCGGTAAGGACGCCGAGTTGCTCCAGATGGTGCGGACGCTCGATGAGATGGATGAGGTCATCAACCTTCTCTCGGAAAGGGCTGCTGACTGGTATATGGTGCGGCACCCCGCATTTTCACGGAAGTACCGCCGGACGCCGGCGCATATCCTTGTCCGGACCATGCGGGAAAAGAGCCGGGGGGCGCTCGGGAGGGTTGCCGGCGAGATCGAGCAGCTTGCCGAAACCCGGACTGCGCTTGCAAAGGAGGTCTCGGCGCGGGCAAACGATGTACTGCCCAATACCAGTGCCCTGATCGGGGGTCTCGTTGCAGCGCGGCTCATGGCCGGTGCCGGCGGCCTCCTGCCGCTCTCCCGCCTTCCCGCCAGTGCGATCCAGGTGCTGGGAGCACGGACGGCTCTGTTTGCGCACCTGAAAACCCATACCCCGTCACCCAAGCACGGGATCATCTTTCAGCACCGGCGCGTGCACAATGCCCCCCGGGATATCCGCGGCAGGGTTGCCCGGGTGCTGGCGGGAAAACTGGCCATTGCCGCCCGGCTCGATTATTTCCGCGGGGTTGCCGTACCGGAGTTTCTGGAGCAGGCACAGGCACGTATCGATGCGGCCGGGAAAGGTGACGGAGCATGATCTGGATCGGCGATGTGCTGGTCTCGCGGGGCGAGGGCGGTGTCTACAATGAGCGGATGCTCAAGGGCGCCCGTATCTGGGAGCCCTACCGGAGCAAGCTTGCCGCTCTGTACCATGTCGGAAACGGTGTTGAACTCGGGCCCGCCCAGCGGGTGCTCTACCTCGGTGCAGCGAACGGGACGACGGTCTCCCATGTTGCGGATTACACGGAAGTGGTATACGCGGTCGAGTTTGCCCCGCGCCCGATGCAGGACCTTATCGAAGTGGCACGCCGGCGCAGGAACGTGATCCCGATCATGGCCGACGCTACCCGCCCCGAGACCTACGCCCCGCTTGTCGAAGCAGTTGATCTGGTCTACCAGGACGTAGCCCAGCCGGATCAGGCCGCTATCGCGATCCGAAACTGCGTCTTTTTAAAACCCGGCGGGTTCCTTATCCTGATGCTCAAGACCCGGAGCGTGGATGTGAGGAAAGACCCCGTGGCAGTATTCGATGAAACCATCAGGGTACTGGAAGCGGCCGGTTTCACCGCGCAGGAAAGCGTCTGGCTTGCCCCCTACCACCAGGACCATGCGGCGATTGTCTGCGTAAAACCCGGAATACCCGCGGAGTGAGTCCCGTGGCAAACGGTATCCGTTCCTTCTCTGCCGGACCGTTGGCGGTTCTTGCCATCGTCCTGCTCATCGCACTGGTTCTCGTCCTGATCCCGCTCCTCGTCCTCGGAGTCATCGGCACCGCATTCACGCGGCTGGGACTGTCGTGGGTTGCTGCGCTGGCCCTTGTCCTGCTGATTCTCGGCGGCAGCTCGGTGAACATCCCGCTGTACCGCATCCAGCGCGACGTGATCCGTGCCACCCGTCTGGATTCAGGAGGAAATGAACATTCAGGCGCGTTTGCAGCCCGGCCGGTCTGGGAGACCGTGATCTCGATAAACCTCGGCGGCGGGTGCATACCGCTCTGCATCGCGGCGTACATGGTATATCAGGGAGTGATGGTTACCGGGACTACCATTCTCCTGCCCATCGCCGCATGCGCAGCCCTTATTCTGATAATCTCCTTTCTGTCAACCCGTGAAGTTACCGGTGTCGGGATACGGGTACCGGTCATCGTCCCCGCCGTCACCGCGCTCCTTGCCGGGATACTCCTCTCAGGCGGGACCGGCCTGACCGCTGCCGTGACAGCACTGGCCGGGGGAACGATCGGGACGCTTGCCGGCGGGAACCTCGCCCATCTCCGGCGGGTGCGCGACCTCGCAGTCCCTGAAGTGAGTATCGGCGGGTCCGGCACGTTCGCCTCAGTTTCTCTCTGTTGTATCCTGCCGGCGCTCATTGCCTGAACAGCACGTCCCAAAAAAAAACTGAACCTGCGGGAAAGACGACGAAAAGAAGTAGCCCGGAGCAGATTCGAACTGCTGTCGGGGGATCCAGAGTCCCCCATGATTGACCGCTACACTACCGGGCTGTGTGCCTCATATTTTTTGCCGCTGTTGCTTAATTAAAGTGACGGACACCTGGTCCTCAGACAGATTGTGCCCGTCCGCAGCCCCCGCAGGCACGGCAGACTTCCTGGACCGGGTGGATATGCGTCCCTTTTCCGCAGAACGGCTCGATATCGTTCATATCGCGGATATAATAAATGTGGGGGACGAGCGAGATGTGGGTATAGGTACCGCATGACAGGCCCAGCTGATCTGCGATGGATCTCTGGAGCTGGACGAGGGCATACATATTGGCACCCGCGGCGGTGAGCATGTCGTTTGACCGGAATATGACCCGCATATGCAGTCTGCCGCTCCGTACGGTACACTGGACGAGCTGGAGGCAGGGGCAGTCGTCGAGTTTTTCATCGATAACCGTGTTCCACGTGATGGCGATTGCCCGCCGCGAGTTCGGTGATGCACGGAGCTTTTCCACAATATAGGCAATCTGGTCGATATGTACCGGCTGCCCGTCCGCGATGAGGCGTTCACCCCAGTCAAAGAGCCGGCCGTGATAATCGTATTCAAAGGAGGCGTGGGAACCGTGCAGCAGGTCTTTTGCGTACTGCTCGACAAATTTCTGCTGGAACCGGGAGTGCGGGCTTACCATCGGTTCTGCGAGCGGGGTATCCACCTGCATGGCGATCTCCTCGAATTCAACGGTAGCTTCGGCATCTTCGGTCCGGAGGATCCAGCCCTTCTCCAGGATCATCCTGACCACGAGCTCGTGTGCGTGGCCGATGCTTGGTGCCCGGATAATTCTCATACCCAGATCTGGTCGATTATACCTAGTATATTTGTTGAAGTACGTGCGGGTGAATGTCCGGGATTTCCGGACTGCCTTCATTACTACATATCTCAGAACAGAGCGGCGTGAGGTGTTGCAGGGATTGTCCGTAATCTCTGTGAAGAACGCCGAAGCCGCCGGTGCCGAGCAAGTCTTCCCCGGCAGGATCGTGATTTCTGACAGTACGGTACGTTTGGCCGGCAGGCAGTGGAGCGTCAGCAGGAACAGGATCTGTCAGGATGAAGACAGCTATAGAAACCCGTCCTGGACCGGCAGGATTTTCAATGATAAATTATGTACATCATTGTACTGTATAGGGTAAATCCCATGCGCGACGTATATACATCCCTCAGCATCCGGTGCGCTGAAATGGCGATCCGGCCGGGGGTGGCTAACAGGGTGCAAAAGCCATTTTATTTACCCCAATCGCCAAAAGGACTCAAAACAGGGCCCGGAACTCCCCCGAAAAACAACCACAAAGGATATATTGGCTCTTCTACAAATACTGTTTCATATTCCGTCTAAACGGAGTATGGGGCTCGCAGAACCGTTATTCGGCATTTGTCGAAGCGGTTCGCGGCTTGAAATGTATGATGTAACTTTGGAGGAAATGAACACATGACTAAGCGATTAACAATTGCACTTGTTGCGGTCGCTCTGTTTGTCCTTATGGCAGTCATGCCGGTATCGGCAGGAATGTTTGCAAACGGAACGATCATCAACCAGGGTGCAACCATCTTCATAGGCGAAGAGGGACTTAATGTCACTCATGCCCTGAACGCTGCAGCGGGCGGGGCATCTTGTGGCGCAGTGATTGACTGTTATGCGATAAATGCCGTACCCAACTACACCCAGATCGGCTGGTGGGCATCGGCAGCAGATATCTACAACACCGCACCGTCAAAGACCCTCGACCTCAAGACCAGGTATAACGCGTTGACCGTTTCCCCGTCAGACTTTGTCGGGTACACCGGCAACTGGTATCTGCTCGATGACAACGGTAAGGCGTATAACCTGCCAGCAGACATCATTGAGCAGTTCCCTGACTGTGCATGCACGGCAGACACCTGTATTGCAGCACGTGTCTTCATTGTTGCGGATCCGTCCCTTGACATGAAGATCTGGGACTTCACCACCGGTAACGACGTGACCGGCAAGTCAGTCCCGCAGGGCGAGAAGCTTGGCTTCCGGATTGATACCAACATGTACGCGGCTGCTGACTCTCAGTACCGTGGCAACATCATCGACGGGTGCCCCATCAATGATACATACGAGCTGGTAACTGAATTAATAGATACCGCAACATGCCCGGTCTGCCCGGCTTCAACACCCCTGTATGTCAAGTACTGGCTCAATGGTGGAATCGGATGGGCAACCTGGTCGAGTGCAGCTGGCGAGGAGTGCTACTTGTATAGATCCGCACCCCTGTACTATTATGGTCCGGCCTATCCCCCGGCTCAGTACTACGCGAACTACACTGTTGCAGGCGGCTTTATCACCCTGACTGAACCAGTAGCGGACGTTGGTACAAATTTCGTACAGAACCCCCTCTGCGGTTCAGAGAACCTGGATCCAAAAGTTGACGGTTTCATCAACATCAAGGTCAAGGACGAAGCAAACGCCCAGCTCAACAAGCTCTACAACAATGATGCAGTTGAGGCAGACGCAGGCCCGAACTCGGTCCTGAAGAACTTCGTCAACACCCAGCCGTTCTGGTGGGGCGCAAAAGACGATGTCAACAACCTTGCTACCTTCAACTGGGACACCGGGGCACTCGATGCCTTCAACCAGTACGCCTACCCGGTCGGAACCTACACCATCTCCGCTGAGTCCATCCTCAACAAGATGAAGGACAACTACAAGCAGGGCGGCGCAGACTACACCGGCAAGACCGTTTCCCAGTCCTACACCGTCACCCTTGTCTCTGACACGGTAAAGATTGAGGCAAACAAGGACTCAGTCGTCCGCAGCAAGTCGTTCTCGGTCACTGTCACCGGCAGACCCAGCACAGAGTACTACCTCTGGGTCAAGGGCACCAGCACCATGAGCGGCGGCTTCGATGACCAGCCCCCGATGATCGTCCTGAACCAGGAGGGTGTCACACTCGACCCGGCAGCAGGACCGTACACCATCGGTTCATACAAGTATGAGAACGGTGCAGAACTCACAATCCGTGAAGATGTAGCCGTCAACCAGTATACCGCGCAGGGCACCCGGCTCTACGCCAAGATCAAGACCTCATCCTCCGGTACCCGGACCGTTGAGTTCATGACCACCAACTGGACCAAGGCCCAGAAGTTCACCATCCGTGTTGAGCAGCAGTTCCCGATCGGATCTGCATACGGAGCAGGAACCTACAAGAACGACGAGGTCGATGTCAAGGTCGAGAAGGGCGCAGTCACTATCGTGGCAGCCGGCGACCAGAGCTACTACCTCGGCGAAGAGATCAAGTTCTCCGGTACCAACACCGAGACCTACCAGACCTACCTGTTCATTGTCGGACCCAACCTGAAGTCAGTCGGATCGCAGATCCAGAACCCAGACCCCAGGAACTTCGCAGTCCAGAACAACATTGCCAGCACCTTCAAGCGTGTCGACGTTCAGGGTGACAACACCTGGTCCTGGAAGTGGGGAACCTCGAACTATGCACTTGATGCAGGTACCTACACCATCTATGCAGTAAGCCAGCCCTACGACAAGGACAACCTTGCAAACGCGGCATACGGCACGGTCTCTATCATCATCAAGAAGCCGTTCGTCTCAGCAACTGCATCCCAGTCAACTGTTGCCAAGGGTGACAGAATCTACATCACCGGTACCGCCGAAGGCGACCCGTCCGGTGTCCAGATCTGGATCCTCGGTAAGAACTACTACGCAGTATCCGGCGAATCAGTCAACTCTGACGCATCCTTCAAGTATGAAGTCCGTCAGGAAGTTACCCGCAACCTTGCCAGCGGCCAGTACTTCGTTGTTGTCCAGCACCCGATGCAGAACAACAAATTCGATGTCGACGATGTCTCTGACGGTAACTTCAACGTCTGGGTAGAGAACAAGATGCTCATCGACACCACTACAAAGGTCCCCACGAGGATCTTCAAGATTGGTGGATCCGGCAGCCTGCAGGGATCCGATGCAGCTGAAGCACTTGTCCAGGGCATCAACGACGCAAATGTCGACGATACCTACACCAAGCTCCAGTTCCTCGTCGAGGAGCCCGTCATCCGCATCGACCCGATTGGCGACAAGCACGTTGGTGACAAGTTCACCATCACCGCTCAGACCAACCTCGCGGTAGATGACGAAATCCTCGTCCAGGTCTACTCATCATCATTCAAGCCCACTCAGAAGAGCCAGAGCGGCGAGTTCAGCGGCGCAACCGGCACTGTAAAGGTCGCCAAGGGTGACAGCGGCATGAACAAGATCTCGTTCGATGTTGACTCCTCAACATTCAAGCCGGACGAGTACATTGTTACCGAAGCTGCAGTCATTCAGGATGCAACCGGCACAGCACTGTTCAACGTACTTGAGTTCACCCCAACACCAGAACCCACAGTCGTTGTTACAACTGTTGCAACCCCAGTACCGACCACCGTTGTCGTAACTACAGCACCCACCCCGGTCCCGACTACCCAGTCACCCGGCTACGGTGCGCTGATTGCCCTGATCGGCCTCGGCGCAGTTGCGTTCATCGTTGTGCGCAGGCACTGAACTAACACCTGAATCTCTCTTTTTTTTAAAAAAGCCCTTCAGATCCCCTGATTGTCCGGATCTCCTCTCCATCAGAACGCTTAACTGCCGCTTTTTTCGTCCTTTCCCCCGTGTGGCACCCTTTTATTGCCCGAGCGGTCAACGTACATGTGAAAGGGATACGTCCGTCCGGGACCCCGTATCCCGTGGAGGAGTACAGCGTGAAATTCATAGTAAAAACTCTGGATATCGCAACCCGGGGGGTTCTCCTGAACCGGGCAGATGCCCGCAGGATCGGAGTGCTTGATGGAGACCGTGTCCAGATTATCAATCCCCGGAATGGCATCACTGCCACAGCGTTTGTAGAGACCACGTCAACCATTGCCCAGCAGGGGACCATTGGTGTTTATCGCATCACCAATGAGCGGATGCACCTCGAAGAAGGTACCGATATCGAGGTCCGTCAGGCCGGGCGGCCGAAGTCGCTGGATTTCATAAAAAAGAAGATGGACGGCATTAAGCTCTCCAAGGAAGAGACGCTTACCATCATCAGGGATGTTGTGAACGATGATATCTCCGCAGCAGAGCTCACGGCATACATCACGGCCACCTACATCAACCCGCTCGACATGGATGAAGTGGAATACCTTACCCGGGCAATGGTCGAGACCGGTGAACAGATCAAGTTCTCCTCCCGTCCCATTGTCGACAAGCACTCTATCGGGGGAGTACCCGGCAATAAAATCTCTCTCCTGGTTGTCCCGATCATTGCAGCAAGCGGGCTGAAAATTCCCAAAACCAGCTCGCGGGCAATCACCGGTGCCGGCGGTACAGCAGACCTCATGGAAGTGCTGGCATTTGTCGAGTTCTCGAGCAGCGAGGTCCAGCATATGACCGAAAAGATCGGGGGCTGCATCGTCTGGGGAGGGGCGACCAATATCGCTCCTGCCGATGATCGGATCATCCTCCAGGAATATCCGTTCAAGATTGATGCCCGCGGCCAGATGCTCGCGAGTGTCATGGCAAAAAAATTCGCTGTCGGGGCCAACCTTGTCGTGATCGATATACCGGTCGGCGAGCATACGAAGGTCCCGACCATGCAGGAAGGCAGGAAGCTCGCCCGGGAATTCATCGAGCTGGGGGAACGTCTCAATATGAAAGTAGAATGTGCTCTCACGTACGGTGATATCCCCGTAGGGCACAGCATAGGGCCGAAACTTGAAGTGATTGAAGCCCTCAAGGTGCTTGAAGGGGCAACGGAACCCAACTCGTTCATCCAGAAGAGCATCTCCATTGCCGGGATAGCGCTCGAGATGTCGGGCAAAGCAGCACGGGGTGCCGGTGCAGCGATGGCCCATGATCTCCTCACCAAGGGAAAGGCACTCGAGAAGTTCCGCCAGATCATCGAGATCCAGGGTGGCGATTCGAATGTAAAATCAACCGACATCGTCCCGGGCGAGCATCAGTTTATCGTCAATGCGCCTGCATCCGGGTATGTGATCGAGATGAATAACAAGTCCCTGATCTCTCTTGCCCGGATCGCAGGAGCCCCGCATGACCGTGGGGCAGGTATCCTCCTCCATGCAAAAAAAGGCAAACTTGTCAAGGCAGGAGAACCCCTGTTCACGATCTATGCCGACAGGAACTGGCGGTTGCAGCAGGCTGTTGAAGAGGGCAGGCGCCTGATGCCGATACTGGTGGAAGGCATGCTCCTCGACCGGGTGCCTTCAACCCTCGAGATGTAGACCGAATTGCTGATATATGAGCAGGAAGCGATACTTTATCATGTATAGATATCGCTCCTGCTTCCTTTCTGTCTTCCTGTTTCTGTTTCTTCTCTGCAGTGTAGTACAGGCAACGGACCTGCAAATCACGGTGCTGGACAGCATCGATAATGTTACGATCCCGCATGCAACCGTGTACGCCAACGGTGCTGTATACGCATTTACAAACAATAACGGCCAGGTTCTGTATCCCCATGACGGCTCCAGTGACCAGCGCATTCGCGTCTCAATGACCGGGTATGATGACTGGGAGAAGACCGTCGGGATGAATGAAACTGCCCTCCTTGTCAACCTCAGCAGGAAAGCCCTGATTATGACCGTGAAGTTATATGATTCCGATAATCTGGGGCCGGTTGCGGGGGCTCTTGTGAATATCTCTGCCTTCAACATCACGCAGGGCAAACAGAGCGATGCTGCCGGTACAGTTGTATTTGGCGTGAACGCATCCACACTCTACTCGTTAAAAGTCACCGCTCCGAATTACGAGCCCCACAGTCGTACGGTTGATGTCGGGACTGAGGATGAGCCCGTCGAGATTAAACTTCTGTCGGCAAATCTGCTTTCTTTCGTTGTAAAAGACAGGGAATCCAAGGTACCGGTACAGGGCGCCGAAGTCCTTCTCAATTCCGTGTCGGCAGGAAAAACCGATGAGCGTGGTATCCTGAGTATCCCGGTGACCCGCGGTGCAATATATACGATCGAGATTAAAAAAGACGGGTATGAGACGCTCTCGGAATCAAGGACCATCAGCGAATCCGAGGCGCTCTTTCCGGTAGAGATCGCAAAAGCCCCGCTCGGTGCTTTTGTATATGTCTATGATGAAAGCCAGAACCCGGTGAATGGTGCCGATATTTATATCAACGGAAGCCTGTCGGGGACGACCAACCAGTACGGGCGCGGCACCTTCCCGGACCTTGTGTTCGGATCCTATCCGGTTGAAGTCAGGAAAAGCGGTTTTATCCCTTCCAGCCGTACCATCGTTGTTTCGAACAAAAGTGATGACTACACCTTCACCCTGAGCTTCGAGAATGCCGATCTCACGATATATGTGCAGGATAAGGACCTGAAAAATATCCCCAATGCAACGATCGCCCTTGATGGAACCGTGAGCGGACAGACCGACGATCACGGCCAGTTTATCACCGGGGTCAAGTTCAACCAGGTCTATAACATCACGGCCTCCCGTGACGGCTACCAGACAGCCTCGGTGCAAAAACAGGTCATTCAGGGCAATGCAACCGCGTCCGTGAATATCAGCCTTGAAAAGAGCACGGACTGGAGCCTCATCGGTCTAATCGCCATTGGTGCGATCGTTGTTCTTGTCCTGCTTGCAGCGATTCGTCTCCTCGGAAAACGGCCCGGCCGTCATATCATGAGAAGGAATGAAATATAATTTTTCCGTCTCCGCAAAATTATCAACCGGTCAATATTTTTTAGGGTAAAGTGCTTGTAAAACCCCAAAAACAAATTTTATGGCCAGACGTAAAAAATATTTTTTTATAAAATAAACTTACCCTGATCGGAAAAAAAGTGACCTGTTTTGTTTCCAGGTATTGATTATCGAAACAAGAATTTACACGTCTGTCGCAATGTGGGGCCTCCTGTTAGAGCGAGAAGTCAGGGGCTGCGTTGATACTTTACCTTTTTTTAAAACAAAAAACAGCGGACCCAGCGGGAATCGAACCCGCGTCCTTGGGTTCGAAGCCCAAGAGGATGTCCTCTACCCCATGGATCCTGCTCAACTTCTTTACATCAAAAGATATTAAGTATTCTCTACCGATAAACTACTGGATGATTTTATCCGCAGCGGAGATGGTCCGCCGTCTTGAACTTGATAATGGAGCGGAAAAACTCATAATCCGCCCGTACAACCGCGAAAGCCAGCAGCCGGCCTCCTACGATCTCCGGGCAGCTGATGAAACCTCTCTTCCCAGCGGGGCCTGCACGCTCCTCCCGACACTGGAATGGGTCGAACTGCCCCGGGACCTTGCCGGCACACTCCGGTGCCGGTCATCATTCGGGCGACGCGGTGTCCTTCTCGGTGCCGGGTTCGTGGATCCCGGGTTCCGCGGGCAGCTGACACTCTGCCTGGCCAATATGGGAACCGAGAGCATCACCGTCCGGAAAAGTGACCGTGTGGCCCAGATGATACTCCATGAAGTGCGTAACCCGGGCGAGTGTTATAACGGTCGCTACCAGGACAGTCTCGGTGCGGTGGAGGCAAAATGACCATGATACGGACAGAGCGAAAATATATCGAAATTTTACGAATTCTCCGGGAACACCAGGAGCCGATGGGGGCAAAACGGTTATCGGAACTGATGGCGGAACGGGGCTTTGTCCTGAGTGACCGGGCTGTCCAGTATTATCTCAGCTACCTCGACACCATGGGATTCACGGCAAAGGTTGGCAACCAGGGAAGGGTCCTCACTCCCGAAGGCCGGCAGGAGACCGATAATGCCCTCGTTGATGACAGGATTGGATTCATCATATCAAAACTTGAACGACTGGCGTACCGGAGCACCTTTGATCCCACCACCAGCACCGGGGATGTGGCGTATAACCTCTCCATAGTCCCGGAAGCCTCCATTGAACCGGCAAAGGCAGCCTTCGATGAGGTGATTCAGGCGCAATGCGGTTTTTTCTCACGGTACCGTATCATCGATCGCGATCCCCGTGTTCCCCCGGGATATGTCGGGTTCATTTCAATCTGCAGTATTTCCATGGACGGGGTGTTCCAGCGCAAAGGGATTCCGGTAAAAATGGCCTTTGGCGGCAGACTGGAAATCGAACAGGGTGTCCCGAAACGGTTCAGGGATCTGATTGGCTACCGGGGAACAACCATCGATCCCCTCGAACTGTTCATCTCATCCGGCCTGACCACGATCTCCGCCTTTGCCCGGACAAAATCGGGGATAGCCCTTGCAAATGTCCGCGAAGTGCCCAGTGCTGCAAAAGCACAGGTAGAAGAGACGATCCGCCTTATGAACAGCTGCGGTTTTGTCTTTCCGGTGAGCATGGGAAACCAGGTCTTCAACCTTCCTGACAACCCGTTCCGGCATTCCATTGTCGCGTTCAGCGGACTGAATTTCATCGGGAATTGCGTGGAGCACGGTATTGAAATAAAAACAGAGATCGGTGCAGGTAATATCCAGTTCTCAAAAATTGTTGATGGCACCTGATCATATCCAGGAAAGGTCCTGATCTTTCCCTTCTGATCTGGTCCGTTTTTTTGTCGATGCCGGATCTTTCCCCGGCTGAACAGCACGGGTATTCTCGCTGTCAGTATCTTCCCGCTCGGACACCTTCTTTTTTGGCCTGAGTTCCGTATGGAGGAGCGTTGAGTCCCGCGCTGGTGGCAGCGGCGGTTTCCGGACCCCTTTCCCTTCAAAAACCTCATCTCTGGCCCGGAATACCCGGTCCCTGATCTCGACGCTCATCCCGTCATCGTCGGACACTGGAGCGGAATCAGCAGGAAAAGCAGCCACGGGCTTCTCCTGTGCCGCCGGAGCCCTGTCCGGCTCCTTTTGTGGAACTGCAGTAATCTTTCGTTTTCCGATGATGACTGTCCGCTTCTCCCCGGTAACTAGTGCGGATTCTCCTCCCGGAACCGAAGTCTGGTTTTCTGTTCCGGTTCTGTCTTTGTGAGAACTTCGTTTTATGATGTGTGTCTCCGGAACAGCAGGGGGACTTTTTTCGGCATGCGGGGGGATTTTCCGGGAGTGTCCGCCCATTACTGCCGCCCGCTGCCGGCGCAGTTCTCTCTCGATTCTCTGTCGTTCTGTCTCCTTCGGGCGGGGTACATCCTCAACGGTATGCCGGAACGGCAACTCCGGAGGAGAGTAACCGGAAATCCCCGTTTTATGACCCTTTCGCGGGGTGTCATGCAGTGACGGGGGTTCCGAAGACGGTGGGCGGGGATGATCTTGCTCTGCACGCGCAACAACCACACGGCGTCGCGGAGGCGTCTGTGTCTCAGGTATCGTGGTGCCCTCTGCTTCAGGCACAGGTTCCGGTTCAGCCCTGCGGGGCTGAGCCGGTCGGGGCATTTCAAATGGGGCTGCATATACCCGTTCTTCCGCTTGAGCCGGCACGCCTTTTTGCGGATGGACCGGTTCCCGTGCCGGAACGAATGCACCGGATCGTTCCGGCGTATCGCGTGCCGGGGCTCTTCGGCCGGCTTCATCAGCCAGGTCCATCCGCGACGGAAGGGTGATCATATCATCCCTGATGTTCTTCTGGTTCAGTTCCCAGAGCTCTTCGGAGGATCGTTCTGCCTGTTTTTTTGGTTTTGATTGTGACCGGATCTCATTGAGTTCTGTTATCCGGGGAATATTCTCGAGCCCGGAGAGCATGACGATAATGGCCACGTTTTTCGTGTTCATGACCGGGTAATCTCCGGACCGTGTCTCGAGTCCTGCAATACTCCGGTCGATCCACTTCCTCACGGTCATGAACCCTTTCATCGACAGTTCATGGGACGGGCCGGCCACAAGAACAAGCGCTTTGTGGGCACTGGTAAGGTCACAGGGAGTTGAAATCTCGTGGTAGATCGCCTGCTTGGCGAGCTCGACAATACGGGACGCTTTTTTCTTCTGGTCTTCCTCAAAAAGACCGGCTGGCCTTAACCATGACAGGAAACGCAGCGGATCATGGGGGAGCTTTTCGACAGCATACCCAATGGTGATAAAGCCCATCCCTTTCATCGTGTTGAGCACCTCGCCAGAGTCCAGGACAACTTCGGCGAGGTCTATACCGCCATCCGCCTTGAACTCCCCGGCGCGGAGGATGAGACTGATCCGGCGCACGATTGCCTCATTCAGATTACGGTAGGTTTCCTGGGCTTCCGGCAGGGATTTTTCACTTTTTTTCAGACCGATCTTTTCAGCAAATCCCATCTCTTTTGCAGGAAGATGAGATCTTTGTGCTTTGATTTTTTTATGCCAGGTCTCATTATCGAAGAGGATGATACCATCGAGCAGGGGAGACAGCATCTCGATATCGTCTGCTGCTTTTGCAGAGATGCGTTCTCCCTCGGCAAGACACGGGAGGGTGACAAGGCCGAATATCGGTTCTACGATAGAAGATCGCAGTCCGGCGATTATATGAGGAGCTACGTCCACCATGGTTCCGCCAAGCCCGCAACAAAAAATTATCGCATCATTTTCACCGGATTCCATGTTCTGGACCCGGGAAACGATCTCATTGATATCAATCGGTGCGGTCTGAATTTCGGTTCCCGGGGAATCGGGAATTCCGGGATCGAGTGCGGAAAAACACATGCGTGCATTGTCCGGAAGCCCGGTGAGCTGTTGAATCGTCTCTTCATCAACATCGACAGCCAGAGCTTGCACGCATGCCACTTTACTGCTTTTCCGGTCTGTTGCATAGAGGCTGCTCACAATCCTGCAACCCGCCCCGCCGATCCCAATCGCAATTATCCGCATACGTTAATCCTGTATTTTCCGGTTATGTTCCGAATGAAGGCGCTAATATACTATGCTCTGTCAGTATTCAATATCTTATAGGATAATTATCACCGGAGAAAAAAAATATACCCTTGTAACCGGATGCCGGATTCCGGAGTCCGGGGTAATGGGAACCCAAATATGGGATTGAACGCTCTGAATCTCCTGCGTTCACCTCCGCTTGAGATGAAATAACCGGGTTCTTCTTCCAGAAAAGGGTTATAATGGCTTTTTTAAAAAGAGATCCGCCAGTGGGATCAACGTAAAATGATAATTTATTTAAATGCGGGGACGGTAATACTCAATGAGGTGAACAAGCCTTGTCATATGGAATTGAATTTGTACCAGGAAATGTCAACGTAAAGCAAGTTGTCAACTTCTGTAAACTTGCAGAATCCAAAGACATAGATTTCGCGTGGATCACAAACCACTACAACAACCGCCACTGCTACCCCACCCTCGCCGCCATTGCGCAGGCGACCACGACCCTGAAGATGGGTCCGGGTATCATGAACTCCTTCACCGACACACCTGCCGCAATGGCATCGTTCTTCTGCACGCTGAACGAGATCTCCGACGGACGCGCAGTCCTCGGTATCGGTCCCGGTGACCTCTCAACGCTCCCGAAGCTGGCAATCGCCGCGGAAAAGCCGGTTGCACGGCTCGAGGAAGCTGTTGTGCAGATCCGCAAGCTCTGTGCCGGCGAACAGGTTAACAAGTCCGGCATGCAGTTCTTCGACTACGACGGCGCAAAGCTGACTGGTGTCACCCTCCCCGGAAAGAAGGGTGTTCCGATCTACATCGGTGCACAGGGCCCCAAGGTCCTCGACCTCGCCGGAAGAGTCGGTGACGGTGCACTCATCAACGCATCCAACCCCAAGGACTTTGCCATTGCTATCCCGATCATCAAGGCAGCCTGCGACAAGGTAGGCAAGAAGAACTTTGATGTCGGTGCCTACACCGCAATGTCCATTGACCAGAGCGAGAAGAAGGCCCGCAATGCAGCAAAGATCGTTGCAGCATTCATCGCAGCCGGCTCCCCGCCCGACCTCCTGACCCGCCACGGCCTCGACCTGAACAATGTTGCCAAGATCAAGGCAGCACTGGCAAAGTTCGACTTCAAGACCGTTGGGGAACTTGTCGGAGACAAGGAGATCGATGCCTTCACCATTGCAGGAACACCTGAAATGGTCAAGGCGAAGTGCGATGCCCTCACCAAGGCCGGTGTGACCCAGATTATCTTCGGTTCACCACTTGGTCCGGACATGACCAACTCTATCCGCCTGCTCGGCAAATACGTCGTATAAGTGCGGACCCGATACCTGCCGGAGCCAGGCCGCAGAACGGCGGCAGATTCCGGCAGATATTCAGATTTTTTCTTATTTTCCCTACAAGAGGGCAACCTTTGCGGGCTCTTCGTGCAAACGACTATGTGGTCGTGCCGGAAATAGTACGGTTGAGCAGGCATGTTTTCGGTCAGGGAAGTTGTCACCAGCAGGGGTACGCTGCAGTATCGCACTGAGTATCTTACCGGGCTCAGGTGCAGGATCAGTCCGGACCGTTTGAAAAGACAGATCGATCAGTCATTCTACCTCCCTTCTGATACCGGGCGCTGCCCGTTCTGCCGCGATGCAGTTATGACTGTGACACCCACCTTTCCCGGTGGAAACCGGATCATCCGTGGTGAAAGTGTCACGTTTCCCAACCTGTTTCCTTTCGGGGAAGGCCATGTTGTAACGGTCATGACCCGTGAACATGCAGTGACGAGCTTCAGCAGACAACAGGTGGCAGATGCGCTTCTCTCGCAGGCCGAGGCACTTCGCCTTGCTGACGGGTATGCCAGCATCAACTGGAACTTCCTGCCATCATCCGGGGCAAGCATAGTACATCCCCACATGCAGGGCCTGTCAGATTCCTGCCCGTCCCGTATTGTTGATATCTATTTTACTGCAAGCGCGGAGTACCGGAAAAAAGAGGGCAGGAACTACTGGGATGCGGTGAGGGAGCAGGAACGATCCTCTGACCGGTACCTGTTCGGTGATGAAATTCTCTGGTCTTCCCACGCGGTACCCGTAGGTGAGCGGGAGGTGCGGGCACTCCTCCCGGTATCCACGCTGGATGAGATGGAGAACTATGCCGATCTCCTGGCACGGGGCATACTTGAGATCATCTCATTGTACCGGAAACTGGGATCCCATGCCTTCAATATGTCGATCTTTTTTGATAAAAGTGGCAGTGATCATGGATTCCGTGCATTCTGCTCCATGATCGCCCGGATCAACCCGAATCCCTCTTCCCGAAGCGATTCCGCATTCATGGAACGCCTCCACCTTGAACCGGTCATCATGACGCTTCCCGAGGACCTCGGGAAATTCTATAAAAAAGAAAAAAATTTGTAAGAGTTACTCGAATTTTGCTACGAGTTTCTTCTTTGCAACAAGCATTCCGTCTTTCTTGTGGGCCTGGCGGAGGATACTGTCGCCTGCCTTCTCAAGCTCGCGGGCTTCGTCGCAAAGCACTACTGCGCTTCTCATCATCTCATGGGCGCTTGCAACGATTGGGATGTATTTCTCCCATTCCTTGGTCATGAAGCAGCCCTTGACGTTCTGGCCTGCAACTGCCATCGCAATCTCATGGGCAGCGCGTGCCTTTGCGAGTGCGAAGGGATTGGTGAACTCGCCATCGACAGCCTTGTCGGTGGTCATGATGATCTTCGGGAGCTCGATTGCATCGCCCTTCTTGCCGGCCTTGACCTGGTCAATGACCTTGTCGAGAGCAACCTGGAGCTTGCGGAATGCGCCGGTGATTGCCAGCACTTTGACAAGGTTCCCGTTGTAGTCGGCCATCTCGACGGGGTCGAGGAACTCGCGGCGTGCACCGATCATGGAGTCTGCCTTCATGATGATGTACCCGAACTTGCTGGCCTTGACGCCTTCCCACTCCTTCTTGGTGGTCACATCATCGGTGATGATAACAACCGGGAAACCTGCTGCCGCGAGCTTCTCTCGTGCACCTGTCGGGCCGGGGAGAACGCCGTTGGGGGATACGACAATACAGAAGTCTGGTTTGTATGCAATCAGGTTGGAGACGACACGGTCAACATCTGCCGGCTCGAGTTTCGTGCCGCTGGTTGCCATGAATGTCTGCATGTCTTCACGGTCTGCCCTCTCATCGAGGAGCAGCTCAGCCATCACACCACTTGCGATGTTGCCGAGTTTTGCTACGCCTACTTTAACTACCATCTTTTATCACCTAAATTTTTTTTTAGCACGTTAATATGACCCGGAGTTCATATAAACATTTTGAAATGTCTTCCCCCGCCGGAAAAACAGAAAAAAATCCAGTCTTTTTCCCTTCATAATACCGGAAACGCAGCTACCGGATCTCCTGCATGGCACTTGATGGAGAGTTAACGAAAAGTGTTTAAGTTCAGATATAAAACAGGATAGTATGAAGGACGGGTTGCTCACAGACCGCCAGATGGAAGTGCTCCGGTACCGCAAGCAGGGGCTGACACAGCAGCAGATTGCAGATATCATCTCCACATCCAAGGCAAATGTCTGCACGATAGAAAAGAGTGCCATGGAAAATATCCGGCGGGCAAAAGAGACCCTTGAGTTCCTGTACACCCTCGATGCGACCCACCTCTGTGTTATCCCGGAAGGAACCGATCTTTTCGAGGTGCCGGCAATTATCTTCGGCGAAGCCGAGAAGATCAATATCAAGGTCAAATATGACACGATCTCTCTCATCAACCGCATACGGGAGTCGCGGCCCCAGTGCTGCAAGGCCCGCTGTATATGCGAAAACGTCCATGTGTATATCACCGATGCGGGCGAATTGTATTTCGGCTGACGTGCGATTACACGGTCATAATCCTCAGCGATCTCCGGGCAGGCACCTGCAGTTGTAGCATATATTTATATCCTTTTTTATTCAATAGTACAGGAAGCCGATATGAGGTTATCCTTTGCCGGTGCACGGATGTTTACCACACCCGGGCACCAGCATACGGCGCAACCGAATCTCCAGACACAGGATTGATGGTTATGCCGTGGGTGATCCTCGATTGGTGAACCCTCCTTCAGGAGGGGTATACCGAGAAGGAGTTGTGATCCGTCACAACAGGCTGACAGAGTAGGATCTGACCAGGACGCATGGGTCGACGTTCGTGCAACGAGCCCGTTCCTTCTGCTGCATCAGTGTAGCAGGGATGCGCCATTGTCAGGAACTTCTTTCGCGAGACAGGAATGCTGGTGCACACCAGTAGGGCAATAACACAAGCTCATTCGTGCATCTCCAGAAACGGGTGAATGGTAACCATGACCCGCTGCCTTGAAAAACCACGTGGTTTTTCATGGCATGCCGTGGTCGGGCATAAAAACCACCGTTCCCGCGTGTTGGCTTAACCGGAAGCGAAGCTATCACACAATCTCGGATTCATCTCACAATCGTGTCGCAATGAGAATAACCTACACGCAAAAAGGATTGATTCACACATGCCAAAAATCAACAGACCACGTCGCGGCTCTCTAGCATTCAGCCCGAGAAAGCGTGCAAAGAGCCCGATCCCGAAATACCAGTCGTGGCCATTATCAGAGGGCGCACCGATCCTGCAGGGATTTGCCGGATACAAAGTGGGTATGACGCATGTAATTATGGTGGACGACCACAAGAACAGTCCCACCGAAGGCAAAGAGATCATGGTGCCCGTTACCGTGATTGAAGTACCCTCGATGAAGGTCGCAGCCATTCGTGCCTATTCCAGAGATACTTATGGCAAACATGCACTCACTGAAGTCTGGGCCGACCAGCTCGATACTGTCCTCGGTCGCCGGATCACCCTCCCCAAGGACTACAACGGGGAAGATGCAAGAAAGAAGCTCACCGATGCGGTTTCGGCCGGAACGGTAGCAGAGATCTATGCGGTAACGTATACGCAGCCTGCCGCACTCTCCGGTGTCCCGAAAAAAGTCCCCGATCTCATGGAGATCAAGGTTGGCGGGGCAGACATCAAAAAACAGATGGACTTTGCCCTCGGGGTTCTCGGAAAGGAAGTGACACTGAACAACGTTGTCCAGACCGGTGCCTATGCGGATATCACCGCCATCACGACCGGAAAGGGGACGCAGGGTGCCGTGAAGCGCTGGGGTATTGCCCTGCGCAAGCGCAAACACGCCGTTGGCGGCAAGAAGCGCCACCTCGGTACCCTTGGACCATGGAACCCCCACCATGTCCGGTGGCAGGTTCCCCAGATCGGTCAGATGGGATTCCAGCAGCGCACCGAGTTCAATAAGCGTATCCTGAAATTTTCCGAGAACGCAAGCGAGATCACGCCGGCAGGCGGTTTCCTCCACTACGGTGTTCTCCGGAATCCGTATGTGTTGATCAAAGGCTCCATACCCGGCCCGGTAAAGCGGCTGATCCGTATCCGCCCGGCAATACGCCAGGGAGAACATGTCGTCAGGATGCCGGCAATCCAGTTCGTGAGCGTCCAGAGCAAGCAGGGATGATCAGCAAATGAAAGCAGAAGTTAAATCACTGGATGGCGGCGTTTCCAAGAAGATCGATCTTCCGGAAATTTTCTCCGAAGATTACCGCCCCGATCTGATCAAGAAGGCAGTCATGGCACTGCAGAGCACGAGAAGGCAACCGCACGGTTCTCATCCGTTTGCCGGTATCCGCTCGTCTGCAGTAGGCTGGGGAAGCGGTCGCGGGTCATCCCACGTTCCCCGTCTCAAGAACGGTTCCCGTGCCGCCAAGGTCCCGCAGGCGAAAGGCGGGCGTGAGGCACACCCCCCGAAAGTTGAGAAGGTCTTAATCAAGGAGATCAACCAGAAGGAAAAGCAGAAGGCATTCCGCTCGGCAGTTGCAGCGAGCATCTCACAGGAGCTCATCCGCGGCCGTGGTCATACCTTTGAGGGGGCCGTCCCGCTGGTATTCGAGGACAAGTTCGAGACTCTTGCCCGCACGCAGGATGTCATATCAGCCCTCGCAACGCTCGGTGTCTACGATGATATCGAACGGTCAAAGGACAGCAGGAAAGTCAAGGCAGGAAGGGGCAAGATGCGTGGCCGCAGGTTCAAGCAGAGAAAGAGCCTCCTGATTGTCACCGCAGAAAAACCGCTGGCTGCAGCACGCAACCTCTCCGGTGTTGACGCGGTTACCGTTGACCAGCTGAACGTCGAGCACCTGGCTCCGGGTATGCTTGCAGGACGCCTGACGGTCTGGACTGAAAGTGCACTGATACGTCTGGAGGGAAGGTAAATGACCCTCAGATTCCCGTTTGTTACGGAAAAGGCAATGGTCCTTTTAGAGAACCAGAGCAAACTCCAGTTCCTCGTCACCAACGAGTCAACCAAGGATAACATCCGGCGCGAGATCGAGAAGGCGTTCGGCCAGAAGGTCAGGAGTGTCAGGACACTCATGAACACGCACGGCCAGAAAAAGGCAATCGTGAGCTTTGAGAATGACAAGGCCGCCGAGGAGATCCTCAGCCGGCTCGGTATAATGTAGGTGGGGAAACATGGGACATAGAATTACAACACAAGCACGCGGCAAGGGAGGCCCGACATACCGCGCACCATCCCACCGGTACAAGGCTGAGCTGAAGCACATTGGTGATGATACACAGAAAATCACCGGAACCGTCATCGATATCGAACACGACCCTGCACGCAATGCACCGATCGCACTGGTGAAACTCGACGACGGAACAAAAGTCTACATGCTCGTTACTGAAGGACTCGGTATCGGCGAATCGGTTCTCTGGGGCTCCGCAGGGGAAGTGAAAAACGGCAACACCCTCACGCTCCAGAATATCCCGACCGGTACCTACATCTGTAACATCGAGGCACGCCCGAATGATGGTGGCAAGTTTGTCCGGTCATCAGGAGTTCAGGCAGTTGTTGTTGACAAATCCGGAGACCGTGTTGGTATCCGGATGCCCAGCGGCAAGACCAAGTGGTTCAACGCACGGTGCCGTGCAACGGTTGGTATCGTTGCAGGTGGTGGCCGTGTCGAGAAACCGTTCGTGAAAGCGGGCAACAAGCACCACAAGATGCAGAACACCGCATCCAACTGGCCCCGCGTACGGGGTGTCGCAATGAACGTCATCGACCACCCGTTCGGTGGCGGCGGGCACCAGCATACCGGTCGCCCGAAGACGATTGCACGGGGGACATCCCCGGGAAGGACTGTCGGACACGTGGCAGCACGCAGGACAGGTAAGAGCAGGAAGTGATGGGTATGGCAGCACCGAAAAAGACACAGAAGAGAATGCCAAGACGGCGTGAGGAGTTCACCTACCGCGGCTTCAAGATCGACGAGCTTCAGGCGATGGGGATTTCCGAACTCCTTCCCCTTATGCCCGCCCGCCCCCGCCGCAAGATCGTTCGCGGGTTCTCCCGTGGTGAAGAAACATTACTCGCGAAGGTCCGTGAAGGCGATGAGAAGATCCGGACTCACCTCCGTGAAATGATTGTCATGCCCGTGATGATCGGGAAGACGATCGAGATCTACAACGGCAAGGAATTCATAAAGGTCGAGTTCCAGCCGGAGTCGGTCTTCCACTACCTCGGTGAGTTTGCACTGACGAGAAAGAGGGTTGCTCACGGTAGCGCCGGTATCGGTGCGACAAGAGGCAGCAAGTACGTTCCGCTGAAGTGATGAACCATGGCAAGAACTGATTATTCACAAAAAATCAAGGGTGACACCGTTGCAAAAGCAAAAGCCAACGAGTTGAACATGTCGCCCAAACATTCGATTGAGATTGCCACGTTCATCCGTCATCAGCGAGTGAACGATGCAATTGCCTACCTGAATGAAGTGGTCAAGCTAAAGAAGGCGATCCCGTTCCGGCGTTTCAACCGGAATGTTGCGCACAAGCGAGGTCTCCCCGGGAACTGGGACGCGGGCAGGTACCCGGTCAAGGCGTCAAAGGCATATATACGGGTTCTTGAATCCGTCAAGAAGAACGCCGAGTACCTTGGTCTTGATGCAGAGAACCTCGAGATCATCCACGCATCGGCAAACCGCGGCCGGGCACAGAAGGCATTCTTCCCCCGCGCAATGGGACGTGCGACCCCCAAGGTCCGCGAATCCGTGAATGTCGAAGTCGTGGTCCGTGAGGTGGCGTAAATGGCAGTTGAGAGAAAATTTATCACCGAAGGTGTCAGGAAAGCCCGCGTGGAGAAGTACCTCTCCAAGGAACTGAAACGGGCAGGCTACGGCGGTATGGACATCGCAAGGACGCCGCTTGGGACCCAGGTCACCATCTTTGCCGAGAAACCGGGTATCGTCATTGGAAAGGGCGGCAAGCTGGTTCACCAGCTCACCCTGGACCTTGCCCAGAACTACGGTGTCGAGTCCCCTCAGATCGAGGTCCAGCAGGTTACCAACCCCAGCTTCAATGCCCAGATTATGGCGGAGCGGCTTGCAAATGCCCTTGAGCGCGGCTGGTACTTCCGGAAAGCAGGGTCCAGCATTATGCGCCGGGTTATGGACTCCGGGGCACTCGGCTGTGAAGTTGTTATCGCCGGGAAATTGACCGGTGCCCGTGCCCGTACCCAGAAGTTCACGGAAGGGTACATCAAGCATTGCGGTGAACCGAGCAACACGATCGTTGAGAAAGGCTATGCCGTTGCGATCAAGAAACTCGGTGTCATCGGCGTGCAGGTCAAACTGGTCCCCGCCGGTGCAAAACTGCCCGACCACTTCTCGATCATCGAACAGGAAAAGAAGAAGCGCCCGGCAACAGGTGCAACCGTTACCGCAATCGGCGATACCAACTCCGATGAACCGGCACTTCCTGATGAGACACTAGGGGAGGAACAGTAATGGCAATATTCAGGGCAAAGGACGTTATGCAGCTCTCGGATGTTGAACTGCAGGAACAGATGGGAAAACTCCGGATGGAGCTCGTCCAGCACTACGGGAAAGTCAGTGCCGGCGGCGCAACCGAGAACCCCGGTCATATCGGGGAACTCCGGAGAACCATTGCCCGTATGATGACCGAGCAGAATCGCAGGAGAACTGCATGATCTCTTCCCGGAACGTCCTGCGCCATGAACTGATTGGCCTCGACGTTCTGGTCTCAGGAGCCGCCAACCCCCTTCACCGGGGACTATGTGGTCACATCATCGATGAAACAAAGAACCTGCTGGTGATTGAGACGACCCGTGGAATAAAACGCATCCCGAAGATGCACAGCACATTCCGGATCGTGCTCCCCGGCAGGGAGCTTGTGGAGATAGATGGATCCGTGATGGTTCTGGCTCCTGAAAAAAGGATCAACCTGCACGATAAGAAGAGGATAACATAATGGCACAAAACATTGGATTGAATGTCCAGGCACCCAAAGAGGAATGCCGGGATGTTAATTGTCCGTTCCACGGCACTTTACCGGTGCGCGGCCAGGTGATCACCGGCAAAGTCGTGAGCGATCGTATGATGGGAACGGTCGTAGTTGCACGGAATTACCTGCACTATGTCAGGAAATACAAGCGGTACGAGAAGCGCAGCTCGAAACTCCATGCCCACAACCCCCCCTGCATCGGGGCAAAGGTCGGCGACATGGTTAAGATTGCTGAGTGCCGGCCGCTCTCCAAGAGCACGACCTTTGTCGTTGTGGAGGTGCAGAAGTCATGAAGGGAAAGCAGTCAAAGACTCCGCGATCCCTCGCCACCGGAACGAGGCTTGCATGCGCCGATAACACCGGTGCCAGGACCGTACAGATCATCTCTGTCTTCGGCTACCATGGTGTCAGGCGCCGTCAGCCCAAGCTGGGTCTCGGGGATCTCTGCACCGCGAGCGTCCAGAAAGGTACACCGGATATGCGCCGCAAGCTCGTGCGGGCAGTAGTAATCCGCGCGAAGAAGGAGATGCGCAGGCCGAACGGTATGCGGGTGTCCTTTGATGACAACGCGGTTGTTGTTGTTGATGAGAAGAACGAGCCGAAAGGAACTGAGATCAAGGGACCGGTAGCCCGCGAGGTTGCGGAGCGTTTCCCCAAGCTCGGGTCCATGGCAACGATCATTGTATGAGGTGCAAAGTATGGTAAGAATTCAAAGTTCACAGCCAAGGAAACAGAGAAAGGCACGCTATACCGCACCTTCACACGTCAACACAAAATACCTCAATGCCCCGCTGTCTGATTCATTAAAAGAGCAGTACAAGAAAAAGACCCTGCGCGTGATCAAGGGAGATACCGTCAAGGTAGTCCGCGGGGATTTCACCGGGGATGAGGGACTCGTGGATGCCGTTGATACCAAGAAGTCAAGGATCGTCGTTCACGGGGTATTCTCCACGAAAGCCGACGGGACTGAAGTACCCCGGGCAATCGATGCATCAAACGTCCAGATCACCAAGCTGAACCTCGCAGACAAGCGTCGCGAGGCAAAACTGGCGGAGGCTGAATAATGGGAGACCACCTGAAACGGTTAAATGCCCCGGACTCGTGGCATATCGCAAAGAAAACCAAGAAATTCATCACGAAGACTGCACCGGGCCCGCACAACGCAAACGCGATGCCGATCACGGTCTGGCTCCGTGACCAGATGGGCCTGGCACGGAATTTAAAAGAGGTCAAGCAGATCCTCCACCAGAACGATGTGATCATCAACGGGAAACCCTGCAGGGACTCCCGGATGGGCATCGGGATCTTCGACATCATCGCTCTGCCGAAGATCAACAAGTATTACCGCATCCTCCGGGACAAGAACGGCCGGCATGTATCCATCCCGATCGATGCTGAAGCCGCAAAGACCCGGCTGTGCAAGATTAAAAACAAGACCACAATTCCCGGCGGCAAGGTCCAGCTGAACCTGCGGTACGGTGCCAATATCATTGCAGACAATACCTACAAGTCAAACGACTCGGTTGTAATATCCTTACAGCCGGAAGATCGTTTCAAGATCATCGACCACTTCCCGTTCGCCGTCGGCAACATGGCCATGGTCATCGGCGGCAAGCATTCCGGCAAGGTTGCACGGATCCTCGACATCGTCAAGGTTCCCGGCAGCGTGCCCAACAAGATCATCCTCAAGGACGAGTCAACCGATACCATGTTTGACACGATCTCTCCCTACATCTACATGGTCGGCACAAAGATGCCGGCAATCGCAAAATGGGGGCATGAAGAGTGACGTCCATGCGCGATATTTATATCGACAAGGTCGTCGTCCATATGGGCGTTGGCGAGAGCGGTGAGAAGCTGGTGAAAGCCGAAAATATCATGAAGACGATCACGAAGCAGACCCCGATCCGGAGCATTGCCAAGAAGACCCAGCCGGCGTTCTCTGTCAGGAAAGGCATGCCCATCGGCTGCAAGGTCACCCTCCGCGGCAAACCCGCCCGCGACTTCATTGCAACCGCTCTCACGATTGTCGAGAAGACTATCTTTGAGAGCCAGTTCGACAAGAGCGGGAATTTCGCTTTCGGTATTGAGGAGCACACAGACTTTCCCGGCATGTCCTATGACCCGCAGATCGGTATCTTCGGCATGGATGTCAACGTCGTTCTGGAACGCAGGGGTATCCGCATCACCCGCCGGCGCACGGAGCAGAAGAAACTCCCGGCAAAACAGCGCGTGAATAAAACGGATGCGATAGCGTTCCTCAAGGAAAAGTACCAGGCCGAGGTGCGCTAATGGCAGGAGAACGAAAGAAGATCTACGGTCGCGGTGCGAACGAATGCAAGATGTGCGGGCGCAAACAGGGGCTCGTACGCAGATACCATATCATGTTCTGCCGGCAGTGCTTCCGCGAATGGGCCCAGAGGATGGGTTTCAAGAAGATGAGCTGAGGAGTGAGCAAGAAATGACACGATTAAATCCCATTGCAGATGGAATGTGTGCCCTGAAAAACGCAGGTGACACCGGCAAATCCGTGTGCGTTATCGAACCCGCAAGCAAGCTCCTCGGCGCAATGCTCCGCATCATGCAGGATGCCGGTTATATCGGCAGCTTCGAGTTCATCGATGACGGCAGGGGGGGCCAGCTCAGGGTCAACCTCACGGGCCGGATCAACCGCTGTGGTGCAATCACCCCGCGGTTCTCGGTACAGCTGGATGAGATGGAATACTGGGAGAAGCAGTACCTGCCCGGCAAGAACTTCGGGCTCCTGATACTTTCGACCTCGCAGGGAGTAATTTCCCATGAACAGGCGAGGAAAGAGGGTATAGGCGGCGAACTGATCGGGTACGTCTACTAGAAGGTGCAGTTGAATGGCAGCAGAAAGAAAAGTCAAGATTCCGGATGGTGTAAAGGCCAGTCTGGACGGCATGCACCTTCGTGTGACCGGGCCCAAAGGCCAGCTCTCCCGCAATGTGCGGTTCCCCCAAGTCACCGTGACCTGCGGCGGAAACGAGGTTGTCATTGCAACCGAATCCCGGCGCAAGGAGATTACGGCGATGGTCGGTACGCTCGAAGCACATACCAAGAATATGTTCCGCGGCGTCACCGAAGGCTACGAGTACCGCATGAAAGTGGTGTACAGCCACTTCCCGATCCAGCTCAAACTCCAGGGAAACAAACTCGAGATAGCAAATTTCCTTGGGGAGAAGAAAGCGCGCCATGCACGGATTGAGCAGGGTGTCACGGCAAAAGTCGGCAACGATGAGGTCGTCCTGACCGGCATCGACCGCGAACTCGTCGGCACCTCAGCAGCGAACATCGAACATGCGACCCACATCCGCGACCGCGACCCGCGCGTCTTCCAGGATGGCATCTACATGGTTCAGAGGGGCTGAAAAACATGACAACTGAAGTCAAGCGGCTGATCCAGGTGCGCACTGATAAGGGCGCAAGCTTCAAGCGCGACGGGTTCGGCAAGAAACGCCAGCTCTCAGATTCGTGGAGAAAGCCCCGCGGACAGCACAACAAGCAGCGCGAGCAGAAGAAGGCAAAGGGGGCACTCCCAAAGCCGGGTTTCGGCAGTCCGATTGCCGTGCGCGGCATGCACCCGAGCGGCTTCTTCGAGGTCCTCGTAACGTCCTTAAAGGACCTGGAAGGACTGGATCCCAAAACGCAGGCAGTGCGGCTCGGGGCAACAGTCGGCACACGGAAACGCACAATAATCCAGGAGCAGGCAGTTGCTGCAGGACTCAAAGTGCTCAATGCCCGTGTCGTCAAGATGACCAAGGCAAAACCGGTGAAAAAGGACGAGGGTGAAGGGAAGCCAGAGAAGAAAGCCCCGGCAGAATCCAAGGCAGCTCCGGCCAGGAAAGAAGTGAAGAAGGCTGCAGCCAAGCCCAAGGCTGCAAAGACCGAAGAGAAGGCCGAGAAGAAGGCTCCGGCAAAGAAAGCGGCAGCCAAGCCCAAGGCCGGGAAGACTGCAGAGACTGCTGAGGAGAAGGCTCCGGTAAAGAAGGCTGCAGCCAAGCCCGAAGCGGAGAAGACTGCTGAGGCAAAGCCCAAGAAAGCCCCGACAAAACCCAAGGCCAAAACCACCAAGTCAGGGGTGAAGAAGAATGAGTGACGTTGCCAGCCAGAAACGCATTGTCGCGTCGGTATTAAAATGCGGAGTTAACCGCGTCTGGTTCGATCCGGCCCGTCTCTCGGACATCGAGAATGCGATCTCGCGGGAAGACCTGCGGGCACTCATCACAGACGGTGCCATCAAGGCACGCCAGAAGAAGGGCGTCAGCCGCGGCCGGGCCCGGGCACGGATCGCACAGCGCTCCTACGGCCACCGCAAGGGGCCCGGAAAAAGGAAGGGCGCAGCAGGCGCCCGCAAGCCGAGCAAAACCGCATGGGTCCAGAAGATCCGCGCGATCAGGAAAGTGCTCGTTGAACTCCGCGATGCCGCTACCATTGACCGGCACATGTACCGCATCCTCTACCGGAAAGCGGCCGGCGGACAGTTCAGAAGTGTTGCGCACATGAAAGCGCAGATGGAGATCCTCGCAGGGAGGATGAAGTAACATGGCAACAGGACCACGGTATTTTGTTCCCTTCCGGAGACGGAGGGAAGGCAGAACCGATTACTACCAGCGGACGAGGTTGATCGTTGCAGACGTACCACGGATGGTCGTCCGCAAGACCAACCGGCACATTATCGTGCAGCTCGTCACGGCTGAGTTGGACGGCGACCGTACCCTCGTAGCAGCAAATTCTGCCGAGCTGGAAAAATACGGATACAAGGGATCAACCTCCAGCACACCGGCAGCATACCTTACGGGCATGCTCTTTGCGGTAAAAGCAAAGAAAGCAGAGCAGGGGAGCGCAATCCTAGATATCGGTCTCAACCGGGCAACTCCGGGAGCACGTGTCTTTGCAGCACTCAAGGGTGCAGTCGAAGCAGGTCTTGAGATCCCGCACGGCGAGGAGATCCTCCCGTCGGATGAGCGTGCCAAGGGGGCACATATCGCCGCATACAACAAGAATGCAGGGGATATCGTGAAAAATGTCGAACAGGTGGCAGATGCCATAAAAAAGGAGATGGCATAAATGGCATACGAACGAGAAGAGTGGCATCCGGTCACCGGTCTTGGCAAGCTCGTCGCCTCAGGAGAGATCAAGAGCATCGACCAGGTTCTTGAGAGCGGGAGACCCATCAAGGAACCCCAGATTGTTGACGCGTTCCTTCCGGACCTGGAAGACGAAGTCCTCGATATTGCCATGATGCAGCGCATGACCGATTCCGGTCGCCGTGTCCAGTTCCGGGCAGTTGTCATTGTGGGAAACCGCAACGGCTATATCGGATTCGGGCAGGGCAAGGATGTTCAGGTCGGCGACGCGATCAAGAAAGCGATCGTCAAGGCCAAGATGAACTTAATCAAGGTGCGGCGCGGCTGCGGCAGCTGGGAATGCGGGTGTGACGTTACTCACTCAATTCCCATGCAGGTACAGGGAACAGCAGGCAGTGTCAAGGTCACGCTCAAACCGGCACCCCAGGGTATCGGTCTTGTGACCGGGGATATCAGCAAGAAAGTGCTCGAGCTTGCCGGCATCAAGGATGTCTGGACGTTCGCACGCGGACAGACCCGGACTACCATCAACTTCGCCAAGGCGACCTTCAACGCCCTCAACGAGACCAACATGATCAGAACAGGGAGGTCCCCGTAAATGTACGCGGTTGTTCAGGTCCGCGGCGTTGTGAAAACCCGCAAGGACATCAAGGACACCTTAAAGATGCTGCGCCTCCACCACATCAACCACTGCGTCCTCATTCCGGACTCCCCCGAGAACCTTGGGATGATCCGTAAAGTAAAGGACTACGTGGCGTATGGGGAAGTTGACGCACCGACGGTCGAGACGCTGCTGCAGACGCGCGGCCGGGTCATTGGCGATGCGCCGCTGACCGATGAGTATATCAAATCCAATTCGTCCTATGGGACCATCGGAGCGTTTGCACAGGCACTTGCGAACGGTGAAACAAAACTGCGCGATATTCCCGGGCTCAAGCCGGTACTGCGCCTTCACCCCCCGCGCAAGGGATACAAGACCACCAAGCGGACATTCCCCCAGGGTGGAGCGCTTGGCTATTATGGTCTGGAGATCAATACTCTCCTTTATAAGATGAGGTGAACAGGATGCCAACCAACAAACGTTCAAAGTACCGTGGATCGCGGACATGCGGCGGCGGCACCCACAAGAACCGGCGCGGCGCTGGAAACCGTGGCGGAAGAGGCCGTGCCGGTATCAACGCCCACCACTTTGTCAAGTGGTATAAGGAAATGGGCGGGCCGGTCTTTGGTAAGAACGGGTTCTGCAACCAGACTGCAACCGACGTAACAACCATTGATGTCGGTGCGCTGGACCAAATCATCCCGTCGCTCATCGCACAGGGAATAGCCAGACAGGAAGGAGATGTGGTGACGCTCAACGCTGCTGATATGGGTATCGAAAAGGTACTTGGCAGTGGTAAGGTCACGAAAAAGATCAACATCTCCGCGCCTGCATTCTCTGAGACTGCGAAGGCAAAGATCGAGAAAATGGGCGGTAAGGCACAGTCTGCCTGATCCGCCTTTTGGATTTTTGGTGAAACAATGGGAAACCTGCTGGATCGAATGGAACCACTGCTTGCTGCCATGCCGGCAGTCAAGAGCCCTGAAGGCCATGTCCATTTCAAGAATAAACTGCTCTGGACTCTTGCGATACTGATTCTGTATTTTGCCCTCACGAATATTCCGGTTTTTGGTCTGAACCCGGAAACCCAGGACCTGTTTTCCGCATGGCGGGCACTCCTCGCCGGTGCAAGCGGTTCGATCGTTCACCTCGGGATCGGTCCTATCGTCACGGCATCCATCGTGCTTCAGCTCTTAAAAGGTGCAGATATCCTCCACATTGATACCAGCGAGACGCGCGGTCAGGTCATGTACATGGGATTGCAGAAGATCCTCATCCTGGTCATGATCATTATCGAGGCAGCCCCGAACGTTATCGGTGGATTCATGACTCCCGATCCGGTCATTGCCAGCCAGTTCTTTGGCGGCAACCTGTTCGCGGTTTCAATTATCATCTTCCTCCAGATCTGTATCGGGGGTATCCTGATCTTCTTCATGGATGAAGTGGTCACCAAATGGGGCATCGGTTCCGGTGTTGGTCTCTTTATCATTGCCGGTATTTCGCAGGCACTTGTCAGTGGATTCATCAACTGGGCAAAGATCACCGACCAGTATCCGACAGGTTTTTTCCCGCGCCTCGTCGCCATCGGTCTCGATGGCGGAAATTATCTGACCTACTTTGGCACGGATCTCCTCGCGTTTGTCACGACCATAGTCATCTTCCTCGTCATTGTTTACGTGGAATCAACAAGGATCGAGATCCCGCTTGCCCATGCGCAGGTGCGCGGGGCACGTGCACGGTTCCCGGTTAAACTCATTTACGCCAGTGTTCTCCCCATGATCCTCGTCATGGTTCTGCTGGCAAATTTCCAGATGTTGGGGATGTTCCTCTCGAATATCGGGATCACGGCCTTGGGCACATTTGAAGGCTCCACCCCCCAGAACGGCATTATGTACTTCATTGCCCCGATCAACGGTCCGACGGACTGGATGTGGTGGCTGACCGACCTCGGTCACGCACCATGGGAGGTGCTTTTACGTCTGGGAATCAATATGACATTCATGGTGGTCGGCGGTGCGATCTTCGCCCTGTTCTGGATCAAGACTGCCGGGCTCGATTCCAAGGATGTGGCCCGCCAGATCCAGTTGTCCGGCATGTCCATTCCCGGCTACCGCAGGAACCCGCAGGTGCTGGAAAAGTACCTTGACCGGTACATCCCCCGTGTGACGGTGATTGGGGGGGTCTTCATCGGCATACTCAGTGTCGTTGCAAACCTCTTCGGTGTCATCGGCTCCGTCAGCGGGACTGGTCTTCTCTTGACGGTCAGTATTACGTACCGTCTCTACGAGGAGATCGCAAGCCAGCAGATCATGGAGATGTACCCGTTCATGCGGACGTTCTTTGGCAAAGAGTAAGCGTACGGAAGGATGCTGATGGGAAAAAAGGTCATTATCACCGGTGTACCGGGCGTCGGCAAGACGACGGTCGTCAACGAGGCATTAAAGAAACTGAAAGAAGAAGGCATCGAGTACCAGTCGATCAACTTCGGCTCGTTCATGTTCGATGTTGCAAAGAACGAGAATATCGTACAGGACCGGGACCAGATGCGGACGCTCGACCGCGGCATGCAGAAACAACTGCAGCAGCGCGCCGGCCAGGCTATCGCCCGGGTCTCGGGCAATGTCCTGATCGATACCCATGCCTCTGTAAAAACCCCGAAGGGATACCTGGCAGGACTCCCGGAGTGGGTGCTCAAGGAGATCATGCCGGATATTATTGTCCTCGTGGAGACCGATGATGACCAGATCCTCATGCGCCGTATGACCGATGAGACCCGTTCACGGGACCGGGAAGGCGCGAAATCGATTGCGGAACACCAGCAGTTCAACCGTTCGATTGCTGCCGCGTATGCGATGATAACGGGCTGCACGATCAAAATCGTAACGAACGCGGACTTCCTGCTCGAACGAGCCGGTCAGGACCTCGCCGAGGTTCTCAGGTGAAGAGATGAATCTGGGAAAGATCTGGGACAAATACGGCATGCTGATCGTCATGGTCTTCATGCTGGTCGTGATGTGGGCGTATACGGTGGAATGGTTGAGGGTGGGGGTCGGACAGGCGTTCGACATGGTATTCGCGCCCCTGTTGGAAGGTTTTAAGATCCCGTTCTATATCCTGATTGTCATTCTTTCGGCTTTTACCGGGCTCTATTCTTCCATCCTCCAGAAATACACCATTGACTACAATAAAATGACCGAGACGCAGGAACGGATGAAGGAGTTCCAGACGGAGTACCGCGAAGCCCAGCTCTCCCAGGATGAGAAGAAGATCAAGAAGCTTGAGGCAAAGAAAGACCGGGTCATGAAGGAGCAGCTGGCGATGTCCCAGCAGCAGTTCAAACCAATGATATACATCATGGTCATAACCATCCCGATCTTCTTCTGGCTCCTGTACCGGCTTGCGCAGACAACCAGTACCATAACGCTGCCGTATTATGGAATGCACGCGCTCACCGATCCCATTATCTGGGTTATCCCGGCCTGGATCCTCTGGTACATGATCTGTTCGATCACCGTGAGCCAGGTGATCAGGAAGGCCCTCAATATCGGGGGGCTCTGATGCGGATAACGGTGAGCGGGCTTCCCGGGAGCGGGACCACCTCACTCTCACGCTATCTTTCAGAACACCACGGTTTTAGCATGATCTCAGCTGGCGAGGTCTTCCGCCAGCTGGCAAAAGAGCACAACATGGAGCTGGCCGCGTTCGGCCGCCTTGCAGAGGAGGACCCGGCCTTCGATAAGATGATTGATGCGCGCCAGAAAGAGATTGCAGCAGAGCGGGACAACATCCTTGTAGAAGGCAGGCTTTCCGGCTGGATGATTGAGGATGCCGATCTCAAAATATGGCTGTATGCACCCATCGGATGCCGGGTCAAACGGATCGCGTTCCGGGACCAGATCACCGATGAAAAGACTGCAGAAGATCTCACGCTTGAACGCGAAAAATGTGAAGCGGGAAGGTATCAGTCCTACTATTCTATCGATATCAGCGATCTCTCGATATATCACCTGATCCTCAACTCGGAGCACTGGGATGTCGAAGGACTGGGGGCGATCGTAGATACCGCCATCAGCCATATCAGGCCTCCCCGGAAAACCTCATGAGGGAAGAATCGTACTCCCCTGTGGTTTTCTGAGGATGGTTGTGGTTTTTGTGCAAACCGTTGGTAGCAGGGAATCGTTTAAACGGTAATACGGGATATGATTGCTTGTGGCAGACGACATTGCGGTGAGTATTGTCCCTGCGTGGGATGAAGAAGAAATAGCCGCTCTCTACAAGGCCGGAGGGTGGTGGAAAGAGGAATATAAAACCGAAGACCTCCGCCACCTTATCCGGGGCAGTTTTGCCTTCGCCGTGGCGACTGACAGAAAAACCGGTCGGGCTGTCGGCATGGGGCGCGTCATCTCTGACGGGGTTTCTGACGGGTATATTCAGGATCTCGTGGTCCTCCCGCAGTTCCGGAAGAGCGGGATTGGCACGCAGATTGTTGCCGCCCTCCTCAACCGGTGCCTGCAGTCGGGCATCACCTGGATTGCCCTCATTGCAGAGCCGGATACAAAACAGTTTTACCGCCCGCTGGGGTTTCATATCATGGAAGGGCACGTACCGCTCATCTTCAGGAGTGAGTCCTGATGCTGAAGCAGGATGATTTTGTGCCCGTCACTCTTGCAGACCGGGATTTTTTTACCCGGCATTACGAGGTATACCCGCAGACCCACAGCGATAATACCTTTACGAACATGGTCTGCTGGAACCACTATGCGCACTACACGTATGCCTACGTGGAAAAAAATCTCATCATTGCCAGCACGATAGGCAGTGTGACCCGGTTCCGGCCGCCGATAGGTCCCCGCAACCCGGCACTTCTCCGATCGCTCGTCCGTCTTGCATCCGATGTGAGCGACAACGAACCGGTTGTCCTGATCGATCCCGACACTGCCCGCTGGATGAAAGAGATCTGCCCGGGAATCAACCTCCAGCCGGACCGGAACCATTTCGAGTATGTGTATCTCGCAAGCGATCTGGCTGAACTTCCTGGCAAAAATTACCTGACCATCCGCCGGCAGGTCAACAAGTTCCGGCGGAACTGTACCAATGTGGTGGAACCTATCTCAAGGGAGAACTGGGAGGAAGTGAAACGCTTCCTGATCGAATGGTGCGAATGGAAAGGCTGCGAAGGTGACGAGGTGCTTGCCCATGAAAAGGAAGCCGTTTTTTTCGCAATTGACCACTTTAATGAACTTCCCCTGAGCGGGCTCGTCATACGGGTTTTTTCAAAAGTCGGTGCCATATCCCTGTTCGAGAAGCTGAACGGGGATACTGCGCTCGTGCATTTCGAGAAAGGTCTCCCGGATTGTGAAGGAATTTACAAGGTAATCAATACTGAAACCGCCCGCCGCCTTGATAAAAAGTTTCTCTTTATCAACCGGGAGAGCGACCTCGGGGTTGCTGGTCTCAGGGAGGCGAAGATGCGGTACCACCCCCATCACATGGTTGAAGTGTATTCCCTGAAAACCGATTCGTGAAATCTGGATCTTCAGATATCCTGATGGTATTCAACCGGTCCAGTACCCCATGTGGGTGATCCGGCACGGGGATTGAAATCCCGTATCCCCCGTATGAAGAATATCATCCACGTGCAGGTTCCATTTCTTTACAGCCTTCGGCAGCAAAAGGGTAATTCCTCCGCGATTCAAGACAGGTTCTCTCGTGCCCGTGTACACCCGGGAGATCAGATGAGCGCGATATAGGCAAAGATTCCCGATGCAATGATCCTGACGGCAATAGCGGCAACCAGCATACCAAGCACTTTTCCCATGATATCCGTTACAACAGCACCGAGGATGCGCTGGATACCTTCCGCATAATAGAGGATAAGCCAGGTAGCCAGCAGCGAGAGCGTGATCGCGATGAACGGTATCAGGAGCCCGTAATCTTTTGAAAGGAGCATCACGGTTGTGATCGTACCCGGCCCGCACAGGAGCGGCGTTCCGATAACCACACCGGCTGCCGATGTCGCGTGCCCCCGGGAATGCCCGAGCTCGATCCCCAGGGCTTCCTGGAGGCCGAGAAGGAACAGGATTATCCCGCCGGCGATCTGAAAGGCCGGGAAATTGAGGCCAAGGACCGTAAAAATTGCCGTATTAAAAACGAGGAATACGTACATCAGTCCTCCGGCCACGGCCACGGCAATGAAGGCCTGTTTGTGGATCTCTGCAGACGGCTGCCCTTTCGTCATGGCTGCAAATACCGGGACGGAGAGGAGCGGATCGAGAATGATGAACAGGGCAGCAAAGGAATAGAGAATACCGGGAATGAGGTCCTGCATGGTCTGATCTGATATGCGCTCTGATTGCGGATAAAATTACAGGGTTTCACATAATAAACCACCGTACTATTGACACGGAACGAATCCTTCACAACAAAATAGATGATCAGGATCACAGTTGTCGAGATCATCCCTGCTGCTGCAATCAGCCGGATCTTTCTTGCAGGAATCAGGATCCAGGCAGCAAAACAGAAAAAGATGTATAGGACCATGGTCGTGATGACGGAGATGCTATACCGGAAACTACGAATATGCCGGAAGCCCTGGTGCCCCCGACTCCGGCGCCGACAAGCTCAAACCAGTCCCAGGAAACGCCAGCATGAACGGGTCAGGTGCCATTTCCCCAACCCCCGTAAATAGAGGTCCAAGTCCCGGCCGTGCCTGCCTGTCTGTCACCAGGTACGGTTCCTTTTTACATGGTGTGATCTTCCGGAAGTATTAAGGGTGGGGTTGTGACCCTGGCCTGCGGGTTCACGATATCATCCGACGGATTGCAGTATCCATAACGTATATGAAGAAGCGCCATCCATGTTCCAGTAGTGCGGTTTTTCCCGCATTCATCCCGGAGAAAGACCGTAGTGGTGAAGGTTCATGGCAAAAGCAGTACCAATGAAAAAAAGCCCTGCGAAAACGGCACCGAAGCCGGCCGCAGCCGCAAAGAAACCGGTAACGGCCACGAGGAAAAAAACCACGCGTGCGGTAACCTCCACGGTTAAAAAAGGAGCACCGGTAAAGAAGACCACGGCAGCAAAGAAAAAAGCCGTGGGAAAAACCTCTCCCGGAAAGGGAACGGGAGAGATAATCCGGTACAAATGCAGGCTCTGCGGCTACATCTACTCACCCCTCCGGGGTGAACCCCATAACGGCATTCCTGCCGGGACGGCCTTTGAGGATCTCCCTGATTCCTATGTCTGCCCGGTCTGCGGCATGGAGGGAAAAGGAAGGATCGGGAAGTGGGGCTTCGACGAATGGCGACCTACCCGCTATCTTTGCACCATGTGCGATTATATCTATGACGAGAAACGCGGGGAGCCGCACCGCGGGATAAAACCCGGTACAAAATTCAGGGATCTCCCCGATGATTATGTATGTCCGGTCTGTGCAACCGATCCCAGGATGCAACTGCAATTTGGCAATGTATTCAAGAACGGATTCGAGCCCCTGAACATCTGACCGTTCTTCATCCGCCCCTTTTTTTTGCTCGGCCCCCCCGGGGGATCGTCCCGAACGGAGAAACCTCAAGGTGCTGCTGACCGGAACACGAAGGGCGTATACGGCAACCGGAAAATATCCTTGCGGACTTCAGCCAGACCAGGCATTTTCAGAATGTTCTTTTATCTGACGGTGTCTGAACGCCCCCCATCTTTCCTTTTTTGGTAATCCAGGCCGGCCACAGGTTTTTTTAGAAGACTTCCACACCTGCTCATGGTTGTATTGGAAAGAAGTCTCTCCTGTGAAACGGGATGAACTACCGGGTGCCAAACCTATAAACCCACCAGCAGTTTATTATGTAGTACGTGATGATTATGGGGTGGTTTTCTCATCAGTCCCGCATCGTCGGAGGGATCGCAGTATTCCTTATCAGCCTCTCATTCTGTGTCCTGATCCCGGCAGTGTCGGGAGCGGATATTGAGATTGAAGCAAATCTGGGCGACACCATCAACCTCCACGGGTTCTCATACGTCGGTGACTCAATATACCTGTTTCTTACTGGGCCGGGCCTGCCGGAAAACGGGGTTACGCTCACGGACACATCCCTGAGGGCGGACCAGGGACAGTTCACGGTTGTCGGTGTTGACGATAACCAGGAATGGACCTATAACTGGAAAACCTCCCGGATCGATGCAGAGATAGATCCCGGGACCTATACCGTATACGCGACGAGCGAGCCTGCAGACCTCTCGCACCTCGGGGGATCAGCCAGCTACAAGACGCTCTCGGTCTTTTTAAAGGATTCAGGCGTCTCGAAAGTGTCGATCGGAGCGGAGCATGTATATACCCTCAAGCCGGATGAAGACGATTCAACCCCTATCCCTGCCCCGCCGATGAACATAACCACGGCGACTCCTGTCACCACCTCGCCACCCCCGACATCTGCGATCCCGGTAACTCTGGTACAGACGGCATCTCCCACGACCCGGGCAGATACCGGGCCTTGGGTTGCGCTGACCGCCCTTTTTTGCGGCATCTGTCTCATCTCTTTCTTTAAAATCCGTCCTTAATTCCTCAATTTTTTCAAAAGGTACTATCAATCCGGTGTACATGAGGCGAAAGGTGGATATGGATTTCCGGGCTGCCCTTGGGATGTGAACTGCCTGAGGGTTCGGTCCCGGGTGGACCCGTGATGGCAATGAAGTAATCTGATTGTAAATCTTCTCTCAGGGGCACGACACTTCCGATCCAACTGGCTGCAGGCTTCCGGAGAGATTTCTTTTTCAACCGGATTGTATCCCGGGTTGTAGTGATCACCGTGCGTAATTTCTTGTGATAAAAAACGCCCGGCGGGGCTCTCCTGCGACGGTTCAGTTACCGGTTCATTCAGGAATCGGGTAATCCACCTGCCGTGCGTCGGAGAGGCCATGATGCGGGGAGTTGTCACACAGCGCTCACCGGATATTTTTCTCACCCTCAAATTTCTCTCTGATGAATTTTTCAGGACGCTGTCCTCCCTGGCCTGAGAGCTGCACGGTATGCAGTTCTTCGGAACTCTCTGAAATCGGAACGCGTTTCGTTCATTCAGGTTTCATGACCGGAGGAACCCTGTAGAAAAAAAAGTGTTAAATAAGTTTGAAGATTGGGTGGTTTTCTGCCTTGACATCGATACCGAGCGGGCGCATTGCCTCGAGGACCGTGATGTCAGTGTAGGCCTGTGCAGTGATCATTGCTTCTACGTTCTCGATTGGTCCGTACATGATGAGGTCTGCACCGAGGGTGCTTGCGATCATGTTGCAGCCGATATCAGGTGCCGACCAGGCTGCCTGCTTGATACCCTCAATACCACCAAGGTAGTGGTGTGACATCTGCTTGAGCAGGACGTCTTTGTCCTTGTAGCCCGCAGCGAGTAATGACGGGGTCTTGCTCGTGCCTTTCCAGCGGCGGAGCCATGTCCAGGCAACGGTCATGTTGTGGTATGCGCCACCGGTCGGGTAGCCGTGGATGGCCTTGCATGCAAGGATCTCACGGTATGCGCTTCCCGAACCGAGACCGAGCGGGGTTGCGGCCGTGTCGAGGATTGGGCGCTTGATGCCGCAATATTCGGCAATCTCGAGCATACCCTTGGCCTGTCCTGCAACGCCACCCTCAACCAGCACTTTCTCCCTTCCGGGAACAGTGGGGTCGGCGGGATTGAACGCGAGGACGATTGCTGCGTCCACATCACTGTTCTTCAACGCCTCCATGTTCTCCGGTGTGATAGAACCGTTGATCGAGTTGTAGATCGCACGGTGTGCAAGGCCGGTGTCAGTCACATACTTGCATGCGTGGGCGAGTGCCTTGGGCACTGATGAGTCCATCAGGAACGCGGTTTTGTTGTCGATTGAGTCGAACCAGCTGATGTAGCTCTCAAAAGCCTCAGGATATTCGGCAAGGATCTGGATGAAGTGCGGGATGCCGGTCGCGTCAGAGAGTACCTGACACCGGTTCCACAGTTCCTCTGCCATCTTCTTGTCGATCTTTCCTGTCTTGTCATCAAGCACAGTCTCGTGCTTGTTGTAGAATATCGAGCACGCTAATACTGTCGGGTACTCCCCGGGCTGTCCACCGATCTTGGTGCCATTGAAGTCCCAGACACTCTGTTCTTTTTCGAATTTGAACATTTCACTTACACCTCCGTTATACCATCGTCATCAGTTTCTGGAACAGGAACAGCAGCATAATAAATACGATAACGCCTGCCATGAGGCCGTACAATATACCGATATCCCGTCCGATCTTTCGTCCAACACGCTGCGCAACCTCCGCATCCACGAACTCGATCTTCTTCTCGATCTTGTCGAGTCTCTTCTCGATCTCGAGGAACTGTGGGTTTGCAGCTGCAGCGCCGACTTCAGCTCCACCGGCTGCCTCTTTGACTTCTACGACGACCGGCTCGCCAGCGAACGCACCCGGGTCACGACCCTTGAGTTCGTTCATCTTGGCCTTGATAGCGCCGAGGTCTTCGCTTTCCATGATGTTGACGACTTCAACCTGTTCCTGGAAGCGCTTGATATGGGCGTCTGTGAGGTTTTCGATGAAGGGAATAGCGCCTTCAGCACCGACGACTCTGCCTTCTTTTACACCGTTCTTGTGAAGTGCCCCGAAGGTCTGGCCGGAGAGGTGGCCCTTGACTTCAGTACCACAGAACAGAACGAATCTGATGTTGGGGTTGGCGATGACGTTGGCGATGACTTTTTCGAGGCCGAGGTTTTCGGTCTTACAGGAACCGCAGAGTGCGGCACCTGCATCGCAGAGGCCTTTTTCGTCGAGGTGTGAGCCCATGGTGACAACAGCTACGGGGCTGTTGGCGTCACCCGAGATAAAGTCACCCTTGATGAGTGGCCACCCGCTTGCTGGTGATTTCTTGTCTGCCATCTTGTTCACCTCATCCCACCAGTAGTACCGGCACCACGATCAGGATCAGTGCCATGAGCAGGCCTGCTGTGAAACCGACTACACCGGTTGCCGAGACTGCCGAGTCAATCTTGTTTGTCCTTGCCAGGATCTGTGACTTATAGCGGATATTCTCCACCATATTCTCGATCGCAACCATCCTGACGGGTCCTGTTGATTTTGCTTCTTCTGCCATTTTTTTCACCCCATCATCAGGAATCCGACCAGGGCAAACGAGACGATCAGGCCTATCATGAGTCCTTCGATCTTCCCTGCATAAACCCCGGCTGCAAACTTGTCCCGGTATCCGATATCGGTCACCATCTTCTCGATGACCTTCATGCGGGCAGTGATGATTGCCATTTCGCCGGAAATCGGACGGACTTCTCCGCCAGCTTCCTCAGCTCCACCGGCTGCCTCTTTGACTTCCACGACGACCGGCTCGCCAGCGAACGCACCCGGGTCACGACCCTTGAGTTCGTTCATCTTGGCCTTGATAGCGCCGAGGTCTTCGCTTTCCATGATGTTGACGACTTCAACCTGTTCCTGGAAGCGCTTGATATGGGCGTCTGTGAGGTTTTCGATGAAGGGAATAGCGCCTTCAGCACCGACGACTCTGCCTTCTTTTACACCGTTCTTGTGAAGTGCCCCGAAGGTCTGGCCGGAGAGGTGGCCCTTGACTTCGGTACCGCAGAACAGGACGAACCTGATGTTGGGATTGGCGATGACGTTGGCGATGACTTTTTCGAGGCCGAGGTTTTCGGTCTTACAGGAACCGCAGAGTGCGGCGCCTGCATCGCAGAGGCCTTTTTCGTCGAGGTGTGAGCCCATGGTGACAACAGCCACGGGGCTGTTGGCGTCACCCGAGATAAAGTCACCCTTGATGAGTGGCCACCCGCTTGCTGGTGATTTCTTGTCTGCCATATCAGCTCACCTGGATCAACTGGAATGCAATGATTCCTGCAATGAATAGTCCAACTGCAAGTCCATACCAGAACGATGTTATGGTTCCGCCGATTGCGAGCCCGTGTTCCCTGCCCGGGAACGATGCGAGCAGATTGCCTTCTCCCGAGAGCATGTTGACGAGATCGTCACTGACTGCTTCGAGAACAGCGACCTTCTCAATGATGGGTGAGAGGGATTCGCCGGCTGTGGTGATGATACCGATCATGGGGTCGGCGACAAGGCCGAATTCAGGGAGTACCTGTATGTATGCCATATCAGTGCGCCTCCACGTCCGGAATCGGTTTTGCATCGAGCCATGCGGCTGCGTCACGCTTCGACATTTCCATGTACTGCTGGTAGGTGTAGATCCACCCGAAGATCGCAACGACCAGTGAAATAAGCGCTGCTACGGCGCTGATCAGGGCAAAGGACATGACTGCGGCAACGATCATGCTTAAGAATCCGCATTCAGCGGTGAGCATGAGCATGCGATCCTGTTTCCAGCCCGGTCCGAGCGTTGCGTTGAACGGGTGCTGGATTGCGATGGCTCCGAGAAGGAACGCAACAGCAATCAGGCCTCCGCCAATGAACGACGCCTGGTAGGACGGGAGGATCATACCCATAACCGAAATGGACCCGCTTGTCAGACCCGCGAATGTGAATCCGCCGGTGATGAGGGCTGCAAATCCCATAAGGGTGAGTGCACCGACAATTGCCATCTCGGTGAGTGCCTGGACCATTGCCGGGATCTTCATGTTCAGGATGTTGTTGGAAACATACCCGAGGATGAACCCGATAACAGCTGCAAGGACTAACGCGACGACCGGGGCCATGATACCGAACCTGGTTGCAAGGAGCATAGCGATGACTCCCGAACCGAACGCGATCATACCCGCAGACGGTACACCGGTACCGATACCATAGCTGCAGAGCACCTTGATGGTGTGGCTTCCCCAGACCAGTGCTGCGACAACCGCAAGGCCGCCGAAGAATGAGAACAGCTCGGTGCCGGTGAGTACATTGAGGTACGTCAGGTAGATACACACGAGGGTGCCTACGAGGCCCGCAATGAGAATATTATTGTGCGGAACGCCTCCTTCGATAACTTCAACTTTGACTGACATCTTCAACACCTCACATTGGTACGACGATCAGGACCGCTACCAATCCGCAGAGCGCTGATGCAACAGCGGATGCAACGATTGCCCGTGGCCAGCGCTTGAATTTCGGGTCATGGGGTCCTTCGATAGTTCCCGTGATATTGTAGGCAGTGAGCACTGCATTCACGAGGAAGAGACCAACGGCGAACATACCTGCTGCGGAGACTGCAATTGGCATTACCTGTGCCTCGGTGATTTGCATCATACCCGGAAGCATCTCCTCATAGAGTGAGAGAAGCTGGATATAGATGAGCGTGCCGCCCGCACCTCCGAGAGTACCTCCGATCACGCCACCAACGAATGAGATGAAGGGAAGGCCGTGACCCTCGGTACCCTGGGATTTGAATTCTGCCTGCGTGTCCCCGGTGATCGGGTCCTTTGCAACCTTACCGGATGCTGAGGGGATACCCATACCAAAGACATACACGAAGTTCACCATCATGCAGGTGATTGCCATCATCAGGCCGCCACCAACACCACCGGTGACTACTGCAACGACCAGGCCCTGCTCGGCAGCCCATGCGCCACCGAAGAGACCAGCCAGACCGGCACCGGCTGCGAGCATCGCAACACCGGTTGCAATACCCGGGGCTTGTCCCATTGCTGCGGGAGCACCGCCGACCGGGACAAAGTGGGTGCCAAATCCGATCAGGACGCCACCGACGACGACCCCGATAAGGGCCATCAGGCCAATGCCCGGTGAAACAACGTAGCAGATGCCGAGGATGATGATAAGCATGACAATACCGACTGCCATTGCGGTCGGGTTCATTGCGCCACCGGCTGCTGGTTTTGCCGCGACTGCGCTCATGAGGATGCCTCCTTGGCTTCCGTGTAGGGTCCGTAGTTCTTCCGGGCCCAGACCTCAATATACCGGTCAATGACCGTGAAGATGAGGATAATAAGGACACCGACGATGATTGCACCCCAGCCGGCGCTTACCTGCTCGAAGAGAACAGTCCGCCAGAGTTCGAGGAAAACAATCAGACCAAAACAGATACCGGATGCTGAGCCACCGATCTTGTGGGTGAAGAACCCGTTATCAATCGAGTTCCGCTCGCCAGCTTCTGCAAACCGGACAATGTTGCCGGATGCGGAGATCGGGACACCTGCACCGAACTTCTGGTTCTGGTACTGGCGCTCCTTGCCGTAGTACGGGTTGCCTGTCGCAGATCCTGCTGCACCGAGTGCAATACCCCATATCAGACCGAGCAGCGGCAGCGGGAACGGGTGTCCCAGTGCGGTGTTGATCAGGTGACAGAGTGTTACAGTGCAGAAAATTGCGATAAAGGCATGTGCCATGGTAACCGAGGTCATGGACTTCAGGATGTCCACGTAGACCGGCTGCCCGAACTTGGCAAGACTTGCGGTCCTGCCTACATATGCGGTTGTTGCATAGACGCCCTGGACGAATGTTGCGAGAACACAGCCGAGGACGATTGCGAGAACCGGGTTGAACTGCATAGCCATGAAGGCCCATGCCAGGCCTGCGCCCAGACAGCACCAGAGACCGTATGCCGGAGGTTCACCGGCAACCGCCTTGTTGAAGATGCGGTGCAGGAATCCCATCTGCGGAGCGAGCTGAACCTGTGAGTTCGGGTCACCCTGGGACCCGATGTTGGATTCAGTATCTTCTGCAGAACCGGCTACGGTGGCTAGAGCTCCTGCCAATGCAGTAATTCCAATGCCAAATACAATATGTTCCATTTAGCCTCCTCCCTGCGTGCGAATGCACGAGAGTATTCAAAATGCAATGCCACGCACAACGAGTACATACTCTTTGTGGTTAGTGTAAAGTTGGTAAGATCTTAATTAAAAGGTTTCGAATTTATTTCTGCGAAATCCGACTATTTAAAGCCCTGATTATTAAAAAAACGGTAATTCGGAATTATTCAATCATGTAGATTTGTGTTAAGGTAAAAAAAGTTTAGTTAGGATCAATCTGCCTTGCGCCGGGCGACGTCAGGGGACTTCCGGCCATTCATCCTTTCAAAGAAGGAAAAGGGCCGAGGGTTATTCGTCCTTGTCATGCTCATCCGGTTTTCGTATTATCACCTGTCGTACACCTGTTGCACTGGCCCTGATTGCTATAATCAGTACCGCAGGGGAAACCGGATCAGCTGAGAAACCAATCATTCGCTGGCCTGTTGCCCTCTCCCTGTTCGGGACGGGCAGGGAGGTGATGGAGATACCTATCCTGATATCAATCCTAGCACGCCTTATCACATACCGCTGGGGAACGGTTTGATCTGTGATGTCAACCTTGCTCACGTTGAGCTCCGGCCTTCCTGCCAGAGAAGCGATTCAAACGATCCCGGAACACGGGGTGTGATCCCCGTATGATCCTGGAGGGTAGTCACCCCACTCACTGCTCTTCCGAAAGAGTGGATCCCCGCGCTCCAGCCGTTGCTCGTTTCGGTGAAAAATCGGATTCTGCGATGGGATGCCTCATACCCCATCGACCCTCAGATCTCTACGATCTCCGCATCCCGCTTCCCGGTATCGACCAGCGCTATCGTGCTTTTACCGGTCAGGTGCCCGAACACCTCCCCCGGGTTGACGACCAGCAGGGTTCCCTGCCACCGGACCTCCGGGCGATGGGTGTGCCCGTACACGAGCAGGTCGAGCGAGCTGCACGAGGAGAGAGTTTCCAGCAGTCCCAGGTCATCGCCGTGCAGGATGGCGATCCGCATCCCGCCGAGATCGAGCCGGGCAAACGTCCCCCCGATCTTCAGCATTGTGGATGCTGCGGATTTCCTCGCAAGAAGGGCACGATCACCATCGTTGTTTCCGAAAACCCCCGTCAGGGGGGCTTCCAGATCCTGGAGCGTGCTGAGCATGAACGGCGACACGAGGTCGCCGGCATGCAGCACGTGTTCCACGCCCTCGCAGTTGAACCGGGATACGGCTTTCTCTGTCTGTACAATTTCATCGTGGGTATCCGCCATGATGCCTACCAGCATACTGTCCACCACGGTTCCTTCAACCCACAGCATAATAATTTTTCCGGCATTCCTGGTTCCTGCAGGCAAATCCTCATATCCCTCGGCCGCACATCACCTCCCGTCGTGGTCTCAAGAGGAGAGGGTCCGGCTTGATTGAGATCGGAATACGCGGCACGATCACGCCACCATCATCCATATTGGAGGTATGGTCTTGAAGCGGCCGTATGCTGCCGTGCTGCATTTGACCTGATGAGGGACGCCCGGCACGCTCGCGAAAAATGAGACGCCATTGCCTGCTCCCTCGCTCCTTCACCTTCACCCAGCACACCACCTCGCGTATAAACGGGGAGCGACAAATACCTGATCAGGAGCGCCTGCGAGATGATAGTAATCGGCATCGACCCCGGGATAGCCCGCGTGGGGTACGGGGTCATTGCGGTCAGGAACCGGAATCCCGAGCCCATCTGCTATGGCTGCATCGAGTCAGACAAGGACAAGTCCCCGTCAGCGCGGCTGCTGCATATCTACTCCGAAGTTACCGCCCTTATCGGGAGATACCCGCCGGCCCATATCGCGGTCGAAAAACTGTTCTTCTCCAGAAACATTACCTCCGCCATGAGCGTCAGCGAGGCGCGGGGTGTCATCCTCCTGCTGGCCGGACAACAGGAGATCCCGGTGACGGAATACACCCCGAACCAGGTCAAACAGGCCATCACCGGGTCGGGACGGGCCGACAAGCGCCAGATGCAGGAGATGATACAGCGGCTGCTCCGGCTTCCTGAACTCCCGAAACCCGATGATGCGGCGGATGCCCTTTCGATTGCCTTATGTCATATCCATATCCTGAGATAGTACCATGATCGCGCTCCTTTCCGGTGAAGCGGTCCTCACGGGAGACCGCTGGGTTGTCATCGAGGTACAGGGTGTCGGGTACCAGGTGCAGGTCACCCAGCCGGCCCTCCGGCAGCTGGCAGACGCCCGGGGGCCGGTAAAACTCTACACCCACATGGTTGTCCGCGAGGATGCCATCACCCTGTACGGATTCCTGCACCAGGGTGAACTGGAGATGTTCCGGATTCTCATCGGTGTGACCGGTATCGGCCCGCAGATCGCCATGAATATCCTCTCCCAGACAGGGATAGAGGAGTTTGCCATCGCAATTCTCAACGAGGACGAGAAATCCCTGACTCGGATCCCGGGTATCGGGGCAAAGGGTGCAAAACGACTGATCCTGGAGCTCCGTGACAAGATGAGGAAGATCAGCGAGACGATCCCCCAAAGCGGGATCGGAACCGGCAGCATGGCAGTTCACGATGCGATAAGCGCTCTCGTCTCGCTCGGATTTTCCGAGACCGAATCGCGCGATGCGGTCACGAGCGCTGCCCGGGCATCCGGTAGTTCCCCAACCGTGCAGGTTCTTATCAAGGCAGCACTGGCCCGGCTGAAGGAGCGGTAAGCCCATGTCCGAGCGGATAATCTCACCGGCACCTCTTTTGGAAGAGGGCGAGGATCTCACAATCCGGCCGGGGCGGCTCGACGAGTTTATCGGACAGGTTCAGGTCAAGGAGAGCCTGAAGATCGCTATCGAGGCAGCACAGAAACGGGACGAACCCATCGACCACATCCTCTTTTCCGGGCCACCGGGGCTTGGCAAGACCACGCTCGCCCATATCATTGCCCGTGAACTTACGGCAACCATCCGAACAACGACGGGCCCGGTCCTCGAGAAACCGGGTGATATTGCTGCGCTCCTCACCCCGCTCCAGCGCGGGGACATCCTCTTCATTGACGAGATCCACCGTATTAACCCCGTCGTAGAGGAGGTGCTCTACCCGGCAATGGAGGATTTCTTCATCGATGTGATGATCGGGGAGGGGCCGAGCGCCCGCTCGATCAAGCTGAACCTCGAACAGTTCACCCTTATCGGGGCCACCACCAAGCAGGGGCTCCTCGGCGCACCGTTCCGTGACCGCTTTGGTATCGTCTCGCGGCTCGACCTGTACGATCCCGCCGACCTTGCCCGGATCGTGACCCGGAGTGCCTCGATCCTGAAGATCCCGATCACACCTGATGGAGCGGAGGAGATCGCGAAGCGGAGCCGGGGTACCCCCCGGATTGTGAACCGGCTCCTGCGAAGGGTGCGGGATTATGCCACGGTCAAGGCGGACGGCACGATAACGCGCGAGATCACGTCGACTGCCCTGGCGATGATGCAGATCGACGAGCTGGGCCTCGACGAGCTGGACCGGCGCATCCTGTCGGTCGTTGCCAACGACTTCAACGGAGGCCCGGTCGGCGTCAAGACAATCGCTATCTCGGTAGGTGAAGAGGTCAGGACGATCGAGGACGTGTACGAACCCTTCTTAATCCAGATCGGGTTTCTCAAGCGCACCCCGCAGGGCCGGGAGGTCACGCCAGCGGCAAAAAAACATCTCAACAACCCGCAGAAGACACTGGTATGAGCATGCACCTGTGTGAATCCGGGGTACTCTTGCGCCATCCCCTTTCCTGTGCGCGATCTTCCATGGGTACAACAACCCTCCCGACCCACACGGCGCGTTTGCTGCCGGTACCGCAGGAAACCTGCCAGGTTAAAGCGTCTCCTTTCTGTACAGCCGCATCATCCGCTCTGTATCGCAAGGTCCCCCGGTGCACAAAAAACGGCCGCCCCATGGGGAAGATGAAGAACTCTCAACTGTCCTTATCCCCACGCCGTGAAGGGCAGTGAGCCGGAATATATCCTCGGAGTGAGAATGAACTCCGGCAAGGGCCCGTGCATGACTGCACCTGTGATTCCCCTGACAGAGCCAGCCTTTCAGAGAGACATCCCGCACTCCTGGGTCCCTTCCGAAGGGCACCCCTGATGGCATCCGGCGTGACCGCGGCGCACCGCTTCTCCATCCGCTTCCGGATGGTCTCCGCTGCCTTTGTCGAGACCAGCTGTCGGGCAGTACCCCGCGATAAGTGTAGTAAAGTGGTATGGCATAACCGGGTGCTCGATCAATCCAATTCATCGATGCTCGTCCCAGGTTTTCTGTCACGCTTCCTGAGGCGATTTATCCCAGTTCTGCCGTACCGGACGATGCGGGTATCCTCCGGACCTGTGGTTGCCCCGGGGATTTTCAGGTTTCTATTGAAGGCTGCAGACTGGATGATCCGAGGGCAGTGTGCAGTTCGGTTGTATTTCCGAACCTTTATCACTGAACCGGTTCCTGATTGTAACAGATGGAACGGATCACTGCCGTTGCAAAGGGCCAGGTACAGGGGGTCGGCTACCGGAACTTTGTTGCGGCCTGTGCGCACGCAACCGGGATACACGGCCGCGTCCGGAACCTGCCCGACGGAACGGTCGAGATCGTGGCTGAGAGCTCGCCTGCAGCGCTCGATGACTTCATCCGCCTTGCCCATGCACGGAACAATCCGGTTATCTGTGTCGAGGGAATTGCGGTGAAGAGAGCTCCGGCAACCGGGGAGTTCCACGGGTTCCATGCAGTCTGGTGAGCTCGCGAAAAAAATCCTCTTTTACCCCGTATCAACCACATTTCCCCGGGCAACCGATCCGAAGGGAATATGACCGTCGGACCCGCAGCCCGCTCATGCAATTCTTCATACCTCACCTTCGGGATTCGACCGCTCGAAGAGCTGCGGCTCTGTTCAGGCATTTTCTTCGCTCCGCGGACACCAGCCTCCAATGGAGGCTTTGAAGGTCCTGGCGTGAGTTCTTCTCATCTTCTGATGGATGCCCTGCGGAAATTCTCACTGATATGTACCGTTTCATTTTTTGAGGCTCCACCCAATTCCTAAATATGACCGTAACCATCAGTATCGCATGGCAAACATTGCGTACTTCGATATCCCGCCCAACAATGTTGACCGCGCAAAGCACTTCTACCACGCCCTTCTCGGCTGGGAGATCAAACCAGCCAAACCTCACCCGACCAGTTGCAGATCGCGGCCATGCAATATCACGATATCATCACCGGAAATGCAGAGGGCGGCACGATGAATATGGGCGGGTTGTACAAGCGGCAGGGAAATGAGACCATCAAGAACTTTGTGAAAGTTGAAAACATTGACAGCGTGCTTGAGAAGGTGGAGAAGCTCGGAGGCAGGATCATGATGCCAAAGGAGATGATCCCGGGGGTCGGGCTGGTCTCCATGGTCCAGGACACTAAAAGGAAATGTCATCGGTATCTGGAAGCCGGATACCCAGGCTTCGTCCGGTTGTTGTGCAGGTCAGTTTGTTTTAAAATCCCGGTAAAATTACCGGCAGATTATTTTATCCTGGCAGTGACCATTTTTCCGGCTGGTTCAGGCAGCGAGCCGGCGTGCAGCGGCAACCGCGCCCTCCGCATCCGCTGCAACGGCATCGGCACCGACCCGCTTCCAGAGGTCCGGGATGATCGCAAATGGATTTCCGCCGACAATGATCTTTACCGGCGTTAGATCCGCATCCGCCCGGAGCGACCGGACCAGGTACCGAAGGTCGGGGAGACGGGACGGCATGGTGATGGAGAGGATGACAACGCCGGCCTCCCGCCCCTTTACCGCATCAAGGATACTCTTTACCGGTGTGTTCGCCCCGGTGTAGTACACGTCCCAGCCGTCCATCTCAAGGAAGTCCGCCACGATACGGAGCCCTATCTCATGGAGTTCCTCACCCGCGCAGGCAGCCACGATCGTTTTTTTCCGCCGGATGTTCCCGCCCGCTGCAACGATACGGTCATGCCGCTGATCCATGATCCGGTGGATCGCACTGCTCACGAAATGCTCCTGTGCTATGGTCGCCTCATCCAGCTGCCAGAGCCGTCCTGTCTCCCGGAGGACCGGCTGGAAGATACTGGTGTAGATCTCCTTCACCGGGGTGCCGGCCGCAAGGGCTTTGTCGATAACGGCGGCAGCCCGGTCACGTTCTCCTGCAAGGAGGTATCTGAGGAATGACCGGGCAACCGGGGAGAGCGGTATGCGGTCCTCCGGACCCGGGGGGGTTCCTGCCGGTGGGGATTTCAGGGCAGTGACAGCCTTCCCGGCAAACGCTCCTGCATTCTTGCGGTAATTCTGGGGAAGCTCCCGCGAGAGGACGTCTTTGAAAACAGAGAAGAACGAGGCAGCAAATTTTTCAGGAAAGTGCCCGGTGACGAAGCGGGACTGAACCCAGCGGGCATGGTCGATAAGAAACGCAGGGCTGGCGGTTGCCAGTGATTCTTCGAGGCTCCGGAGCGCGGCCAGGAACGCTTCCCGTACCTGCACCCTGCGCTCCATACTGAAATTATTCCAGGTCTTCGGATACTTCTCAGAGAACTTTTCCAGCATTTTTCCTGCAAGATACTCCCGGTTCAGGCTGACAGGATGGTAAAGGGCGGCCTGTGCGTCTTTCATGCTTGTTGTGCTCCAGCTGTTAAGAGAGGAATCCCGCTGAAGGGTTATTATTGTTCTGTTGTCACGGTCACGCAGGGCCTGCAGGGCGTCCGCTCCTTGTCATTTCATGATCCGGCACGCACCGGAGAAAATAGGAAATACTACCGGGAAACAACCGACCGCATCAGGGCCATGACACCCGGCTTCTTTGGATTTTGCGATACCGGCGCACCAAATCGCACCATCCCCGGCAAGGGCGCTTCGAACATCTCCCTGTTGAGCCGCTCGTTGAGCTCGTCAAAGATCCGTTTGTAGGCAACACAGTGGGGGTCAACGCCGTCCAGCGACCCGCCCGAGGGAGCGATCGCGTTGTAGGGACAGCCGCCCCGGCAGTACCTGATGTGCGTGCAGTCTTTGCACGCCGTATCCACGTATTCCGAGAACGCCGTCATGCGCCTGCCGGGCTCCGACCCCATGAGCTGCTCCATTGTCGGCTTGTCCCGCACGTTGCCCATAACCCATTCCGGCATCCCGACAAAGCGGTAGCAGGGGTAGATACTCCCATCCGGACCTATGGCAAAGGTGTTGCCCATACAGTTGACATAGGTGCAGACACTCCCCCGGCGGGTAAACACGCACCGGCAGAGATCGTTGATATTCATCACCTCCATCTTCCCGAGGTTCTCGAGCGACTTGTCAAGGAGGTAGATGAGCAGATCGCCGTACTCCTCCGGCTCCAGTGCCCACTCCTTCGGGTTCTCCGAGCGGAGCGAGGGCAGGGCCGGGTGGAGTTTTAAGACAAAACCCTTCTCCTTAAAGAAATTGAAGATCTCCTCCCGGTGCTTCACTGACTTGTTCGTGAAGGTGCAGATGAACCGCACTGAAAGGCCGGCTTCCCGGGCAATCCCGTACCCCTTCATGCACCGTGCAAAATACCCCTCGCCCCGCTGGGAATCGGTGATCTCCTCCGGGCCATCGATGCTCGATCCGAGGGGTACGCGATATTCCGCGAGCACGGAGGCAATCTCCGGCGTCATCCGCCAGAGGTTTGTCTGCATCGCAAAATCGGGAGTGAGTTCAGCAAGCTCACCGGCAAGCAGGGGCAGCGCCTGCCGGTAGAAATCAGCACCGGCAAGGAGCGGTTCCCCGCCGTGGAACGTAAAGGTGACCCGGTCAGAGCGGAAATTCTTGAGCCACGCAACAACGTCTTTCACCGTATCGATGCTCATGACCGGTGCTCCCTCCTCAGAACTCCAGCAGTACTTGCATCTGCCGGGGCACCCCAGCGTCGGGATGATCATGATGTGGAAGGGATTTTTCATTACTCATTTTTCCTCCCGTAACGGGATATTTGTTTTCATCCGGCCGGTGCGGCCGGGCGGGATGAAACGAGTACCGGTAAAGGAAAGCCGGTATACAAAAAGGGGAAGTGAACGTTACCGGAGGAATATCGGGAATGACGGAACGTTTCCGGTGATCACGTAGAGGAAGATTCCAAGGATCGCCGGGGAGCTCAAAAAGATGATCGTGAGACCTGCCGTTACAAGCGCAAACGTCCTGAGGATCCCTCTTCTCGAATGGTAGGCACCAAGGCCGATAAGCCCGAACCCGATCCCACCGATAAGAGCGGGGATGATCACCAGAGGATCAAGGAACAGGTTGATGCGGGAGACGAGCGAGTTGAACAGGGGAAACATCAGCGTGTACAGCACCAGCGGGATGAAGAACCCGGCAAGGATCGAGCTGTACCGGAATCCCTCGAGCAGGATGAATACCGGCAAAAGGATGGCAAAGAGGACAGCGATCCCCATGACGAGCCGGAAGAGCGGGATTGCCTCACCCTTGGCCCCTGTCATAAGGAAGAGGAGCCATGCGATGAGGAGCGACTGGAGGAAGACAACCGCAAAAACAATGTCCGCAAATTTTCCTGGCGAGAGTCTGGAAGCCAGGTTTGGTTTTGGAAGTTCGTAGGTGGTCATAGGATATTTCACCGGCCTGAACCACGGGCCCTGATGAACTAATCATAATTACCTGTATTTAATAATCACCCTTGTACCGCTTAAAAGCCCGGAACTTTCCGCGATTTGTGTAAAACCGGGAATATATACCGATTACCATACTTTTTTTGCTCTGGAGAAACGGGCATGAACTATGTCAGTTCATACCGGAACCATGAAAATTGCAGATGTGAGGGCTCCCCGCATCAGTGCCCCTTGCGGGGAACGGCGGGGTAGTTCCGTTTTTTTTAAAAATGCTCCCGGTTATTGACCCGCCGCGGGGGCGCCCCTTTTAGGTGCGGCGGCGTTCATCGCAAATTATTGAGAGAGCAAAAAATCCTAAAATCATATCTGTTTACTGCAATTTTCATGGGAAATCCTTCGTACAATTCTGACGCTCTTTTTGGGGCTTCGCCCCCGCCGCTGTGGCATCCGAGAACTGTGATAACGCCGTATGAGCTGATCAATTTTAATGAGGACGGTCCAGATAATTCCACGGCATCACATGCGCGATTGAGCCCCCAACGGGGGCAGGGCTGGCGCAAGGGGGGGAGATTTAATCACGTTACGATGATTTCCCCAGAGCACCCTTTTTTGTGTCCGGGCTCTTTTGGACAGGAAAACTGCTCATTCCCTGAAAGATGGAGTCTTCGAGGTTCCAACAAATAAATAATGCATGTAAAAGAGGATTCAGGAACGGTGAACGGGATGATAGCTCAATGCATCGAATGACCCGCAACGGGAATATCAGATGAGATCATGAAAACGAGATAAGAACTCTATCAAACCGGTGCCAAAGAGCGGGACTATATCCGGGCCTGGCTGATCATCCCCGAAAGGGGAGCAACGCTGATATCCTTCCGTTTTACCAGATACCGGCACTTCGGGGGATCCGACGGATGTGTCGCACCAGCCTGTTCGATCCTCACCACGATATACGGGAACCGGCCAAAGGACCCGGATTTCAGCCGCCGGAGGAACCCGGAGACGTTGTTGCACTGGTACCGGGTCAGGCCGAAACGGTAGCGGAGCTCCTGCACGGTGATCCAGCATTCCTCCGTTTCCTGTTCCTGCATGAACTGCTCCAGCAGTTCCGGCATCCCGGGATATTTTCTCATACCCGTTTCCGGTTAGTATCCAGAAGGCCCCGTTCTCGCAGCCCTGCAATTACTCCGAATCAGCTTCGATATGTGCCACGAGGTTCTCCATCACGGAGTCGACCGCTTTCCAGGTGGGGGAAGCCGCGTGCCGGAGGATATACGGACGCCCTTCATCACCGGCTTTCACCATCTCCGGATCGAGCGGGATGGCTCCAAGATACGGGACACCGAGATCCTCTGCTGCCTTCTTTCCTCCCCCGGCGCTGAAGAGGTTGATGAGATCGCCGCAGTGGGGGCAGATCATTCCGCTCATGTTCTCAATAACGCCGATGACCGGCAGGTCAAGTTTCTCAACGAATTTTGCCGCCTTGATCGCATCCATGACCGCAACATCCTGCGGGGTTGTCACGATGACGGCGCCACGGACGTTCGGGGCAAGCTGGGCGATCGAGAGTGCCTCGTCACCAGTGCCCGGGGGCAGATCAACGACAAGATAATCGAGAGCACCCCAGTTGACTTCAGAGAGGAACTGCTGGATCGCGACCATCTTCATCGGGCCGCGCCAGACCACTGGTGAACTGGTATCCGGGAGCAGGAATGCCATCGAGATGACCGAGAGATTTCCCGTGACGTGGACCGGTTCGATGGCGTTGGCAAGGACTGCCGGCCGCTGGTCCTCTATCCCGAGCATCTTGGGGATGTTGGGGCCATGGAAATCGAGGTCGAGCAGGCCGACCTTCTTTCCATGGTTGGCAAGGGCGAAGGCAAGGTTCACCGAGACGGTGGATTTCCCTACCCCTCCTTTCCCGCTCAGGACGAGGACGACGTGTCTGACATCAATTTTTGCTTTCGGAGGCAGACCTGTTGGGGCACTGTGCGGTTGCGCGGAAGCGCAGGAGTTGCAGTTCTCATCGCAGGCTGTTTTCTCTGACGGTGTAGGTGCTGTCATGGTATCGTTCTTATTTTTAAAAAATGGCGGGAAAGCGATTCCCGCCAGTCTAGTCAGCTTTCTCTTCACTGGTGACCTGGGCGAGGATTGCGGCCGTTGGTCCGATATCGATGATCTTCCCGCCCCGCATGAGTGCCAGCCGGTCACAGATATCCCGCACGAAGTCCATGTCATGCGAGACCACGATGAACGTCTCGTCCATCTCGTCGCGGGCATTCAGGATGGATTGCTTCACGTCCTGTTTTGTTATCGGGTCCATGGTACCGGTCGGCTCGTCGAGGACCACGAGGCGCGGTTCACGGATGAGCACCTGTGCAAGGGCGACCCGGTGCCGCTCCCCGTCCGAGAGTTCCCCCGGGAAACGGTTCAGGATCTCCTTTGCCTTCTCTTCCGTGAATCCTGCCATACGGAGGGTGACAACCGCTTTCCTGATTGCCAGCTCTTTGGGAAAATCCAGCCCGATCGAATCGGTCAGGTTGTCAATAACCATGCGGTGCGGGAAGAGATCATATTCCTGGTGCAGGAGCCCGATGTATTCCTTTGCCCTCCCCCGCTCGTCGACACCGGGCTTTGTCATGTCCACCCAGTCATCGCCAATCAGGATATTCATCTCCCCGCTCGTGGGCTCGATGATGCCGGCTATGATCCGGGAAAGGGTGGTCTTTCCCGCCCCGCTCTTCCCGATGATGCCGAAGATCTCCTTCTTTGCCACATCGAATGTGACCATGTTTACTGCTTTTATCATGCCGCGATCGACCGAGATATAGCGCTTGTTCACGTCCCGGGCAGCGAGGATCTTCTCCCCCGGTTCCACGGGCTTTAGGGATTCCATCTCCTGGTAGTCTTTCGCAAATGATCTGATAACGGACTTTGGCGAACCGATGGCTGCGATCTCGCCATCCACGAGGAGCATCGCACGGTTTGCCATATCCTCGATCACCTGCGAGAAATGTGATGTGACGATCATCCCCATGGAATTCTTTCTTGCCGCACCAATGAGCATCTCGTGGACCAGCCGGGCAGTTTCAGGATCGAGCGTGCCGGTCGGTTCGTCGGCAAAGAGCATTGCCGGGTTCTTGGCCAGCTGCCGGGCGAGCACAACCCGCTGTTTTTCTCCCCCGGAGAGGTCACGGGCGATATGCATCATCCGGTGGGAGAGCTTTACCTGGTCGATGAGATCGGCAGCCCGGTTGATCGCGTGCTCTTGTGGATAACGGACATCATCGAGGGCGTGGAGCACGTTCTCGATCACCCGGTCGTCCCCGTAGAGCGCGAAGGTCCGCTGGAACATGATCGCGGTCCGGTTCATAACCCGGGACTTCATACCATCGGTTTTCGCACCCCAGAGATCGATATCGACAGCTACAAGATTCCCGCCGCACTCGGGACAGCTCTTTCCCGCCCGGCTCTGGACATCCATAAAGGTGCAGCGATCGCAGGCCGCCATATGGTAGATGACAGAGCCTTTTGTCGGGGGCTCTTCAATGCCGCGCAGGAGGTGCATCAGTACGCTCTTGCCGGCACCGCTCCTGCCGATAACGCCCATGATCTCGCCTTCCGGGATCTCGAACGATACCTTGTTCAGGACCCGGGTGTCGTCGAAATCCATGCAGAGGTCGTGTACGCTGATGAATGGTTTTGGCATGATCTCTCCTCAGCACGGCTATAGCGCATGTGCCTCGTTCCTGTCCGGACGTTTCGGATGGATATCCCGCTGGCGGCACCCGCTGGCGTTCTGCATGCAGGCACCCCGCCCGCGTCCGATGAGCCGTTCCCTTTTCAAAGGACCGGTCCCGTCAAAGTCTGACATTGTAACACCTCACACCTTCGCAGGGAATTATTACACATATGAGCATAAAGATTTAAGCATGGTAAAGCAACCCCCGGGTTCCGGTATTTTCTGCAGGACACCGTCGCGCATTCACAAGCCGGGGGATTATTTTCCTCACCCTATGAAACAGCCATGATATGCGCACAGCGAGAAGCCCGCGAAGGAGCCGTGGCGGAATGTCCATAAACTCTCATCATCAGCGGTTGTTTCAACCAGGCCGGCTGTTCTCACTATGTTCCGTTTCAGGAGTTGAAACTGACCATAATTAATTTCCGGCGTCATTTCTGCCCCGGCGTCTTCAACAAGATCCGGTTGAATAGTTCGATCACGTCATAATCCGTGAGGCTGTTACCCGGTGCTGCTCCTGATAATCCCGGTGCGGAACCCGCACCGGTTTTTTTACCGTTCCTTTCCGCTGTCACGAGGTGACGACGATTGGTTCTCTCCAAATCTGCACTCCCCGGTTTATTGCCGGTTCTCCTGTCTTCCGCGTGTCTTCTGAATGACCCGGCCTGTCCCGTACTTCTCATATCTTCAGGATGGTACGGTGACAGCACCGGGTCATCCTTTTTCTGATACACGAACATCATCCCCGATGATTTTCATATCACAAAGCTCGGGATTTTTTTGCCGTGCATTTGGTCTCCTGGTTACCAGGTATCGTTTGATAATCCTGGTATGCGGCTTTTGAATGGTGATCTTTTCAATCCTTTCCACTCTGTACCGGAAGGAAAAAAAAGGTCCCTGGTAAATCCTGCGTAAAAAACCGGAAATTGCAGGTGAGGAAAATTCATCCAGATTATAATATGTCCGGAATTCGTTGACAGTGATCCAGCGTTCGGTCTTTCCGGACTCTTCCATCAACTTATCCAGAAGTTCCGGTACATCCTTATAGCGTCCCATGATTCTCCACCTGGGGTCTCTGGTGATCGGGATTGGGGAGGACAACCGCTTATGGTTAACAAGCTGACACCCCTCTTCACGGATCCAGATCCCGGCCTGCCGGATTGCTCCACTGCATTTCCTGAAACCAGCTGCAAATCCGCTTGCACCGGTTTCTCTATTCCGGAACGGGCAGGCCGCCATCATCTTTTCAGAGCGCTCCTGTAATGCTCGGATCTCTAGTTCCCGCACCCTTCGTGATCGGGACCATGCGTGCAGCTGCTCTGCCCCGGTACGATCTTACCTGCAATGAAGTCGCTGATAACGGAATCGATCGGACCGGAAATACCCAGGAAGACATCAATGTTGTTGGCGCAGAAGAGATCCACGGCCTTTGGTCCCATACCCCCGGCAAGGACATGGGTCACCTGGTGTTCTGCAAGAAACACCGGCAGCCTGCCCGGTTCATGCCCGGGGCTCTGTAAAATTTCCGTTTTGGTGATTTTATTCTTCTCAACGTTGAATAGTGCGTATTCAGTGCAATGTCCAAAATGTCCGGAGACTTCGTCCCCCTCTTTTGCAATAGCGACTTTCATGATAAATCCTCAAAATATCGTGTTTTATCCACGGCGGCAGTGCCGGCCGCCGCCAAAGGCATGGCCTCTTTCGCACCCGTACGGGATGCCACCGCGTCCGGCACCGGAAAGAGGTTCCTGCGGGAAAATTCGCTCCGTGGTCTCTCCTGGCTGTCCTGCGCCTTCTAGCGCCTGTGCCGGAGACGGAATGACTTCAGGGTTCACCGGTCCAAACCGGCATCTCCCGAAGCCCCGCCCGGCCACCTGCCCCGTTCCACGGGGACCGGTTCCATCCAATCCTGGCATATGATAATTCTCCCGGTACCATTGCAGGTACCATATCTACTCATATGCGCGTAAATATTTAAAATAGGTGGATCGGGCACTATCAGCCGGGCAGGTCCTCAGCGGACTCATCCGTATCCTTGCAGGGTATTCCCATGATCCTGGGGCAGATACCGCCCTCACTCTTCGGGCAGAGTGTCGCGTCCCGTTTCGGGCAATGTCCTTCAAGCCGGCGGACGCACCCCACCATCTGGATTGTTTTCCCGTGGATGAGGGCATCAGCAATCTTGCGCCGCGCCTCGTGGATATCCCGCCAGATGGTTTTCCGGGAAACGCCCAGTACTGCAGCTGCCTGTTCCTGTTCAAGGTCCTGCAGGTCGATCAGGTTCAGTGCCGCCATCTCTTCCGGGAGCAGCGACACCACTTCATTCGTTTCATCTGAGTTGCATTGAGGTGCATAGCAGCGCGCTGAAGGTCCGCCTTCGAGCGACCGGTTCATCCGTGGACGCCCCCGCCGCCGGCAGCACTCCCCGTTTTCACTATCGGATGCCAACGTGCATCAGCTCCTCTTCAAGATTGGCTGTCAGGGTTTGAATGGCTTGCGCTGCGGGTGATGTTCCTGCGAGAGGAACCCCTTGCCGTACCGACCCGATAACTGCGGGATCGAAGGGGATCTTCCCGATCAGGGGGATGCGCTCCTCCCGGCACCATGCTTCAATCTCATCTGTGAGGGACAGGTCCAGGTCATACCGGTTGACCGCGACAAGGATCCGTGGCCGGAACTGGCCGCAGACTGTAACGACCCGTTTGAGATCATGGAGCCCCGAAATGCTCGGTTCGGTGACCACCAGCACGAGATCCACACCACTGATGGTGGAGATGAGCGGACAGCCGGTGCCGGGCGGGCCGTCGATCAAGAAGAGATCGCACGATCCGTCACGGTCCATCGCCATTTTTTTCACGGCATGGACGAGCAGCCCGGAATTTCCCGCACCCGGTACGAGCCTGGCATGTACGAGATGTCCCCGTGCGGTCTCTGAATACAGGATCGTACCGGTCTGCCGCGGCTGCATCGTGACTGCTGCCGCAGGACATACAACGGTGCAGACCGCACAGCCTTCGCAGCGGAGCGGGCTCACCCGACAGGTATTCCCGTCCCGTTTAACCGCATCGAACCGGCAGTGCGCTTCGCACTCCCCGCACTGGACACAGAGTGCGGGATCGATGACCGCGGCTTTCATCCCCATGAACGGGTCGGTGCTGATGAGACGCGGGCCGGTGACGAGCTCAAGGTTTGCCGCGTCCACATCGCAGTCCGCAAGGACAAGCGATCCTTTGAGCAACCGCGAGAGCGCAGCGGTGACCATCGTCTTGCCCGTGCCGCCCTTGCCGCTGATGACCGCAAGCCGGATCACTGTTCCACCCCGGCAAGCGACCTGCATTTCATAAAGAGGGCACAGAAGTCCTTCTGCCATTCCGGCCGCACCCGGCAGAGGAGATCACCCCTGTTCTGGATGGCAGCGATATCACGGCTGAACGGGATCGTCATCATGACCTCGAGGTCATGGTCGGTGCAGAAGCGGAGGGTATCGGTATCCTCCCCGTCGCTCCGGTTGATAATAATGCCGGCAGGAATGTCGAGCCGGGCAGCGACATCCACGGCAAGCTCGAGGTCATGCAGCCCGAACGGGGTTGATTCCGTGACCAGGACGCAGGCATCACACCCGTCCAGCGCCTCAATGACCGGGCAGGACGTCCCCGGTGCCGTATCGAAGATCACAACGCTGTCCTGTGCTGCCTGTTTTTTCGCCTCCCGGATCAGGGGTACCGCATGCGGGTTGCCCGCATCCAGCGTCCCCGTGATCAGCTTCAGGCCGGGCAGCGGGGCAGAGCAGGAAAGCGTCCCGATCCGTTTTGGCTCTTCGCGGATTGCCTTTTTCGGGCAGACCAGCATACAACCTCCGCAGGAATGGCAGAGCTCAGGGAAGAAGAGGACACGATCGGGCAGCACGGTGATCGCACCATACTGGCAGACCTCCCCGCACTTCCCGCAGCGGTCGCAGAGAGAGTCGTCAACTACCGGCACCGGCACGGTGACGTCCCGTGTCGTGGCGGGTGACGGGAAGAAGAGGTGGAGATTGGGCTCCTCAACATCGCAGTCAACGAGGGTGACGTTACCGGTCCATGCAAGCGTGAAGGCAAGGTTTGCGGCCACCATGCTCTTGCCCGTACCCCCTTTCCCGCTCGCGACAGCAAGTTTCATACCTGGTTTCCCTCGTAACTCTTCAGAATACGGTCTGCCCGTTATTTGGCAGGGCAGTTCTTACCCTGCCTGTTCAAGGGTATTGTTCCTGAATTCATGAACGGCGTCCCTTACCGAGCCGCCAGAGCGGTACGCAAACAGGGCAACCCCCGCGGATTCCAGGACCGCCCGTGCATTCCCGCCAACAAGCCCGCTGATGAGCGCACCTGCCTTGTGGGCGATGACCAGCTGGGCAGATTTCGGGCCAACCCCGCCTGCACCGTCTGCAAACGGGTTTGCAACCGCTTCAAAGGACTCCGTTTCGCTGTCCATGAGAATAAAATAGGGAGCACGACCGAACCGCTCCTCGACCCTGGCATCCGGTGTTGCACCCTGTGCCGTAATACAGATTTTCATACCGTTTATGACCTCGCTTTATTATTACTCATATGCGCACAATAGATTAAAGGTATTGATCGTTATGCCCGGTATGACGATGTCACAGTCACCGCATCCAATGCGTTTTGTACTGTGCCTCTGCCCCTGAATATGTGGACCGGAATCCCCGCACCCTTCAGGAGATCTTCCGCACAGTCGCCCATCTTTCCGGTGATCACAGCATCAAGTCCGTTCATCTTCAGCAACCGTACTGCATTCTGACCGATCTTCTTGTTCCTGAGAAAAAGCCCGTTCCGGACCGCGTCCGAAGTGCTCCTGTTGGTACCGTAGAAAATAATGCAGGAGGCCCGTGCGAAATGTGGCAGTTCTCAATCCTGACAACCAGACCGGGACAGGAAAAATTCAGGGTTCTGGTACATCCTGCGCAGGATCCCAGATACGACCGGGGGATGTTTCCGCTTCAGGCTGGAGTACCCGCTGAATTCGTGGTGGCTTTTGCTTCATGTCCTGTTGCAGCAGGTCGAGAATCTCCGGGTGGCTTATCTAAAGCGCGCACCGCCACAAAAAAGGATTACTGGCACCGTGGCCCATGGCCGCAGCGGTGGGGATCTCCTTCTGGAGAATTACCGGATCCGCAGCAGCAGGAATCGCCGAATTTCTTTGGAGACGTGCAGGCATCCCGGTGGCTGGGTGCACCCGGGCGGTGCCGGTGCCTCTCACCGCACGCGCAGGTGTGCCGGGGGGCGGATTCTTTTTCAGTATTCCGGATATCGTTAGATGCTTTCTGGGTATCTTCTGGCATTTGTTCACCAATCGTACGGTTGCAGTACTATAATTACTCATATGCGCAAAAAGATTTAAAACCTTATGGTACGGGCACTTTTTCAGGACCCCGAAACGAAACACCTATTCCCCGACCAGCCTGATGGTTCTTTATGAACACGCGGCTCTCACTCACCGTCCTTGTCGATAACACCACCCTCACGGACCATGATTTCTTAGGTGAAGCCGGCCTCTCTTTTCTTCTGGAAACCGGTGGAAAGAAGATCCTCTTTGATACCGGGTTAACGGGGCTGTTCCTTGCCAATGCGGAGAGGATGGGAACCGGCTTTTCAGATCCTGATGTCCTCGTACTCTCGCACGGGCACATTGATCATACGGGGGGGCTTGTCCCGCTTGCCCGGTACCTGGCGCAGCGCATGCCGGATGAAAATCAGCAGAGGGTGCCGGAACTCATCGCCCACCCCCGCTGCTTCTGGCCCAAAGAAAAAGAGGGCCGGAAAAACGGCTCGGTCATGGATGAGGTGGATGCGGGGCGGCATTTTCGGGTAAACCTGTCCGAAAATCCGGTCTGGATCACCGAAAATCTTGTTTTCCTGGGGCAAATCCCCCGGCAGTTCGCATTCGAGCAGACGGTTCCGGGGACGCGGATGATTCAGCGTCCTGACGGAAGCCGGGAACCCGACCAGTTACTCGATGACTCCGCTCTCGCGTATCGTTCCGGTGACGGGCTGGTGATTATTACCGGCTGCTCGCACGCGGGCATATGCAATATCACGGAGTACGCCCGGGAAGTCTGCGGGGAGAAGGGGGTTATCGATATCATCGGCGGCCTCCATCTCCTCTCCCCACCACCGGAGCGGCTGGAAAGGACCGGCATGTATCTCGGCGGGCTCTCCCTCAAAGGCCTGCATGCCTGTCACTGTACGTCGCTTCCGGCGAAGATCGCGCTTGCGGCCCATTGTCCGGTACGGGAAGCAGGTGTCGGAATGAAACTGGCGTGGTAGGATCACGGGGATTGCGTCACGGAACTCCGTTACCGGAGACCGGGAAATCCTTATTACCTCCCGGCAAGACTGTTGATCTATCATGGCCACAAAGGAAGTCTTCCACGGCGTTCCGGGCATTTTGCGCCCGTTCAAGGAGTTTATTGAGTCGAAGGGACTGAAAAAAGGCGACCAGGTTCTCTATTACGGCGTCCCGGGTACCTGTACCCCGTTTGTGGAGCTGCTTGGGTTCGCCGTCCGTTCGCTCGAGCTGGAACAGGTCTTTGTCCCGTACGTGGATGAGAAAAAAGCCAATATAATGCAGAATGTCCCCGATATCGGGATGCAGGTTCGGGTTGCGCCGGTAAATCTGAATCCCCGGGCGATTGTTGTCATGGGCGGGCTTTCCATGCCCAACGTGCCGATAAAAGCGGAGCAGGTGAAGGCAGTTATTGACAAGCATACCGGCGCAATGGTGATCGGTGTCTGCTTTATGCACATGTTCGAGAAAGCCGGGTGGATGAACACGATCACCTTCGACTGCGTTATCGATGCAACTATCGACCCGGTCGAGGTTACGAAAAAAGGCTGATCCCAAAGCAGGTATCAGTAATAAAAAACGATTTTTTCTTATAATAAGGATAGCATTTCCAGGATCCCGTTGACTCAATGGGAGTGATTTCGTTACCGTATTGGGTAAAAGATCCTGTTGTCCGGTGTGCTGACTGAGGAAATACCCTCACGGTCAGCACTTCATGCGACTGGATGACATTCCGGTTGTTGAAGCGGGAGGGATTCCCTGTCTTGTGCAGGGACTGGCGAGGGGGACCTCCCACAAAAAAAATGGGGGGGAGGGGGAAGGGTACCCCTCCGGGCCGGAGAGGGGGGACTACCCCCCTCCCTTTTTGTGAGCCTGAAAGAACAGGCTCCGTCGCAGACTCCACAGGAACCAAACCCAGCGTTCATACAACGGAGGGGGGGTGGTCCCCCTCCAGCTGAGATGGCGGGTGGCGGGTGGTGACTTCTCTTTGAGAACGGAGGGGAGGGGGAGGGTACCCCTCCGGGCCGGAGCGGGGGGACTACCCCCTCCCTTTTTGTGAGCCTGAAAGAACAGGCTCCGTCGCAGACTCCACAGGAACCGAAGCCAGCGTTCATGCAACGGAAAGGGGGTGGTCCCCCCCTTGTCATGGCTGGAGGATTGGGGGGATGGTCTCCCTCCGTGAGCGGGGGACTACCCTGCTTCTCCCACGGTATCGGTAAGAGACGGGGATGAACGACAGGAACGTGAGAATAGGTAAGGGGATCCGTGAGATACGGTTCGCGGCTGTCAGCACTAACATCTACTATGCACGGTCAGCGATAACGAAAATATCCTTGAATGAAAAACCCCAAAAAAAAAGTGTTGGATTGATCTTACCTTGCCGGGATGATCAGTGAGCGCTCGCCTGCGGGCATGAACTCGCGGATTGCACCCTTTGCAAACTCGCGGCGGATTTCGGAGAAGTCGAACTTCAGCGACGGGTCTGCGAACGTGATCTTCATCAGCGGGGACAGGGTCCAGGCATCTCCACGTGCAATGTGGGCTGAGCCGGCGATTGCGGCGTATTCTCCCTGGTGTCCGACGTTCATTGCATAGTTGGGGTAGTTCGGTCCACGGAGCTCGCCGAGTAATCCCTCGTCGGGCCTGATTGACATGGAGTTTGCGGAACCGCACTGGTCCTGCAGGTCGTAGCCGAAGAAGCCGAGACGTGACCAGCCTTCCTTGTGCATGAGCATGGACAGGTACCAGCCGTTCAGGCCGGCGTTGGAGTTTGCCGTTGCCATTGCACAGGAAATACCTGATGCTGCTGCAAGGACGGATGCACGCTGGGAACCGCCGAAGTGGCTCTCGAGGGCAGTCGGGTAAGTCTCGTACTGCTCCATACCGTAGAGGTTGACCTCGGTTGCGATGTCGCTGACGACTTCCTGGGTTCCCTTTGCCTTGCCGATGCCACCGTGTTTCTTCTTGACATAGTCAATACCGTATTCGGTGTAGTCGTCAAGGATGTTGTCGGTGTATGCAGCGGTTGCATACTGGGTGAACCCGACGCCACCAGACATGTAGGATCCGAGCCAGATCTGGTCGAAGAGCATCGTGCCTGCGGCAACGATCTCAAGGGCATTCTTTACCGGGTCGTTGGGATACTTGCGGTCTGACTGGACCATGTCGCAGAAGTGTCCGAACTTGATGCCACCTGGCTCGTTCGGGCCACGTGCACGGCGGGCGGGCAGGATGTCTGCCATCTGGATAACACCGGCGTGCTTTGCGGCGAATGCGAGGTCAGCGACTGCTGCCTCACCTGCGCACATCTTGTATGCGCCGATGAATGACATACCGATCTGCATCGCAGACCACCGGGAGGTGGTTCCACCATCGCAGGTCCTGGAAACGATTGTGGGGATGTGCACGGCCTGCCACATCGACTTTCCGACGGCTGCCTTCAGCTGTGCTGCCTGCTTTGCCGGGAAGAGCTTGTCGACGTTGAGCACGAACTGGGGCTCGAGGTCGTCTGCCATCTCGTCGTCGCCTGTGAAGACCTTGACGTAACAGTCGTCCACGAGTGACGGGTGGGTCTCGACCATGTGTTCCTGAACAACGGCTGCACCGGGCATTGCGTGGTTCAGCACGTGGAGGTACTCGTTGATGGTCTCAGGGGTGACTTCCTTGCCGAGACGCTTCTGTAAGGTGCCGTGGGCGAGGTCGAGGCCGACAATGATTGTCCGGCGGATGTCGTCCCACATCTGCTGCATGGCAGCGTTGTTGACGAAGTGCAGGTCGTCGCCTTCCACGAAGACACCCGTGGTGCTGACTTCGTAGGTTGTCAGCTGGCGCTGGCCGAGCGGGATACCGCCGCAGTGGCAGCGCTTGGGGTCGTACATGGAGATGCCGCGGTCCATCTCGGCCTTCTTACCGGCCTTCATGAACTCCATCTTACGGGGGGACTGCTCAAGACCCTTGCGCTCGAAGACGGTGGACATTGCCTGCGGGTCTTCCGCAAACTTGGTCTTCATTGCCTTCAGGAAGAGCTTCTGGGTTCTCTCGATCTTTGCTGATTTTGCCATGTTCAGGCCTCCTTTGGCATGAAGCCGTATTTAACTCTCAGTTCGTGAATACGGGTGATATACTCAACGTATTCGGGGTCGTCGCGGAACCCGATGCCAACCATCGAGTGGAACATCGTGGTGTTTGCCTTGAGCCACTTTGCGTCCTGTGCCTTGCCGACCTTGACTTCTGAGTCCAGCGGTACGCCGACCTGGTCCTTGATGTACTTGATCGAGCCCTTGTCCATGACAAAGCGCTGGAGCATGTCGAACATCATGCCGTTCTCATCGAGACGGAGGGAGTGCCCGTGCACCGTGCAGCCACGGATACCGGTGAGTGCAGCGTCAAAGAGCTCGGTGTTGACGAGTTCCTTTGCATACTTCTCGAGGTCGCGTTCGCGGCACTCGATGATCTGACGGCCTGAGAGGGTACCCGGGTCAATGCCGCGGAAGCGGTATGCCTCGACGTAGGACCTCTGGTAGGGCTGGCAGGGTGCGTTGTACATCGAGTCGGTGAACTGGATGTAGCGTACGCGGTCGCCGGCCTTTGCACCGTCGGTGGGGGTAACCAGCTTGCGGATTGGGCATGCGGGCTCCTGCTGCTCTGCGAGCGGCGGGTGTGCACTCTTATAGGCTGAGCCGGGTGCACGGTGTCCCATGACGAGGACAATGTCCTTGTCGGAGACATCCCGGAGCTTTGCGAGCTTGTGGTCCGGGTTCATCTGCTTGCGCCGGTTCTCGGCGACATGAGACTGGCCGGGACCAAACTGGGGTTTATATGCCATTGTTTTATCACTCCAATGTTTCCTTTTTTTTCACGATTCGCATTACTGACGAAATGACTTCTGCCATCTTCTCTCGCGTAGGGGTCTGTCCCCGTGTCACGCCGCTGACAATGGCCATCACCGTACCCTTCGTACGGATCCGGTCAGCAGGTGGCATCACGACGGAGGTCTTCACGCCCTCCTTTGCGAGGTCCTCGAAATCAACAGGGCACTGGGAAACAACAACCGCCTTCACATCACAGGCTGAAAGAATAAACCTCACCTTGTGCACCACGTGGGAACGTACGTTCCCGTGGTGAAGGATGGCGACTTTGTGTTTCTCTATCTGTGCGATCTCCTTGTCGGTAAGCCCCATGGAAGCGCCGAGGACGCCACCGGCAATTTTCGGTGCATCCGGCGGCACGCCGCTGCCGGCATACAGTACCAGCGTGCTGATACTGTATTCGACGCCCTGTTGCCGCAAGCCTGAGGTGATATCGCACACCGGTTTTGTCACGTGGCGGCGTCCGGGAGACATCCCGACCACAATGACATCCGGGTACCGGCACTCGGAGATGGTGCCCCGCTGGGCAATGCCGCCTCCTTTACCCATGCCCATCGCCTCGCGGCAGTCAACAACCTGGGTTACTCGTCCAATCGGCATGATTATTTTGTTCCCTGAATGATGACGGGTTTTGATTTACTGCTGGGATCAGCCATCCCGAGGATGTCTTTGTCCGCGTCCGGGCCATACTTGCAGTAATCGACAAGTGATGGCGTGGTCTTCATATACCTGCCTTCCTGGATGCGGAAGGTCCAGTGGGTGAAAACCGCTTCGCACGCAGCTTGCAGTGCGGGGATAATCTCGCGGTTCTCCAGCTCGAGCAGAATTGTCCCTACGTGGACCTGGAGGGGTATCTCCTGGTCGCCGACATGGATGGTCTTCCTCATGGTATGAGGATTGGCCAGGCCTTTGGCGGGTCCGTACGTTACGGTAGCAGGAAGGTTTGGTCCATTAAGGACCATACGCCTGATACCGGGGATCTCGATCAGCTTGTTCAGCAGGCGTTCTGTTGTCTCGGGGTTAAGCAACCGCTCGGTTGAGATCCTGCACTGGGGGAACGTGGCTTCGGTCATTCGTGTCCTGAATGGGCTTAAATGCCCTTTGCTACTGCCTGGATCGGCTTCTTGAATGCATCGAGCTGGCCGAAGGTGTCCTGGTAGATCTTCGAGGTCGCTTCGGGGCCGAACATCTGGGTACCTGCATCAAGACAGCATGCTGCAACGATACAGGGCATACCGACACCGGCTGCGTGACGGGTAACGACGTGGTTACCGTTGAATCCGCCGGGGCCGCCGCCACCGTAGATGGAGTGGCTGAAGAAGGAGAAACCGACTGCGACACCCATGGTACGACCGAAGTCGGAGCCTGGGAGGCCGGTCTCGTGCTCGAGCAGGTCGTTGAAGTAGAGCAGGGTTGCGGAAACTGCCTGTGCGAAACGGCCGGCACCACAGTTAACCATGGTTGCTGCAAGGGTTCCTGCGGATGCGTAGGCGTTCCAGAGCATCGGGTCCTTGGTCTCGTAGAAGATGTAGCCGCTCTTGCCCTTCTTGCCTGCCTTGATGACCTTGTCCTCAATGGCACGCTCGACAAGGCTCTGTACGACCGTACCGATGGTACCGGTCTTGCCGTTCTTCTTGACGAGGTCGTAGACCATGTTGTTTGCGTTGAGTCCCTGGTATGCGTAGAGCAGGAGCTGGGCACGCTCGAACGGGCCGATTGCCATACCCATCTCGAACTCGCCGGCCTGTTCAAAGGTCGAGCAGAGTGCTGCACCCTGCATGGCGTTCCGGTGGGTCATCATTGCCGCATGGTTTGCGGGAATGTTCCTGAGTGCGTAGCCGAGACCTTCGTTGTTCTGCGGGATGGACATGATCGTGACAATGTTGCCGCCGTCCATGCTCATGGTCTGCGGGTAGGTACCCCAGACTGCACTCTTGACATAGGAACCGTCGAACATGCCGACCTTGTACTGGTCAACCAGTGCATAGGTGGTGGCTGCTGCAACAGCGGTTGATGCCGCATCGTAGGTTGCTGCTGCCTCCAGGCGTGAAGTCGGGACCTCGACAAGGATCATCTTGCCGCCGCCGACCTTGGTGATCTTGGTGTTGTCACCATCGGTGACCTGGACCATGTCCTTGATCTTGGCTGAGAGTGCGTCGCAGTCCTTGACAACGCTGCAGCTCATGCTGCGGCCGAGGATCTGGTTCGACTTGCCGCCGAATTTACCGGTCTTTAATGCTTCCTCGATACCTGCGAGGTTGACTGCTACGGTCCTCTTGGTGAGGTCGATGACATTGAGTGCACCCTTGTTGGTCAGCGGGCTGACCTTTTCAAGAGTAACATTGCTCTTTAAGAGCTTCCCCTCATCGTCGTAGAGGTCGATCGTGTCTTTGTATTTTGCCATTTGAATTCCTCCAAATTTTCCTTTAACCGCGATACAGTACTGTCAGTGAGCGAAAGTATACCCTATCAGGGATACTGGTAATGAGTGAAAGTCGCTATTGCACGTCCCCTAAGATGGGACATTGAATAATTCCCAAGTTTTCCATATAAGTATTCCTATTTTATCCCGGAATTAAATTATATTAATCGGAAGGAATATTAAAGAAAAATGAAGGAATGTTCAAATACTACATATCTATCCCATTTCATTGTTTTACGCAGTATTATGAATATTTAAAAACGTGTTACGAATTCTGACGTTCTTCCCAAATTCTTCTGATTTTCTGGTGCGCTCTATATAAAAAGGGTGGGGTTGAGAACCTGCCCGGACGCAGGAATTCAACCGGTTCTCTCATACCCTGATACCGGTTTGCAGTGCATCTTCTGGTGCGATGGATCGTTCCGGTACTGGTAAAAATTTATGACGGGAGAGCCCGTCGTATCCGGTTATTTCTTGAACTCAGTGATGGGGCTTGGTCCGAGCTCGCGTACCATGTTGACCACATCGGTAACGACGGCTCCCCACTTTGCACCTTCGGATGCCGATACGAAGGTCATCCGGAAGCGGCGGTCGTCGAGGCCGATGCTCTTCATCAGGCGCTTGACCATGAACATGCGCTTGGCTGCCTTGAAGTTGCCCTCAAGGTAGTGGCAGTCACCGAAGTGGCAGCCGGAGACGAGCACACCGTCCGCACCGTCGGCAAATGCCTTCAGGACAAAGAGCGAGTCGATACGTCCCGTGCACATGACACGGACAATCCGGATGTCAGGCGGGTACTGGATACGGCCGCCACCGGCAAGGTCTGCACCGGCATAGGAACACCAGTTGCAGACGATACCCTGGATCTTGGGTTGCCAAATACCGGGGCCTCTCTCGGGAATTGCGAAGTTTCCTGGTGCAGACATTACTGCTCACCTCCGAGGAGGAAGGCATCGATCTGTGCCACGATCTGTGGCGTAGCAAAGTGGTTCATCCAGATGGCACCGCCGGGGCAGAAGCCACCGCAGGTGCCGCAGCCCTTGCACTTGGCCTCGGTGACCTGCATGACCTGGCGACCTTCCTTCTCAACGAGCGAGAGTGCGCTGTAGGGGCAGAGGTTGACGCACATGCCGCAGCCTGCACATTTTTCTTCGATGCAGGTTGCAAAGTACGGCTCAAGCTCGACCTCACCCTTGTGGATGGGGATGCTTGCTGCAGATGCTGCGCCTTCGGCAGATGCTACTGTGTCAGGGATATCCTTTGGTCCCTGGCAGACACCGGCAAGGAAGACGCCGGCCGTTGTGGTACCGCACGGGTTCAGCTTGGGGTGTGCCTCAAGGAGCCAGCCATCCATGGAACAGGACACACCGAAGAGCTTCCGGGTCCGGTTCGTGTCAGCCATGGGCTGGACGGCAGCTGCGAGCACGACCAGGTCGACATCCATGTCAACCGGACGGTCGAGGAGCGTGTCGTCAGCGTGGACGTGGAGGTTCTTGGTCTTGGGATCCTCGAGGATGTTTGCGACACGGCCGCGGATAAACTTGGCGCCCTCGTCCTGGATGCGGTAGTAGAACTCCTCGTACATCTTACCGAATGAACGGATATCCATGTAGAAGATATAGGGTGTGCACCCGGGGATCTTCTCGATGATCTGGTGCGCATGTTTCAGGGAATACATGCAGCAGAACCGCGAGCAGTAGGGTTTACCGACGCCGGTGTTGTCACGGGAGCCTGCACAGAGCACGAATGCGACCCGCTTAGGGGTTTCGCCATCGCTCGGGCGGACCAGGTGGCCGCCGGTCGGACCGGAAGCACAGATAAGCCGCTCGAATTCAAGGCTCGTGATGACGTTCTCGTACCGCTTGTAGCCCCACTCCTCTTTCTTCTCAACGGGGAAGATATCGAAGCCGGTTGCAAGGATTGCGGTCCCGACTTTGACCTTGACGAACTCGTCCTTGGACTCGAGGTCGATTGCCTTCTTCTCGGGACCACAGGCGGTCACGCAGAGCCCGCACTTGATGCAGGAGTTGAAGTCAATCGTGTAGATCAGGGGAACGACCTGCGGGTGGTTGATGTAGATCGCTTTCCGCGGTTTCATGCCGACTTCGAAATCATTTGGCTTGACAACCGGGCAGACTGCTTCACAGTCGCCGCAGCCGTTACAGCCGCCGCCGACAATGCCGCGGGCTTCCGCTTCCGCGGGGGTGAGGACACCGCGTGCCTTCTTCCGGACGGTCACATCGAAGTTGCCGATGTAACCTTCGACCGCATCCACTTCGGAGTAGGTCATCAGCTCAATATTCTTGGCACGGCCCACGTCCACCATCTTGGGTGTCAGGATACACTGGGAACAGTCGAGGGTCGGGAAGGTCTTGTCGAGCTGGGACATGCGCCCGCCGATGCTGGGGGTAGACTCAACGAGGTAGGTCTTGATTCCCGCTGCGTCAAGGTCGAGTGCTGCCTGCATCCCGGCCACCCCTGCTCCGACGACCATTGCTGCTTTTTCCACCGGCACGCTCTTCGGGAAGAGGTCCTGGAGGAGTGCTGCTTTTGCGACTGCAATCCGGATCGCATCCTTTGCCTTGTCGGTTGAACCTTCCCAGTCGTGCATGTGCACCCATGAGTTCTGTTCACGGATGTTTGCCATCTCGAACCGGAACGGGTTCAGGCCGGCTTCCTTTGTTGCCGTCCTGAATGTCGGCTCGTGGAGACGGGGCGAGCATGCGGCGACCACGACACCGGTCAGTTTGTTGTCCTTGATTGCCTTGCTAATCACAGCCTGCCCGGGCATCGAGCACATATACTTGTAGTTGTCTACAAAGGCGACATTCGGGACGGTCTTTGCATATTCCTGCACAGCCGGGATATCCATCGAACCGGCAATGTTGGTACCGCAGTGACAGATGAACACACCGATACGTGCGTCCTGCTTGGTAGTTTGGCCAACTGCGGCGGCCGGTGCCGCTGCCTGCTTCTTGACTTCCTGTTTCACGGGGGCTACCTTCTTGGACTCTGATTTCTTGGTGGTTGCTTTCTTCTTTTCTGCCATTTTTTCCACCTCACAGCACCTTCTGCAGGAACGATTCACAGCTGATCCCGTGGAGATCAAGCCCGAGGTCCTGGGGACTCATTCCCTGAGCCAGTCCGAGGAGTTCAGCAAAGTGAAGTACCGGTATGCTGTGTTTGACGCCGAACTTCTCCTCAATCTCGATCTGGCCGCGGTCGAACTGGAGCTGACAGAACGGGCAGATGTCGGTGAGGGCATCCACCTTCACATCCTCTAAGTTGATGAGCTTCTCGTTGGTGATATCCAGCGAGTGCACAATGTCATACCCGCGGACACCGCCACCGGCACCGCAGCACTGCATCTTGTTGCGGTATTCCACCGGTGTTGCACCGAGGGCTGCAACGAGTTCTTCCATCCATACGGGATGCTCGGTGTTGAGCATGACGTCCTTTTCAAACTCCCGGTCCTTGTGGGGTTTGGTCAGGTGACAGCCGTAGTGGACAGCGATGCGTGCTCCAGTCAGGGGGTTGGTGACGCTGTCGCGGACCTTATCGACTCCAATGAACTTGTCATTGTAGAGGAGCTCGGCAGTGTGGTACACGTTGATGGTACCCTTGTACTCCATGTCCACTTCCTTGAGCACTTCATTGACCGCATCACGGAGGTCCTTGTTGTGCTTGAGCTTGTGGTTGACTTCCCAGATCGACTTGTAACAACCATTGCAGACAAGGGCGATGTCCATCTTCATCTGCTCGGCAAGCACGAGGTTCCGGGCTGCCATTGCATAGAAGACACTGAGGTCGATTGAACCGAATGCACCGGGTGCAGGGCAGCAGCTTGCGCCCTTGAGGGGGACGAGCTCAACACCGAGCTTCTTCATCGCTTTGATTGAGGCTGACTCGACACCGGGATACCGGTTGGGGGCAATGCATCCAAGATAGAATGCGAATTTATGGTTTGCGCCTGTTTCAGACATGGTTATCCCTCCCGTTCCTTGACAATCCGGTCGGCATTGGCCTTCAGCTTGTAGTGGTCGATGATCTTCTGGATTCCCGGGATATATTCAGGATACATATGCGTTGTTGGTGGATCCCGGGTCAGGCCGAGTTTCTCACGGGCAGCCCGGTTGACATCGTTGTTGGGCACACCATGTCCGGTCTTATAGATAGACTGCACAGTCTTGAGGAAGTTGACAGGTATGATATCCCTCTTGAAAGCGAGGTTCCTCATCGCCATGATAACATCGGTTGGTGCAATATCACGCGGGCAGCGGTCAGTACAGCTGTAACAGGTTGTGCACAGCCACAGATCCGGGTCGGTGAGGGCTTCGTTCTCAAGGCCGAGCACTGCCCGCCGCATAAACTTGCGGATGCGGTAGGTGCTGCGGGGGGCTGACGGGCAGGAGCCGGTGCAGGTACCGCACTGGTAGCACATGTGGGCAATGGTGCGGGAGATAGCCTTTACGTTTTTCGTGAAATCCGGGTTTGAATCTTCACGGTAGTATCTCTGGTCGTGGAGTTTCTTCTCCAGCGCTTCGGGGTAACCTTTTGTTCGTACCATGCTGATCACGCCTTCTCCATTACTTTGAGGTTGACCTGGCCGGTGATCTCCTCTTTCACCTTCGAGGTTCTCTTCTCGAAGAGTTTCGCCTTGATCTTATTGAAGAGGTCTGTCTCGGTTCCCTTCATGCGGATGCCGGTCCGTTGCAGGACGATGATGTCCTCACCGGGGCAGGCATTGACACACGCGCCGCACAGGATACAGTAGTCCTTGTTGACAGCGATGGTCGCTTCCCTGCTGTCCAGCTTCATATCTGCTGCAGGGATTGCGGAGGGGAGGTAGATCGCGTTGGCCGGGCAGATATCCACACAGGTCGAACAACCGCCGGGGCACTTCTCGGCATGGAATTCGATATCGCCCTCAAAAAGCTTCTCGACAGTGATTGCCTCGGTCGGGCAGTTCCGTGAACACCACGTGCAGGTGCAGCAGTTGTCCTGGATGATGCTGACCTTGCCGTCAACCTTGTCGGAAACGATTTCGCGCTCGACGGTAATGCACTCTTCGGGACATGCCTCAACACACACCTTGCAGGCATCGCATTTTGTCTCGTCCCAGATTACATCGCCCTCGACCTTGCCGGTCTCAGCCGTGAATTTCTTGTGTTTCACGACAAGTGCGGGGCAGAGTGCACCGCAGAGTCCGCAGAGAGAGCATTTCTCCTTGTCGACCGTAAACGTCGTCTTGGTCTTGATTGCGGTCTGGCGGTCCTTTGCACCGGCAACCGGTCCCTTGTAGGTTCCTTCATACGCCGGGACATTGCGCTCGATTGCATCGCGCGGGCAGACCTCTTCACAGATCGTGCACTTGACGCATTTCTCGTCATCGATCTCCGCTTTCATGTCATACTGCGGGAATCCTTCCTTTTCGATGATCGGGAGTTTCTCCTGTCCATCCACCTTCAGTGTCAATGCATTGAACGGGCACATGATAACACAGACACCGCAGTATGAACACTTGACCTCGTCGACATCGATGGGAGCTGCGTAATTGATCGCACCCCGCCTCGATGCCCCGACAAGCCCGAGGACGATAGCCTCCTCGGGGCAAGCGTCAACGCATATGCCGCAACCCGTGCAGGTCTCTGCATTGAGTATCAGGTTGTTGACGCTCTGGAGGAGTTTCTGCTCCATCACAACGTTAACACCATCTTTCTTCTTGGAAAACTTTGGAAACAATGCCATGAATTAACCCTCACGCTGTTTCTTTATTGCACTTCTGCCCCGTTACTGATGCCGGATTCAGTCTATGTACAGAATCACGGGCATCAATTAGGACATGCAACCACACAATTATTACAGCCAGTACAACGTTCCATGTTTATGTGCACTGCAAATGCCATTCGGTTTCTCGCACCAGCTATGATCGATTCTGAAAATCGACTAACAAAAAGTGGTAGAAGAATGTAGATAAATGTTCTGAAATTGCATGAGAGATTGTGTTATTTTATACTTGGTTCTTTTATTTTCATTTAAATACGCAAATGAAAAGTTAATGGTGAAAACAGGCTGGTTAACAACATATGGTGTACTTTTTTTCCTTTTTTTATGGTTTTCACGGTGCGCTCTGGTTCCACCTCCCGCTGGACAAATCCAATTAGAAAATTTATTCAACCCCCATCGTGGTACCTTTGTAGTACCGGAGGTTATTTCATGGAAATCAACGGCGTTACCATTGACGATACATACGCAGAGGCATTCCCGACCTGGGTCTGCCGGATCATCATCACTGCGGTCACGAAGGATTGGGCGAAGAAAGCAGCAACCGAGGCAACCGGGTTTGCGACATCAGCAATCGGCTGCCCCTGCGAGGCAGGTATTGAGGGGGAGGTCCCGTCAAGCGAGACACCCGACGGACGGCCCGGTGTGGCAATCCTGATCTGTGCCAGCAAGAAGAAACTGAAAGAGCAGGTTGTCGAGCGGCTTGCCGAATGTGTCCTGACCGCACCGACCACCGCGGTCTTCAACGGTATCACAACAGCCGAGGAAAAGATCCCGGTCAAGCTCCACTTCTTCGGTGACGGCTACGAGTACCAGAAGGAAGTCGGCGGCCGCAAGTGCTGGGTCATCCCGATCATGAACGGCGAGTATATCGGAGAAGAAGAATTCGGGATCGTCAAGGGCGTTGCCGGAGGAAATTTCTTCGTGATGGGCGAAAACCAGATGGCTGCCCTCATGGGTGCACAGGCAGCATCAGACGCGATCGCCGAAGTCAAAGGAGTGATCACCAGCTTCCCCGGTGGTATCGTGGGAAGTGGTTCCAAGGTCGGGAGTAACAAGTACAAGTTCATGGTCGCTTCCACGAATGAGAAGTACTGCCCGACGCTCCGCGAGAAAGTCCCTGACAGTAAAGTCCCCGCCGGCATCAAAGCGGTGTACGAGATTGTCATCGATGGTATTGATGAGAAGGCAGTTGCAGCAGCAATGGCTGCCGGTGTCAGGGCAGCAGCAATGGTGCCTGGCGTGAAATTTATTTCAGCCGGTAACTTTGGCGGTACCCTCGGCCCCTACAAGATCGAGCTCCACAAAATCCTTTAACCCTTTTTTTGCAGAACTCCTCATTACCATATCGAACTCTATAAATACCGTTATTGCCGATTATCCTGTTAACGAAATATTCGGCGATAACATGATCACCCTCAGTCCTGAAGACGTAAAACTGCGGTTCGGGCCGCTCTTTGCCCAGAAATTTCTTGTGATGGTGGATGAACGGGCCGGTACGGCAGAGATCCTTGAGCAGTGCCGTGTCCGGGGAACGATCGAATGGGACGCCATGAACCGGCGGCGGGCCGGTGGTGCGGTAAGCAGGTGCGAGGTCGAAGGCACTTCCATGACGATCCGTGCCCGTCTGGGGAACTATCCGGTGAATTTCGGTTCGGCAGCCGGGGATATCGGCGGCCAGGCCCTGGAAGCGGTCGAAGTATCCGGAGATGAAGTCATCACAACCTGGGCGGGGATAGCCGGTGCCGGCGTCGGTGTTGCTGCCTGCCTCCCGCAGGCTCCGGGTGTCATCCGCACCGAATATCCCTCAGAAGATGACCTGAAGGTGGGTGGTGCACGCACGAACCATGTACGGATTATCTCCCCCCGCTACGAGAAGGTCTGTATCGGGATCGATGACACGGACACGAAGACGGAGGGGGCCACCTGGGTGATGGCCTTGAAATGCGCGGAAGCATGCAGGATCGAAGGCGTCGAGTTCCTGAATATGCGGCTCGTCCAGCTCAACCCGGCCGTGCCGGAAAAGACCACCAACTGTGTCAGTTCGGCGCTGAATTTTGCGGCCAGGCCGGGCAGGATCCCCCTGTTGCTGGAGTCGGTCCGGTTGTTCGTGGAGAAAAATACTTTTTCCCGGGATACCGGGATCGCCTGTTATCATGGCCTTGGGGATTTTTCCGGTGTGCCGGTTGCCCGGCAGGTCAAGACCGAGATCATGACCCGCGATCAGGCTGAGCGTGAGGCGGAAGCGCTGGGAATCGAGTTCCTTGACCGCAACAACGGGAAGGGAAGGATTGGTGCCCTTGGTGCCGTGGTATGGGGCAACCGGGGAACCGAAGCGGCGGGCCTGTATGGAGAACATCTCTGAACCCTACGTGATCCACTACCCGCGGATTGTTGCGGTTGCGGATGAATCCGGCGGGAAGGTGGAGCTGATCGAGTTCTTCGACTGCGTGGGCGGGGCCATGTGGTCGAAGTGTCATTATGTTAAGAGCCCGATCGTTGAGGGAGTCCGCTGCGTGGGATCGACCATGCGGTATGCCCTGAAGGCCGGGACCGTGGATCTCGCCCTTGAAGGCTCCCGGTTCCCGGCCGGTATCTCGGCATGCATCACTGACGGGCCGGAGATAGCGGTCACCTATATCGGCATGGGTGGCGGGGGTGTTGGTGCAGCAGCCTGCCGCTCCGATGCCGCCGGTGTCCTGCGGAGCAGGAGTGATCCGGCCGGCGGGGGAAAAGTAGCCGGTGCCACCATCTGGCTTCCCCGGATGCAGCGGGTGCTGATCGGGGTGGACGACACGGACACCCCGGAGGAAGGGGCAACATGGACGCTTGTCCACAACATCGCCCGGGCCGTTGAGGATGAACGTTCCGTGTACCTTTCGCATACCATTGTCCAGCTCTTCCCGGTCCCGTACCGCACGAAAAACTGTGTTGCACTGGTTGCCGAGTTTGCGACAAATGATCCCGACCGCCTCGTCTCGCGGTTCCGCAGGCTGCTGGAACAGTACACGTTGTCGGAGAAGACCGGCATGGCCGTCTACACCGGCTTCAATCCTTCGGATGAGCTTCTCGCATATGGCAGGAAGGTCAAGAGGGGCGAAGTCGCGGCCGGCCTGCCGGCATCGATCCAGGACCCGGACCTCCGGATCGTCCTGAACGGGCGGGGGATCGTCGGGGCGGTTGCGGCCATCCCCTTTTTCACGAGATACGAGGAGGCACTGGAGTTATGCAGTGGAAAGAACTGAAAGCCCGGCTGCTGGAGGCCGGTTCAACCCGGCTCACCGGTGAGCCCGCGGAGCGGTTTATTGCCCGCTCTGCGGCAGGCCCCGGAGCCGGGGGAAGCGGGGCTGTCTTCTTCTCCATGGGGAGCCACCGCGTCAAGCTCGCGCTCGACCCGCTCAGCACCACCGAGATCACGCACCGGGGAAATGGTACCGCCGACCTCTATTTTAACGGCACGCTCATCTCCGGCAGACTGCTGGAGCCCGGCTTCCACTGCCCCGACCAGGCGTTCATCACCGTTACGGGGAGCTGTATCTTCCGGTGCCGCTACTGTACGGTGCCGGCTATCGGCGGCAGGCGCAAACCGATAGAGGAGATTATCCGGATGGTGGAATCCGTGCGCCACCGGATCCATGCCATCTCTATCACGAGCGGCGTTCAGGAAAGCATCGGGGAGGAGGAAGCCTATGTTCTCGAAGTGGTGAAACATCTTGCGTTCTTCAACCTGCCCCTCGGTGTGTCCATATACCCCACGGAAAAGACCCCGGACCGTTTAAAGGAACTCGGGGTCTGCGAGGTCAAATTCAACCTTGAAACGGCAACGCCGGCGTTGTTTGAAAAAATGTGCCCGAAGCTGGACTATGACCTGATCTGGCAGGTACTTGACCGCTCGGTTGAGCTTTTCGGGAAGAACCGTGTCTTCTCAAATGTTATTGTTGGTCTGGGTGAAACAGACGCGGAACTGGAAGCCTGTATCAGGAAACTGACCGCCCATGGTGTGATCCCGGTTCTCAGGCCGCTCAACCCCGTCCACGGGCTTCCTGGCACCCCACGGCCGACCGCTGAACGGTTAAACACAGTCTTTGCGATGCATGAGCGGGCGCTCGAAGTAGCGGGGCTCGATACCCGCGAGGCACTGACAATGTGCACCAGCTGCACCGGTTGCGATCTTGTCCCGGGGAGGGATGAATGAAGGGTGTTGAGGCTGTCGCTGATGCGCTGCTCCGGTATACTGATCGGCAGTATACCATCCCGGGATTCCCGATCACGGATCTTGGTGAACTCACCGGTGCAGAACTGGTAATCAATGAGAAGACAGCGCTTGAATATGCGCTCGGGGACTCTCTCTCCGGGAAACGGGCTGCAGTTATCGTCAAGAACGTTGGTGTAAATGCCTGCGCGGATCCGCTCCTCCATGCAACCGTGCAGGGACTTATCAGTGGCGTGGTGCTGGTTGCCGGAGACGACCCGGATGCAAAAGGGTCGCAGACTGCACAGGACTCCCGGTATTATGGGGAGCTTGCAGCGCTGCCGGTCATAGAACCGGATCCAACCAGATGCTATGCGGGGATTGAGGCAGCACTGGAAGCGTCTGAACAATTCTCCCGTGTTTCGATGGTCCGCCTGACACCGGACGTGCTGGCCGCTGATGCATCCACAAATCCCGTACCCCGGAAAGACGGGAAAGGCCGGCTCTCCAAACGGACATGGACGATGAACGGGCGGGTGACCGCCGCAGAGGAGTTGTATCGGGAAATGTTTTCCTGGTCGGCAGCATCCCCCCTGAACCACTGGGACGGCGAGCCTGCCGGTGCCGGGCCTGCCTCTGGAAAGACCCGGATTGTGACCGTGCATCCCCCGCCGGAACAGGTTGCGGGGATCCGGGAGGTACGGGAGTCCGGCAGGACTTTTGTCCGCGATCATCGCGGTGTCCGGCCTCCGCTGCCGCAGAGACCCCCCCAGACAATGAAGGACCGGGGTTTCTCCCGCACGTTCTGCAAATGCTGCCCGTTTCTTCCGATGATGAACATCCTGAAGGGCCGGAAGATGCCCGTGATCTGCGATGCCGGCTGTTCGATACTGGGCATGAACCGCCCGTTCGATCTCGGAATAGCGACCTACGGGATGGGGGCGAGTATCGCTGTTGCCGCACGGAGCGCCGGAATCGCGCTGATCGGAGATTATGCCCTGCTCCATTCGGGCCTGAACGCTCTCATCGATGTGTACGAGAAGCGGCTCCCACTTCTGTGTATCGTCATGAAGAATGACTGTACAGCGCTGACCGGCAGGCAGCCTGCTTCCGATCCTCTCCCCTACCTTGGATGGGCGAAGCCGGTGGTCTGCAAGTCAGACGATGGATGGACGCTGGAACGCGAGCTCGCGGTAACGGACAGGCCGCGAACGGTCGTAGTCGAAGGGGTTTGTCCGGAGGGAAGCAGCCATGAAACCATTGCATATTGAGATCTGTGATGTGACCTTAAGGGACGGGGAGCAGACACCGGGCGTCTCCTTCTCCTGCCAGGAGAAGGTCGGGATCGCCACCATGCTCGACACGATCGGGATCGAGGTCATCGAGGCCGGGTTCCCGGCAGTATCGGCCAATGAGAAAGAGTGCGTCAAGACGATCGCAAACCTCGGCCTTGATGCCCGGATCTGCGGATTCTCCCGTGCCCGGGAGGGGGATATCCAGACCGCCATTGACTGTGATGTCGATATGGTAAGTATCTTCATTCCCACCTCCGAGCTGCATGTGCGGGTCAAATTCAGGAAACCCCGCGAGCAGGTGCTCGAGGATTCCTTAACGATGATCGATTATGCCCGGGACCATGGGGTGCAGGTCCGGTTTGCAGCCGAGGATGCATCCCGGACGGATCTCCCGTTTCTCAAGGAAGTCTACCGCCGTGCAGCAGAACACGGGGCCGTCCTGCTCAGTTTTGCCGATACCGTGGGCTGCCTTATTCCCTCCGAGATGCAGCAGATCATGACCGAACTCGTCTCGTCCATTGACCGCCCGTTCTGCGCACACTGTCACAATGATATGGGATGTGCAGTAGCCAATACCATCACCGCTGCCGAGGCCGGCGCTTTCCAGCTCCACACCACGATCAATGGTATCGGGGAACGGGCAGGGAATGCGTCGTTAGAGGAACTTCTCGTAGCCCTGCGGATGAAGAAAGGAATTGACCGGTATGACCTCTCTCACCTGACTGAACTCTCGCACATGGTTGAGAAGTATTCCGGTATCACCCTCCCGCGGAACAAGCCGGTGACCGGCGAACTCGCGTTCTCGCATGAGAGCGGGATCCATATAGCGGCCATCCTTGATGATCCCGCGACGTACGAGTATTTCTCTCCGGACCTTGTCGGGAGCGAACGGCACTTCATCCTCGGAAAGCATACAGGTAAGAAGGCGCTCGAGTATGTTGTGGCATCCATGGGATGCGAACTCTCGGAAAAACAGGTCTGCACCGTCCTTGACCTTGTCAAGGATCATTCCGAACACAAGTGCAATATCACGCCGGAAGTATTGCGGAAACTGATCCGCAGGGTAAAGGGGTCCCCCCCATGAGCACGCTCTCTGAACGGATTCTCGGAGCGTCCGCCGGGGAATATGTTGACCGGAAGGTTGACCGGGCCTATGTCCATGACGGAACCGGCGTGCTGACGCTTGAGACCTGGAAGCAGATGGGGGCGGAACGGCTTTGCGATCTCCCGCAGCTCTACGTCCTTTTCGACCACATCGTACCCGCGAATAATTCGACAACAGCCACGCTCCAGCACGAACTCCGGGAGTTTGCCTGCGGGTCTTTCTTACACTTCTCCGATATCGGCAGCGGGATCTGCCACCAGCTGATGAGTGAAGGGATCGTTCTTCCCGGCGAGGTTGTTGTGGGAGCCGACTCACACAGCTGTACGCCCGGAGCGTTCGGGGCGTTTGCCACGGGCGTAGGCGCAACCGATATGGCCGCCATCTGGCTTACCGGTGAGACCTGGTTCCGGGTGCCGGATACCATCGGGATTCATCTCTCCGGGTCGCTGCAGGGAGGGGCGGAGGCAAAGGACCTCGCACTCACCTATGTGAGCAGGCTTGGGATGGACGGGGGCACCTACTGCGCTCTTGAGTTTATCGGGGAGAGTACACAGAGCTTCGGGATGGATGAAAGGCTTACCCTCTGCAACCTGTCGGTAGAAACGGGCGCAAAGACCGGGATGTTCTATGCCGACGACGTAACAGTTCGGTATCTTGCAGCAGCCGGGCAAAAAGCCGGACACCAGGTACCGGAACCCTGCACCTACAGCCGGGAACTGGAATTTGAGCTCGCCGATATCGTACCGATGGTCGCGGTCTCCCCCCGGGTGGACACCGTAAAACCCGTGCGGGATCTTGCGGGGCTGTCCCTTGACCAGGTCTTTATCGGGACCTGCACAAACGGGCGGTATTCAGACCTTGCACGGCTTGCGAAGATCGTGAAGGGCAGAAAAGTTGCGGTGAGGACGATCGTTGTCCCGGCATCCCGGGCTGTTCTTGCAGAAGCAATCCGCACCGGCATACTCTCGGATATCGTAGAGGCGGGATGTACAATCGGAACACCGGGCTGCGGTCCCTGCCTTGGTGCCCACATGGGCGTACTTGGTGAAGGCGAGGTCTGCCTCTCGACTGCCAACCGGAATTTCAAAAACCGGATGGGCGTTGGAGGGGAGATCTACCTCTCATCGGTTGCGACAGCCGCGGTAAGCGCCCTGACGGGGGAAATCACTGAGCCGGAGGGAGACTGAACATGCAGGGTGCTGGTCATGCGGTCTGTCTGGGGCCGGATATCGATACCGACCAGGTCATTGCAGGGCGGTACCTCCGGACCAAGGACCACAGCATCTGGGTCTCCCATGTCTTTGAAGATCTGGATCCTGCCCTTGCCGGACGTCTGAAAGGAGCGGTTATTGTTGCTGGTAAGAACTTCGGCTGCGGATCATCACGGGAACAGGCTGCTATCGCGCTCAGGGAATCCGGGGTTGCAGCAGTTATCGCACCCGGTTTTGCCCGGATCTTCTTCCGGAATGCAATCAATGTCGGGCTCCCCGCCATTGAAAGCAACCTCGCCTGCATTGAGGGAGAGCACGTGCGATTCGATCTTGCCGCCGGCTGGGTTGAGGCCGGGGGCAGCCGGTATCCGATCAGACCGCTCTCTCCCCGGATGCGGGAGATCCTCGCGGCGGGGGGGCTTGTCAGTTACTGGAGGTCACACCAATGATTTTTCCCGAGCACTGCAAATACGTTGGGCATGCTTCCACGAAGCCCTGCGATGACAAGGTCTATTTCCTGAGCCGGTGGCTCCTGCGGGACACGTCCGGGGGGCATGAGGTGCTGGAGGTAACGCTTGACCAGAATGAAAAAGGCATGATGCGGACTATCCTTTCGTCCCGGGTGCTTGCACGGGAGAAGGAAGTGTACCGCTACCCGGAGAAGGTGAACCTCCATAACCGCACGCGGCTTGTGGAACTGGCGCTTGACACGGGATACCGGTGCACGCTCTTTACCGGGCATGATGAACACCAGACCTTCGTCCTTGAACCGGACCTCTCGGGATTTTTGAAGATCCATGTCTATGATGTCAGCCCCCCGCGGCCCAGCCTCTCGTCCGGTATTCGCGAACTCGAGGCTGCCGGGCTCTTCGGGGACCTGTCTGTACAGTTCTGCCATCATATCTGGGACATCACGGAAGTCCGTGCTGATGTCTATCCCTGCCGGGCAGCGGGTTTTGAAAAGACCCTCGACGCCGACACCATGCAGGGAGGCGAACAGGTAGCGGGCTGCCTGACCTCATCCCAGTTCTACACCGAATGCTATGGCAAAGACTTCCGTCTGGTTAATATCTGCCCCCTTGAGTGCGTCAGCGATGAGCCCTTCATCGCCCGCTGTTGCCGGGCAGAGCGTGAAGGTACCAGAACCTGGAACGGAAAAAGCGGGGCCGTTGTGCACTGGGGTGCGCAACCGGCGAAAATCTATGATGCCGTACGGGACCTCGCCACTCGCTGGAGACTGAAATGACAACGATTGCGGTCGTGGAAGGGGACGGCATTGGCCACGAAGTTATTCCGGTTGCCAGGAATGTTCTTGCGCTGCTGCACCCGGAGTACGATTTTATCGATGTGGAAGTCGGCTACGGCAGGTGGGAGCGGACCGGCTGCCCCTGCACGGATCCGGATATCGCCCGGCTGAAAACCGCTGATGCGATCCTCTTCGGGGCGATCACGACACCCCCCATGAAGGATTACCAGAGCGTTGTACTCCGGATCCGCAAGGCGCTCGACCTCTACACAAACCTTCGCCCGGTCCACGGGGACGGGTTTGATATCATGATCGTCCGGGAAAATACCGAAGGCCTGTACTCCGGTATCGAAGAGGTGACTCCGGACCGGGCCACCACACTCCGAATTGTCAGCAGGAAGGGAACCGAGCGGATCGCACGGGCAGCTATCCGCCTTGCCCGGCAACGTGGCGGCATGCTCACGATCGGGCACAAGGCAAACGTCATCAAGTCTGACGTCTTTTTCCGGGACATCTGTATAGCCGAGGCAACGGCAGCCGGAATCCCCTTCAATGACAAATTTATCGATGCGCTCTCCCTCGACCTGCTCCAGCACCCCAGAAACTACAGCGTGGTCGTGACCACCAACATGTTCGGGGATATCCTGTCCGACGTTGCCGCGTATCTCGTGGGGGGTCTCGGCCTCGTCCCGAGTGCCAATATCGGCGATCACTATGCGCTCTTTGAACCGGTGCATGGCAGTGCCCCGGATATTGCGGGAAAGAATATTGCGAATCCTATTGCTGCGGTAAGGAGTGCAGCAATGATGCTTGATTATCTTGGGGATCGTGCAGGTTCACAACGCGTTGAACGAGCTGTCCGTCACCTTGTTGCTGCAGGCATCTGCACCCGGGACCTCTGTGGCCATGCCGGGACACAGGAATTTGGTGATGCCCTCCTTCACCACCTCCGGCACCCGGAACCATGATTTCCTGTTCTTTGAACACTATCCGATCCTGAAATTTAACGTATGACCCGGTATCCCGCCCGGGTAATAATGCCTTCCACGCATTCTTCCCATTCGTCATCCCCGGGGAGGAATGCATCTCTGATCTCCGTGTCCCAGAGTCCGAGAAGCGCACTTTCTGCTGTGACGAGGGAACGGGTTCCATCCGGTACCCGCCCGGCTTTCTTCCCGTCAGGGCCGAGGATGAGGATTCGAAAACACGCGTAACTGCGGCAGAGTTCAGGACGGGTGGCGTGAATGGTGCAGATGCCCTCGCGGATTTCCGTTCGCCGGAAAAAGGGGCAGGAGAGGGACTTTTCCCCCTGTTGTTTATGATCCCGGAAGATGTCCTGTTTATCCGGGTCCACGGTAACGATCCGTTCCTCACCGTTTGTGAACCCTATCCGGAATTCAAAGGGCCGGATCTGCTCCTGTATACTGATTATTTCACCCATTGTGCCGCAGCAGTGACCACAGCGCCGGCATGCAAATGTCATCGGTACGCGCTCCCTTTTACCAATTGGAAGTACGGGAAGGAACCATACGGTCCGCACTGCAACATTCCCCCGTACCTTAACCTGAAGCATTCCGCAAGGTATTCAATATCCCGGTACGATTATTCCTGCTGGAAGTGGCATAGTATTATCGCTGGTATCATCGGGATCCCTGCAGCAATTCCCCTGCTCATCCTCCTGGCCCGGATTATTGAAACAAGTCTTGAGACCATCAGGACCATTTATATCGCGCGGGGACATGCCAGCCTGGCTGGCTATATCGGTATTACCAAAACCGGCATCTGGCTCCTTTCAACCGCTCTTGTCCTGACGAATCTTTCTGATTACTGGAACCTGTTTGCCTATCTCGCCGGATATGGGCTCGGCACACTCCTCGGGATAGAGATCGAGAAGATGATCTCGCTCGGCCACGTAATTGTCCGGTTGATCACTCCCGATGACCCCCAGCCGCTGATCGCAAACCTTTCCGGGCTCGGGTATGGTATGACCCGGATAGAAGGTACGGGCAGTTTCTCGAATACCGTTACGATCATCTTCATGATTGTTCCCCGCCCAGAACTCGGGCGCCTGATGGATATACTTGCAAAGGAATATCCCACCATTCTCTATACGGTCGAAGATGTCAGGAATATCAAGGAGGGTGTAAAAATTTTTCACCGGGATGCAAAAGACAGGATCCTGGGTTTTTTTGGTCTCTAGTAAACTTCTCCGTTCAGGTTGACACGAACGGAAAACTCTTTGTCCCGGTATCCCCTCACTGCTTGTACGAACCATGAAAATTCACGGCCTGGAAAAACCGTGGGGCTCCCGTATCCGGATTTTCAATGCACGGACCAGTACGGTTGAGGAGGTCACCCCCGTAACGAAGACCGATGAAGAGTGGAAGGTACAGCTCACTCCGGAACAGTTTGACGTGGCAAGAAAGAAGGGGACTGAATATGCATTTTCAGGAAAATACCATGCAACCAAAGAACCCGGCATCTACCGGTGTATCTGTTGCGGTACGGATCTCTTTGATTCCGTCACCAAGTTTGATTCCGGAACCGGGTGGCCCAGTTTTTTCGCACCGGTCTCCGATCTCAATATCCGGCTTGTACCTGATGACTCGGGGGGCATGAGCCGGACTGAGGCACTATGTGCACGGTGCGGTGCCCACCTGGGTCATGTATTTGACGACGGGCCACTCCCGACCAGGAAACGGTACTGCATGAACTCGGCGGCACTCGATCTCCGGAAAAAATCCTGAAACTCCCGCCATGCGAATCGGATACCCCTGCATCAATCGCTCTCTTGGCTGTTCACCTGCCCGCACCTTCCGTCTCGCCTCCTATAACGATGCCCGGCTCCATGAGACCATAGCCGCTAACCTCGCCTGTCTGCATACGATCATCTCCTGGAATGCGGCTCGCGGGCTTCTCTTCTTCCGTATCACGTCGGATCTTGTACCGTTTGCATCCCACCCGGTCTGTACCTGCCCGTGGCAGGAGCAGTTTTCCGATGAATTCCTGGTGATCGGGGACCTGATCCGCAGGCACGGATTCCGGATATCCATGCACCCGGACCAGTTCGTGCTCCTCAATACGCCCGATGAAGGGGTGCTCCGGCGCAGTATTGCCGAACTTGCGTATCAGGTGCAGGTACTTGACCTGATGGGTCTTGACAATTCGGTAAAAGTCCAGGTCCACGTGGGGGGCGTCTATGGCAACAAAACAGCAGGAATAGACCGTTTTGTCAGACAGTATGAACAGCTGGATCCCGCCATCCGGGCCCGTCTCGCGATAGAGAATGATGAACGGTTGTATTCGATCAGTGACTGTCTTGCCATTCACGAGAGCACCGGCATCCCGGTCATTATGGATTCGTTCCATCACGCGCTCCTGAACAGCGGGGAAGAATTCGTCACCCTGCTCGAGCCGGTCAGGAAGACGTGGAAAGTATCTGACGGTATACCTATGGTTGATTACAGCTCGCAGGAACCCGGTAAACGGACCGGTGCTCACGCAGAGCATATTGTTGCACACGACTTCCGGCAGTTCCTTAAAACAACGCGGCCCGCGGATTTTGATCTCATGCTCGAGATCAAGGACAAGGAACGCAGTGCGCTTGAGGCGCTGGTCATTGCCCGGGGAGATCCCCGGGTAGTGGCAATTTCGCCCGGGCGTGACCTTATCTGATCTCTTTACATACTATTCCGGGACACATGGATCTTCTGACCCCGGTCCTGATCGGTATCGGACTCTCGATGGATTGTTTTGCCGTTTCGCTCGCTGTCGGGAGCACCACAATGTCAAGGCTCTCCCGTAACGGTCTCATCCTGGCCCTCTTCTTTGGCGGGTTTCAGACCGGAATGCTGGTAGCGGGCTGGGCAGCCGGGATCTCAGTCATCGGATATATATCAGCATACGACCACTGGATTGCCTTCATCCTGCTGCTGGTTGTCGGCGGTAAAATGATACGGGAGGGCATGCAGGGCGAAGACCTGGAACCACAGAGCAGTTTCCGGATTATCCCTCTGGTGGCGCTTTCTCTTGCCACCAGTATCGATGCCCTTGCTGTCGGCGTCGGCTTCGGGGTACTCCGGAGTGCCGTTCTGGTTCCGGCGCTCATCATCGGGACAACCTGTGGCACCATCTCGTTTGCCGGAGTAATGCTTGGCGGACAGCTTGAGGATCTGCTCGGTAACAGAATGGAGATCGCCGGTGGCCTGATCCTCATCCTGATAGGAGTGAAAATCCTTTCAGAACACCTGATATTCTGAAAGAATCACGAACCCGCTCCTTCTGGTAATCATCAGTCATGGAGCAAGATAAAAAAAAGATAGGTGCAGGATGCACCCATAATTCCAGGATCTTCGCGTTACCAGACTTCGGGGAAAGCCATGTTGGTATAGATGTCCTCAAGCCGGGCCTTGTGACCGCGTTCCATGTTTGCCAGCTGGGAGAAGAGCAGCTGGGTCTCATTGTCGCCGGCCAGCTTCGCGAGCTGAGTATACATCTGCATGGCTTCCAGTTCCTTCTTGATCGCGACAACAATACCTTCGATTGGTTTCATGTCAACGGTGAGAGCGGGAGAAGCAAGGGTATCTGCCACTTTGTAATCATGGGATGCATCAAATTTCATCTTTGATACATCTTTCGTGAGCATTCCCTGAAGGAACTCGCGGTGCTTCTTTTCTTCACCGGCAAGCTCTGCGAACAGCGATTTTAATGCGACGCTTTTTACCTTGCCCGCAACACCGTTGTAAAACGAATATGCCTCAACTTCCCTGTCGATTGCCATTGAAATGATCTTCTTTGCATCATCTGCATTCATTTTTTTCACACCTCTTTTTTTTTTAAATTGTATTACTAATTACACTATATAAGAACATTGTTTCTATCCGAAGGGAAAGTATTCGTGATTCAGCTGACTCTCAGGAAAAATTAACTGAAAATTCATCCGCTCTGGTTCATTACTACAAAGGAAACACTTCACCAACCGATTCGGCAGATCTCATCATTCCTTTGCACAACAATATCGGATCCCGGCGCTCACCTCCAGCCGGGTGCGTCCGGTACACCCGGCGACGGAGGCCCTCAAAAACGGGGTGATCCGCGTTTTCCGGGAGAATTCAATCGGATTCGGCTGCGAGTCCGCATGAGAAAAACAAAGGTGCCCATCAGCCATTGGATTCGTTCAGAATGAAGCGCACCCGGGGGCACGGCAGACCAGCGTCGCAATTACAGGCGATACGAGAAGCGGGGGACGTCCTGCAACTGCGCAGACCATTGCTCCCCCATAATTCCGCTCCCGCGATCGTGGAATCGTATCCGGGACGTACCGGGAACTGTCAGGTATGCCGAAAAGTACGAAGCGGTTGTCAGGTGCCGGAGCTGGTTGGTACCGATGGTCTGCATGATCTCAGGGTCGGCAGAGAGTACCTTGAACATGTGCCTGTAAGCCCGGTTCAGCGGTTCGGGACTATCCGAAAGGATACCAATTCTTCCGGGCACTGCAATGCTTGCGGTTAAAAGACCGGCATCCCGTACCGCAATGAATCAGCCACGTCTTCGGTGGCCCGAGTACATGCAGGGAATCGATCAGCACACACTTCATACGATGATTATAGTTCCGACTCTTTCCCGGCATCCTTTTCCTCAAGTGATCGATCTGTTAAGGTCAGTCACTGCATTTTCCTGGTATTCTGATCCATTTTTCCGGAATGCTTATTATCCATGATGCGCTTTTCCAGTTATGCATATCCGCTGGTTCATGCTCCTTACCGGAATCCTGACTGCCTTCGTGATTTTTGGAGGGTGCACTTCAAACACGTCCCCGTCAACGCCCCCGGCCTCGCCGGGATCCATCCAGCCTGTACAATCAGGCCAGCCGGTACAACCGGCCGCGTCCTCAGGGCAGTTAACCCTCAGTGTGGCTTCGCTGAGCCCTGGCTCGGCCCTCCCTGATGTATATACCTGTAAAGGTACCAGCGAATCCCCGGCTGTATCTTGGAGCGGCATTCCTGCCGGGACGAAAAGCCTTGTCCTTATCCTCGATGATCCCGATGCTATTTCCGGTACGTTCACTCACTGGCTTGTCTACAACATCCCCCCGCGATCCGGGGAACTGGCACAGGGCCAGCCCAACGCCAAAGTACTCTCAAATGAAGCACAGCATGGTGAGAGCAGCACCGGGGAACGGGGATACAAACCCCCGTGCCCGCCCATTGGTTCGACTCACCGCTATATTTTCCACCTGTACGCAGCCGATATCTATCTCCCCCTGCCAACCGCAGACCGGGCAGCAATCGACCAGGCTCTGGCCGGACACATACTGGAAAAGACCGAGTTTATCACGACGTTCAAGCGGTAACTCCTCTCTTTTTCATTGCCGGTATGATCCCAGGAAAAACCGGAAAACGCTCATACCTGTCAGGTGCAGGTATGATGTCAGGAAATCCGACTCCAGCAATGTTCTGATTCTCTCCTGCAGGAGCAGGCTGCGGTATCGATACGCTCTGTACGCTTGAGCTGACTGACGGTTTATGCCCCGGATCCCGTCCGGATACCCGGCAACCTTCCGGCGGGAAGGATGCAGGTGATCCCGCGATGACTCCCTCCCTGTAAAAAAGTGAAGAGTGTGCCGGTTCCGGCTATTCCAGGGTCCGCCGGAACGTTGAAATGCCAAGGATAATTGCCACTCCCGAGAAGACCAGCAAGGCCAGCAGGTCCATCCCGATCACGTCAAGTCCCTGCCCGCGAAGGATGATACTTCTCATGGCATCAACAGCATAGTATTCCGGGTTGATGACCGTGATCCAGCGCAACCAGTCCGGCATCCCGATGACCGGGTAAAATGCTCCGCTGGTCATAAAAAGGATGAGGCTGACGAATGCAGCGACCGCTGAGTATTCCTGCTGGTTGGTAAACCGCGATGCAATGGAGACCATCAGGCTGGTAACGCCAAGACTGGTGATAAAGAGAACGATGAGGATCAGGAAGAAATCCCCTGCGCTCTGGATGATGATTCCGGTTATGAGGACAGCAACGATAAAAATGATAAAACCTGAAAGAAATGCACGGATGGTCCCACTTCCGATCATACCAAGGATAATGCTCGATCTTTTTACCGGCGTGACAAGATAGCCCTCGACGATACCCAGTTCGCGGTCCTTGATCAGGGCAAGACCCCCGCCCATCATGGTGCTCATAAAAATTGCCATGACAATGACACCGACCCCGAAGAACTGAATGTATTTGATATCCCCGTATATCCTGTTGACCGCAACCGGATTATCTGCTCCGCTGGTTATGAGTACGGCCTGCACTCCTGACTGGATCAGGGCGGGAATGATATAATCCGAACTGTCCACATAGAGGCGGACCACATGGTCCCGGGAAATGGGGGACGGGAAAATGACCACCCCTTTGACAATCCCGTTCCCCAGATCCCGCTTGGCCTTCTGCTCATCAGTATAAACGGCGACGTCAAACGTCCGCGGGTAGTCCCTCTGGGCAAAATTCTGCAATCCCTCAACTGCTGAAACGAACAGGGGAGTATTGTCGGTGAAGGGTTCCTCCTGCACGACTGCTACGGGGATATGCGTGATCGTCCCACCCATCGCGTTGCCGAAGATGATCAGGTACATGATCGGCATGAAAAGGGTCATGACAATGACGACCGGGTTGGACAGAAATTTCTTGAAATCACGTTTAAAAATTGCCAGTGCCCCTCGTATCATCGTTCCAGTCCCCCTTGTGCAGGCAGGAATCCGCTGGTTCCGGTTCCATCGAGTTTTTTGCCGGTGAGATAGATGAACACGTCCTCAAGTGATGGCGGGCGTATGGAAATCGAGTTCATCCAGATGGAATGTTTTTCAAGGATAGCAACAATGGCCGGTAGTACCCTGCTCCCGTTTTTTGCCGAAATAACCAGTTTCAGGTCCCGGAACTCAACAGAATTGATCATACCGTTTTCGCGAAGAGCTGACAGGACGCCCTCACTCACCGAATCCGTCCCAATCTCGATGAGGTCTCCCGCAGGGATCAGTTTTCGCAGGTTATCCGTGGTATCCAGTGAAATGAGTCTGCCCTTATCCACGAATGCGATGCGGTCGCAGAGTTTTTCCGCCTCATCCATGTAATGCGTTGTCAGGATGATCGTGGTCTTTTCTTTATTCAGGGCTGAGATCTGCAGCCAGACCTCGCGCCGTGCTTCCGGGTCGAGCCCTATGGTTGGCTCATCGAGAAACAGGATGAGCGGGTGATGAATGAAAGCCCGGACAATCTCGAGTTTTCGCCGCATACCCCCGGAGAATGTCTCGACTCTCATATGGGCGCGGTCCTCAAGGCCGGTCATTGCAAGGAGCTGCCAGATCCGTGCATCAAGGTCACTATCGGGGATATTCACCAGCTTCCCATAAAATTCAAGGTTATCGTAGGCAGTCAGTTCAACATCCAGCGTGCTGTTCTGCGGGCAGACCCCGATGATACCGCGTATCTTTTCCGGGGCTTTTGTAATCTCATACCGGTCAACAAACGCCGTTCCGGTTGTCGGCTGTAACAGGGTCGTGAGGATCCGTATCAGGGTGCTTTTACCGGCCCCGTTGGGTCCGAGAAGGCCGAATATTTCTCCCCTTCTGACATCAAACGAAACGTCATCAACTGCGGTCACGGTTTTTGTCGTGCTCCCAAACGTTTTTGTGATGTGATCGATGCGGATGATATTTTCAGGTATTTCATCCCATCCGGTTGCCGACGCCCGTGGCGGGTCTTTCAATGACGGGGAAGAGCTGGTATCCATAATGCCCCTCAGGTCAGTTTTCCAAAAATTTTTTGCAGGTGCCCAAGCGAAGTGCAGAGCTGTCCGGTATCTTCCCGGTCCAGACCGGCGAGCAGTGTTTTAACGCAGGTTTTAGCTGAGTCAGATGCCCGGTGCAGATGTTTTTTTCCGGAAGGAGTAATGGTTACCAGAATTACCCTGCGGTCATCAGGGTCATACCCCCGTTTGATCCATCCTTTTTCCATGAGGTCGTCAATGAGCACAGTCATATACGGTTTTGAAATATTCAGCACCCGTCCGATCTCCGATAGGGAGTGCGGACCCGGTCTCACCAGAACCTCCAGCATCCTGTACCGGGCAGGTTCCCGGCCGGAAATCCGCGTGTTGATCCTGATGATGTGTTTGTGATATACCGGCATCAGCGCAAGCAGGCTGTCTGCAATTTTATCTGTCGGGTTCCCGTTCACAACTGCTCACGTAAGCGGGATCGGTTCCATTGGCTGATAGTTCTTTTGGAGAACTGTTTTTAGACCGGACTATTCGCCATGAGAGTGAGGAACCGGAGGGGAAATGGGTACCCTGATCGCGCTGTTGTCTGTGGTGTCCCTGCAATGGTTTATCAGCTCCGTGGTTCTTCATTATTGCAAGACATGAATAGTTGCCCGGAAGGAGGAAGAAACCGTGATCTCGCTTCGTTTTTACCGGATTTATGACATCGGCAGGGAAATAGACCTGGACTGGCTGGAACGGGCCCTCGCGCAGAGTTATTTTACGGCGAGAACGAGTTTCGTACGGGTCAAACAGAAATCTATTATGATCGAGGAGCCCCCCCTCATGATCCAGATGAACCCAATTCGGGTAGAACGTGACGGGAAGCCGTTTGAATTTTCCGTTGTTGCCCGGGTGTATGATATCGGGGTTATCAGCTTCTGTTTAATTTTTGAAAACCCGGATGCTCATTATTCCACCCTTGAGGAGATTGCGTTTTTATTTGCCGGGCAGGAAGGGCTGAGTGAATTCTACGTGCAGTACCTCAAGACTCTCGGCGAGATCGTCAAACCTCACATCAGGAATTTCGCAATCGATCCGGATTTCTTTGAGGATTACACGGTCTACGTGACAGATCACCGCGACGACACTCTCGATCATGTCCCCCTTCTGATCGGTGAAAAGGCCACGGTATCCCCCCAGACACGGGAGGATATCCTGAAAAACTCTCTCAGCTACACAACTGACGATCTCGCGATCATTTCCTGGGATTCCGCCCTTCTCTGCAATCCGGAAAGCCCGGCCGATATCATCGACCTGATCGAATTTGCCAATGTGCAGGTGCTGGAGCTCAGGTACTATGACCGCGAGCTGACCCGCGAGATGGAGAAGATGTATGATGACATTGAACATGCCGACCGGTTATCGCAGTTCCGCCGCAGCCGCCAGTACCATGCCATCATGGCAAAACAGATGGAGAATTCCGCAGAGATCTCCGAGGTCATTGAAAAAGTCAACAACCTGATCAAGGTCACCGAGGACGTCTATTATGCCCGGGTCTATGCCACTGCCTTAAAAGTGCTCCGGAGCGGGTTGTGGAGCGAGAGTGTGAGCCGGAAAATTGATATTATCCGCGAGAACTATTCCATGCTCTCTGATGAGGTCCGAATCCAGCACTCCAATCGTCTTGAGTGGGTGGTCATCATCCTCATTGCGCTCGAGCTCGTTCTCGCGATCTGGCAGAGCATCGGGTAACGGGATTTTACTCTTCCATCAGATCCCCGTGCGGGGGAGAAAAACCCGGGACATCATGCTCGAAACCATCAGGAAAGCGGGTACAGGATCCGTGACGATGAGATAATCCGCATCTCCGGCCGGGGATCCATTTCCGTCAAACACGCCTGAAGGTTATTCACTGATATCGTTGTCATCAGGAAAATCACCCGGGAACGATTGTTCCGGCATTATGCGGTTTTTAGCACGATCAGTAGTAATATATATTCATTGAACCTTCGGTATGACACGATTGAACTGTTATTATCTGGGCAATATATATTGGGGGGAACCCCTGCTTTACCTGACATACCGGCATGAGCGAGGCCGGACCACAACGCCAAATTGCAGCACCGGCCCGGCCTGCTCTGAAGGGCCGGTATCGGATCATCATTGCATGGGAAGGTGATGTATGACAAAACTGATTGTCTACTCGAAAGAAAAAAATCCCCAATGTGAAGAGCTGAAAGATGCCCTGAAAGAAGAAGGGATCGCGTACCAGGAGATCGATATCCGGAAACCCGAAGCCATTTCAGAACTCAGGAAGAACGGCTGTTTTGCCCTTGAACCCCCGGTGCTTCAGGTTGTCCAGGATAAGCGATCACAGTGGTTTTTTAAAAACGACGACCTGTTCTGGGATGGCCGGCTTATCCGGGAAACCATAAAGGATGTGATGCGGATTTCGCGTCCCCGGACAGCTTGGCCTTATTGAAATTCAGTTCCACCTTTTTTCTGTCCGTTCCTGCCAGGATCGACCGGGATACGTGACACGATATTTCAATAAAAGGCATATCCGGAAAAACAGCGGCTTCTCAGGTGCGTTGCACTACTTTTTTGGGATCTTTCAAACTCAACAATTTGCTCTGTAGAAATCTTGTTTTTATAAAGTGAACTTACCGAAGACCAGGCCATATGTTATCGTCAGAAGGTGTGGTTTTCACCGTCAAAGAATCCTGGGGGAATTCTGATACACCGGAGCCTGCTAAGAGTCCGGTTGTACCTCATTTCCCCCGCACCCCGAATTTTAGAGGTCATAATCCGGAAAAATGCGGAACCGTGCCGGAATGGTTGGGGTGTCTCTGGTGGGAACGGATGAGGTCATAAATAGCAACGTTAGAGTGGCCGAAAGAAAGAGGGAATGTGGTTTGGACGCAGCGGGTACCGGCAGGGGGGGGATGTGCCTGCATCCTCACCAAGAACGTCTGGGATAAAGAGAAATTCAACAGAGCACGAAAATCCAAAGATACAGGCAACAGAAAAAAGGATTCAGAGATACCGGTTCTTCCGCAACCAGTCTGCCTGGGGCGGGAGGTACCGGTAGATAATATCGCACTTGTCGTCCTGAAAGCTCCAGGGGGTGACGATCAGGATATCGCCTTCCCGGATCCAGACACGCTTTTTGATCTTGCCCTTGATCCTCCCCATCCGGGTAACTCCGTCGTAACACCGCACCCGGATATGATTTGCCCCCATCATGAGATCTGCAAAAGCAAACTGCTCGTTCGCCCATTTCTTCGGTAACCGTACTCGTACGACCGGAGAACCATCTTCGTTTACTGCATTCGGGTCAAAATCATCTTTATTATTGTTGTTATTTCTAATTCGCACAACTCCGTTGGTATATATCAATGGTGTCAAATAACAAGAAGGTATGTGTTATCCTGCAACCCTCCCCTTCCCTCGGGTGTTATATCCTGCTTCCGGAAGACCGGTTGAGATGATACCGGCCTTGCTGGTGTCTGTTCACTTTCTCCCTGCACACGAACCTGATTAATATCTCCCCGTGGATTATTCACTTCAGGTCATGATCAGTAAAGGTTCATATCTCCGGCAGCTGACTGCGTCGACAGTTCAGATGAGATCTGCACCCGTGGAAAAAGAGATTGCCGGGAGTTCGCCGCCATCCGTTTTTATCGGGAGCTGGAATTACCCGGATGTGTATGCCGGCCCGATGGTCACTACTGCGCACGGGAATACAGCTATCATGGATACGCCGGAATCCTGGATCCCTGAACACAAAACCCAGGAGGAGATCATCGGGTACCGGCTCAGCCTTATCCGGGGAAAACAACCGGTGAATGCAGCTGAACTCGATACCCGGTTCATCGAAAAGCTTCAGGATATCTCCCTTTCTGATACTTCTGTTGAGAGCGAAGTGGCATTTTCCAGTACACCCGCCGGTACCAGCTTTTCTGAAGAACACACCCCCTTTGGTCCGAGTGCACCGCTCGAGCGGTTTGAGATCGAGACCGGGCGGTGGGACCGGGATCTGGAAAAGGTGTTTTATGATACGGATATGAAAGCAGCGGATGCTGTTACAGATCTGCACCGCAAGGGTCTCCTGTTTTCAAGCATCCAGAAGGCATTCTCCGTCGGGACAATGGGTTGCGGCAGAAGCCGTCACCTTGTGCCGACAAGGTGGGCCATTACCGCCTGCGATACCATGATCGGGGACCATCTCCTCCCTGATGTTAAAAAATGCCCGGTGATTGATACCTGGCAGGTTCATGAATTCTCCAGCCTGCATAATAATTATGCAGTCATCCTGATGCCAACGGACTGGCAGTACGAATGGTCAGAAGCCTTCCTCCATGTCCTCGGGAATGAGGAACTTGTTTTTTCAGACCACGAAGGAAGAAAGAAAAAGACTGCCTATTCCCCTCTCGGGGGGTGTTATTATTCCTGCAAAATGGCCGTACTTGAGGCACTTGCACGGGAGCGGAAACAGGCGGGGGCAATCATCCTCCGGGAAGCACTCCACGGGTATGTACCGATGGGAGTCTTCAATGTCAGGGAGAATGTGCGAAACGCCATGAACCAGACTCCCTCAGAATTTGAGGATATAAAGTCTGCCTTATCTCACATCTCCCGAAAATTTACCCTCCCGGTTACCCGGTTTATTGAAGAAGGGGAACTCCTTCGGAATACGATCCGGATGCGGCAATGCACCCTCCGGGATTTCTCCTGACTCAATATTTTTCGCCATACCTTATGCCCTCAAACCGGCACGTCTTGAGGCGAACAATAGGCATTGGTCTCTCTCTGGTTACATTCCCTTTCAGGAGGGTAATCCGGCAAGGTATGCATATCTATGGCATCCTGTCAAAAATAATACATGACGGGTAAAAGCTGACAGGATGAAATGACACGTGCCTGTCTTTGTCTGCGGAAAAAAAGAACAACCCGTCCGGGATGGTATCCATGGGACGGGGGAGTATTCTTTACCTGCTGCGAAACCCGGTGCGATTGCGGATCCACCTTCAGGATTATGCCAAACAGCGACGGTGTTGATATTTTTTCGAGTCTATTACCGGAAATATCCGGTTACCCTCTTTTTGATCGACTGTCAGCAGCATCAGCGATGTACACTTTCAATCCGCTCTCAAAATCCCTTTAATACCAAAAGAGGCTGACTGTACGAAAAACGGGTACAGAATCCATGAGACAACGGATCATCCTTCACCTGGACATGGACAGCTTCTATGCATCAGTGGAAATGCACGCACATCCCGAATTCCGGCACAAACCGGTTGTCATCGGTGCAGATCCAAAACAGGGGCGGGGCAGGGGAGTTGTCCTGACCTGCTCGTATGAAGCCCGTTCATTTGGCATCCGGTCCGCGATGCCCGTTTCCCAGGCATTTGTTCTCTGTCCCCACGCAGTCTTCCTCCCTCCGGACTTTGCACGCTATTCAAAGGTCTCGGCAGGGGTGATGACCATTATCAGATCCTCCGGTTACCGGTTCCAGCAGGTAAGTATCGATGAAGCGTTCCTCGACATCAGCCCGCTCGGCAGTTTCCCTGCTGCAGCATCCGTGGCAGAACAGATCCAGGCAACTATCGCAGAAAAACTGGGTATCACCTGTTCAGTTGGTATTGCGCAGAGCAGGCTGGTTGCCAAGATCGCATCTGATTTCAAAAAACCCGCCGGGATGACGGTTGTTGAACCGGAGGGAACGCGGGAGTTCCTTGCTCCGCTGCCGGTAAGAAAAATTCCGGGTATCGGCAGGAAGGCAGAACTGGCACTTTTTGAGATGGGCATCAGGACAATCGGTGACCTTGCTTCATACGATATCCGGAAGCTTGGTACGGCATTCGGGAAGGGCGCTGCTGCACTGCACGACACAGCATGTGGAATTGATGGAAGCGAGGTCGAAGAGCGACCGCATATGAGATCACTATCCCGGGAGATTACATTCGAAACGGATACGGACGATCCCGGTGTAATTTCCATGACCCTGGATACCCTGGCCGAAGAGGTTTGTACTGCGCTTGTCAGGGAAAATCTCAGCTGCCGGACGCTGACCGTCAAGGTGACGATTTCGATCCGGGTCTTGTTGTTCCGGCGAGGACCGGTAACAGTGCCGGGCCGGCCTTCCGTTTCCGGTCCTGGAAATCGTAGTCTCCGGCATGGAACCTGTCAGGAGGTCGTATTCTCGTTCCAGGTTCTGTCAATATATAGTCCGGCCACTGTTTCCAAATATAGATATAAGAATCCATGAAAAATGGTGTACCATTGTTCCCGGTGCTCCCGCATGAATGGCATGAACCTCGAGATCTTTGACCGGATGGATGACGCTGACAAACACAAGTACCTCGAGTTCATCCTCTGGCACTACCGTGTGGTGGATGCATTCTGGTTTATCAATATCAGCGACCGGTACGGGCAGCCGGCTGCTGAGAAGATTAACGAGGAGGTCTGGGGAAGGGTTGCCGGCATGGCGGCGAAGGATATCGTTCGCAGGTTCGGTATCACCGAAAAGGGCCTTGCAGGGTTTGTGCAGGCCCTTCGTTATTTCCCGTGGGCGATGATCGTTGGCTATACCATCATCGGGAAGGACGATGAAGTCATTATCGAGGTACCCTCGTGCCCTACGCAGGAAGCCCGGCTGCGGCGGGGGCAGGGGGAGTATGTCTGCCGTGAGATGCACCGGGCAGAGTTCACCGCTTTTGCCCGCGAGATCGATCCCCGGATCTGCGTGGAATGTGAATTTGCTCCTCCCGACCCCCACCCGGAGGGAATGTTCTGCCGGTGGCATTTCAGGATGAACAGGTAATAAAAAAAACGATCCCGTCCGGATCCTACACAATCATGGCCGTATCCTCACTTTTTCTCCCGGTCGTCGCTTATGCCGGCCTGAATATCCTGGTATGTGCTGTTTTTACCCATGATAAATTCATGGCAAAGATGAAGCGGGGACGAATTTCCGAAAAATCACTCCTCCTCCTTGCAGCTTTCGGCCCGTTCGGTGCACTGATCGCAATGACGGGATTCCGCCATAAGACCCGTCAGCGGAAATTCTTCCTTGTGCCGCTCTTTCTCATCCTGCATCTGCTCCTGTTCCTCTTCTTGTGGCCTCGGGTCGCCGCGTAAATGGACCGGTGCCTTACCCGCATCCAAAAAAACAAAGGTGGATTTACCGGACCGGCACGCAGATATCCGTGATGATCTCTTCCGGTGGCACGAGGCGGGGATCATTCGGGTAGGCCTCGCGGATCGGGCCGCAGATCGTCAGGCCGTTCTCCTCTATCCATGCGAAGAGCGCAAGATAGGTCTGTTCGCAGGTCTCGTACGGTCCCGTATGCACGACATGTGCCATCCGTCCGCCCGGGAGTACGTACGCTGTGATCTCTTCTGCGCTCTTCACAGGTCCATCGACCGGCCATGCAACTTCGACAACTGCAGTCCCCTTCTCATTTGCATCCCGGACTGCGGCAGCTGAAGTCTCATGGCAGAGGAAGAGAGGCGGGCCGGCAATGGCTGCCTTTTTCTTCTGGACATAGGCAAATACCTTCATGAGAAGTTCAGGGATCAGGGCATAGGTCCCGCTCTTCTTTGTGCCCAGAACGTTCATGGCCGGGACCTCGATCAGGTCAATTTTTGTCAAAGCTGATACCTCACACGGTGCACGTAAAGAAATGAGGGTTGTGCAGCGTGAAAATAGTATCTTTGACGGACAAATCCTACCGCTTTAATACCGGGCTCTTCCATATTTTTCCCTCATGCGGACGAACAGGCATCAGTATTTCCTTGATCTTGCGACCCGGTGCGCTAACCAGGGCACCTGCCTGCGGCGGAACTTTGGCGCAATAATCGTAGACGAGTTCAATACCATTGTTTCAACCGGGTATACCGGGGCACCCCGGAAACAGATGGACTGCACCGAACTGAACCGCTGCTGGCGAAAAGAACACAATATCCCCTCCGGATCCAATTATGAGCGTTGCCGGAGTGTCCATGCCGAGATGAACGCGCTCCTGCAGGCCGGGAAACTTGCTCGGGGATGCACCCTCTATCTTGCAGGTTTTGATGTTGAGACGGATGAAACAACCCAGATATGGCCTTGTTTCCTCTGCTCCAAGATGATCGTCAACAGCGGCATCGCGAACGTCATCATGCGGACCGGCAGGGATACCTATAAGGAGATGGACCCGATGGTCCTGTACCAGATGCGCAGCAGGGAAGCTCTCGGTGAGGATGCAAAATAATCCGCTGCCGGCAGGTCCGGCTGCCCCCCGGTTTATTTTCATCTCTTACCGGGAATTCAAAAAGAATCGGCCGAATACTTCAGTGAACAATTTCCGAGAACGACTCTCGTTATACCGGCAAATGCAGATACACTATTCCGTGGAGGAGTCTTCCGGGAAAAACCTGAAAAACGGTCAGGGTGAAAATAAAAAGTAAAAAATTAGAACCGGGGTTTCCGGTGCTTCGGAAGGCAGTCACGGCAATAGACCGGGCGGCCTTCTGTTGGTTTAAACGGCACTTCGCATTCTTTCCCACAGTCTGAACAGGTGACTTTTGTCATCTCGCGTGGGCCTGAGTCTCTGGGGCCGCCGAAGTTTCTCGAGCCGCCAAAGTTGTTGGATCCGAACATAGTTTTTCTCGTACAGTTTTTTACGACTGTGCTATTATCAATGCTGGCTGAGGTTAAGAAACAATGCATTGACACAAAATGAGGGCGGGCTCTTTTTTTCCCGTAATTGGGATACCCCCCGGGGCATCATGACTGTAGTCCTTACGGCAGCCGATAACCCGCAGGGGTCATGTGGGACGTTGCTACCGGAACGAGCACATCAGGGATCTGGTGCAGGCCATCCATCTTACTCCGGTAAAAACTGCTTCGCGGGTTTTGCCTGTTCACGATTGTAAAGAACCAGATCATGAGGGCTGACCGCTGTTACCGGCCCGGTAATGCGCATGAATAACTTGAACAGCGCTTTTTCAACCAGGCCCCCACCCCCGGTGTCGAATGAAACAGCAACCAGAAACGGCAGCGCAGGCAAGGATTCCTGCAGTGATCTGCCGGCCCCACCGGTTTTCACGCGTATCCCGTTCAGGATCATGCTGTTGTTCTGATACCGGTAGAAACGCGTCGGTTCTGTTCCCATGGGAAATGTGCAAACAATCAACCCCTGTCAGGAAAACCGATGTTATCGCAGCGTCCGGATCTCATTATAGAGTATTACCAGGGAGAGGCTGATCAGGTTCAGGGTCGTTGCAACATACCACAGATAACTCTCAGATTTCGTGAGGGTAGCAATCCATCCTGACCAGAGCATGGTGCAGATGATGATAAACGTGAGCAGGGTATCGATCGCGAGAAATACCATGGGCATATGGAAAAAGCGGCCAATCTGTGCTATTGTACAATACTCGAACGGGGCCGGTCGGTTCAGGATATCATAGATTTCTCGTCCGATGTTCATGGCGAGATCCGCCAGTGCCCACCCGGCCACCACCCATCCGCAGACTGAAATTGGTACGGCCATAACCGAACCAGCCCGGACGAGCGTGATGCCAAACAGCAGTTTAAAGATACAGAACGGGATGCCGATTGTGAGACTTAAAAAGAGCGGGCGCGTAAAAAAACGCTGGAGGATGTCGGATTCCTGCCTGTATGAGCACGTTCCGGTTTTGAGATCGGTTGAGGACATGATATCGTAAGAACAGATCGTTCTTCAGGTAATTGTATCATGGTCGTTAATTAAGGGATAGGGAAATTTCCTCTCTCATTAAAATGTTTGCCGTAAACACCTTTTACTTCCATGTTCAAGATACTAGGAACCAAAAGGTGAATTCATGGGTATTTTTGATAAATTAACCGGAAAGACTGCAACGCTTACACCGAAATCAGCGCTCGTGCTGTCCGCTGTCACGGTCATTGCCGCCGATGGCGTAATCGATGAAGCAGAACTCAATGACCTCGCCAAGATCGTCCGCGGAGACCGGAAATCCATTGATGTTGCGATGGAAGTCCTGCGCGCAAACAAGTTCCCGGCGGTTATCGATCTGGCAGCGGCCGCGCTGGATGAGAAACAGAAGCTCGCAACGCTTGCGATTCTCTGCGATCTTGCCATGGCAGACGGCATCCTTGCAGGAGAAGAGAAGGCAATACTGCAGTTATACATGGATAAATTCGGCATTCCCGAGGCAACACTCCAGCCCATCATCGATGCGATTGCCATCAAGAACGATTTCTCAATCTTTTCATAATCTTTTTTCCTATTATTCCAATGGTCTCTGAAAAAGGGAAGAATTCTTGATAGTAAGGCTCTGTTGAAATCATTCGTACAATTCCGACGTTCTGGGGAGCTTCGCCCCCGCCGCTGTTGCATCCCCGAATTGCGATAGCGCCGTATTACCGGCTTAATTTTGAATGAGGACAGTACCCAGATAATTCCACGATATCATATGCACCCCCGCCCCCATGGGGGCAGGGCGGGCTCAAGGGAGAGAGGCGATTTAATCACTTTTGACTGATTTCCCATGAAAACCGTTTCATTCCGGAATTGATGATGGGGGTTGATACCCCCATACCCCCGATAATGATAGGTGCCGCCGCCCCCGACGGGGCGCCCCCGCGGCGGATCAATGACTGATATTTAAAAAAATACCGAACTGCCCCGCCGTGCCTCGGAGAGGCCTGAACCGGGGGACCATCGTAATCTTCACATTCTTTTGCCGATTTTCATGATTCGGGTGCGAACGCCCGTTCATGTGCGTTTCTACAAAGCAGATATTAAAAAGATCAGTGTCTTCTTGAAGGATAACACCCGCGGCCAAGGATAGCGGTCCAAATACTCATGGGAGCTTTCAAGGGGGGTGCCCAATTACACAAGGTTCGTATTGATTTGACATTTTCCACCTTCGGATAAAAGCATGCATCAGGCAGGAAAACGGTTGCAGGTGCCCGGTTACCCATATGAAAAACTGCATGGTTGACGTTCCTGGAGACCTGAAACCCGTCCCAGAAATCCCCATTGGCCACGGTGGGCTGATCAATCCGGCTTCTCCATGAAAATCCATTTATGGTCAAAGGAACTCAATTCACCATAGTGATACACATGACTGGTGCAGGTGTGGAGTTCAGGATGGTGAAGATTCACAACCCGAAGATGTGAATGTCATTCTCGGGCAATCCCATTTCATCAAGACCGTCGAGGATATTGCAGAAGCAGTCGTGGGATCGGTTCCCGCTGCAAAGTTCGGTCTGGCGTTCTCAGAATCCTCCGGGGACTGCCTGATCCGGATCGATGGCAATGATGATGATCTGAAGGCACTCGCCCGGGACAATGCGGAACGCATCGGTGCAGGGCACTCGTTTATCCTGTTCTTGCGGGACTGCTATCCCATCAATGTCCTGAACGCGATCAAGAATCTCCCTGAAGTGTGCACTATCTTCTGTGCTACGGCAAACGCCGCGGAGGTTGTCATCGCCGAATCGGCCCTGGGCCGGGGGATCATGGGTGTAATTGACGGGCATAAACCTCAGGGTATTGAAGGCCCCGCAGGTGTAACATGGCGGACAACCCTGCTCCGGGAGATCGGATACAAAAGGGCGTGAATGAACCCTTTTTTCAGGCAGTATCGTGATTCTGGTGAAAAATTATTTTCTCATTTTCCGGTACAGGAACAGGAAACCTATTGATATGGCAGCAATACCCGCGGTAAATCCGGGTGTTTTTGTTGTTTTCGAGAGTCCGGTAATATATTCAGAGGTTGTACCGGCATTGATGGTGATGGTTGTTTTCAGGTCCTGGTAGCCGTCCATAACCAGGGTTACGGAGTGCGGACCTTCGGTAAGCAGGGGGATTGTTGTCGGGGTTATCCCCATCATCGAACCATCAACGTACACGAGTGCTCCCGCCGGTGTTGTAGTAACGGACAGAGAACCGTAGCCGGGCGTATGCCCGGATGCGGTGGGTGCCGGTGATCCTGTACCCCCGGTCAGTATCTGACCCGGTGCAGCTGTGGTCGCTGGCGCAGTTGTCTGCTGGTAGAGCGGTGCGTGCACGGTCTGGTTGTCGGCGGTGACCGTCACGCTCCCTGAGTGGTCCAGGTAACCGTCAAGTTTTATCAGGACCACGTGGTTGCCGTTGGGAATGGTTTCGAATACCGCTGGGGACAGTCCCTTGTATACATTGTCGATATAGATATCAGCACCGGACGGGGACGATGTGACCGTGAGGCTGCCATATGCCGCTGTCGGCGGCGGCGTGGGGTCCCCGACAAGGCGGTCGATATTCACGACCGAGTACGGAATTGCATATCCCCGGGCATCCAGTTCCTGGATCTTTACCAGAGTCCTGGTTGCCCCCAGGGCCGCATTTGCCGGCACCGTTCCCTGCAGGAGCACCATGACGATCACCTCGTCCTGGTTCCGGTAACCCAGTTCAAACCCGCTGATGGTCACCGTCCGTCCGCCAGTGACCGGCCGGGTATTTTTCACCCCGTTCACCGCGATCGAGTAGGTCCAGAACGGATCGTCCAGTTCCGTGATGAACTGCAGATCATCGTAGGAAGGAAATGCCACCCCGGATGCAGCGTATACCGTGTAAGATACATTGACAGAATTCCCGGGATAAATGGAACCCGGAGGATTTACCGATACCGATGTCACGGTGAATGCAGGGACACCCAGGACCAGCAAAAGCAATGCACAGAAGAGCAATGCAGGTTTTAACGATTTTCGAATCAGGATCATCAATCCAATGTCACTCTGTGCTTTTATAATAAGTTCGTGGTAATCAGGGAAGTTTCACCAGCAGAAACGGACCGGCCTCATACTGCCCGGGATTAAAAAAGGGTATAGTCCCATTCTGGCGACTAATGTATCATAACCGGTTTCCCAACATGATCGCTCTTGGGGGCTCCAGCTCATTGTGCTTTTTGCCCCCGCCGCTCGGGCATCCCCCACATCAGAATGGTCACTTTAGACGGCTGACCGGGAACCTTCGTAGAAAAGGGGGAGAGAGGGGATCACCCTCATAGTTACCAAAGAATAGTAACCTGTTTACCGGAATAAAAAAGAAACTCTGCCAGGGAAAATTTGAACCTTTTTTTAGTCCGTTCCGGGAACGTTATTTCAACATTTTTTCAGTCGTGATTACAGAATATTTTGGTAGTTCAAACGGAACTACACCCATTTTTTTTTTAAAAATAAGGTGTCTGGTTTTGCAGTGCATCAGGAGGCAAACCGGTACACTATCTCCTTGTTTTGCCTCCGGTTCGTTCGAAATCGATAAAGCCGTTATACGGATCCGTTTTCAGGAGCCGGACATTCACGTTCTGGCCGACCCACATGCCCCGTTCTCCCCGGACAACCCTGCCCTCGGCCGGGGGACTGATGAGCCTGACATAGGTACCCTTTTCAGAGGCACCGGTGACGAGTGCCTCAAAGGTATCACCAATCCGGTCCTGCAGCAGCAGTGCAGCAACCGCTTTCCGCATGAACCGTTCAACTTTCTTGGACCCTTTTTCCCGGTCGGAAAGCCAGAATGCATGGTCGGTGAGGTCGTCGGTGGTATAGGGGCTTGGCAGGTTGTCAAGCTCAGCTTTTATGAGACGCTGGTTGATGACGTCAACGTACCGCCGGTTTGGGGCCGTGCCATGGGTATAATCGGTTATCGCCATCGAAAAATGGCCGGTTGGTGGTGTGCCCGGTTCAAGGGGCATGTACTCTCCCGGGCCAAGGAGTTTGATGATGGTGAGCGAGAGGTCCGGGAACCTTTGGGGATCTGCAGTTTTCTGTTTTTTAAGGAAGGATGCCAGCGCCTTCACATTTGGAGTGGCCGGGAGTTTTTCACCCAGTCCTCCTGCGGTCAGCACGATCTCGTCCCAGTACTTGGGTACGCGGACAACCCGCTGGATCATGGGTATGTTTGCATTCCCGAGGAAGGAGACCATCGTCCTGTTGGCCGCCACCATGAACTCCTCGATCACGTACCGGGCCATATTCGGTTTCAGGACCACGAGGTCCCGGACCGTATCCCCCTCCAGCAATGGCTGGGGCTCGATTGTTTCGAGATCGAGGGCGCCCTGTTCCATCCGGTTCTTCCTGAGCATGCGTGCCGCTTCCGCCTGGAGCAGGATCTGGTCCCTGAGGCCGGGGATATCCCGGACAAGGGGGGGTATGGGCCCCGTTCCCTCAAGCCAGTCCCCGAGCGACTCGTACACGAGTTTTGCCTTGTTCCGAACAAGGGCACGATAAACTTCACCCGGGCGGATATTCCCGTCTGGAAGGATTGTATATCCGGCAACTACTGCTAGGCGGTCCTGGTCGGGAAGGAGCGAGGAGATATTTTTGGAGAGCTTGTCGGGCAGCATCGGAAATGTCACAACACCCGTATAGATCGAGGTACCGTTATGGGCGGCATACCGGTCCGCCTGGGACCGCCGCGGTACGTACATGTCAACGTCAGCAACCGCAACCATGACCCGGATTTCCCCGCCCGGTCCGCGTTCGCAGTATTCCAGCTGGTCGAGGTCCATGGAATCGATATTATCAATGGATGACCAGAGAAGTTCGCGAAGGTCTGTCGTTTTGCTCTTATAGGATAATGCTTTATCAGTGATCGCATCGACTTCCTGCAGCACGGCATCGGGGAACCTTGGCTCAAAACCGTATTTCTCCATAGCTTTTCCTGCTATGGCTTTCAGATCGACATTGCGGGGCTTCTTCATGGTAACTCAAGAGAGATTCATCTGAAGGGATAAAAACTCTGGCAGGATACGGTCTGTTTCAATGCCGGCATCCGGACGGTATATCCAGCGGACGTATCCTTAAAAAGAGAAGATAACTATTACTTTTTTTGTTCCTGTTTCTCGAACCGGACCTGTTTCAGCGGTGAATGCCGCTGGCCAGCCGGGTCAAACCCGAAACTGTACATAACCGGCAGGGTATCGGATGCGAGCACATCGCCCTCTACCCGTGAGAGCACGTAGCTGACCACCGCCCCTCCCAGATAACTGGTGGTTCCCGTTCCAAAGATCCATTTTCTGGTAACCGCTTCTCCCCCGCTGGAAAGAACGTCCAGACAGAGCAGGTGCGTTATCCCGAGCTCGTGGACTTTTTCCCGGAAGACGGCCTGAGCCAGTTTTGAAGCTGGCTGCGTTGCATCGGTTGTTGTGATATTCTTGACAAAGGATCCCACCTCTGCATGGATCGCGTCCGATGCAAGGACTTCCATATGAGCCCGGTCCAGCCATATGGCCTCCCGCGTGATCTCTTCCCTGGTGCCGGCGATCGCCAGTTCTCCTTCGGCAGTTGGAGTCTCCCCCCTGAGGTTTTTTAAGGATGTTTTCAGTTCAGCGAGCAGTCCGGTTTTTTTGCTGATGATGGAGAGTAACCTGTTCCGCGATTGCGCGAGCCGGCCGGAACAGTCGAGAACACCGGCATACATATTCATCAGCTTGGACTGGGGACCGGTTGTGTCCATTGAATAGAAATTGTATACGTACACGAATCGTTTCTCTGATCTCAGTGATCCTGCTACGGCAGCGATGAGACCCTCTGTTTTAATTGAAACGTTCCGGCCGCTGAAGGAATACCCGGACCTGAAGGAGCCGGGGATATCTGCAGTTGTCCCGACAGTGCCCGTAACGGCCGGCAGAGCGGTTATTGCTGTGGTGACAGCAGGAAGGAAACCGGGTGATGCGGTAAGGGAGGCCAGTCGCGTTGCACCGGATCTCGCGGGGTGCGTGCTCTCGTCTTCCCCCCGCGCTTCTTTATCTATGGCAAGATCAGCAAGCTCCTTGTTCGCAGCAACCTGTTTTCTGCAGCGCATTTCGAACACCGATAACTGCGATGTGACCTCGATGAAGGGAATATCTCCCCTTGCATAATCCAGCCTGTCCACGATCAGGATCCTGACATCGCTTCCCAACCCGACAACGGCACTGATGCCCCGCGTGATATCCGCGGAAACGCGTTTTAATGCATGATAGCCGACCAGTTCGGGAACGTATCCCGTATGTGGATCGAACCCGCTCTTTCCCTCAGGAGGTTTTGCTCCCGGCCGGGGGAGAAACGTTGTAATGAATTCACCCAGCAGTTTTACCTGCTCAAGCATACCCGTTGCCTGCATTCGCTCCCGCTCCAGGGTGGCTTTGAGCAGATCGCGTTCATCTTCGGCTTTTTGCCTGCCGATATCAGATTGCAGGATTGCACGCTCTTTTTCGAGTTCCAGTTTTTTCCTCTCCAGATTGAGGGATTCCTGCTCCGCCCTGATGCCTGTTTCGGTTTCTGTTCCTGCTGATTTTCCTGCTTTTGCTGATGTATTTGCTCTTGGAATAACGGTCCCTCCGCCAAATATGTGTAGTCGAGATTCACCCTCTCGATACAAATGTTTTCCCGGCACACCGTTTTTCCCCCCTCGGTTTTTCCTCACAATACTCCGGTTGTGATCACTGCGGTGTTTTTCGTGCTGCCCCACCGGCATCCGTTGGTTTTATACGCAGGGAGCTGATTATTGGATATGTCCCCCAGACAAGCATCTCCAAAAAAGAGCAGTGAGAAAAAAAGTATTGTGAAAGCCGGGCCGAGCAAAGACCGTGAACGTCATCTGGAAGATGCCCGTCATCACCCCGCGGAAAATCCCCTGCCACACAGCAAGCATAAGACCATTCCGAAATCCGCCCTTCCCCAGCGCCATACCCCCCACTCCCATCCTCATGGCGAGGAGTTGCCTGCCCACACAAATCCTCCCGGACCTATTAAACCCTCTAAAAAAGTGACAAAGACCGGCACCCGGAAGTAAATCTTTTTTTAACCGTCGCGGGAAATACACGGTTCAGAGTGGTACCTGGATGTCATCTTGAGGTGTACCGTGAACATTTCACAAACCTGTAAGGTTCAAACTCGTTTTTCGTGTCATTTTTTGCTCTTTGATGACCGCGAAAAAATCGTCTGTCCGTCATCCGGGCTTGTGGTGTATCTCCCACTGGTTTCGGTGCGGGTTTCCCGAGGCTTTTTCATACGAGTTCTCCAAAAACAGTCAGGCAGAAATTTACCAGCATGCCCGGTCATGCCTTCAGTAAAAAAAAGGGAAATAATACGTGCATCCGGTATTTTCATGATTATTTGGGGTTATTCCGCCCATCCGGCAAATGAATAATCCTTTTATACCCCTTCCCTTCCACTGGAAAACGTTTAATAATTCCTCCGATTTGGATACCAACTGATTTCCATGATTTTACTAGTTCCCTTGTTCCTGTCTGTCGGGATAAAAAGAGGCACTACTTTTTTCAAAGTAGTGCGGTCTGAACATCAGGTATGCGAACCAGGGAAAAACTTGTTCCCGGCATAAACGACACGGAATGGCACGCAACCTGTCCTTTCTGCCGATGACGAGCCTGTCTTCCTTACCTGATGCCGGGTTTTTCTGAAAAAATGGTTTAAAAAAAGGGATTGCTACAGCAATTCCTGAAAGCGGGGATTACGATGACCTGGTTCCGCGTAAATTTTCCTCTTTGAAGCGACAGATTCCCGTGTTTTTCTGATCTTCTGTTCCGGATCGAACAGAATAGAGGGATTTTCCCAAAAGAGTGGTGTTTATAATCTATTATGGTAAAGATCGGTTGAACTATTGTGAAGATAAATTTGCGTGTACTGTTCATTCTTGGTATCACTGTTCTCGTCTTCATACTGGCATTGAATATCATCGCGCAGATGTTTATTCTGTCATCATCGGAGATGATAGAGGAGCAGCAGTCGGAAGCCAATATCCTGCTTGTCATGGATCAGATCCGGTATGATGCTGACCAGCTGGGAACCAAGGCCCGTGACTGGGCTGTCTGGGACGATACGTACCACTATATGACAAATCAGAATCGCGAGTATTACAATAACGTCATTTCACCGCTCACAACCTATGAAAGTCTGCAGATCAACGGACTCCTTTTATACGACATCAATGGCAATCCTGTTGCTGCTCAGGGCTTTGATCACGATCGGAGGATTCATACCAATATTTCAGACAGCACCATAACCTATTTCGCAAAAAATCTGGACCTGCTTTCCGGTTCCCGGGGAGGAAAAAAGAAAGCCGGTATTGTAAGTCTCCCTGACGGGTTGTTTTTGGTCGGGATGCATACGATCCTCCCGACGAGCGGTAGCGGTCCCGGTCATGGGACTCTGGTCATGTTCCAGTCTCTGGATGACACAACGATTGCGTCTATCCGGAGCCGGTTCCATCTTCCGGTTGCCTTCTTCGATCTGAACGATCCGGTTGTCCGCGATGATCCCCTCGTATCCCGGTTATCCGTTGATGGCGCTCCGTTGATACAAACCCGTGTACAAAACGAGCAGGTTATTACGGGATATACGCTCATTCAGGATATCGATAATATGCCGGTCATGGTTCTTGAAGTGGATACCCCCAGGACCGTCTCGCAGCAGGCAATGGCTTCAGTTTCAACCCTGATCGCCGCTTTTTTGATTATCGGTATTATCTATATTGTCGTTACCCTGCTCCTGCTCCACCGGTACATCACAGCTCCCCTGAGCGCACTTGATGTGACCATGAAAAAGATCATTCAGCATGGTGATCTGTCAGAACGGCTGCCCGTGAGCGGTGATGATGAGATCGCATCCCTGAAACAGACCCTGAACCTTATGCTCCAGCAATCGCAGGAAACGGAGAACGCGCTTGCCGAGGCTACCCGCAAGGCGGATTTGTATCTCGATATCTATCTTGATATACTTACGTTCGAGATCAGGAATGTGACCAGTTCCCTGCAATCCTATGCAGACCGCATCCGTGAGGGTGAAGAGAAGGCGAGCGAAGAATACTTACGCCAGATCACCGGGATCCTGAACCGCAACCTCTCCGTGATCCGCAATATCGAAACCGTCTCAAAAATGTACAAGCACCGCCCCGGGTGCCAGCCGGTTCAATTCGAGGATATCCTTAAAAAGGAGATAGCCGATCACCCGAATGAAAAAATCCGGATCGAGGACTGTACCGTGACCGTACTTGCAGATGAAATGCTGGGCATGGTCCTGCATAACATCATCCTGAACAGTATCCAGTTCAGGGGGGCCGGTGTTGAGATAACGGTGAGTACCAGGGACAATAATGATGGCACGGTTGAAATCTCGGTTATCGATAATGGGCGGGGGATCCCCGATGAAGTGAAACCGTATATTTTCGATCGGTTCAGGAAAGATTCAGATAAACGCAGCAGTTATGGCCTTGGGCTGCATATCGTGAAGATGATTGTCGAAGCCTATGGCGGAAGGGTATGGGCCGATGACCGCGTACCGGGTCACCCGGAGCGTGGCGCCGTTATCCGCTTTACCTTAAAAAAGGCCTGATCGTTAAGGATTGCAGATCAGGTGTTCTTCCAGCATGCCATGGTAAAAAACCCTGATCCGTATCCCGTCACCTCTGACAAATGCCCGCATGCGGTCATCATACACCTTCTGCACGTGTCTGAGCCGGTTTCTGGCAAAATAGTCCTGAATATACGCAAGAAATGCGATCTCCTGTCTGATGCAGGCAATCTCGTATTCCCGCGTTTCTGCAGCTGCCTCCTGACAGAGATTTTCAGAGATCTCCGTGTGGTACTCACCATGTTCATCAAGACCGGCAATCTGGCGCCAGTCAAGCGTTCCCCGCTCGTCAGGCTCCCGGTGAAGCATGTACGGGTATACGCGACAGATAGAAAAACGCTGGTCGTATATCCTGCACCGGTTGTTCTCCAGAAAGTAGCAGGACCCGCAATCATCATCCTGTGCCCGGAGTGCATACCCGGATACGTAGAATGTTCCGTTCTGGTCGCAAAACTCCGGGTACGGGGCAGGCTCGACCGATTCGGGATCGATCTTCCTTGCTATCGCGGTGTCGCGGTCGAGGAGGAACACGTGCCCGTTGAACGCCCGGGTGCAGCACCTGCTGCAGAGATTACACCGGAACCCAACCTCCCTGATAATCGCTGCAAGACGTTCCTGCGGATAAGCGAGAACTCCACATAACTCGCGCTCTGCGGCAGCAATTCTTGCAGGGATCGGTATCAGGGAAACAGGAACCACCTCGTCTTCTCTTCCGGAATATCCGGCTGCATCGTAGTATGCGTTACCGGAGACGATAAATTCCGTTACGGGCTCAAACAAATTAAAGGATCGACACCAATTCCTGTTGATGCCATTGGAAGACCTTATTATTCCTGTTATTCTGGCACTCGTCCTCGGGTTTGCCCTTGGATTTTATTATGTGAAGGCCCGGATCACGGCCATCGAAGAGAGGTCGCGTGCCGAGCTCGAAACCTGGAAACTGGAAGCTGCGGGAGTTATACGGAAAGATTCCGTCAACCGTTCGCGTTCCACCCTCAAGGGAAAGATCGCTGAGCAGATGGCCCCGGTTCTGCCGGATTTTTGCTTCAATCCGGCCGATGCACGGTTTATAGGATCGCCGGTGGATTATATCATTTTCGATGGCCTGACCAGGGTTGCCGATGATAAGGGGGATGACGTTCAGATTGTTTTTATGGATGTCAAGAAGGGAAGCGGGACACTGACCCGAACCCAGCGGCTGATCAAACAGGCGGTTGAAAAAAAATCAGTGGCATGGAAGACCATGCGGATTCCTGATGACTGACTGCGATTACAAAAAATTTCAATGGCTTTTTCCGCTGGTTGGTGGTGATCGTCTACGGCAGGGGTGCTTCTGGTACCACACTTCTGCTGATGACCCGAACGGCGCTGTCTGTATCGCGGGCCGGTTTTCTTATCGGGTTCCATGTCCAGTAGACTGCACAGCCTTGCGATAAGAGCAATGCAAAATATTCCCTGCGGGATTTTAAAAAAAGGTGATTCCTTAAAATAAGCCACAAATAATAACTGGAGTTTACGTTCATTGATGATTCTCAGAATGAATGTCTTAACGTTCTCGGGGGCTCCGCTGACGCTCCGCCCCCGCCACTGGGGCACCCCCCCCAATGCGATGACGACGTATTACCTGTTTTTAAACGGAATAATCTGTAGCCGGTTCAAGATATTCGGTAATTGAAGCCGCTGCGGGGCGCCCTTCGGGGCGGCGGCCACCCTCTTTATCGGAGTATGGGGGCATCAGCCCCCATCATACTTAATGAGGAATTCAATGGATCCATAATTTTTGCATTGCTCACATATTTTAAAAAGGTGGCTCTTGTTAATCAATCACCTAAAAAAAAAGTTAGTGATATGTCCGGAACGGGATATAATCATCGAAGATCTTGACTTTATCGCCTTGGGGTGTGGTTGCCCAGACTTCAACGCGGTCACGGTATCCCGGTGCCGTAGTACTGCGCAGTGATACTTCCTTTCCTTTATAGAGGGGTTTAGCAATTACAGCCGTTTCAACAACACCATCTGATCGGGTAACTCGTACATCGACCTGCTGGATAAAGTTCAGCCCTTTCCCCCCCTGGACACTGACCGTAATAAGCGGATCGATTGACACACCGTTACTGTAGACCTGCGTTTCGAGGTTCCAAACCTCGGGCAGCGTCTGGGTGGGCCCGGGAGTCAGCGACGGCGGTGTCGTAGGAACCGGGGTTGGTATTGCTGTTGCAGTGGTCTCAACCGGTGTCGGTACCGGCGGTGTTGTCTGGGTGCACCCTGCGGTGACGAGCAGGAACAACAGGGCGAGAATCAGGCTGAAAACGGATAGTGCGTTCATGCACAGAAAGTGCCCGCGGAAAATATAAGAGGTTTCTGAGGTAAGGAATGCGGTGATGTGACCGTTATGCCCGCCGCCCCTGTGCGGGTTCAATCTTGGTCGGCTGGTTCCTGATCGTCCGCTCCTTCATGATCGTGTATACCTCAGATGCATGCTCCTTTGGGATCTCTACAAACGAGTAGGTATCGAGAATCCGGATCGCACCAATGGCTTTTCCGGGAATGCCGGTCTCACCGGCAATTGCGCCGACGATATCCTTTGGCTGGACCTTGTGTTCCCTGCCAACGCCAAGGAAGAACCTGACCATGCCCACTTCGGCACCGGTATCCTCGAACGCGATCTCATCTCTCTTCTCCACCGGTTCCACACTTCCCTGCTCCATCTGGAGTTTTAAGAGTGCAGCCGCAATCTCGACCGAGGTCAGGTCACCCTCAGTTTCGTTCTCGATAATCCGGGTATATGCCTCAAGGCCGCCGTCGCGGATGGTCTCGCGGACTTTTTCAAGCATGACCAGGGTCCTGGTCTTGGCAACATCGCTCTGTGAAGGGATCGGGATTTTGGCGATTTTTACTTTGGCATAATGCTCGATCTCGCGGAGTTTTGTGAAGTCCCGGGGCGCGACAAAGGTGATCGCCTTGCCGCTCTTGCCAGCGCGGCCGGTCCGGCCGATCCGGTGGACGTAATATTCTACGTCCTGCGGGACATCAAAGTTGATCACCATATCGACGTCGTCCACGTCAATTCCGCGGGCTGCGACATCGGTTGCAACAAGGATGTCGATCTGTCCCTTGCGGAACCCGCCCATCACCCGGTCACGCTGTGACTGTTTCATATCTCCATGCAGTTCTTCAGCACGGTATCCCCGGGCCTTGACCTTTCCGGCAAGTTCCTCTGCGCGGCGCTTGGTGTTGCAGAAGATGATTGCCAGCTGGGGATCGGAGAGATCGATCACCCGGCAGAGTACATCGAGTTTCTCGCGGTCCTTGACTTCGATGTATGACTGTTCGGTCTGGGGAACGGTCAGCTCGGCATACTGGACCCGGACAAATTCCGGTTTGTTCTGGAACCGTTTCGAGATATCGATGATCGGCTGTGGCATTGTTGCCGAGAAGAGCAGGGTCTGCCGGTTCTGCGGGATTTTCTTTAAGATGAACTCGATGTCGTCACGGAATCCCATGTCGAGCATCTGGTCAGCTTCGTCAAGCACAACGGTCGCGACATCGCTGAGCGCAAGCGTGCGGCGCTCCAGATGGTCCATGACACGTCCGGGGGTGCCGATCACAATATGGACACCGTGGTGGAGCGCACGCAGCTGGCGGTCGATTGGCTGACCGCCGTATACCGGCAAGACCACGATGCGGGGAAGGTGGGCAAGGAGATTTGAGAACTCTTCTGCGATCTGGATGGCGAGTTCGCGGGTCGGGCAGAGCACGATTGCCTGTACAACACGTTTTGAAGGATCGATCTTCTCAATAACGGGGATCCCGAATGCGGCTGTTTTGCCGGTACCGGTCTGGGCCTGGGCCGTTACATCGCGCCCGGCCTGGATGAGAGGAATGGCGAGTGCCTGGATTGGTGAGGGCTCTTCAAAGCCCATATCTTCAATTGCTTTCCCGACTTCCTTTGACAGGTTAAAGTCGGAAAACTGTATACGGGAATTCATATCGCACCACCATTTGGTGTACGAGCTCATAAGATGGCGTACTGAGACAGGCTGGCAGATACCAGCGCCGGATATCCCCTTTTTTATACCATAATACCGAGATCAACTATACAGGTGTACCATGAAAGTTGTGGCATTCAACGGCAGTGCACGCAAGGATGGTAATACCGCCATCCTGGTCAATACCGTGTTCAAGGAACTGAAAAAAGCGGGTATTAAAACTGAGCTCGTCCAGCTGGCAGGAAAGAAGATCCGGGGCTGTACCGCCTGTGGGAAATGTTTCACCAACCAGGATAAGCGATGCGCGGTGAAAGGGGATATCCTCAACGATTGTATTGAAAAGATGCTGGTCGCTGACGGTATCATCCTTGCATCGCCTACGTATTTCTCGGATGTATCCGCCGAGATGAAAGCCCTGATCGACCGGGCCGGGTTCGTGGCAAAGGCAAACCAGGACATGTTCCGGCGCAAGGTCGGGGCATCCGTGGTCGCGGTCCGGCGGGCCGGGGCGATCCACGCGTTTGATACCATGAACCATTTCTTCTTCATCAGCCAGATGATTGTTCCCGGCTCGTCTTACTGGAATATCGGGATAGGGCTTGCACCAGGAGATGTGAAGACTGATGAGGAAGGGGCTATGACCATGCAGACGCTTGGTACCAACATGGCGTGGCTGATGAAAAAGGTTCACGAATGATCTTTCCCTTTTTCCTGTCCTTTTTTGTATTATGCGATTATTTTGATGAACCGGAGTTTTTCACACATCAATGGTAAGGTCATCCGTTGCCACGATGAGTCCGGGACTGAGAGGCCCGAATTGATCCTGTACGGCTTTTCGTTCCCCGAGTGTTTTATACACCATCGCCCCGAAGTGTATCAGGGCGAGGCGCTTTGCGTTTGCCCGGTTTGCGATCCCGATCGCGTCCTGCGGGTTGAGGTGAGGCCAGTCCGGGCTGCTGTCCCCGGGCTTTAATCCGCACTCGGTGATGAGGAGGTCAGCATCACGGGCGAGGGTGACTGCGTTGTCACAGACGCCGGTGTCCGTACAGTACGTAATCACCTTCCCGTCAACATCCAGCCGGAACCCGAAACAGGCTGCGGGATGGACTAGGGGAAGACATTCGACGATAAACGGCAAGGTTGTCTGGATACCCTCCTCGAGTCCGGTAATATCCGATGGATAGGGGAGACCGGAAAATGGTACGGTGAACGGCTCACGGACAAACGCATGAAGGTCTGATATCGTTCCCCGCTGGGTACAGATGTGCAGTCCTTGTTGTAATCTGAACTTGACCAGCGTGTGGAGCCCGGCAATGTGATCGATATGGAGATGACTGATGAACAGGTACACGGGTTTTTTCTGGGTGATATAACGGTCCGCTTTGGCGATGCCGTTACCCGCGTCAAAGATAATATCATACTTTTCGGACTGCACAAGGACAGAACAGGTGTTACCGGTAACCGTATCGTACCAGCCGTTGGTCCCGAGGAATGTCACCTTCATGGAGTGGATATTTGCATTCTTTATCAAAAAAGGAACTGGTGCTGATACGAATCGTTTTTATCCGAAGGGCCGTGTTAAGGTCAGAAAAAACCAGAACCTGTTGTAATTTGGCAATAAAAATTCTATTAAAAAATTGACCACGATTGGAAAAAATCTGCTCCGGAGAAAACCTCTTTTTAAAAACATGAGATCACCCCCCTTGCACCAACCCTGCCCCCTCCGGGGGCGGGGGCGCATATCATAATCTGGGGTATGGGGACCTCAACCCCCGGTATTCTGTCTGAAAGAATTCGATTTTCACGGGAAAACATCCATGGATCGATTTTCACAAGAAAATCGGGATCCAATTTCATGTTCCGTCTGTACTTTTGGGCCCGGGACCGGTTTTCAATCGCGATCCGATTTGCAGATGAAAATCGCAGACTGATTTTACCGGGAAAATCGGGATCCGGTTGTAAAATGTAAATCGATTACTGATTTTTCCGGAACGGTTTTCGATCGCGATCGTGATCGCGATTGCATTTTCAAAATCGGGCCCCGATTGGGAAAAAATATGTTCTTTTTGCTCTGTAGAAACGCACATGAACGGGCGTTCGCACCCGAACCATGAAAATCGTATATAATGAGGGTTCCCCGCCTCAGGGCCTCTCCGAGGCACGGCGGGGCAGTTCGGTGTTTTTTTTAAATATCAGTATTGATCCGCTGCGGGGGCGCCCCGTCGGGGGCGGCGGCACATATCATTATCGGGGGTATGGGGGTATCAACCCCCATCATCGATTCCGGAATTAAACGATTTTCATGGGAAATCCTAATCGAAAACAGATTGTAGCGACGACCGAAAGATCTAAGGTACAGTGTCTCCTTACCATGATGTGTGCACAAAATGTAAGGAGACAATTAAGAAATCAGCGAGCCGGAATATCAGGTTTATCCAAGCAGCCATTTCAATCGTAAAGTCAATACATCTCAATCCATATTCCTGTAAATTTTCAAAGAGGTCTACACACAACCCCAGCTGCTCGTCCTGATTTTGTTCAAAGATTTCCGTAACCAGCATTACCGGGAATTCATCGAAGAAGTCGGAGATTTGGAGGGTGTTCAGGAGATCCTTGATCTATCAGTCGTACCCCATTTCACTACGCTCCAGAAATTCCTCTGTCGGATAATCGCTAACAAAATGATTGTCTGTAACATTCACAGGTTCTTACTATTTCTCACCGTTGAGGTTTTCCCATGAAAATTGAGAAATGA
>DAPW01000013.1 GCA_002502245.1 Methanoregula sp. UBA154
CTCCTATGCGGCAGGCCGGAAAGAGTACATCTCGTCAAAATATATCACGAGAGTCGAGACGTACGTGAAAAAGTGGAACTACAGCTATGCCGAGGCACTGGGTATTGTCTCTGAGCGGGTGAATAACCCTCTCCTGAAGAGCCTGATGGGCCGGTACGCGAATGCGATCGACTCCAGCGTGCCGGATGACGAGTACCTCAACAACGAACTCGCCACGGTCCGCACCGTGTACCGGAGCCAGATCGAGCAGGGCCTCGAGATGCTGAAAAAATGGGGGGATGCCTATATCGCCATGCTCCTCTCGGCAACGGTCATTGCGGTCACCATCATGATCTCGATCGCCATCTACTCCCCGGCCGAGATGGATACCACCTTTGGCATGTCGTATGCGCTCATCCTCCTGATCTGTTTTTTCGGGAACGTCCTGATGTATACCTCGGTGCCGGATGATCCCAAATCGCATGGCCTCACGGCCTACGCATCGAAAGAACAGCAGACGATCCGTGCCATGGAACGGATCCTCGTCCCGCTCGCCATCGTGGCTGTCATCGCCCTGGTACTGCTGGGCGTGAGCGCCGGCGTCATCTTTCTCCTGGTCGCTATCCTCGCGGCACCGCTCGGCATCATCGGGTTCATCGATGACGCCAACATCACCCTCCGGGACATTGACTTCTCCACCTTCATCCGCAGCCTCGGCGCCGTCATGGGCGGCCAGGGTACGACCGCGGTCCATGCACTGGCAACGATCGACAAAAAATCGCTGGTTGCGTTAGAACCCCTCGTGAACTCCGTGTACTCCCGGATGAACCTCGGCCTGGACGAACGGCAGATCTGGGAGAAATTCACCGGCGAGTCGGGAAGCAATCTCATCTCCAAGTATCTCAACATCTACCTGGANNCCGTGATGATGAACCGCTTTGCGGAAACCTCGGCCGCTGCAGGCGGTGCAGCCAGCGTTGGCGGGGTCTCTGCCAGCAGCGCTTTTGGCGGGATGACCATGTTTGCCAATTTTCCGGAGGCGGAGATGGGGCTCTACGTGGTCATCAGCCTGACGATCATCACCGTCTCCAATATCTTTGCCGCACGGATTGTCGGGGGAGGCGACAGGTATATGTTTTATTTCTATACAGCTCTATTCTGTGCACTGACCGGCCTCGTACTCCTCGTCTCTCCCATGGCGGTCAACATATTCTTCAACCCCGAGGGACTGACACGGGCAGGGGGCCAGGCGGCAACGGCGGCACTGGGGATGTATCTGGTATGAGCACGAGCCGAAAAAAACCACTTTTGTTCGCCGTCATCGTCGTGGTCGGGACCGTCCTCGTCCTGCTCGATGTCCCCCTGATCCTGCTGGTGCCGCTCCTCGTCCTCGTGGGATTTATCACCCTCCTGGCCCTCGGCTCCCTGACGCTCGCCGAGATCCGGGCAGCGCTTCCGGGACAAAAACCTGCCCGTCCCGGCCCGGACGGCACCGGGCGTCCTGAACGCACAGTCCCTGGTAAGGGGGATACGAAAAAGGCCACGCCACCGGGTACCGAGACGAAAGGTGTCGCAAAACCGGCCGGCAACGGGAACGGGGCACCGCCCGCTCCTGCCACCCATCTCTCGACCCTGGTTTCTGCGGTCCGTTCCCTGGGATTCCGGCTCCGGGACCCGGGCAGCCGGGAAAAAAAGGTGGAGGATATCGACCGCCTCCTTGACCAGACCGTCAGCGAACGGGTGACGGCACCACCACGCACCGGCACCGTGAAGGCCGACGGGGGAGCGACACCGACGGGCGATCCCGTGCCGGGCGATGGACCCGGCGCAGGACTGCCGGAGGGAACGGCCCGGGAGGATGGAGCGGTGGCGCCGCCCTCGGCGCCGGGAGCACCAGCACCGGATGCCGGAAGTATACCCGCGGGTGCGGCGGGCGGTCCGGACCTTCCACCGGCGCCCGGCAGGACAACCGGGGAGATTTCGGAGGATGGCGGCGGTGACCCCGGCCTGTTCAGCGGACCTGACGGGAGGGACCGGTCAGGTGCGGGTGCCGGGGATGCGGACACCCGGAGCCCGGGCGGTGCAGGCCGGGGCGGAACTCAGGCCATCCCGGATACCATGGCGGAACCGGCTGCCGGAGGCGGCACAGACCGCACTGCCATGAAAACGATACGGGTTCCCCCGGGTACGCCGGACGTTGCCGGCGGGAGCGGAGACGATGCGCCGGCAGCTACCGCGGCCACGGCACGCGGGGACGAGGCCCTGTTCAGGACCATTGCATCGGATGGAAAAGAGGTCAGGAAAGAGCAGGACACAAGCCTCCTGCGGGACCTGAAGGACTTCCGGGCCCCGGCAGCCGAGATCGAGCGGGAGCTGGAAGACCTGTCCGGGCAGTTGGGCATGGCCCAGCAGAAACCAAAGAAAAATCCTCCTGCAACCCGGGAGAAAAAATAAGGTGATTCCTGAAAATCAGCCCCAGATAAGAAGAGGGATGTACGTGAGGGTATGAATACCCCCCTTGCGCCAGCCCTGCCCCCGTTGGGGGCGGGGGCGCATGCGATGCGCTAGAATTACCTCTTCTATCCTCATTCAGAATTGACCCGGTAATACCGCGTTATCGTAATCCGGGACGCCCCCGCGGCGGGGCGAACCCGGGAGTATCAGGTATCCGGATGATTTCCCATGAAAATTGCATACTAAAGAGATAGAATAATGGGGGTTGAGACCCCCATACCCCCGATTATGATAGTTGCCGCCGCCCCAGACGGGGCGCCCCCGCGGCTGCCTTCATGAACGGTTCATTCGCGATTCCGGTAATCTGCCCCGCCGTGCCCCGGAGGGGCCCTGAGGCGGGAAACCATCGTAATCTCCACATTCTTTTGCCGATTTTCATGATCCGGGTGCGAACGCCCGTTCATATGCGTTTCTCCAGGGCACACTTATTTCCTATGAAAATCGAATTCTAAAAAGACAGAATAATGGGGGTTGAGACCCCCATACCCCCGATTGTGATATGTACCGCCGCCCCCGACGGGGCGCCCCCGCGGCGGATCAATAACCGGGAGCATTTTGGAAAATACGGAACTGCCCCGCCGTGCCCCGCGAGGGGCCCTGAGGCGGGGAGCCCTCGTAAAAATTATTATCTCTTCCGGTGTGAACGGAGCCGGTTCATGCATGTTTCTCCAGGGCATACCTATTTTATAAAGGCAGTTCTCCTTAATCATTCACCAAAAATATACCCGCCGGCCGGTCCTGCGCCCGCGACCTCTCCCGGCCGCCGGCTATTCAGGAACACCGGCTCAATCCCCGGCANNTCCTCGGCGGTATAGTAATAGAACTCCTTTGAGGCCTTCTGTTCCCGGTCAAGGAAGGAATCGGGCTTGTTGATCCGGGGGCGGCCGCTCAGGTCCCGGCGGAACGTGACATCCAGTTCGTCAAGGAAACGGTTCATGCCCTCCCGCATCCCGAACGGCCCGGTGGCCGTGCCGCTGATGCCGGGCTCGCCTTCGAACACGAGGATACGCTCGCTGATCATATCGATCAAGTAGATATCATGGTCGATGACCATGATGCCCGCTTCCCTGCTTTCGGCATGGCGCTTGATCATGCGGGTCACCTTGACCCGCTGTTCCACATCGAGGTGGGCGCTGGGTTCATCAAGGATGTAGACATCGGCGTCCCGCGAGAGGCAGCCGGCGATCGCCACCCGCTGGAGTTCGCCGCCGGAAAGCGAATCGACCGGGGACTGGAGGATGGGACCGAGGGACAGGGGTTCAAGGATCTCGTGCTGGTAGTGGGACGAATCGAACTTCGTGGTGCAGCGCCGGAGGTGCATCTCCACCGTGTCGGTCGTGTCGGCCTTGATGTACTGGGGCTTGTAGGATATTTTCAGGGTGGTTTCGAGCGTGCCGGTCGTCGGGGTCTCCACGCCGGCAAGGAGCTTTGCTAACGTGCTCTTGCCGATACCGTTTGCCCCCACCACGCCGAGCACCTCGCCGCGCCGGATCGTGCCGCCACTGATGGTCAGGTGGAAGGTGTCGTACGCTTTTGTCAGCGCCGGGATCCGGTAGAGATCCTCGCGGTCAGACCCCTTGTCATGCCCCCGTTTCTCGAAGACGACCGGTGTATCGCGGAAGCGGACATTCTCCTCGTGCAGGTAGCCCTCGAGGTACTGGTTGATGCCGACCCGGACCCCCTTGGGGCGGGTGATGATACCGAACACCGCCGGCTTGCCGTACCCGACATGGACGGTATCGGCAAGCATGTCGAGGATCGCGAGGTCATGTTCTACGATCACGACCGGCCGCTCCCGGGCAAGCTCGCGGATCAGCTTGGCCGCGGCAATCCGCTGGTAGATGTCCAGGAACGGGGTGATCTCGTCGAGGAAATAGAGGTCAGCGTCCCGGGCAAGGCAGGCGGAGATCGCGACCCGCTGGAGCTCGCCGCCGGAGAGCGTGCTGATATCGTGGTCCAGGATCGCTTCCAGCTTCAGCACAGGGAGGAGACGGGCAAGGCGGTTGCATTCATCGGTCTTTTTTAAGAGGTCCCGCACGCTGCCGGAGAACACCTTCGGGATATAATCGATGTACTGGGGTTTTGAGGCGATCTTCAGGGTCTTTTTCGAGACCGTCTGGAGGTAGTCGAAGAGCTCGGTGCCGGTATAGCGCTTCAGGATCTCTTCCCACGGGACCTCGGCGTCAAAATTCCCGAGATTGGGGCGGAGCTGCCCGGACAGGATCTTGACGGCCGTGCTCTTCCCGATACCATTGGCACCGAGAATGCCGGTGACCTTCCCCTCCACGGGAACCGGGAGGCCGTAGAGGGCAAACCCGTTCTTCCCGTAGCGGTGGGTCGGGTGTTCGAGTTCCTCGGGCAGGCTGACGATGTCAATGGCATCGAAGGGACATTTCTTGATACAGATGCCGCAGCCGACACAGAGCTCTTCAGAGATGACCGCTTTCCCTTCCGGGCCGATCATGACGGTCTCGTCCCCGGTCCGCACGCGGGGACAATAGAGGATGCACTCGGTGCCGCACTTCCTTGCATGGCACCGGTCTTTATGGACGATAGCGATTCTCATGGGGATCGGGAGCGGGTCAGATGGTGATCGAGGTCAGGAGGATCGTCCAGGTCATGAACCAGAAGGCAAAGGTCATGAAGCCCTGGTAGAACCAGTCCTTTGCGCCGAGCTTACTGGTATCCATACCCAGCAGGATGAACAGGTGCTTCTGGATAACAATGCCGGCCAGCATCAGCATGAATCCCAGGAACCCGTCAACCTGGAGCCCGGCCGCGTCCGGCGTTCCCCCGAGATAAAACGAGAGCGCCCCGGTGCCGACACCAATGAGCGACGCGATGGCCGTCCTCCTGATGCGGGCAATATGTTCCGCCTGCTTGTCTTCCCGGGTTTTTACCTTCTTTGATACTACAGGCTTCTCTTCGATAACCTCTTCACTCAATCCCGTGCCTCCGGTAGTCTTATTTTTTAGTGCGCAAGCCATATGTAATTTGGTACACCCTATGGCATCAGAACAGGGCATGAGCGGGATCGATACCCGGGCGATCACAGCGGAACTCCAGGAGAAGCTGCCGCTCTGGATCGACAAGGTCTACCAGTTCGACAGCCATACCCTCGCCATCCGCCTGAACGGTGAGAACAAGGCACATCACCAGTTCATCATCGAGGCCGGCTGGAGGGCCCATTTTGTAAAAGACCTGCCCGTACCTCCCAAGAACCCGCCCCAGTTTGCGATGCTGCTGCGGAAACATATCTCCGGCGGGAAAGTGCTCGGCATCCGCCAGCACGGCCTTGAGCGGATCATCATCTTCGATATCGGGAAAGGCACAAAAACCTACCGGCTCATCCTCGAGCTCTTTGACGAGGGCAATGTCGTGCTCGCCGATGAGAACTACGAGATCATCAAGCCGCTCCGCCACCACCGCTTCAAAGACCGCGTGGTTGTCCCCCGGGTTCCCTACACCATGAGCCCGTCAGACCCGACGGCATCGCTGGAGAACCTGACCGCGGCCCTGAAAAACGATGACCGCGACCTGGTCCGGGCGCTGGCCATCGGGTGCATGCTCGGCGGCACCTATGCCGAGTATATCTGCCGGCAGGCCGGGCTCGACAAGACCCTGCCCGCCGCATCGGCGGACCCGGTGCCGATCTTCCGGGAACTCCGGGTTTTGTTCGATGCCGTCGGGCACGCCCGGACACCGGTGGTGACAAAAAAGCACTGCGAGCCGGTCGATCTCCGGCTGGAGGGGGATGCCCGGCCGTTCCCGACGTTCTCCGGGGCCCTTGAGGCCTTCTTCCCGCTGACAAAAGCCGAGCGGAAAACTGCCGAGGCACGGCCGAAACTCTCCAAGGAAGAACGGATCCTCAAATACCAGCGGTCGGCACTGAAAAAATTTGATGACCGGATCGAGAAGACCGAATCGATCGTTGCGGCCCTGTACGAGAACTACGGGTTCGTCACGGAGGTGATCGCCGCGCTCGATGCCGCGAGCCGACAGCACTCCTGGCAGGAGATAGAGAAACAGCTGAACGGTTCGCAGTCGGCCGCAGCAAAGAAGATCGTGGCGTTCCACCCGGAGGAAGCGTCCGTTGACCTCGATATCGGGAAGATCGTCCGGATTCATGTCCACGAGGGGCTTGAACAGAACGCCGGGCGGTACCACGACGTGATCAAGAAGTTCCGCAAAAAGAAGGCCGGCGCCCTTGTCGCGATGAAGACCGTCCCGGTAAAAAAGAACATCCGGAAACGGGAGTTCGTGCCCATGAAAAAACTCTGGTACCACCGCTTCCGCTGGTTCGTCACGAGCGACGGCGTGGTGGTCCTCGGCGGCAGGGACGCCTCCCAGAACGAGGAACTGGTCAAGAAATACCTGACCGGGGGCGACCTCTTCGTCCACGCCGACGTGCACGGGGCGAGCGTGGTGATCGTAAAGGGAAAGACGGAGCGGATGGACGAGGTGGCCCAGTTTGCCGCCTCCTACTCCGGGGCATGGCGGAGCGGGCACTTCTCGGCCGATGTATACAGCGCCCTCCCGTCGCAGGTGAGCAAGACGCCCGAGTCCGGCGAGTTCATCTCCCGGGGCTCGTTCATTGTCCGGGGCGAGCGCACCTGGTACCGCGATGTCCCGCTCGCCGTGGGGATCGGGCTGATGCTCGAACCCCACGCGGCCGTCATCGGCGGGCCGCCCGCGGTCATCCGGGGACGGACCAAAGCCTTCGTCGAACTCCGCCCGGGGCAGTACGAGCCGAACGACGTGGCAAAAAAAGTGTTGCGCATCCTGAAGGAGAAGGTATCGGACGAGGAGGAGAAGGCGCTCAAGGCTGTCCTGAACACCGAGGGGGTGGCAGCATTCGTCCCGCCCGGGGGTTCGGACATCGCAGGTCACCATGAAGGCTGAGTACGGGGAACTGAAGGGCGGCTATGGCGAGATCCGCTTATTCCCGGAGAGCATCGATGACCTCTGGCACCTCCGGCACCTCGTCGGCCCGGGCGACCTCGTGTTTGCCACCACCTTCCGGTCCGTGGAGGCAGCCACGGACAAGATCCGGCCCGAGAAGGTGGAGAAACGGCCGGTCCGGCTCGGGGTCCGGGTCGGGCGGGTCGAGTTCTCGGAGCACGGCGTCCGCCTGCGGATCACGGGCATCATCGAACACGGTGTGGATGCCGGAGCGCACCATACCATCAACGTGGAGACCGGCTTTGAGATCTCCGTCATCCGGCAGTGGCGCCCAGTGGACCTTGAACGGGTGGAACGGGCGGTGAAGGCGTCCGTGTACGGGGTCATCCACATCCTGACCATCGAGGAGGGGGAGGCGGAGCTCTTCCGCCTCCGGCAGTACGGTCCCGAGAGCGTGGTCACGGTCACCGCCGGCAGCGGCAAGGGAGCAGAGACCAATTCCCGCACGGCATTCTTTGACCAGCTCATCGCCTCTGTCCAGAACATCTCCGGCCCGCTGATCATTGCCGGTCCCGGGTTTGTCAAGGACGATTTTGTCACCTGGGCAAAGGGCCGCTCCTGTCCCGGCATTGACCGGGCTGTTGTGGTCGAGACCCGGCGGATCGGCCGGGGGGCGGTCCAGGAAGTCGTAGGAAAAGGAGCCCTCGGGAAACTGATGGACGATATCCAGCTTTCGCGGGAAGTGAAGCTGATGGACGAGGTGCTCCTGCGGATTGCACAGGACGGGGCGGTTGCCTACGGCATGAAGGAAGTGCGGGAGGCGATCGGCTACGGGGCATCCGAGCAGGTCCTCGTTGCCGACACCCTCCTGCGGGACGCGGCAGTCATGCGCCTGATCGAGGACGCGGAGGCGATGCGGGCCACGATTGTTGTCCTCTCCTCGGCATTCGAGCCGGGCGAGCGGCTCGTTGCCCTCGGCGGCATCGCGGCACTGCTGCGGTATAAACTGGCACGATAGAGGAGTGCTCGCGGGGAACAGCCGGGGTTTCGACCGGGAAAATCAGGTACCCTGTTGTTTTTAATCTCTCATCTCTTTTGAAGAAATATGAATGGATCTTCGCACCCGCATCATAACGGGCGTAAAAATAATGTATTTTGTGAGGGCTCCCCGCTTCAGGGCCCCTCGCGGGGCACGGCGGGGCAAGGTGGTTTATCTGTCTGGGGTGGTGATTGGCAAACGCTGTCTATCCGGAAGAGATAAAACGTATTGATCCGCCGCGGGGGCGCCCCGACGGGGGCGGCGGCACCAATCGTATCGGGATAGGCGCATCAGGCGCCATCGTATCAAATCAGGATTTCTTCACAGCAGGGGCGTCAGCACGTATCGTAACAATAGTTAAGGATTATTTCATCCCCGCTCCTGAACAAAAAAAGATTATTGCCCGGCCCCCGGGAACCTCCGCTGCCATCCCAGGTATACGGCAATCAAAAGAACAATAACGACCGCGAGGATCACCGCATTGTTCACGACGAGTCCCGTTGCCCAGGAGAGCATACTCGCGAAAGTGCTGACCGCTGTTGCCGGGGTCGGAACGGCCGTTGGCAGGGTTGTCACCACAGCCGCCTGCAGCGGCGTTGCCGCCGTTGTGGGAGGAGCGGCGAGGGGCTGGGCAAAGAGGGCGAACGTGCAGAGGTGCGAAACCTGTGCGGTAATGGTGCCGGTGCTCCCGTCAAACTCGGAGGGGAGGTCCTGCCATGTCTGTGACCGGGAATCCCATGTCTTTACGGAATAGTCCTGTCCCCACCGGGCCTGCGGGATCACAAACGAGAGGGAGAACGGCGGGGAGAAGGTGGCTTCGTCCGGGAGGATCTCGTAGGCCATGCCGGCGAACGTGAACACGGACCCGGCCGGAACCGCCGGCAGGCTTCCCGCCGGCAGGGCTTTTATCGTGATTTCCGGAAGAAGGGCGCCGGTTGCATCCCGTGCTGCGACACCCTCGCCGATAAACACGGTCACCAGCCCGTCGGCTGACTGGAGCCGGGTCGCCTGTGTGACAATACCGTTGCCGTTGGAGTAGATCTTCGCCGATGTACCGGGATCCTGCGTGGGCACGGGAGTCGGGACCGTTGTCGCGGCAGTCGTGATCACGGGAACAGTGTCCTTGCCGGCCCCTGCTCCCGTGCCGATGGCCGGACCGTCGCTGTCCGAAACTGACGGGTCATAACTCGGTGCGGGCTCCGGGACATGGGTCGTGACCGTGAGGGTGATCAGCTGGAGAGGGTTATAGGAACCTTCCACATTTACCAGGGCAAACGTGGTGAGGAAACTGGCAACTTCCGGAATATCGCCTTCATAATAATCGAGGTCGCCGGCCTGGAAGAGGTGGCGTGCCGGGATCAGCGCCCCTATCTTGTTCCCCTGGCTGTCAATGCCTGTCCCGATGATATACAGCCGGTGAGCGGAAGCGGCCCATGAATGCCCGACGCTCATGTTGATCTTTTCGTCACCCTCGTGGGTGAAACCCTGTTTTGTGATGTTGACGGTATAGGCTATATCCCTGATAAGCACCGGTACGGTTGCACGCACGGCAACCGTGTCGATATCGACCCGGTCCTTTGGAGTTGCGTCTTCCCATACTTCTGTTTTAAGGGATGCCGTTTCCGGGTACGCTGTCGTGTTGATCAGGTAGTTCGCACCCCAGTTTGTTCCGATATCGGGGACCGAGCCAGAAGTTGTGGCGATCACATTCCGGGTTGTCAGGAAAATGCGGGAACTATTGCCAAAGTATGTTATGTTCGCACCGTGCGGGCTGATACCGATACTGTCAGATCCCATGAACCTGATGGTATCCCACCCGTATTCCGGGGGTGGATGAACGGTGAGCGGGAAAGCAGGTGGTTTCGGGGAATAGAGTGGAACGAGGTCACTGTTAAAGGTAAGGAACCTGTCACCGAAACGGTCATCGACCGTTATACCATTGATCGGCAGGGTTGCCGTATCCTGCCCTCCCATGAATGTCCGGACCTGTTTTGTCACCGTGGATGTGCCATATGCGCCGCGGGTATTGTTGACCGTCAGGGATACCGTATAGTCTTTTCCGGGGCTACTGTAGATGTGCGTGGGGTTCTGTCCGTGAGATGTGCTGCCGTCACCAAAGTCCCAGGCCCACGTAAGGGGAGCACCGCAGGAGGTGTCAGTGAACCGGACAGTGAGGGGGGCCAGACCATATTCCGGGTTCAGCGTGAAATCCGCGACCGGCGGGCTGTTGACGAACACCTCGTGGCTGCAGGTTTCAGCGGATATTGTCCGGCATTCCGGGTTTTCGACGGTCAGCGTCACTGCATAAACCCCGTCGGCAGCATACTGGTGGGTTGCTGTCAGATCTCCTGACAGCTCCTCCGGTGAACCGTCCCCGAAATTCCAGAGAAAATGGCTGATTGCCGATGCACCCGGCTGAGCAGTGGCAGCGGTGAAAACTACGGTATCGCCCGGGTCAGCCGCGGAGGGGGATATGGTGAAATCAGCGGCAGGGCAGACTTCAACCGGGCCCAAAGTGATGAGATAGATATCGGCGTCGTTCCCAAGCGGGCTGTTCCGGTAGTCCTCCCAGACAATGCGGTTCCCGGATAGTGCCGGGTTCTTTTTCATCATCTCGGAATTCGGCGTCACCCATATTTCCCGCGGGGGGAAGAGAGAGAGATCATAGGCATAGATCTGCGCTGTCACATTCCGTTCGTCCTCGACGACCACGAGGTCTCCGGAGATCCTCGGTCTGGTCTGGCTGAATGGCGATCCCAGCGGCGTTACCTGCCGGGTCTCACCGGTTAGGATATCATGGCTGAAGACCTCATGATAACCCGATGTTGTATTGTACCGCTGCCAGACAATCCGGTTCCCGTCTACAGCAGGGCTGAGGTCATTATCGGGACCAGTCGAGATCTGAACCGAGGTACGATTGGAGCCGAAATACAGGTAAATATCCGAATCACCGCTGCTCCAGTTCTCGTAGACGATGTAATCACCGGAGATATCCGGGCTCTTCTGGTCAAACGCCGGGTCGGCTATAATTGGCTCTGCCGATCCGCCGGACCCCGATGAGAGGTCGTAGAGGTAAACACCCCAGTAGGGATTGTTGGTATAGTCCTGCCAGACAACGGTGGTTCCGTTTGTTTTCGGCATGACGTTGTCGGAGGTGTCATAGAAATACCCCCCCCAATCAGCATTTCGCGGGACAGCAGGGATGGCGATTGTCTCAAGCGTGGCGTTATTGTAGGCTACGATTGAATAAGGAGGAAAACTGACCCCATCGTCCTGCTGCCAGACGATCCAGTCCCCGCTCACAGATGGTGCAAACTGCCAGAGCATGGGATTTGAGGGATCCGGCAGTACGGGATACCCGCGCCCGGTCAGGAGGTTGTAAGCATACACAATATTCGGGCCGGCCCGCTGGTCGTCCCATGCTATCACGTCGCCAAAGATTTCCGGGTTCCACTGGAACGACCCGGCCGTGCCGGTCGTTATGATCGTTTCCGTCCCGTTGGGCAACGCGGCGGCAGGAACGAAGAGAAGAGTGAGGATGATGAGAGTCAGGAGAGGAAAAAAGAGGAACCTGTTATCAGTTCGTGTGGGTTGCATAGAGCATCACCATTACCTTGTGTTCTTCGGACTGGTTTTTCACTATACGGGCACGTACGCATATCCTTGGAAATACGTCGGGAAGAGATCCGCTTTCAGGGCAAAGATCCCGTCTTTCTGAGTAAAGTCGAACATGAGCCACTTCGATGCTAAGACCTCATTGGCGCCAAAACCCGGATCTGCGGCGACGTTCTTCGGATCGCGGAGGACGATATATTTGGTAAGCCAAGCGCCACCAGGTGTTTTCGTACCCGCGAGACCAAGGATGGAATACGTATGCTTGTTCGTTATGGGTGCAGGTGCATCTGTTTTGGTCCAGGCAACAGCCGGAAACTTGATCTTCTTGTAGGGAATTACACCGGTACAGATCTTTTCAAGCTCGAGGAAGACGTCTGCCGGCAACGAATCGTAATATTTTGGTTCCACCCCGAGCAGGTGAAAGAGTACAGTCTTTGGGTTCGCGGTAGGATTCCTTTCTTCGGGATTGTAATAGACTATATCGGGCTGATACGCCGAATCGAGATTTGCCGGATCGTCCCATAGACCTCGCAGGTAATCCCTCGATATGTAATAGGCCTTTTCCACGATGCCTGGCCAGCTCTCCCCGATCGTTGTGGACCTGGCGTATAGGGGGATCCCATTGGATAACTGGATTGCAGGTGATGTAGAGAACTGAGGAATTGATTTTTGGTAGTCATAGAATGTGAATTGATATGATTCCCGGAGCGGATCATCGACGGTTACGTATTTGAACCAATTCCCTTTTTTTAACCATGCGCAGGAAGCCATCGCTGCGATAAGACTGCAGTTTTCCACCAGATCGCTCTGTGCCGGATCCTCAACGCTCATACCAGGGGCGTCGATATATATGCCATAATTTCCCGATGCCATACATTCACACCAATGCTTGTATACTACCTTTATGACTTGATAAATATTCCTGTATGATATATCTCATTATAAAATTGAACGGAAATCTTTGGTATGTCGTTATCCGGTGTTGTATGCCGGCATGCCGGGACAATTCGGGAAACCTGAAGGAAAGAAATAATCCGGCACTATAATGAAGGAGATGGTCGTTTCACGCCGGCTCCTCCGGCATGTTCCTGGCAAGGTACCACGCATGCACTGCGAGGAGCAGGTAGAGGGGGAAGAGGACGCTGTAGGTGTTGGTCTCCCCCTGGGCCTTGAAGAGCCAGACGGTGACCGTGATGTCGATCTGGAAGATCATGATGCCCCACCACTTGCCCAGGTAGCCGTACCCGAGGCCCGGGAGCATGAAGTTGAGGAAACCGGCAATAAGCGGGTTTTTCGTTATGCGCGGCCGCTGGTACAGCCCCCGGGGCAGGTAGAGGGGCGGGACACCGCACTTCTGCGACGCAAGGGCCGCTTCCCACCGCACCTGCCGGTCCGCGTCGCCCAGGGAGCGGACAAGGGCCGGGCCGGCATCCTTATCACCGATATCCCCCAGCACCCGGACGGCATGGACCCTGACGTCCGGGTCCGTGTCCCGGAGGAGGTTGTACAGGGCGGGGAGGGCGGAAGCGTTCACTGCCCGTAACCGTTCCCAGTCCTGCATGGCCGCATAGTACCAGGCCCGACCGCGTTCGTCCGACGGCTGGTAGCCGGTTTTTTTCAGCGAGAGGGCGGAGCCGTAACGAACGTATTTATCCCGGTCCTCCAGCCCGTGGAGGAGCGGCGCAACCGCTTCACTGCCACCGGTCTCCCCGAGGGCAATGGCCGCCTGCCAGCGGACTTCGCTCGCGGGGTCCTGCATCATCCCCGCAAGGGCTTCTGCCGCACCGGGATCCCGGATGCCGGCAAGGGCCCCGATCACCCCAAGGCGGAGGTTCCGGTCCTTCTTCTCCAGGGCACGGACGAGCGGCCCGACGGCTTCCGGCCCGATCTCTCCCAGTGCCCGGGCTGCAGCTGACTGGACTGCCGGGTCCCGGGAGGAGAGCGCCCGGATAAGCCCGGGAATATCGCGCTGCTGTGAAAGGACCGCGATGTCGGGTTTTTTCTGCAGGATCGTGTCGAAGAGCACCGGGGTCACATCCTACAGGTCAGACATCCGTTCCGCCAGGTAATACGTGTGGATTCCCAGGACGGCGGTTACCGGGTATGCGATAAGGTAGGGGAGGAACGGGCCCAGGGCGAGCTGCGCAAGGACAAGAATGGACAGGTAGGTCATAAAGACCGGAAACCCCCACCACTTGCCAATGTAATTGTACCCGATCCCGAGAAAGAGGAAGTTCAGGAGTGCCGCCGCAGCCGGGTTGGGCCCGCCCCGCTCGCGGGCGGCAACCATGATGGGCAGGTCATGGGCAGCAAGCCCGCAGTTCATGGAGGCCAGGACCGCCCGCCAGCGGACCCGCGGGTCTCTGTCTTTCAGGGTGGCCAGGCAGGCCGACTGTGCAGAGGGATCGCCGATCTGCCCGAGGACCGCGGCGATCCGTTCCCGGGTTGCCGGGTCTTTGTCACGGAACATGTCCCGGAGTGGCCGGGTTGCCGCAGCGCCGAGGTGCCGGACCGCGTCCCAGTCCTGGAGCGCAATGAGCAGGTATGCGTTCGCCTCCGCCTCCTCCGGCCGCCAGCCAAGCCTGCCAAGGGTTGTTGCCGCACCGTACCGGAGGTAGCGGTCGGGGTCCCGCAGCAGGGGCACGAGGACCGGCATGGCGTCCGAGGAGCCGATCCCGCCGAGCGCCTGCACGGCGGCCCACCGCACTTCAACCGAGGGATCGTGGTCCAGGACGGCGATGAGCGGGCCGGCGGCCCGCTGATCCCGGATGGTCCCCAGCGCCTCGATCGCACCGAGCCGGACCGGAACCGCACGGGATCGCAGGGCCTCAAGAAGCGGGGGGACTGCCGCCTCCCCGCAGGTTCCGAGCGCTTCTGCCGCATGCCACTGGACCGCAGGATCCGGGCTGTTGAGGAGGCGGATCAGGGCCTTTATGTCCCCGGCCTGCTTCAGCTGCCCGGGATCCGGGACGGGCGATCCGGAACCAGCATGTAGTGTCATGAGAAGAAATGCAACGAATGCTCCTGTTTTTAGTATGACGTGAGAGGAAATATGAACCTTATGGCACCGCCGGGACCGTGCACCCGGGCGGGAGAGGAGGAATCAGAAAAAACACCGGAAGAGAGCAGAAAAAAACCAGGGCAGAGTGCCATTTTTACTCCAGCTCGTAAAGGAAATAACAAGAGAAACAGAGTCCGAATATTATTCCAGAATTCAGATCGAAAAAATGGTTCTGTCCGGTAGAAACGGGTATGAACTTTGTTTGGTTCACACCGCAACCATGAAAATCGCAGATATGAGGGCTCCCCGCCTCCGGGCCCTTCGCGGGGCACGGCGGGGCAGTTTCTGTGTTTTCCAAAATGCTTCTGGTTATTGATCCGCCGCGGGGGCGCCCCGCCGGGGGCGGCGGCATATATCATAATCGGGGGTATGGGGGTCTCAACCCCCATTATCCTGTCTCTAAAGAATTCGATTTTTATCGGAAATCATTCAGGTACCTGACACTCTTCCAGGGCTACAGCCCCGCCGCTATGGCATCCCCGGATTGCGATAATGCTGTATTTCCGTCAATTTTGAAAGGAGGATAGTCCGGATAATTCCAGGGCATTGCATACTCCCCCGTCGCCGGAGGGAGCAGGGCTGGCGCAAAGGGGGCGTTCATGAAAAGCAAAAAATCAGTCGCAGAACTGTGACTATACCTAAAAAACCAAAGTGGGATTGCCGGACCCCTCCGGGTTCTGCAGTCCTTAAAAGAAGAGAAGGAAGAAGAATCCTGCCTAGCCCCGGATTTCCAGCCCGCCGGTCCACCGGCCAAAGGTCTGGTCGGGATTGGTGACCAGGATGTCCCAGAATCCCGAGGATCCGGACGGGATATCGAAAAAACACTGGATCCGGGTATCGCTGAGTACGTTCACCGTGCCCGCGACAATATCCTCTTTGCCGTCCTTCTGCAGGATCACCGTGGCTCCATCCCTGAATTTTGAACCGGTGATGATGAACCCCTGGTAACCGATGGAAGGAGCGAACGGTGGATCGACGGCGGTGATGGGCACGGTGCCGGTGTCTGCCAGGCTGGTTGTTGTCGAGACCTCAATCCGGTGAAGATCGAAGATATTGGTCAGCGTTCCTGACCTGCCATCCAGGTTCGTCACGACTACGTCCCACGCCCCGGCCGTGGCATTGGCCGGGAGGGCAAAGGAACAGGTGATCGATCGCGGGCTCACGACCCTGACATTGGTACAATGAACCGCCGGGCTCCCGGTGCGGAAGAGGGTGACATTTGCCCCGGCCTGGAAATTCTCCCCCACCAGGTCCGTTATGGCCACGGTTGTTCCGGCATCGCCCTTATCCGGGATTACCCTCGTGATCGTCGGGGGCTGGACGCCCGGGGCCGTGGCCGTTGTGGTCCCCGTCAGCGTCCGGGCGGTTGTCACGCCCGGGATTATGGTGCGTGTCACGACCGGGACCGAGGAGGGATTCAGTGTTGCGACGCGCTCGGTATAGACCTTTTCCATGACCGTGCGCTCTGCGGTCTCGGTCCGGGTGTCCAGGCGGTATCCCCAGGTACCATCCGCGTTGGGATATACCAGGGCACGTTCATACCTGTCAGAAGCAGCATCATACCCGGTGACCAGCCATGCAGTTTCGGAAGAGGACGCCGGGTTCCTGACAATATCACCGGCAGCAAACTGCGGGCTGTTCGCTGGTGCGGCCGGGGTATCGTCCGTACCGGGTGATGAGCATCCTGCCACGAGGAGGCAGGCGGCAAGGAGGAGCACCAGGCCGGGTATGAAGAGGGAGGTTCTGTCCATGATACTACTTTGTCCCGGCACCTTTTAAAAAAGGCGGATGGAGCGGGTTTACGATGACGGCATGGCGCTGGGGAGGAAGGGATAACCCCGTACCCGGGGAGCTGCCCGTTACCGTCCGAAGAAATGCACAGCCATTCCCGGTCGTTTGGGGATCAGGGAACGACCATGGCGTTGATCGCGGTGGTGAAAGGAGAGCGAAGGGAAACTGTTCCGGCTGCAGTACACGCCGCGGAATTATTGATCCATGGAATATTTCATCGTATGATCTGCTTGAGACTCGGGCAACTGGAGTTTAATTTACCCACATGAAATCGCGAGGAGCCGTCACTGTGGGATTGCATCAGCACCGGTCAATTTATTTTCAAAACAGGCTGTGCATAGGTTTATGTATAAGATTATTGCATCATTCACTGCTCTGCGACAGCTTTCAGTATATCACTTTTCAGTATTCCGGGATCTCACAGGGTTCCATCCCATACCAGAGCACTTGTACCTGATTATACGCTGGAGGGTAAATGACATGGTTAAAATGAAACAAAAACCTGAATTGCTCATTGCATTGCTTGTTCTGATTATTTGTATTACGGTCTTTCAACCGGTAAGTGCAGCAGTGGAGAATTTGGATTTCACGTGGAGCATGAAGGATCGGTTTGGTGAACTGAATCCGGATGGTACTGTGAACTACCATTACGATCCCTATTCAGAAACATACGATCAATCGTATGTCAATCCTGAGTATTATTTTGTCGATGTGGATGCAACTGGTGTCACAGGTAACACAGAACACTATCGATGGACAGTAGATGATGGTATTCCGCTTGAGGTTATGAGTCCTGTTACAACCTTATGGATTGATGAGTTAGGCATGCATGATTTGTCTTTGACCGTTTGGGATGCAGATAACCCGAATGATCCAGTTACTATCACAAAAACCATCGATGTCAAGGATTGGTTAATAGTATCTATAGGCGAATCATACGCGTCCGGGGAAGGGAATCCGGATATTTTCGGGATGTGTACAATAGGGCACGCATGTGTAACGGGATACAAGTGGCAGGACCAGCGGTGTCACAGATCGGCATCCGCAGGAGCTGCGCAGGCAGCCATGGAACTTGAGGCGGCTGATCCCCACAGCAGTATCACCTATCTCTCGTTCGCCTGTACGGGTTCGAAGATCCCTGTAGGGGTAATAGGCCCGTATATTGGTGGCGAAGCCCCCTTGTGTCAAAATCCGCCCTGCGCCTATATCGATCTCCCGCCCCAAACCTGGCAAATCGCTCAAACACTCTGTCCATCAGCTGATCCCAATGATCCACTATGCAAGGATGAAAACGCACGGTCCATTGACATGTTACTGGTCTCCATCGGAGGGAACGATGTTTACTTCGGAGAGATAGTCGAAAACGCTCTCCTCCCTGGTGATGTCACAACGGATACGGAATTATTGGAGAAAATTTCAACAGCTTTGGATGCCTTGAACAATCCCGATGGGGGACTATATGCCCAGATGAATGCCGATATCGACAAAAGATTCAATGTGGATCGGATCTTTATCACTGAATATCCCGATCCCACAACCTCGGAAACCGGTGAGTATTGTCATAATTGGGTCACGCTAAACCCGTTTTTCCCATTAGGAGGGGATGCAACTGACGTATTAATGTCATTCTTTAATGAAAATGAAGCAGAGTGGGCTCAACAAACACTCATAAAATCTCTCAATAACGCGGTTAAGGCAGGGGCCGACGCGAACGGCTGGCAGTACATCGACGGAATTGATGAGGGATATTATCTACACGGTTACTGTTCAGATCAGCAATGGTTCAGGCGGTTATCTGAATCGTTTTATTATCAGGGAGATATGATCGGAACAATGCACCCCAATCAGGCAGGTCATTACTGGGGTTATCGACCAAAGATACTCGATGCCCTGAGTCCGATAATCCTCAATCAGCCGCCCGTGGCAGATGCGGGTGGTCCCTACACGATGAATGAAGGCGACTATTTCTATTTGGATGGAACAGGATCTATGGATCCAGACGGGACGATTGAATCGTATGCCTGGGATCTCGATGACGACGGAGAATTTGATGATGGATATGGGGATAAAATAGTAATCTCACGACCTGATGATTACACGGGTACTATTCAACTGAGAGTCACAGACTCAATAGGGGCAAGTGATATCGATACAACGACGATGACAATACTGAATGTTCCTCCCTCGATCACTGTCGGGAATATTCTGACGGATGAAGGGGAGACCGTAAATCTGCTTTATGAGATCACGGATCCGGGAGCGGATACGCACACCCTGCTGTGGGATTTCGGCGATGGGACTGCCCCGGGTTCTGCTCCCCATGCCTATGGCGATGATGGCGCGTATACTGCCGGTGTGACTGTCACCGACGATGACGGGGGTGTGGGAACGGCTTCGTTTACCGTGACGGTGAATAATGCCGCTCCTGAAGTGAGTCCCATAGCCATGACGCAGCCAAATCTTCATTTCATCCTGCCTGCTGTCCATGAGCTTCAGTTTGACGCGGACTTTACCGACCACGGCTGGTTAGATACTCACACGGGAGAGTGGAATTTCGGAGACGGGACTGTTACATCAGCATCCATCACTGAAGAGAACGATGCACCCGATGCAACAGGGTCGACAACGTTGACGCATACCTACCAGACTTCCGGAGACTTCACAGTGACATTGACGATCACGGATGATACGGAAAGCAGCATCAGTACGATACCGGTCCATGTTGCCGATGCAGGTGAGGTGCAGGAATATCTGGATTCATATATTCAGAACTTACCTGATTCTGCATTCAAGGGAAAAGCTGATCAAAATAAGAATGCACTCGCAAATATGTTCAATGCACTCAATGACATGTTGGCCGATGAAGAATATAACGGGATGATTCAATACTTACAGTCTAATATCAGAGCGAAGGCTGACGGGAGTATGGGTGGGAAACCAGGGGACGACTGGATCAAGGACCCGGATGCCCAGCGGGAGATATGTACTATGATCGATGATTTTATCAATTATTTAGAGACGCTGATGTGATTAAGTAACAGATCCTTTTTTGGAAGTGTAACCGACGTGCTGTAAATCGTAAAGACGCCCTGTATCCGACAGTGATTTGGAAGTAAAGAGGGTACTGCGCAATGAATCGGAGGGACAATGGTAAATTACCTTGCCGATAACGAGAAGGGAAAACAGCACACCGCCCCGGCGTTCCGGAACGAGGCCCCGGGACGGGAAGCACTCGGAATTATCGGACAGTCCGGCAATGTTCATCCTTCGGGATTGAACTCAGTTGTTCATGCCCGTTTCCACAGGGCAAAAAAACTCAGAAAAAAGTTATTCTTCCTTCTTCTCCGGCTTCCTGAACGTCTCAACGAGAACAATCTCCGAGATGCCGTTGATCATCTCGAAGCCCTCGTGGATGATCCGCCCGCGCCAGAGGAGCCAGCGGCGGTCGTAGTTGATGCCGGGGGGGAGCGTGACGGTCGCCTTCCCGTCCTCCAGTGCGATCTCCATGTCCCTGCCGGCATAGAGCCGGACAATCCCACGGAGCTGGTCGAGGGGTTCGGTGACCAGCTCTTCTATCTGGTAATCGTACGTGAGCGTCTGGCCGGCAAGGGGCGGGTTGAAATCGACGATGACCTTGGAGCCGATGACATCGACAACCGTTCCTTCGCCCTCTTCCTCGAGCTTCACGGCCATACCGCGGACGGGCTTCTCCTTGAACTGGTTCTTCGGGAAGGACTTCACACGCTTGGGGTCTCGCTCGCCGAACGCCTTGTCGGGCGCTACGGTAACGCTCCCTTCAGTGCCGGCTTCCTTGCCGACCAGTTCCTCGTCGAGACCGAGGATGACGTGCTTCTGGCCGACGCAGATCGTGACCGGGCCGTACACGGCATTGGGGCTGTGGATGCCGGCCTTCTTTGCCTCGTCCTCACTGGTGGTATCGAAAATACTGTCCCCGACCTTGCCGGAATAGCTCAGCCGGATAAAATCTCCTTCGTTGATTGCCATGATTCACCTGACTATATTAAGTCCTCATCAAGACAGATAAAAGGTGTGGCAACCCATGCTCGAAGTTGAACTCAAGGTACAGATCCCATTGCTTGACCCGGTCCGCGGGCAGCTCGTGCGGAAGGGTGCACAGTTCGAAAAAAAGGTGCATGAGCACGATATTTTTTATAATGCCCCGCACCGGGATTTCGGCATCACTGACGAGGCGGTACGGGTCCGGTATACCGGTGACCATGCCGTGGTCACGTACAAGGGGCCCAAACTGAAGACGTTCGGACTCAAGGCACGCGAAGAGCTGAACACTGCCGTTGAGTCCGGGGAAGTGTTCGAGACCATGCTGCTCCGCCTGGGATTCACCAGAACCATTGAGGTCAACAAGTGGCGGGAGAACTACCGGCTGGGTACGGCAGTGGTATCGCTCGACACGGTTGACGGGCTCGGCACCTTTGCCGAGATCGAGGTGATGGCGGAGAACGAGGCCGATAACCCGACGGAGCAGATCGAGCGGATTGCCCGGGAGATCGGGGTAAACGGAGAACCGATCCTCGCCTCCTACCTCGAGTTGCTCCTCGCCGGGAAGTCTGCCGGCACGCAGTGATGTCCCGGGAACGTCGGGTAGCTGAATGATTTTCTCTGAAAATCGCTTCCTTTTAGGAATCGATGATGGGGGTTGAGACCCCCATACCCCCGATTATGATATGTGCCGCCGCCCCCGACGGGGCGCCCCCGCAACGGCTTTCATGAACGGTTCATTCGCGATTCCGGTAATCTGCCCCGCCGTGCCCCGGAGGGGCCCTGATGCGGGGAACCCTCATGAAAAGCATGATCTCTTCTCCGATTTTCATCGTTGTGGTATGAACCTCCTTGGTACATACCCGGTTCTAAAAAAAAAGATTCCCAAGGAAAAAAAGGATTCATCGGCCCGCTTGTTCGCTGATCAGGCGTACGGGCAGTCCGGGTAATCGTCTGTGGAGGAATCGTCATCCGAAGAATCATCACCAGAGGAATCTCCACCGGAAGGATCTCCGGAGGAATCTCCTTCCCATTCGCCCCAGGCCAGGGAACGCCCGGTCCTCGGGTCACAGGGCAGGACATTTCCCGACAGGTCATACAAGGGGATCTCTTCGCCCGGCATGGTTTTGAACTCGTCCGTACCGAAGTACCGGAACGATGCAACGACCGTTTCAAAATCCTCTTTTTCGAAGCGGTTACTGTCACGCGCCGTGAAGACGAGCACGTTCACATACCCGCGTTCGTTTGCGCTGTTCATGCGGACGATGTAGGCGACCTGCGTCCTCCCATCGCCTGCCGATTCAAACCGGTCGTAGGTGATACCGTTGATCGTCACCGTGGTCTCCGTGGGCGTCGGGGACCACTGCCGGAACTGGTCGCGGAACGCCCGGTCCTTGTCCGGGGAGAAGTAATAGCTATGGATACTGAACACATTGCCGGCAACGAGGTCGGTCCGGTAGTCCGGGGTATCCGATCGTATGAGCCGGGTGGTCGAGACATTCCATTCAACGGGCACCTGGAGCGCGAACAGGAGTTCAGAGGCCCTGATGTCCCTGGTGGGGGATACGTAATGGATAATCGTTACGACCTCCTGGGGAGTACTTGTTTCTACCGCGGTGGGGACGGGCGTTGCAGGATCCGGCGTGGGCACGGTCGTTGCCAGAGAGGTCGGGGTCACAGCACTATTCGCTGGCGACTGCACGCAGCCAGCCGAGAACATGCATACGATCACAACCAGAATAAGGAAAATGGGTTGAGGTTTCCACATTATCTTAATAATTTTGAGTTTATAGGGGATAATTATTTTCTCAGGGCGTTTATCTGCGCCGACGGGAGAACGTGAGCTGTGGCTTTACCGGATGTAAACGCGAAGTTCATTCTCCGCCAACGGCTATGCCGGAGAGCGGGCAGATGCAAAAAGGATGAAGGGGAATGTATTATGCTCGTGAGTCTATTCAGTCCGGATTCCTTGAACATGCTGCATATGTCAGAACACTGTTTTCGTCCGATGACATCTGACACGACATTTCCCTGAGGGTTACCGGGACGGGCGCTGGAAGGGGGAGCGGACGAATTGACAGATGGATTTCTTTTTAAAAGCACAAAATCCGCTCCGCTCACTGCACGGGTCGTGAAAAGAGATGAAAAAGAGAACTCTCCCCGTTACACGGTGAGCAGCTCGATCTTTATATCCCTTGATTCTGTGCCGAAGTGGATCATGGCACAGTGGCCGTCCATTGCCGGGCCGGGATTGACGATCTTGACACCGTCAACTTCCATGATACCCCGGGCCTCGTGGATGTGGGCGCAGCACACGAGATCGAAGGACTTCATGTGCCTCCGGATGCTCTGGCTTCCCACGTGCTCTCCCGCCGGCTTGTCAAGGGTCTCGTAGGGAGGGGCATGGCAGAGGAGGACGTTATGGACCGTCTTCTCCATCTTTTTCATCGCGCTGTGCAACACGTCATCTATCTGCTTGTCGGTCAGCTCGAACGGGGTGTTGAACGGGGTCGGGTTGGACCCGCCGACACCAACGAGGGTCATTTTGCCCAGGTTCATCTGGTGGCCGTGCAGAGACACGGCATCAGAGTGTTCGAGTATCTCGATGATCTCACGCGGGTCGCAGTTGCCGGGCACTGCAAAACACGGCACATCGATGCGTGAGAGCACGTCATCGACCGCGTCAACCGGACCCATATTCGTAATATCGCCTGCAATAAATACCGCTTCCGGATTGAGTTCCAGAAATGAATCAATTTTACCGAATTGACCATGGAGATCTGCTATCAATAGCACATCTTTCATGGTATATCATTTGAAGGGCGTCTAAAAAACCTTACCGCAGGATCGTTCCACGATCCGGTCAGTCTTCCCCGGAGAGCGAGTTTTCCCAGCATTTTTTCCGCTTCCGGAAGCAGGTCACGCGCAACGGTGCCGGCAAGCGGGGTGCCGGGCAGGGGGATGAAGCGGTGGACATGGATGATCCCGTGCCGGGAGACCTCGCGGATAAGCCCGAGGGTTGCACGCTGGTCGTCATCCGTTTCGAACGGGAGCCCGACGATGAAATCAACCACCGGCGTGAGCCCGCGTTCCCGGCACAGGTCAACGGCACGGAGCACATCGGCAACGGTATGGCCGCGGTGGAGCCGGGCAAGCACGTCATCGCTCCCCGACTGGGCGCCAAAATGGAGTTTTGTATTGGCACAGTACTGCGTGACCAGCGAGACCGACTCATCGCAGACGAACTCCGGTCGGACCTCGCTCGGGAACGTGCCGAAGAAGACCTGGTGCCGGCATTTTGAGAAGAGGTGTTCAATCCTGTCCCAGCGGGGGTGGAGCCCGTCCGAGCCATAGGCAAACGCATTGGGGGAGACAAACCGCGACTGTTCGTGCCGGTTGGCGAAGCGGGCAACATCGTCGATCGAGCGGTGCCGCATGCCGTGCCCGAAGATCTGCGGGGTCTGGCAGTAGCCGCAGGCATGCGGGCACCCCCGGGTGATCTCGACATACCCCTTCATCTCCGAGAACGCCGGGTAGGCATCGGGCCGGACGCACGCTGTTGCCGGCTGGTAAAAATCCCCGGTCTTCACCCCGGGGATCCGGCCGTCTCCCCCGTTCCGGAGGTTCTCGAGGAGACGCGGCAGGGTGTACTCCCCTTCCCCGACCACGACATAATCCGCATACATGGCCACCTCCCGCGGGCAGGCCGTGGCATGCGGGCCGCCGACAATAGTGAGACAGTCCGCAGCCGCAATCTCGTCCCGGTACGCGGCCGCATTGATCGAGTTGAGGCTGTAACAGGTCACATCGTCCGAAGGGGTATCAACCGGCTGCAGGAGAAACCCGTCCTGTTCGCACGCGGCGTAGAGCACGGCGTACGTGTTCCTCGCCGCCTGGATCCACCGCCAGTTGACCTGCATTGCCGGGAGTATGCTCGCTGGAATAATAAAAAGAGAGGCACGGTGATACAGGAAAACAGTGTGCCCGATCGAGAGCCCCGTACGCCGTGCCTCAGCGCCCCGCCGGGGCACGGCCCGGGGCAGTGCGGTGTTT